>NZ_NTMG01000007.1 GCF_002487355.1 Candidatus Methanoperedens sp. BLZ2 | reverse complement strand
AATTTTATATTTCTATTGAATATGAATACTTTAATTATGCCCAATGCATACGGAATTGAGAAAAAAACAATAAAAAATATATCATATAAATTATAATTTATATATTCAATTGTTCTTGGTGTAGGTTTACCACCAAGCATTGCCCTTGTAATCCCAGAGTAATACATTCTTTTGCACATCCATTTGAACTTTGTTCTTTCTATAGGTATTTGATGCCAAACGATGGCATTAGGATTATATATTATCTTCAAGTTTTTCTTCTTGATCCGCCTGCAAAAATCAATTTCTTCGCCACATAATAGATTCTCCTTTCTCCTTCCTATATGTGTTAGAAAATTCTGATCTTTAATTAAACTTTTCTTAATTGCAAAATTTCCTCCAAAAATATGATCGACTTCTTTTAAATCGTTACCCATATCAAATAATGAATAAAAGCCCTGAGCAATGGAGGAGTTGAAAAATATTTTATTTGGTTTCACCATCCATTTTGGAAGGACTTTTCCCCCAACGATCGCAACATTTTCGGAAAAGGAAATGGAAATGTTTTCTGCCCAATTTACATCAACTATACAGTCGGTATCCGTAAATGCAACGATGTTTTTCTTAGAGGCTCTAATACCTTCATTTCGAGCTTCAGACAGTCCTTTCGGGGATGTATAAACATATCTTATTTTATCAGTATTTATCCTATGACAAAATTTCTTTATATCTTCCTTTTTCGAACTGTCTATTATTATGATTTCATTTATTTTTTCTTGAGATAATAATGAGTTCAGGCATTGATCTACAAGATTAATAGGATCATCATAAGTCGAAACAATTACGCTAATTTTATCAATATCCATTATTATCTCCTCTTTAGCTCGAGTAAAATTGTTGGTAATGAAATTTTTTTGAATATTTCCAATCAAATATCCAAAAATTACAGCTAATGTTGTTAAAAAAAGTAATAAGAAATAATTCATTCGATTTATATTAAAAAAATTCTTAGACATTGAAAATACTACTAATTTGAGATAATTTTGTTCATGATAAAAAACTTTTTTTTGTGCAAAGTTAAATCGGACAACCTGACCAAGTTCATATTTTAATAAGCCTTCTGAATAAGATCTTTGAAGTAAATAGCCTAATTTTGTTCTTTCTTTAGATACATTATGATAAACGAGAATTTCAGGATCATATAATACATTATTTTGATTTTTCAGGAAAAGTCTAATGCCAAAAAGAGTATCCTCCATTTTCCAGTTTCTTCCATCAAACATTTTCTCAAACTGTATCTCACTGAATACCGCTTTTCTCACAGCCATGTTCGCTGATATAACATTTCTTACAAACTGTTTCTTGACAGGATGCCCTTTATAACTACAACCTACTACCCATAATATCTCTTCAGGAAGCTTTTGTGCATTTTTTTCGTAAACTGGTATCAGCATCCCGCCGCATGCCGCTATTCCAGGATATTCTGAAAAATCTTTTGCAATAGTTTCCAACCAATTAGAAGAAGCAAAAGCATCGTCATCGATAAATGCAATAATTTCTCCCTTTGCATGTTCTACCCCATGATTTCTTGATACAGAAGGGCCTTCATTATTTTTATTCTCTATTATCGATATTTTAGTTCCTGCCCTTAATTCAGATTCCATCTTATGCTTGAGTTCTTTGTTCCCATCAATGACAATTATTATTTCTAAATTTTTATAATTGTTATTTAAAATCGAATCTATACAATTCATAGTCATTCTAAATCTATTTAATGAGTATGCACAGATAATCACTGATATAAACGGACTTTGAAATTCATTTTTATTTTTCATTGGAATTAATTCCCCCGGATCAAACATACATCAATTATTATAATATCCAAACATAACATAATCTTCACCCTCTTACCTCACGAACCAATATTTTAATTTCATCCATTATATACTTATATAATATTCTTATTGACAATATATATAATAATATTCCAATCAACACAGAACTCAGAAATATATATATTTGTTGTATATTATATACAGTAATATATCTATATAGTGCTATACCTGTCATGACAATTATTGAGCTTGTTGCCGCAGGAATAATTATCTTGATAATTGAACGCATATTTAGACTTATTAATTTATTTGTCACCATTTGAAAAATCAATACCAAAAATATTGTTCCAGCTGTGACAGCGATCGACATTCCTACAATTCCATATTTTGTTCCTATTATGACAGCTACAGGCATAAGAATTATGCCATAAATGTGTTGCTTAAAGGGAAGATCACTTCTACCTTTTGAATACTGTATAGTATTCGCTAAAGTACCAATAGAAATAAAAGCGCTATTGACACAGAATATCTGTATCAATATGATCATAGGAATCCATTTTTCTCCGTAAAAAATTGAAACGAATTCAGGTGCTACTGAAAACAGGCCCGCTAACATCGGAAACGTCATTAAAGAAACATATTTCACTACCCTGAGATATCCATTTCTTAAGTTCTCATCATCATTCTGGATCTTTGAAAATGCAGGAAATGCTACCCTCATAATAGTCCATGAGATGTTCTGTACGGGGAAAGAAGTCAAATTTCTTGCAAGAGTATAATATCCTAATGAAAATGTTCCAAAAAACTTACCAACTATCAAATAGTCAACATTCATGGCTATATATCTTAGAAAATTTCCACCCACGATATTACCTCCAAACGCGAACAGTTCCTTAAAATGTAAGAAATTGAATTGCAATGATGGTCTCCATGCAACTATTTTCCATAATAATAGAACTGAAACAATTGTATTTGAAATGCTTCCGAGAACAATGCTCCATGCACCATAACCGTTAATAGCCAAAAAGATTGAGATAATTCCTGATACTAAAGTCGCACTAACTTCAACAATGGTTATTTTTTTAAAATCAATATTCTTTTCAAGAAGTGCTCTATGAACAATACCCAAAGATCCGATTATCAAACCTGTAGAACTTAAAATCAGTATTGGTCTGACCATATCTACCTGGAAGAAATCTGCGACAAAAGAAGATATAGACACAACAAAAATAAATAGAATTGTGCTCATCATAAAGTTTGCCCAGAATGATGTTGAAAGATGCAATTGACTTACATCTTTTCGTTGAATTATCGCGGCGCTTAATCCAAGTTCATTAATAATTGTAATCAAACCCGTAACAACGGTTGCAATTCCCACAATTCCAAAATCCTGTGGGGACAATAATCTTGCAAGTATTATAAGAACAATAAATTGAAAAATCTGTATTGTAAACTGAGACAGCCAGTTCCACAATATACCAAACACAGTTAAAATTTTGAAATTTTTGTCTTTGTTCATTTTAATGTCAATTTGAGATTATCACTTTAACCATTCATTTGTATTAAAATTTTCTGACTCTATATACTTTTTATTTTATTTATATTATTAAGTTATAGAAGAAATTGTTCAAATTGCATAAGCTATATAAGGTTTCAAAACTCAATAATCATTCTGACACCTTTGACAGGCATTGAATTTCACAAAGCTAAAAATAATCATGAAAAAAAATATAAGCATCAGGAATTCTACGGTTTTAGTTCTGTTCATTGGAATTATGTTTACACTTTATTATGGGGGGATAGTGCCATATAAAGTGGATAATTCAAATGAATCGAATATTAGTATGAATGTAAAGCCTGCACCAATATCAATATCTTCAGGGTATACATCTGATCACCCGGGCATGTATCTTAATTCCAATGAGATAGATGCCATCATAAAAAAAGTAGACTCCGGGCAACAACCGTGGAAAGAGGCATATGACAAATTTATGAATGAAGATGTTCCAGCAGCATTAAATACAAAAATTCAGAGTGTTACTTATGGAGGAAAGGTTCCTCCCAGCGGAGATATACATGATTATTTTTCTGAAACTCCGTATTCAAGTGATGGCGTTTATAACCCGGATGCAGATAGATCTGACTATTACGGAGCTATTGCAGTTGGGAAAGCAGTGAGAAACCTGGGATTGGCGTATGCACTTACAGGAGAGAATAAATATGCAGATAAGGCTGTACAACTTATCAATGCATGGTCTGTCAATCCTGAAACAAGAATGAATCCTAAATTTACAGATTTTAATGGTCAATCATATGTTGAAATCCCTATTACATTGACAGGTATGTTCTATGGGGCTGATTTGATATGGAATTATCAGGGTTGGAATGTTGCCGATAAGAATGTGTTTAAATCCTGGGTTGGAGATATAAGTACCAGCCGTGGAAGATATAAAGAATCCACCCCTACCAATTATGAAAACTGGAAAGTATTGTTTGTCAGCTCATCAGCAGTGATAACAGGTGATAACAATGACATGGATTGGGCATTTCAATATTGGAAGGAACTTGTTCCGATTCAGATGGACGAAAAAGGTCAAATGGTGAATGAACTTCGTAGAACCAGATCTCTTTTCTATTCGCTTTTTTCAATCAATGCGATGACACAAACTGCGGAGATTGCCCGTCATCGCGGTATAGATCTATATAATTATAAAACCGATGATGGAAGAGGACTTGAGTTAGCTTTTGATTTTCATGCTCCATATTTAGCAGGTAAAGAAAATTGGCCGTATCAAGAGATACGTCCGGATCTATTGGAATATGCAACATTTGAACTTGCTTACTCATTTAAACAGAAGCCTTCTTACAAGGATGTTATCGACAAAGCAGGAAGACCTGTGTACGAAGACAGAATAATGGGTCCTGTGACACTTACACATTCTTTCAATTCTTATCCTTTTACTTTTGCTGGCGTCAATTAACGGTGATTAATTTTGAAGATCATATTTATTCCGGATTATAGGCATACGAATTCTTACCAGGGAAATCTTGCAGATTCACTCTCAAAGCAGGGCGCAGAAGTTTGTTTTGGGTTTTTTGGTTTGTTTGCAGTTCTAAGATCAGTATTGAAATTCTGGAAACCAGATATTTTGCATATTCACTGGACATATCCGTATATTTTGGGAGATAGTAAAATTATGACTATTGTTCAGTCAGGGGGATTTATTTGTGAATTGCTACTATTAAAAATATCAGGGATTAGCGTAATATGGACTGTACATAATATAATTGATCATGAAGGGAAATTCAAAAATATTGAGTTGATTTTTAACAAAGTACTGTCCAGGTTGTGCGACAAAATAATTGTTCATTGTAATTATGCAAAAAAAGAGGTTATGAGAGTATATGAAATAAATGGCTCTTCTATTACCGTTATACCCCATGGGAATTATATCGGTTCATACGAAAATATAGTAAGCTGTTCCCTGGCAAGAGAAAGGCTGAAAGTTGATATGAAAGATATTGTGTTTCTACACTTTGGACAAATAAGACCTTACAAAGGTATTATGGAGCTTATCACTGCATTTGAGACGTTGAGCGATCAAAAAGCGAGATTATTGATAGTTGGAAAACCACTCAATGATAAAGTTGCCCTGGATATAATGAATAGATGCAAAAATAATACGCGTATCAAGACTTTTTTTGGTTTTATTCCCGATAATGAAGTCCATGTCTATATGAATGCAGCGGATATCGTTGTACTTCCTTATAAAGATATTTTAACATCAGGTGCAGTTATAATAGCTATGTCTTTTGGCAAGCCAATAATAACAACATCCTCTGGCTGCATAGCAGATACACTGGATGAGAATGGAAGTTTTTTGTACCTGAATACGAAAGGCGGTCTGCTTAAAACGATGCAGAGAGTTTTAAATACTGATAAAGCTAAACTCCAGAGCATGGGTAAACATAATCTTGAATTAGCGCAATGTCTTGGCTGGGATGATATTGGTAAGAAGACATATAATGTCTACAGGGAAACTAAAGGTTGTTTCAAGACAACTCTTTTCCACCAGAGAAGTAAAGAAATATAACGCCATAGAAGATCAGGATTGGATTTTGTTAAAATATCATATTTCTCAAATAGCTGCTCGACATCTACATATGGGCAATTAATAATTTTTACGTTCTTTTCTATAATATGTTTTGATGACTCAAGCCATTCAGATAATGGGAAAGGAAAACCCATTTTATTTATTCTCCAGATAATCTCTCTTGGCAATAAATCTTCCATAGCTTTGCGCAAAATAAATTTATGCCATCCATTGTGTATTAGATATTCTGGTGGCAGTCTAAATGCAAACTCCACTAATCTGTAATCGAGAAATGGCGACCTGGTTTCCATTGGAATGGCAAAATAATTTTTATTCCCATTTCTCAACCAATAGTTCATTAACCATTGTCCCATATTACCAATCATAATCTCATTGAAATTTTTTGGAATATTTCTTTTCTCGACATCGTCGAAGCCTTGAAGGAATGAATTTTCCTTTTTCATCACATATTTTTTCATCGTATTTTTAATTGATGAATTATATGTTAATAATGCAATAAGAGTTGAACGGATTGTACGTATGAATGCTTTAAGATCCTTATCCCCCCAGGAAAAAGATTCTTTAATAAATGCCCAATATTTGCTTTTTCTCAATAAATAATCAAGGTAAGCTTGAAAATAAATATAATCATAGCCAGCGAATATTTCATCTCCTCCATTACCATTGATAATAACCCCAAAACCTTCGGATTTTAATTTTTTTTGAAGCAATTGTTCAATATGAACGACAGGATTATGAAAAGGTTCCTCCATGAGCCAGATATATTCATCCGCATCCTTCCAAAAATCATTGAATGATGGTTCGATCACTCTATAATCTACAAGCTTTCCGCAACTTTTGGCAACCATGCGGGCAAAAGATTCTTCGTTTGCTCCTTTTTGAGGAAATTTTACTGTAAATGAAACCGTGGACCTATTAAGGACTTTTGTATACAGTGCAAGGAGAGTTGATGAGTCCATCCCCCCACTTAAAGCAAAACCTACCGGGATATCAGAACGAAGACGAATTTCCAGGGCATCAACAAGTAAGTTTCGAAGCTGTTTTTTTGCATCGTCAAAAGTAATTTCAGATTGTTCAAATCTTTCTTTTGGGATTGTCCAATAATTATCCATTTGGAAATTTAATGAGTTATCCACAAATGCATAACAAGCTGCCGGAAGAGTATGTATCTCCTCCCAAAATGTGCTATTATCAAGATCTCTCCAAGCATGATTAATATAATCATATATAGCTTGCTTATTTATCGAGAATGTATCCGCACCACAAGCGTGAAGTAACGATTTAATTTCCGAAGACCAATATAAAATGTTGTTTTGGATAGTATAATATAGCGGGTTTTTTCCTATTCGATCACGGGATAATAATAATTTATGTTCTTTCATATCGTAAAGACTTAGCGCCCATGTTCCATTGAACTTCTGGAAACAACCTACACCCCATTCTTTATATGCTTTAACCAGGACCTCGGTATCTGATGATGTTAAGAACTTATGTCCTTTTTGCTCCAATTCATTTCTTAGCTCGATATAATTGTAAATCTCACCATTAAATGAAACACATACAGAACGATCTTCATCCCAGAAGGGTTGATGGCCACCTGGAGTCAAATCTATAATAGCATAACGGCGGTGACCAAAGGCAAGGTTATGACAAACTTTATCTAATGAATACACTGTTTTTAAATTTGATTTAATCGTATCTGAAGTATCGACCCCCGCAGCATCTATGGAAATATTCGAATGAGTGTCTATAAAGACATAACCTTCATCATCGGGTCCACGGTGTCGAATTAGATCGGTCATATTAACGATTCGATTTGCCATTAATTCGGATTTTTTCGGACTATAATATCCTGTGATACCACACATATGATAATTAATAAGATTCCACGGTTATAATCGTTTAGTATTCAAAAATAATGATCTTATTGTTTATCCCTAATAGACATTTTTTATAGGATTTTTGGCTCTAATTTCTGTCAAATTTTATCCTTTTTATCAATTTTTAATAGTTTCTCTCTCAAGACTTTTTTAGCAGGACGCTCAAGAAATCTAAAACTCATCAGAGAGAGCACTATCAAAACAATAAAAAAAATAAGTAATGAATACTTATTATAAAAAAAAGACGCATCCATCCCTGCAAACCCTGCGAGAATCATAAACAATAATATTAAAGGAAAATGTAGAAGATATGATGAATAACTGATATCACCAATAAAAGAAATTCGCTTTCCTAAATGTTCCCTTCGTGTTTCTACAACAACAAGTGTTAGGATAGTAATACCAAATAAAAAGCCATAAAAAAAAGAATCAAAAATCATCTTTACAAAGAACGGTGCGTAATCGTGTCCATTATAAACGAGTAGAGATTGAAAGAACTTTAGAGGCATAGGACCCATAAAATCATATTTTGAATCAAGTACCGCCACACTCCAAGCAAAAATAGTCACAACAGTTAGATGTTTCCACTTTTTTGTTAAATTTTTCCTAATTATTTCTAAATAAATGAGATAAACTATTCCTCCAATAAAGAAAAAGAATACACCCGTTCCAATGCGCTGTTGTGAAAAATCAGGAGCGAATGTCATAAGAATCCAGCCTGATGTGACGAAAAGTAACAACACAGAATTGCGCACCGGTAGTATTCTGCATGCAATGAAGAAGATTAAATAGACTAATATTTCAATTGACACCGTCCATATGGGAGCATTGAAGGAATTATCTTTTTGAAATCCCCAGTTAGATGCCAGGAAAATATTTAACACGAAGTGATAAATATCGTTTGCAGGAAAGACAAAAAAGTCTCCAGTTCGGTAAAACATGTACTGCTGGAATATTAACACAATTAATAGAGTTACGAAATGTAGAGGGTATAATCGTGAAAAGCGCAATACTGAGAAGTTCCATGCACTTATTAACCTATTATTTATATGTCCAGAATATAACCAGTACATAACAAATCCAGACAGGCAAAAAAACAAATCTACTGCAAGCCATCCTCTTTCATAAAAAGGAAAAAAAATTGAATAAAAAGGCTGTGAAGCTGCAATGAGATTTCCAGGTAAAGTACCGGTATAGAAAAAAAATTTCCAATGGAAAAAAACAATTGATAGCGCCGCAAATCCCCTGATGATATCTAGAGAATAAAAATGTTGCTGTTCATGAATATATTTTTTTTTTCTGTGAGTTTCTTCTAATACCATGATAATTTTAGTTTAATATTATAATTGTTTCAAACACCATATCTAATTTGCGATAAGTTACCCTTAGTGCTGCTATTTTCTTGCATATTGTTGTTTTTAGAAACGGATAGTAGTCTTTCATAATGGTACATAGTTCGAAAACAAATATTTTTGAAAGTCCACATCATAATTATTATAATTATTATACTTATTATAATTATTATAACAAAAATATATTATTATAGAAAAACTTAAGTGATTCCAGCGTATATTGGGGTTGATGACACATAACAATACTTGTTTGGTATTATTATTATTTCTTATATTTTTTGTTACTCCAACTGCTGGAAGTGTTTCAACTGTATTACCGATACTATCGAAAACTGCACCCTATGCAGATATTCCAACCCAAGGATCACCAAATTGGGGCGGTATAGACAGAGAATTCCTGCAAGCCGGCCACAATGAGAGGATAAGACAGAATGGAACAATTTACCAGATTCGATTTGCTGTTGTTAATACTTCCGTATTAGAACAGTTTAATTTTACAATATGGAGACAAAACGGAAGCAATTTTGATATGGTGGCCACAACTAATAATTTGATTGATAATATTTCGAATGGAATAAATTTAATAACTTTATCATCACCAATTAATGGAGTACAGGAAGGTGATTTTTATGGCTATCGCATCAAAGCTTCAGAAAATTCATTGTATGCATACTATAATATAAATCATGTGGCGTATTATAAAGACGGAGGGGCCACATCAAAAAAAAATTATGATTGGAAGGGTAATTTTGCAAATAATATTTTCGTAATCGACATATTTATGGAAAAGCCAAATATGGTCTTCATCGGAGATTCGATTATTTCGGGATTTCCAGCCCATCGTTCTTTCATAACTGAAGCAACAACTATTACTGATATACCCTCAACAATTGAAAATCATTGGGGAATAAAAGTTAATAAAAGTTATCAAAATATGGGTTATGCCGCTCAAACAACCTCACAAATCAATAATAGGTTCAATTCAGATGTCATCTCTCTTTCACCTGAGTTTGTTCTAATTGAAGGTGGTGTAAATGATGTAATTAATAATGCCAGTACTCAAGAAATCCTGGTCAATTGGGAATCAATGGTTCAAAAAGCTCATAACAACAACATAACTCCTGTTATTATGTTGATATTGCCATATACGGGTGGTTCAGATCAACAGCTAAACACCATAATGTATATTAACGAACAGCTAATAAATATTTCAAAGAAATATTCGCCTTCACTTGTGGTTGATGCGAGATGCTATGTGGGTTTGAGCAGACCTTCAGGTCCTTCGGGGAATTGCTGGGATATTAAAGCATCTTACACATCAGATGGGCTGCATTATAATTCTGCTGGCCATGAAAGGATTGCGCAAGCCATAAAAGATTCGTTCAATTCGACAAATTCCTCAACTCCCCCCGGCATTACAACCCAGCCATCAAGCCAGACAGTTAATGCAGGCCAGGCTGCAACATTCAGTGTTGTTGCTACCGGGACTGCACCATTAACCTATCAGTGGCAAAAGAACAATGTTAACATAACTGGTGCTGTCAGTCCAATGTACACTACCCCTGCAACTATCCTGTCAGATAGTGGTTCGACTTATCGAGTCATCGTGACAAATTCAGCAGGAAGCACAACGAGCAATGCAGCAACGTTAACTGTCAATCCAGCGACCGCAATTAATCTAATAATAAACCCCGGATTTGAATCAGGAACTGCTTCATGGTTGTTCTATACGAATGGAGTTGGAACTTTCAGTCCCTTCTCTCCGGGTTATGGAGGAAGCAGTAATGCAGCAAAGCTTGCTTTTATCAGTATTGGCACGAGTATGCAGTTATATCAGACAGGGGTAACCCTGGAACCGAATACCCGTTATCGGTTAAGTTTTGCTGCATACTCTACAAAGGGACATGATCTGAAGGTGAATTTAATCAAGCACGTTGCACCATTTACAAACTACGGTTTGTATCAGCCGATTAATCTTGGCACGAGCTGGCAGTCCTTCACAATCGAATTTACCACGAGCGGTTTTGTGGGTACGGTGAGGGATGGGCGGTTACAGTTCTGGTTTGCCGGCACAGGCTTTGCGGCTGCAGGAGACATCTACTACATAGATGATGTTCGATTGGAAAAGGTAATTTCCGCCACAGTACCGCCAACCATTACAACCCAGCCATCAAGCCAGAGTGTTAATGCAGGTCAGATCGCAAGTTTCAGTGTTGTAGCTACCGGGACTGCACCATTAACATATCAGTGGCAAAAGAACAGTGTTAACATAGCAGGTGCTGTCAGTCCAATGTACACTACCCCTGCAACTATCCTGTCAGATAGTGGTTCGACTTATCGAGTTATCGTGACAAACTCAGCAGGAAGCACAACGAGCACTGCAGCAACGTTAACTGTCAATCCAGCGACCGCAATTAATCTAATAATAAACCCCGGATTTGAATCAGGAACTGCTTCATGGCTGTTCTATACGAATGGAGTTGGAACTTTCAGTCCCTCCCCTCCGGGTTATGGAGGAAGCAGTAATGCAGCAAAGCTTGCTTTTATCAGTATTGGCACGAATATGCAGTTATATCAGACAGGAGTAAACCTGGAACCGAATACCCGTTATCGGTTAAGTTTTGCTGCATACTCTACAAAGGGACATGATCTGAAGGTGAATTTGATCAAGCACGTTGCACCATTTACAAACTACGGTTTGTATCAGCCGATTAATCTTGGCACGAGCTGGCAGTCCTTCACAATCGAATTTACCACGAGCGGTTTCGCGGGTACGGTGAGGGATGGACGGTTACAGTTCTGGTTTGCCGGCACAGGCTTTGCGGCTGCGGGAGACATCTACTATATTGATAACATGGAACTGGAGAAAGTATAATAAAAGATCATTAAGGCTTTGGGACAAATTATTCCTTATTTATTAATTATGTGATTCTTTTTTCTTTTTAAATGTAATCAACATATATCGGGCAAATAAAGATGGATAAATCATTGTCAATAACTCATATACCTGTTTTATAGGGGAAATTCTAAAAAATCCAGGATAAAGTGAACTAACCCATAATCCTGAATGACCTTCAACTTTTTTAGCCTCTAATCCATATTTTTTTCCAAATTCTTTTAAACTGTGTACCGTAAGAAATCTAATATGTAATATATCAGAAGGGGTATTTTCTAAGTAAGGAAGTCTACCAAACAGTAACCATAATCTGAATCTCCAATGTCCAATGTTGGGCACAATTACTATGAACTTTCCATCATCTCTTAAAACTTTAACCCCTTCTTTAATAGTATTTTCTGGAAAAAAATAATGTTCGATCATTGAGTTACTAACAACTATGTCGAATTTCGATGAGTAAAAAGACGATGGTAATGGTTGGGTATCTATATCCACTTTAAAAGTTTTTCGTATACCTCTTGATATTGCCTTCTCAAGAGAGACGTTTGATATGTCTGTAACTGTTATGTCAGCACCTTTTTCCGCTATCTTTTTTGCCAGAAGACTTGCCCCACAATTGATTTCAAGAACATCATTTCCCGGTTCAATTTGTCTAAGTATCATATCCAATCTGTCATAATCTACCGAATCTTCTTTGTTTGTCCAGTAATCATCATAATATTTTTCAAGGTCCATAACGATCTCCCTTTTTTAGTTACTTATTTATGCTTTTTCTTTTTTCTTGTCCTGTGGAATATTTCCCCAGGAAGAGAATATTGCAGGTTTCCACCAGCGACATTCATTACAATTTCTGCATGATGGAACATCCTCTAAATCTGAATTAATATGTTTTCTTCTTAATTCCTGCATTCCAGGGCCATTCCAGATTTTCATGACACCATCTTTAACATTTCCCAGAGGATACACAGCATCAAAATCTCTTTCGCAGCATACGAGAGTACCATCCCAGTAAATATATGCATGATACCAGAGATTTGGACAATGAGGTCGATTATTTGCCTCAATAACTTCATTTCTTTCATTTATATTTAATTGATTTATTTCGGATATCTGGCCCCCCCACGTATCCAGAGGTTTCAAATTAATCTTATCGACTCCCTCAATTGACCATTTCTTTTTGAAATTCTCTATATCACTATTAGTTTCTTTCATAATAACTGTCTGGAGATTTACAAAAGGTTTCTTACTTTGTGTAGCTCTTTTTATCTTGAGAAAATCCTCTACATTTTTTACTGATTTTTCGTAATCTCCATTCTTCCTGATAGATTCATATGTTTCCTTGGTTACTCCATCAATACAAAGATAGATCATAGACAAACCAGAATCTATTATTTTTTTATCAATATCTTCATTCAGTAAACTTGTGTTTGTTGAGAATTCTGTTCTTACACCGTAATTTCCACAATATTTAATAATATCAAATATTCTTGGATGGAGCAGCGATTCGCCCCAGCTATGAAGTACTATAGTATCTACATGAGATGCCATCTCATCTATAATATTTTTGCACAGGCGATAATCTATAAACCCCCTTTCTCGTTTCATTAATCCTCTCCCGTTCGGACACATTATACATTGGAAATTACAATGGTTCGTCAACTCTAAATATAATCTGTCAGGATAGAAAGAAAGTTCTGTTCTATTTTGATTATAATAGATATATTTTTTAATATGTCCAATTTTCCGTACTATGTTTTTCATACTCGATCTCTTATTATATTTGTGATTCTTTTTTCTTTTCAAAAGTAATTAACATATATCTAGAAAATAAGGATGGATAGATCATTGTCAATAACTCATATATCTGTTTTACAGGAGGGATGACAAATAACTTCGAATAAAGTGAGCCGGCCCATAATCCTGGATGACCTTCCACTTTTTCAGGTTCTAATCCAAATTTTTTTCCTAATTCTTTCAAACTATGCACGGTAAGAAATCTTAAATGCAACATATCAGTGGGAGTCCCTTCTAAATAAGGAAATCTGCCAAATAATAACCATAATCTGAATTTCCAATGCCCAATATTCGACACCATTGCAAAAAATTTTCCCCCATCCTTTAAAACTTTTGCTCCCTCTCTTAGAGTATTTTCCGGGAAAAAACAATGTTCGATCATTGAGCTACTTACAATTATATCAAATTTCGATGACTCAAAAGATGATGGTAATGGTTGAGTGTCAATATCCACTTTAAATGTTTTTTTTATGCCTTTTGATCTTGCTCTCTCAAGAGCAATGTTTGATAAGTCTGTAACTGTTATATCTGCACCTTTCTTCGCTATTTTTTCTGCGAGAATACTTAATCCGCAATTGATTTCAAGAACCTTTTTTCCAGATTCGATGCGTCTGACTATCATATTTAATCTGCTATGATCTACAGTTTCCCCTATGTTAGTCCAGTACTCATCATAAAATTTTTCCAAGTCCATAACTATCCTCTTTCTTTAATCACCATATAAAACTCTTTTCCAGTCATTTTGAATTTAGCTTATCTATTTATTATATGTTAAGGATTTCTGAGTGAACTACCCCACCCTTTCGGGCTGGGGCTTCCTACGAGTCCTCGCAACCCGTGAGGGGAACTTACGT
>NZ_NTMG01000043.1 GCF_002487355.1 Candidatus Methanoperedens sp. BLZ2 | reverse complement strand
GTCTTAGACCCCGTTGGATTCACAGCACCTTGCCGTTCGCAGCTCTCTGCTATATTCCAAGACCGGAGATGCTTAATTTCGGTGATGTGATTGCTGCCTTCCGTTACACAGAGAACGTCGGCTTCCAAGATCAACAGAATTTCGGGGCTTATAACCTTCACATCCATTATATTGCGGCCTGGTATCCCTTCCCCCCAGCTTCACATTCGGTCTGTTACCAGACAGGGTGTGGGGTTCAGTTCTGAGGTGGCGGCTAGCCTTTCCTCATGCTGGATTTGCACCAGCTGGCGACTACGAACTTTGCTCGGCGCGCCTGTGTCCTCTGTGCGCTCTGTGGTTTCTTCATATAAGAAGATAATAAAAAGTCATAACTGGCATATCTACATATTACCGATATTAGGCAGAGTTAAGTACGGCAACCAATAGAACATTATTTGCTAATTTTAGGGGCACATGAGCAATAAAAAAATATTTCTTATTTTTACAATTTCTTTTTGAATTATTTATATAAACAGCGTCCTTAATTCCCACAATATCTTCGGATTTTTCTTAAATAAAATTGGCAGCACTTTTGGCAAAGCCATTTTGCTGGTATCTATCCCGGACAGTGAATGAGCCAACTGGTTTAACTGCTCATCTGATACCTTTATAAGAAGATTTTTTATCATGAGGGATTTACTCAATTCTTTCCCAATGGTAGCGCGCCACCTGTCTTCGTATTCTTTTAATATCTTAACCGAATAATCTCCTTTTTCTTTTGCCTTGATACACACTTCCCCTGCAATTTTTCCTGCATCCATTGCATTGATGATACCTCCTCCGGTCAGAGGATCTGACTGCCTTGCCGCATCACCTACAAGAATAAGACCATTAGCCACTGTTTGTTTTATCGGTCCGCTTACGGGAACGCCTCCAACTACCATTTCAATGATCTTACCCTGCGGCATATAAGTTTCCATGAATTTATGGAGTAATGAAATCGGCCTTACAGTACCGCATTTGCTCCCGAGGATCCCCAGGCCTAAATTTGCCGTATGTTCTCCTTTGGGAAATAACCACAAGTAACCTCCAGGTGCGTATTTTTCTCCAATGTAAAATTTGTTGTATTCACCTGCATCAATATTTGAAACAAGGAACTGGGTGCATGTGTTGATATCCACAGGTTTCAAGGATGTATCTATTCCTCCCCACCTGCCTACCTTGGATTCCACACCGTCAGCCCCGATGACTATGCTGGCTTTGATCTCAGTGACTTCTCCCATGTACATAACTTTTATACCTGAAATGCTTCCATTGCTCCTTAATAATCCGGTGGCCCTTGTTTTTACCATAACATCTGCGCCTGCCATGGCTGCCTGCTGTGCAAGCACGCGGTCAAAAATTTTTCTTTCGAGATTAAAACCCGCTTTCTGGCTTGAGGCTTCTTCAGACATTTTAATCTCAGTCCCATCAGGCGCAAATATCATTGAGCCTTTTAATTCAGCAGCTATCCATCTGCTATCAGGCTCAATATGGTGTATTAAACCTTCTTTTCCAACTCCTTCTGCGCATCTTACAGGATCTCCTATCTCCTGCCTTTTCTCAATGAGAAGCACTTCCAGCCCTGCCTGTGCACAGGTTTTTGCAGTGATCGAACCGCCAGGACCTGCCCCAACTATAATAACATCATAACTGGATCTCATTTTATTACCACCAGCGCCCCAACAGGACATATTTTTGCACACACTCCGCAGCTCGTGCAGGTATTATCCACTTCTATCCAGGTTTCCACCAGCTCAAGAGCGCCAGCGGGGCATACTCCCACGCAGGCTCCGCAGTAACCACACTTATAACGATTAACAATAACACTCATAGGCTGCCTTGCTAACGCATTCAGCACATATAAATTTTGTTAAGCGTTCATGTACTCTGTGGTTAACTCACAAAAGAATCCTTTATCTTCGATTTCCTGATGGACCTCAACTGCCTCAAAGAGCACTGGAATACTTAATATTTTGATATCATTGTTTATGATATAAAGCTGTTCTATTCTTCTGGCTGAAATTCCAGCTTTTAATAATTTTACCCTTTCCTCGGAAGTTTTTAACATACGACTATCTCCATTTTCTTTGTTTTTTGAACACGTCCGTTTTTCTACTGGAATATACGTCTTCATAATAATCATGATGAGCATTAATAGTATTAAATATAATGAAAGTTTTTGGGTTTTATTCAGTTCTTATAAGCTTTATTATTGTTTATTTTAGTTTTATATTGTTTATTAAGTAATTTTTTAGTGTTTGGGGCTTCTATAATGTTTTAAAACTATATGTGTATACTCACGAAGCTAACTATTGAAAATCTTAATTAGCATGATTTATATATGGTCAAGCAGGATGTGACGATATTGAATAAAATTATTTACAAATATGCCAGAATTACGAATCCAGAGGACAATCAGCCGGAACAGATAAAAAAGATATTTCCGGATATATCACCCGTAAAAAAAGGAGATATTGTGGCTATCAAAATTCACCCTGGTGAATATGGCAATACAACACACATTAGACCGGTGATCGTGAGAACAGTCGTTGACATGGTAATAAAAGAAGGCGGGATACCTTTTGTTACAGACACTACGACCTTATACAAAGGTATGAAGCTGAATGCTGCAGAACTTATTCAGGGGGCGGCTATGAACGGCTTTACCCATGCGAGTACGAATGCTCCCTTTATCGTGGCAGATGGATTAAGGGGTGGAGACGGGAGAGAAATAAAGATCAATGGAGATGTGCTTGATAGCATCACAGTTGCATCAGGTATCGCAGAAGCTGATTCCATGATAATCATCTCTCATGGGAAAGGGCATCCGGCCTCAGGATTCGGCGGCGCCGTGAAACATCTTGGCATGGGATGTCTTGACAGGGCAGGAAAAATCAAAGTCCATGAAGTGGGAAAACCTTCTATCGATCCTGAAAAATGCATCCAGTGCGGGGATTGCGTGGAAGTTTGCCCGTGGGGGGCAATCTATCCGCCCCGGATAGACCATTCAAAATGCTGCGGAGAGTTATCCTGCGCAGATGCGTGCAAAAACGAGGCAATAATCCCTCCGGCGAATGCATCTTTTAAAATGCAAAAAAGATTAGGCGAAGCAGCACTTGGCCCTATCAAGGCGCTAAAAGGGCGTATCGGTTATATCAACTGGGTTTATGATCTTACACCCGGATGCGATTGCTTTAATTTTTCAGGTGAGCGTTTTGTGGAAGATATTGGAATACTGGCAGGAACAGACCCGGTAGCTATTGATGCTGCCACAATTGACCTGATAAATGAACGAATGAAAATAAACGGTAAGTCGATGTACCACTTATGGGGTGTAGACCCATCCATACATCTGGAAGCCGCTGAAAAAATAGGTTGTGGCAGCAGAAAATATTCATTCGGGAATTTGTAAAGATATTTTGTGGTCGGGGAATTAATATTTAAATTGTCATACATCTCCGGCGCCAGTATAAGGATAATCAACCACAGAGAGCACTGAGAGCACAGAGATTTGTGATTTTTCTCTGTGTCCTCTGAGTGCTCTGTGGTTTTTATTTGGATTTATAGAAGTTACCCTGCGCTGTCACTGTTCCAAAATCCAGTTATGCCAGTAGTTATTTAGATGTAGATTTCACAAATTGCGCTGCGAAGCATAAAAAACTCAAAACTATTCGTGCATAAGCCCTATATCTATTCCTGTTCATTAGTTCCCTATGCAAGTAAACGCAGACCTTCATATTCATTCAAAATATAGCAAGGCAACGTCCCCGAAAATGGATCTTCCTACCTTAGCTTCAGAATCGATGAAGAAAGGTATCCAGCTTGTAGCTACAGGGGATTGTCTCCATTCAGGGTGGCTTTCAGATATCAAGACCTTAAAGGAAGAAAACGGTGTTTTC
Source organism: Candidatus Methanoperedens sp. BLZ2 (assembly GCF_002487355.1). Lineage (GTDB taxonomy): Archaea > Halobacteriota > Methanosarcinia > Methanosarcinales > Methanoperedenaceae > Methanoperedens. The sequence goes on along the minus strand of NZ_NTMG01000043.1, from coordinate 8,597 downwards.
AGGCTAAAGGCAGGTACAGATACAAAAACAAAAAAGGATGCCAGTTTTGTCCTTACAACCGAGGTCGAGGACATAAACCAGGTACATCACCTCCTGATCATCCCTTCAATTTCTAAGGCAGAAGAGCTATATGAGTTCATGAAACCCCATTCAAAAGACATAGACTCTAACGGCAGGCCTAATGTCAGGCTGGATGGTAAAGAGATCGCGGACGCTGCAATATCTGCAGGCGCCCTTATCGGGCCTTCGCATGCTTTCACTCCATGGACTGCCATGTATGCATATCATAATTCACTCAAAGAATGCTATGGGGACAGGCATAAGCATATTTATTTCCTGGAACTGGGATTGAGCGCAGATACTTCTTATGCAGACAGGATTGCAGAACTTAAATGCCTGACTTACCTCTCAAATTCGGATGCGCACTCACCTTATGTCAATAAACTCGCCCGCGAGTTCAACCGTTTTGAAATGGAAGATATAAGTTTTGATGAACTGAAGATGGCAATAATCCGGGAGAAAGGAAGAAAACCTGTTCTTAACGTGGGAATGCCGCCAGAGGAAGGAAAATACAACGAAAGCGCATGTATCCGGTGTTTCACGCATTATACAATAAAAGAGAGCATCATGAAAAAATGGAAATGTTCGTGCGGGGGAACTATAAAAAAGGGGGTAAAAGACAGGGTAAATGAGCTCGCCTCTTTTGATGAACCGCAATATCTGGATCACAGGCCGCCATATATTCATATCATCCCATTATCAGAAATAATCGCAAAAGCACTGGGGGTCGGCCCCAACACCAGAGGTGTCCAGAGTGTCTGGAATGCTCTGATTGACCAATATGGGTCTGAAGTAACAGTGCTCATTGATGCGGATATAAAGAATTCAGGAATCGATGCGCGGGTTATCAGTGCTATAATTGCTTTCAGGGAAGGGAAGGTAAAGGTAAATCCGGGTGGAGGAGGACAATATGGAAGTGTTGAATTGCCAGGCTCAATTGCATCCGGGCCCCGAAAGATGAATAAAAAAAATTGTGACCCACAAACATCATTGTGCAATTTTTGATAAATAAGCAATTATAAAAATGGAAAAGATATTAGCAGCGTAACATTTATCATGGTAAATAGATATATAACCGACTGGGTTTTATGAAAGTATCAAATATATTCATTTATTTATTCTTAATATCGTTATTTTCAGCTCCAGTTTCTGCTGACCTTATTATAGAAAGTAATGCCACGGTCAATATTCCAGATAAAGATTACTGGAGTACGGCAATAAGTCCGGATGGCACCACGATTGCATATGTTTCTTATGACACATCAAGAAATCAGCAGATCTTCACGATAAAAACCGACGGGTCAGGAAGAAAACAACTAACTAATGACTTAAATCGGAAATGGGATATTGAATGGCTAACAGATGAACTCGCTTTTATGTCTTATGACAATGTTGGTATAGAAAAAATATTCATTGTTTCACTGGATGGATCAAAGGTAAGGAAACTACTCAATGAAACCATCCGCCAGGGAAAAGAACCTATAAAAAGAGATCGTTTCTGGGGTGCAGCCTCGTGGAATCCAGCAGAAGAAAAGATATTATTCACATCATTTGAAAAAGGGGATGAAAAGATATTCGAAGTAAATATCGATGGAACCGGACTGAAAACGGTTATTAATGATACCTCACGCCAGTGGAACCCCCGGTGGAGCCCGGATGGCACTTCCTTTGTTTTTATATCACAGGACAAAAAGAATCTTGATCAATTATACATTGCCAATGCCGATGGTATAACACAGGTCACAGATGATGTTTTTAAGAAATATGATCTGAATTGGGGAAAGAATGGTATTCTTTTTGTTTCGACTGAAACCCAATTAGCAAGCAGTGAAAAGATATTTGTCATTAATCCTGATGGCACCGGAAAAAGACGTCTTATAGAAGATGGTTTCAACCAAGGAAATCCCACGTGGAGCAGGGATGGGAATACAATTCTTTATGAAGCTACAGACATCAAGGGAAATAAATTAGTTGAGTTATTGAATCTTCAAAAATCCGAAGTTATATCCACAGTATCCCCGACCCCCACAGTTACAGGAACGATCACACCAGCTGCCACAGGAACACCGGTAATTGAAAAAACACCGGAGAAAAATACCCGGGAAGAACTCGTATTACCCCTTATATTTATACTTGGTCTTATCGTGATAATAATACTGGCATCCCGCGCATACACAGATTCTAAGTCAAAGAAGAAATGATTATTCCACTACTTTTGGCATTAATCCTTTTTTATTAACCCACCAATATGCTGCCCAGGTCGCAATTATTGTAGAGGAGATGATAAGCGTCAAATACCAGCCCTGGTCTTTGGGCCCCATGTCAAAAGCCGCATTTCCCAGCACAGTGGCAATAGTATTTGGAACCAGAACTGCCGTGCCTAATATGGTCAACCATGTCATGACAAGAGCCAGCCTGTTATTTAATATCTGGAGCTGGTTATTGTATATACTCTGAAGCACTTCAAGTCCTGAAGCAAGCACATCGGACATATGTTCACTCAGGGCAATATGCCTGTTCACGTCGTCTGAAAGGATACCTACTCTTGCAAGCAATTTCGGGCTGTCGCTTATCAATTCGGCATCACCATGCCTGAGTGAATTCACTACGTCAAGGGTAGCCCAGAGCGTATCCATATAACTTATAAGGGCATGTTTCATGTTATGGATCTCAGGAGCGATCATTCCGCGTGGTGACTTCGGATCCATCAGGATCTTGCTCAATTCATCCCCCTGGGATTCAATCTGTCTTAGATGGTCAAAATTCCTGTTGATATTTTCATCTATAAGCCTTGTCAGGATTATTGTCAATTTGTCTTCCAGTATCAGGGTTGGCTTTATTTTTCTCATGAAAGCGTCGGCATAGCGGGAAAGACGCACAAGACGCGTCACGTTCTCTTCATGAATCGTGACGATCAGGTCTTTTCTTATGAGGAAAAGTATCGGACTGATAAGAACATCAAATTTCTTTACTGCAACTGCAGGAAGCATCAATCCCATTTCCGTATCCCTGTCCTCATATGCAGAAAGATAGCTGGACAGGATTGTAGGCGCAAGTGATGAACTGAACCCCAGGGACATTGCAATAATTTCTGCATCCTTTTTGATGTCTTTTACAGGAAAATTTAACCATGCTACTGAAGAATCTTTTAAGAATGAAATAAAATCATGCGGATTATCCCCCATTAATTTTATGGGTCTTCCCCCCGATATTGGTAGTGCGACACAGAAAGCCTGCTTGCTGTCAGGAAGAGGCAGTGGGATGCAGCCAGACTCTTTTTTTTCATCCGGTATTGAAGTAATCTGTGCAGGTTTTCCCTCGTTCATAATATTGCCTCTTTAGTCCCTAACCTTATATGCAAGGTATTATATTTATATCTGCTCTGCCTCGATTTCATGCACATTTTTTGCAGGCTTTTGCGAGCTTATCCGATGCTTCGTTTATTTTTTTATTAAATAATCCAATATCTTTTTCGATTATTATCATCTTTTTATTAATAACAGCAATCTGTCTTTTTGTTTCAAGAGGCGAAGGACCCCCCATTACTTTGCGTTTCCTGACATTATCCACAGGGTCAAGAGCGTCCCTGATAGCTTTTTCTGTCAGACCTCTATCGCTTAATTTCTCATGGATTATTTCTGATGAGAGTTCATCAAGCATTGAAAGAGTTGGAGTCAAACCTGTTTTTGCAATTGCGCCGACAATATGGTGTGCAGTCCGAAAAGGAATACCAGTGGTCCGTACAATGACATCAGCAAGCTCGGTAGCTGTCATAAAACCTGTATTTGTCGCTGTTATCATGGCATTTTTCTTAACACTCATTGTCCCGATCATACCCCTGGCCATTCGAACTGAAGCCCGGACAGTATCAAGGGCACGCCACAGGTGTGGTGTTGCCTCCTGAAGGTCGCGATTGTAGCTGTAAGGAAGGGCTTTGCATATCGTCAGTACAGACACAAGTGCGCCGTTAACAGTTCCGGCTTTTGCGCGCATGAGTTCGGCAATATCGGGATTTTTCTTTTGCGGCATGATCGAGGATGTTGATGAATAACTGTCATCAAGTTCAATAAATCCGAATTCTGATGAACTCCAGAGTATCAGTTCCTCTGCCATTCTACCCAGATTTGTCATCATGTTTGAAAAACAGCTTATGCTTTCGATCATAAAATCGCGTGTACTGACTGCATCCATGGAATTTTCGATTGCCGAATCAAAACCGAGAAGTTCAGTTGTCTTTTTCCTGTTTATCGGAAAACCTGTGGAAGCAAATGCAGCAGCACCGAGGGGATTCTGGTTGGTGTTCTTGTATGCAGCTTTTATTCGTTCAATATCACGCAGGATCGCATTTGCATGAGCAAGAAGATTATGAGAAAGTGTGGTGGGCTGGGCATGCTGGGTATGGGTGTATCCTGGCATTATGGTTTCATGATGCTTTCCTGCTGTTTTTATAAGCGTTCCAACAAGGTCTTTTGCTTCCTCCATAAGAAATAAAAGTTCCGTCCGCAGCGTAAGGCGTATGCATGTCGCAACTTCGTCATTGCGCGACCTTCCTGAGTGCATCCTGCCGCCCGTATCTTCACCCACCATTTCAATGAGGCGTGCTTCAAGAGCAATATGTACATCCTCATAGGATGTATCAAGTGCTGATATGCCCTCTTTTTGTATTCTGTCAAGACCCGAAAGAATTGCACAGCATTCGTTCTCTTTTATTATATCCTGTTCTTTCAGCATGACAACGTGTGCCTTATCAACCTGGATATCAGCATCGAATATACGTTTGTCAGCTTCCATTGATGAAGTGAAGCGCATGATATCTTCGTCAGGTGCTACCTGAAGCCGCCCTCGTCTTAATATATTCATAAATTCTCTTTAATTCATGTCAATGGTTATAAATATAGGGGCTTTTGATCAATTAATTCAAAACAAGATCGATTATTTTTTTATGAGATTAAAGTCGGAATCTCAGGCTTTAAATGGATACGATTTACTTATTGATTTTCCGGATTGATGGTTTTCAAGCCCTGCTTTCTATTGCCTCAGAAGCCATTGAAGACGTTATTTTTGCAAGCCTCTTTCTGACATCAACAATATTTACATCTATTTTAGCATTTTTTTGCAGATATTCAATAAGAGGCGATTTCTTTGCTTTAATGATAGCTAGCCGTATTGTTGCATTGGCAATATTTTGAGGCATATGATTATTTGTTCCAGAAACTGCTGCAGAGTCCATTTATTTCACCCATATAATATTTATTTTAGTTATCTTAACTTCATATAGTATATGTAATGAACCAATATTTAAAGATTAGAAAACGGGTATTTTAAGAATTTCTGCAAAAAATGGGAGAAATACGGCAGCAGACGAATAAAGCTATATAGTTGAGAGTAAAGTATAATACTTATGTCTCAACAAAAGTTCGTAGACAGGAAAGAAGAGCTTGGGTTTCTTGAGGAACGATACAAAACAGACATTGCCGAATTTATCGTTTTGTATGGAAGAAGACGTGTGGGGAAAACAGAATTATTGCTGAAATTCCTTGATAATAAGAAAGGTATCTACCTGCTTTCATCAACAGAAGGAGACAGGCAAAACATCAAAGATTTCTCCAGAGCAGTCGGCCGTTTTATCGGAGACGAAAATCTGGGCGCTCTTGAGTTCGATAGCTGGCAGAGTTTTTTTGAGACTGTTTTTAAGCACAGATCATTTGATGCCATGCTGAAAAAAGAAAAAATCGTCATAATTATCGATGAATTTCCTTTTCTGATACAAAGCAATAAGGACATACCATCCATTTTTCATAAAATCTGGGAACTCATAATGAAGAAGGAAAACATAATGTTAGTCCTGTCCGGTTCTGCGATCGCGGTCATGGAATCAGATGTTCTTGACAAAAAAAGCCCGTTATACGGAAGAAGAACCGGCCAATGGCAGGTCCAGCCGCTCCATTTCTCTTTTTTGAAAGAATTTTTGCCTTATTCTATGGAGGAATTGGCTATGGTGTGGTATACAGTTGGAGGCATTCCAGAATACCTATTGAAATTCAGCCCAAAAATATCGTTTTGGGAAAACATCAAAAATAATGTCCTGAAAAAAGGAACCTATCTTTACATGGAAGCGGAAGCATTGCTTAATGATGAATTCAGGGAGCCAAGAAATTACAAGCTGATTTTTAGAGCAATTGCACTGGGTTCCAATACTCTTGGGGAAATATGCAATAATACCGGGCTTGATAAAAGCATGGTATCCAAATATCTTGATGTGCTAAAGAGCCTGCACATTATAAAAGAGGAAATTCCGGTAACTGCTTCACGCAAATTCAAAAAAAGGCTCTATTTAATATCTGACCCTTACTTCAATTTCTGGTTCAGGTATATTTACCCGAATAAGATCGACTTAGAAGCAGGCAGAAGCGAAGAAATCACTGCACTTATTAAAAATGATTTCTCAGATTATGCAGGGCATATGTTTGAAGTTTTGGTCGAAGATTTGATACGGACAAAATACGCATTAAAACAATTTTCATTTTCAGAAATCGGCCGCTGGTGGCATGTTGGTGAAGAGATTGATATTGTTGCGTTAAATGATGCCTCAAAAGACATTGTTTTCGTTGAATGCAAATGGCAGAATCTAAGCCACAAAGATGCTGAACGAGTGCTTTTCGATTTGCAGGAAAAAAGCAAACATGTAGAATGGAACCCTGGGAAAAGAAAAGAGCATTTTGCGGTATTTGCGAAAAAGATAGAAGGAAAAGAGCATCTTAGAAAAAAGGGCTTTATTATATGGGATTTGGAGGAATATTAAGATGAAGCGGTTTGCCATTAAGGCATTGATGGCATAATCGCATAAAGAGATTGATTGGAAACTATACAGAAAACCTTATATATTCACTTACTGAATAATTCAGTAGGTGAATAGAATGAAGTTTATCGACCGAACTGAAGAAGTCAGATATCTGAAGGAAGCTGCTGAATTGTCCCAAAGCAAGCTTTTTACTGTTTCCATTACTGGCCTTCGAAGAGTGGGAAAAACAAGGCTCATTCTGGAATTATTATCTAAGGCTGACCTGTACTTTTTTGTAAACAAAGACAAGGAAAGCACAAGTCTCCTGCAGGAATATTCCGGTATTCTAAAGACAAGAAAAATCCTTACCGAGCTTGAAGTATTAACTGACTGGGATGCATTTTTCAGGATATTATTCGAACGATTAGAAGGAATTGTTGCTTTTGATGAGTTCCAGAATTTTGTGGCTGTCGACAGGTCGGTTTACGGCATACTTCAGAAATATATCGACTTAAACGAAAACAAAACGGGGCTCTTCATTATTTTTTCAGGCTCTACGGTCGGTTTAATGAAAAAGCTCTTTTCTGACTCAAAACAGCCCCTGTACGGGCGCCTCAAAAGAAAGATGCCCTTAAAGCCGTTAAAGTTTTGCGATACTCTGGAGGTATGCAATACGCTTCGAATAAACAATATTGAAGATGCAGTGCGGCTTTATGCAATTTTCGGCGGGTTTCCAAAATATTATGTTACCTTAGAGGATGAGCAGCTCGGGTGTGCTGGCTTTGAGAAAATAATGGACAGATTATTTTTTGATGAGAATGCAGTTCTTGAGGACGAAGCAAACCAGATACTTTCACTTGAATTTGGCAAAAGATCCGGAATATATTACGACATCCTTGCAGCCATAGCATCGGGAAATACAAGAATAAGCGAAGTTGCATCGTTTCTTAGAAAGAAAGAAACCGCACTGACACGGCAAATGAATGAACTTATAAATCTTTTTGAGTTTGTCTCTGTTGAGAAGCCAGTCACAGGCGGAAAGGGTGTTTTTGTTATCAACCATCCACTTCTTAATTTCTGGTTCAGGTTTTTTTACAAGAACATATCCAGCTATAAGCGGCGTGAAAAACCTCTTATTAATAAAATAAAGGATAATATGAATGCATATATTGGGTTAAGATTTGAAGGTGTTTGTCAGGAATTCCTGGAAAATCAAAAACTCGGTTTTGATAAAACCGGGCGATGGTGGGGTGCTTACAGAGATATCGAAGGTGATCGAAAAGTCGCGGAAATAGATATCGTTTCAATTAATGAGCAAACAAAAGAAATATTATTTGCAGAGTGCAAATGGCAGGACAGGGTTGATGCGAAAAAGATTTTGGCACAGCTTAAGGGAAAAGTAGAGTATGTAGAATGGCACAAAGATAAAAGAAAAGAACGCTATGCTATTTTTGCGAAATCATTTAAGGAAAAAATAAAAGAGCCTGATTTAAGGCTGTTTGATTTAAAAGATATTGAAATGGCTATGAAATTCATGGGAGTGTAATCTTTTTTGCTGATGCTTCTATTATGTAATAGAAATATTATAGGAGTTGAGTGACATGGCAGAATTATTTACACAAGAACAAGCAAGGGCATGGCTTAGGAAAAACAATTTAAAAACAGGTAAAAGCATCCAGGATGCGTTTATTAACGAGATAAAAGGAGTTCTTCAAGAAGCATTAGAAGAAGAGATGAATAACACTCTTGGTTATTC
>NZ_NTMG01000016.1 GCF_002487355.1 Candidatus Methanoperedens sp. BLZ2 | reverse complement strand
CAATAGGGAAGCAATGAAGCGGGAAGCCCCTTGTGAGAGCAAGGGGTAGTTCACCAAGAAATGCCTCCACTTCTAAAACAAGCTCATTACCTTTTCTCTCAAATTCTCTTCTGCTTTCATCATTATTAAATTTTAAGGTTTTTGATAGTTTTATAATTTTGTTTCCAATATTATCAGTTTTATCTGCAATATTATGTGATAACAGGCTAATTTCTAAATCTCTTATCTCATTTCCTTTTTTATTTAATTCTTTTATTTCGCTGTCAATGTCATTGATGTGGCTCTCATTTTTCCAAAAAGATACGAATTCTTTTAAATGATTTTTCAACATTATTTTTTCACGTTTCTCTAATTTCTTTTTTTCCAGGATACCAGGCCCAAATAAAAATGTCAATGTTGCTACAACTAATATAAGTGCAGTAATATAAATTTGTATGTTATTAACTGTCGGAATGTTCATATAATGTTTCTTCTCTCTTGGTTCTGTTTCTATACTTTGAATTGCTGTTCCATGTATCTTATTGAGTTGACCTCTTCTCTCGGTTCGTATATGTTCAGATGCTTGTCTTGTGAGACCGCTCGGAATGAATTCATATCAGTCACCTCAATGAAAAATAACTCTATGAGCATATAGATGATGGCAAAGCGGAGTGAAAGTAATACTAAAAAAAGAATCTCATCATTTTGCTTAACAAAAAGAAAAAAAAGGATTAATACTGCTTAAAGAGAACGGAAAGTACAGCGTTTCGAAGCCTTCATCTCTTTCTCATCAACTGGTTAATTGCGGCCACCAATGCTTCAACAGATGCCATTACAATATCCTCATTCGTTGCGCGCGCTGAAACGATCCTGCCCTTCTCATCCTCAACTCCGATGAGAACTTCTGCAAGTGCATCAGATCCGCCTGAAATGGCTTCTATCCTGAAATCGCGCAATTTGAATTTATACTCGCCAAGAATGCTTGTTACTGTATTTAGCGCAGCATCAACCGGCCCGACGCCGATATGAGCGCCAAGACGCTCCTGTCCGTTAACGATGGCTTTTACAGTCGCTGTCGGGGTTATAATGTTCCCTGTCATGACTGATACTTCTTTCAGGACTATAGCCTGTTCAGACTTTGATATATTACCCATTATGGATTCTGCAATAGAATAGAGATCAGCATCTGTGACACGTTTGCCTTTATCGCCAATATCCTTGATGCGTTTCATTATTTCATTCAATTGCTCATCATCAGGTTGCAGTCCTGCGAATTCAAGCGATTGTTTTACGGCATGTTTTCCTGCATGCTTCCCGAGCACAATGCGCCTTTTGTGCCCCACCATTTCCGGGGTCATGACGCCAGGCTCAAAGGTATCTGACCGTACGAGAACCCCGTGCGTATGTATGCCTGATTCATGGGCAAAAGCATTATCCCCGACAATAGGCATTGTCGGAGGCATCCTCACCTCTGTCAATCTTTCCACAAGATGAGATGTCTCAACAATATACTTTGTTTTGATATTGGTCTTTGCGCCATACAAAGCATGCAATCCCATTACAGTCTCAGCAAGGTCTGCATTTCCTGCACGCTCGCCAAGACCATTGACCGTGACCTGTACCTGGCTTGCTCCTGCTTCCACAGCCGAGAGGCTGTTTGCAACTGCAAGCCCGAAATCATTATGGCAGTGCACATCGATTGGGATTTTGACGTTCTTAGCTATTTCACCTATCAATTTATACATGGCAGATGGCACGATCACGCCCACTGTATCGGGCACGTTTATTATGTCACAATGCGCAGACTCCACGCCTTTATAAATATTGATCAAATAATCAGCATCCGTGCGGGTTGCATCCATGGCAGAGAACATGCATTTTGCTCCATGGTCTTTAATATATTCCACTGCATCAATTGCCATGCTGTAAACTTCGTCCCTGCTTTTCTTGATAGTTGATATCCTCTGGACATCGGAAGTAGAAACAAAAGTATGTACCATATCTACTCCACAATCAAGACAGGTATCAATATCGGATTTTATGACCCTTGCCAGTCCGCAGACCTTGAGGTTTAACCCGGCATCCACAATTTTCCTGACTGAAGCCTTTTCGCCCTCAGATGACATCGGGAAACCCGCCTCGATAATATCCACACCGAGTTTATCAAGCTGCCGGGCTATGAGAAGTTTTTCATCAAATGTAAGCGATACGCCCGGAGTCTGCTCCCCGTCACGCAGCGTAGTATCAAAAATGCTTATTTTCTTGTTCCTTAGCGATTCAATGGTGTAAAAGACGATCCCTCGCGTTTATCATGGTTATCAAGCTTCAATACCGTTTTATTGTATAAAGGCTTTTTCTAATAAGTCATGATAAAATATATGTTCTATGCTGTCTTACCAGTAAGATATGGAAACTATAACCATGAGTACAAAGGGGCAGATAGTGATACCTGCGAATATCAGAAAAAAGTACAGGCTTGAGAAAGGTGAAAAGCTCGTCATTATAGAGGAGGATGGTTATCTTAAAATTCTGCCCCCGACTGATCTTCGAACGCTTTGTGGATCATGGTCTGATCTTGATCCTAAAGCTGTGAGAAAGCAAATCGAAGATATGCGTAAAGAAGACAGGTATTAGATGAACACGATCTTGATCGATACGATGCATGTGGCTGACTTGCTCATCGATGATTCATATTTTGAACTTGCACAATCTATACATAATAAAAAAATAACTGGACTTGCTTCGGTGATCACGATAACCGAACTTATCAAGATACATGGCATGAAAGATAAAGAACGGATGCATGGTGATCTTGACAAATTGGTGACCTCCAATCTTATTTTTGTGGATGTGGACAGAACTATCGCTAAACATGCTGGAGAACTACACCTGAAATATGATATCCCAACAGCGGATTCGCTCATCGCAGCGACCGGAATAGTTGAGAATGTCAAATATATCCTGACAGATGATGACCATTTTAATTCTGTAAAGAATCTTATAAAACCAATTGACCTGAAAACTGCATTGAAACTTGGTAAATAATTTTACAATTCAGTTTGAAAAAAAACCACAGAGGGCGCAGAGATCACCCGTGACAAGAAGTTACATCATGTATTGCCAAGAGCTACCCCTTCCGTTTGGG
>NZ_NTMG01000042.1 GCF_002487355.1 Candidatus Methanoperedens sp. BLZ2 | reverse complement strand
AATTGAAAATAATGTCATTTTTTCATTGAAGTGGGATTTGGGACAGCCTGTTAAGATTGTTTTAATTTCTTCTGTAGATAATTCATCTTGTAGGTTCTTGCCGCTATTTTCTCTGCAATGCAAACAATGGGAATTGCATTTATTGGTCAATTCTATAAACACGCTATATGGCCATTTCATGGTTTCCCTACCCGGTACATTTACATCCAGAAAGAATAAATTCTTCAAATTCCATCTGAGAATCCTGTTTTTCTTTACCTATTTTTCCCTTTTTTATATCTTTTTTCATTTTATAGAACTCATCATATTCTATTATGGTTTCCATATGTCTCACCTCATAACCTCCTTGTCTTAAATATTATTGCTTATTAATCATTTATAAACTTTCTGCATCATTCTCCATATCTTTTTTCCATTCAAGCACTAAGTCTCTTTCAATTGGTGTAATGACTGCTGTATGTAGTGCTACATCTAATAAAGTTGATAAATCAGAAAGGGTTATTAATTTTATATTTTCTTGCTCCAAAGCAATTTTTGATTTCTTCAAGCTATAATTAAAAATCGCCAAGCACCAATCGACTTTAGCTCCAGCTTCCTTCAAAACTTTTGCTGCGGAGATTACGGAGCTCCCTGTGCTAATCAGATCCTCAATTAGCAGTACCTTCTCGCCTTGATTTATATGACCTTCTATCTTGCTGTGTTTTCCATACTCCTCGGCGGTGGATTTAATATATACCATAGGTAGTCCAAGTTTTTCTGCCAAGTAAGCGGCATGTGGGATTCCAGCAGTGGCAACTCCCCCTATAACATCTACATTTTGGATACCTATTTCATTCACGATTACATTTACAAACGAATTGATTACATATTCCCACTCTTCAGGATAAGAGATAAGTAATCTATTATCCGTATAAATCGGACTGAGTATACCTGAAGAGTATTTGTATATTCTTTTAGAACTAATTGTAACAGACTTTATTTTAAGCAGAATCTCCGCTATCTCTCTCTTGCTTTTTTCAAGCATTTGCACTATGCGATCTCGTCGCACATTATCCCAATCTTCGGGATCAATCATCCATTCTTCGACAATTGCTTTCTCATCTATCGATATTTTTCCTTTTTGCCAAGCATAGGCTAACAATACCTTAAGACATGTAAGATTGTAAAATGGAATTTTTTCTTTCTGTAAGAATCTTTCGATATATCCCAAATTATTATTGAATATTGTTAAACAATAGACCACTTTCCCGCCACTATTGTTTATCGCTTTTACGCTAATTGGAATATCCTGTTCTGTTGACATGATATCACTTATTAATAATGCATTGCTACCTTCTTTTACTATCCCCTCGATTTGCTTCTCCTTACCATGGGACTTTGCAGAAGTTCTTACATATGCCATGGGCAATTTAAGATATTGAGCAATATGAGTAGCAAGTAAAATTGATGATGAGCTTGTACCAACGATTACGTCTATCTTCTCGCAAAAATTATTAATATTTTCAATAAGTGTGTTTATTATTGATTTCCTTTCATTTGGAAATGAACCAAGAAGTCGGCAATCGATATAAACTGGGCTTAGAATTCCAGAAGCATACATGAATGGATTAGCAGGATTCAGGCTTACTGCCCCAATATCAAGTAATATTCCAGCAACTTCTTCAGGCGTTAGCATTATGTCACTTCTTTATTATTATTTTTTAACTATTTTGCCTCATCTTAATATCATTATATAATATTCTGGTTTATGTTTCTCCACAAGCCGGATCAAATTATAGCCCAGCCAAATAAACTACTACACTCTGTCAAGATATATTAGTTTTTTCGATATTCTAAATCTTACATTTGCATTATTCAATTGAACTACCATAATCATAGAACCAACATTAAATCTTGGATTCCAGCTTTTCATTAAATAGCTTTCCTGTAATGGAAATTTCTCCCTTATTAAATTCAGTAAAAAGATTACTGATAAATTCTGTTTGTTCCAGTAATTGGAAATTTCTTAGGGGATTTTTTTGAGAGATTACCAAACCTAATTGTTCATTTTTACTTAAATTACGAATTTCATTGCTATAAAGTTGAAGTGTTCTGATATCATATTCGTTCAATTCTTTCTCATCAATGTGATAATGAATAAGTCCATCAATGTCTTGTAAATTATCAATTTCTTTAAGACTATTAATAAATTTATCCACACGGTTATAAGGAAAAAATATTGGATTATCGCATAGAAATATGTAATTTTTTTCAATTATTAAAGCTTGCTCAATAAATTCTCTGGCTTCCTCGTCTATTATTTCTGCTGCAACTTTCCCAAAAGGTTTTTTAAAATCGTAAATTATGTCATCTATGCAAACACAATCAACAAGAATATCCCCATCTGATTTTATATACCAGATAGGTTCCACTATTACGAATCTGTCATAAAAATTGCTCCATCCGATGTGAGTATATATCTTTAAAAAGAGTATCTAAAAATTTTCTCGAAATCTTGAATGTTCTCTTTAACATAAACAGCTGCTATATATTCTGAGTTATTATGAGGTTTCCGATGAAAAACATGGAAATCGCAGCCAAACGTAGCTGCAAAATCTTGTACGTTCAAACAAGTATGCCAGGTGTATGAACCCAATAATAAAACCCCCTTAGGTTTTAAGTGTAAGAACTTATGAAATTTGATGCAAATGGAAGTACGAATATACTCCAATTATCTATATCCCCTTATTTCTACTTTTATTCTTTGTAGTTTTATTCGTGCCCCGATTTTAGCGACCACGATTATTATTTTTGTTCAAGATATTCCAATGGATGCACGAGAACGAGCGTGCGTTGCAGTCACTGGTATACCCCGGAAAAATTGTCCATGGCCTGTATATAGCGATTTCAGAATTATTCCCTATTATTTTCATCTAAATTGTGTGATTGGATATACCTCTCTACTACATCCCAGCACTGCCAACAGAGCCATGATAGCAGCTTGGTGTCCAGAGATTATCTCCGAACCACACACATTGATTGAGGGAATTTCTTTCTTTGTATTCTCTTTGATCATCTTTGCGATATCACTACGAATCAAATCCCAAGATACATTTTCTGAAATATTTTTGAAAATATACTGCTGCATGCGGCCTTTTTGATGGTTCCGGGTACAATATTATCAAGAAGCGGCGCTTGCATATTAAGCAGCCACTTGTATCTGTTCTTACTCTTATTTACAATATCCCTGTACTCAATAAGGCCATCTTTTAGCATTTTATCACCATCTATTATACCCTGGACGATCCCTGCACATTCCCTGCCGAAGTTTATCGCGGGGCGTATTCCTTCACTTGTCGTTGGCGGCGCCATACCCGCAGAATCTCCTACCATGAATAGATTATCAACCACAGGTTCACGAAGGCCGAATGGAATATAACCGCCATGGGTTTTTGAAATTTCATGACCAAGTGTTCTTGTGAATCCGCGAAGTTGTGGCAGGATCTGGGTTTTTCCTGCGTAACTTGCCACTCCGATCCTGGATTTATTTCCTATCGGAAAAATCCAGGCTGCCCCCTGCTGGATAATTTCAGGATCAACCAACAAATGTAAGCTGTCATCCGTATAATCCACCTCTGATTCCAGGCCGAATGCAAGATTTCTTTTGTCAACATAATCCTGCCTGAGAGAACTGGCAAGGACTGCTCTCCAGCCCGTACAATCAAGAATACATTGTGAACTGAAATTTCCCGAATCTGTAAAAACCACATCTCCCGCAACACCTTTTACAGATGCTTTCAGGGTTTTCACTTTTAAGCGCTGCCCTATTATTTTGCAGAATTTTTCATAATCAAATGTACTGATAGGCTCGATCAATTCAACTTTTCTTTCATCAGGAATATGCAGCGTAAGTGTGTCAAATTCCTGCATTATCGAGTTTTTGCATCCTGACTCTTCTAATACTGAGGTGAAAGTCCCGCACGCCGAAGTCTGCCGTGTTCCGATTTCCTTCCTGTCTATGAGAAGTATATCCCCTTCCAGGCTATCGGCAGCCGCAAGTCCAGCAAAACTTGCCCCGGCAATTATTGCGTCATATTCATGCATATATATGGATTGTTGATTTGTCTAACGATATTTTTTTCCATTCTATCTTTCTCTTTTTGACTATAACCTGGCAAGAAATTAGCTGAAAACTATATATGCAGTCCATTAATTATATGCCCATCAGGAATATCAATTAATTATGTCAAATAATGGATATCAATAATGACAGTAACCCCTATTTTGAATGAACCCGCACTTGTCGTCAAGAACACTATAAAAGTTCTTGTGATCGCGGATATTCATCTTGGCATCGAATGGGAGCTCTATCACAAGGGTTTCTCAATCCCCAGCCAGGTGAAAAAAAGAAAAAAGCGCATATGTGAGTATCTTGAAAATATGAAGCCGGACAGGATCGTGCTTCTTGGGGATATCAAACATAATGTACCACATACATCATGGCAGGAAAAAAAAGAAATCCCGGATTTTCTTGAAACAATAGCTGCTTATGCGCCTGTTGATATCGTGCCCGGGAATCATGACGGGGATATTGAGGAGCTAATTACCGGAAATGTTACATTGCAAGACATGCGGGGTTTTGTGCTTGACGGCGCGGGTTATTTTCATGGCCATACCTGGCCTGTTGAGGAGTTGTTATCTGCAAAATACGTGATGGTATCCCATAACCATCCCAGTGTAAGGCTCACGGATTCATTGGGGCATGCTGTTTCTGAAAAGGTGTGGATAAGGACGCATTTTATCGAGAAATCAATACGAGATCATTATGGGGATATTGAGTGGATGGATCCTGAAGTAATTATTATGCCTGCATTTAACGAATTGTGCGGAGGGATACCGTTCAATGAGTCCATACATGAGGATTTACTGGGGCCTGTTTTTGCCAACCATGCTATCGAGCTTGAAAATGCAAGGGCATTTTTGCTTGACGGGACAGATCTTGGAACGATAGGAAATATCAGGAAGCTGGGAATAACTCGAAGGAGAAGGAACAGGAAAATGTGATTCACTCAAAACCCCTCTTCAATTCAGTTTCAGTAATAAGTGATATTCCCTGTTTTTCTGCAAAATCTTCTGCTTTCAAAGTGAAACCAGATCTTGAAACAACCATAAAATGATCTTTTTCACGTTGCCAATTCACGAATTTTGCATTTTCAACCAGGTTTATTAGAATATCTACATCAGTTTTACGATTTTGCCATTTGCATTCCACAAATAACGCTTCATTTTTAGACAGGGCGACAAGGTCAATTTGTCTGTCTCCGCTCCACCATGTTCCAATTTTTGTGAAGTTAAATGGAACTAATTTTTTTGAATTCATATTTATCAGGAATTCTTTGACAATGTCTTCGAAGATATGCCCCACATAAGCAGTGAACTCTTGTTTGATAATATCTGTTACTTTTTGAGTGTTTCCTATCTCAATGTCATTTTTATGCGGATATACGAATTTAAACCAGAAATTGAAAAAATTATCTTTCATTTTATAAATAGTTTTTTTTGTTTTCTCCTTTTCTGTAACTGGATGGACCTTTTCAACGATATCAAGTTTGATCAATGTGCTAAGATATTTTGGAAGATCCCCGGTTTTTATCTTTGAGTGTTCTGCGATCTCTATTACTCTTGTGCTTCCTGAAGCGATGGCTTCCAATATCGAATAATATGATGAGTATTCACGTAATTCTTCCCGTAATAAAAATTCAACTTCTTCATAAAGAGGTTCACCCTTTGCCAAAATTTTCTCTTCAATATTTGAGAACAGATTTTTTTTCTTAAATTGGTTGAGATAGAACGGTATCCCCCCAAGAACACTGTAAATCTCCGCACGCTCGATCAATGAAGAATTCGGAAAAAATTCCTTCATTTCTTTAAATGAGAACGGTGCCAGTTTCCACTGACCTGTTCTCCTGCCATAAAGGGGAGACTTATATGAAAGCACACCTTGTTCCATCATTGAAATAGATGAACCGCACAGAATTAGAAAAACATTTTTTTTAACAAGGACTTCATCCCATATGCCCTGGAAAACCGAAGATATTGAATCATCCTTTTCGACTAAATATGAGAATTCATCTATTATAATGACTGTTTTTTTCGTATCGTCTAATCGTCTTTGAATGTAATCGAACAACAGGTAAAAATCTTCTATTTTGAGGGCTGCATCCTTAAAATGATCCGCTGCTATTGATGAAAACCTGATTGCATTTAAGGCCGTGCCTCTTTTATCTGCCAGGAAATAAATATACTCTTTATCCCTGCAAAATTGTTTTATCAATTCGGTTTTTCCAGTTCTTCGCCTGCCGTAAATCACTGTAAATTGAGGCTCTGGCTGTCTGGATTTTTCATCAAGCATTTCCAGCTCATTTTTTCTATTAATAAATAGGAACACAGAGATTAGGTTGTTGTTCCTAATAAATAAATTTATCCCAGTGAGTTCTCATCGCTGAGTGGATCAAAAAATGAGTTCATACCAAAATTTAATAAAGCATTTTGTTATATTAACATGAAACCATTTTGTGACTTATAAAATGCATATTACCAAACAAAACCAAAATCCAAATATAAACACCTCATTCGATCTCGACGAAAGTCTTCTTTTCTGGTGCCATAAATGCAATATCCCCTTACTGGAAGCTCAATGCGGGATATGCAGGGAAAAAGGGTCAAAGGTTGACCTGTCCCCACCTGGGGATGTTCGTTTTGCTTCACCCCATGAAAAAAATATAATCAATGACCTGATCTCAAAATCCTTTGGTGAAAATCCTATTTCTGAAAAGCTTATCCTTTTGAATAAAATCCCTGGTGAAGATAAAACAGATGAAATAATCGTGGACGGGTTGCATTTCGGGATATTGAGATTCGATATGAAAGAGCTTGCTTTCAAGCTCGATCTAATGGTCGAAGGGGCATGTGCGCTTATCGCATCACGAATAAGTAAAAAACTCGTAAAGATCTCATCCGGCGGACGCCATCTTAGCGGGAAAAACCTTGATGGGAAGCAAGTAATTGAATGCTCTGATGATATCATAAAAGGGGACACCGTACTTGTAACAGGTAAGAACCTTTGCGGATTCGGGATAGCATACAGGGGCAGCACAGGGCTGAAGACCCCGGGGCAATCGTTAAAGATAAAAAAGATCGGATCAGAAAAAGTAACTTTTTTGCCAGGGAAACCACGGCTTGAAGATGTCATCCGGGCAAATGCGCCTCACATGAAACGGCTTGTTAAGGATGCTGTCAATACCATAAAGGGAATTGCCAACCAGGAAGAATTCAGGGAAACACCAGTCTATGTTTCATTTTCAGGAGGCAAAGACAGCCTGACCACGCTTGATCTTACCCGCAGCGCTGTGAAAAAACCAATAAAAGTGTTCTTTGCAAATACTGGCATCGAGTTCCCGGAAACTGTTGAATTCGCACGCAGATTCTGCAGGGAAAACAATATCGATCTTATTGAAGTCAATGTAAATGAAGCATTCTGGAAGAATCTTCCGGATTTCGGGCCTCCTGCGAAGGATTTCAGGTGGTGCTGCAAGGTCTGCAAACTTGCCCCTATTAATTCAGTAATAGAAGAGTGCACGCGCACAGGACAAAAATGCCTTACAATTGATGGAAAAAGGAGATATGAATCATTCATGCGCTCACGTATCGCCCCAAAAGAAGAGAATCCGTTCATTCCAGGCCAGGTGAGCGTGTTCCCGATCCGGAACTGGCGCGCCATCGAGGTGTGGCTTTACATTTTTTATCGTAAGCTTGAATATAATCCCCTTTATGACGAGGGTTTTGAGCGCGTAGGGTGCTGGCTTTGCCCTGCAGAACTGAGCGCGGAATATTACAGGTTCGGCCAGCTGCATCCTGAGCTTTTTATGCGGTGGAACGAATATCTTTTGAACTGGGCAAAGGACTATGGTCTGGAAGAGGCGTTTATCAGGCACGGGTTCTGGCGCTGGAAAACACTTCCTCCAAAGATGATCCGTCTTGCTGAAGAACTCAAAATAAATACGAAATTGATGTCCAAAAAAGAAGAATTCGGTATAACAGTGACAGGAGGTGTTTCGCCATGCAGGACAGGCGGATATACAATGGAAGGAAATATCACAGGACTTTTGCCCCGGGAAGTGCAAAATATCGCAAATATCCTGGGTGAAAATGTTTTTTCAGAAGATCTCGGTGTGTTATTGATCAATACAAAAGATGGGAATGTCAGGATATTCTCATCAGGGCACATTTCTGTTAATGCGCCGGGAGATGAAGATGCACGATCCGTTTTTGAAAATACTGCAAAGCAGCTGATAAGAATAAAAAAGTGTACAAAATGCGGTGTGTGTTTGAAAGTCTGTCCTGTTAATGCCATTGTTCTTGAGCCTGACCTTAAAATCGGAAAAGTTTGTACCCGATGTGGAAGATGCATTGAACCATGTGTCGTCGTCAAATACTTTGACAGGATATTGCCCGATTTCAGGCATAAAAATGTAGAACGATTTTCGAGGTCAAATACGATTCAATAATCTATTTACCGGAATATGGGGCGATTTTTTACTGTATAAACTTTTTTTCAATACTAAACTATAAATATTCTCCAAGGCATACTGTATAACATTATAATGATGAGGTTGTAGTTTATGAAAACGGGTAGGACTTTAACAGGGATATATGGTCTGGATGAATTGATGGATGGAGGTTTCAGAAAAAATACTGTCAATTCTATTTATGGAGGGCCGGGTGTCGGTAAAACCACTTTTGCATTGCAATACTCACTTTTCGGCCTGGATCGCGGTGAAAAAGTAATTTATGTTTCCTTTGAGATGTCAGAGCAACAGATCATCCGTGATTGCAAAGACATAGGATGGGGGGCCATTAAAGATTATATAGAGACAGGGGATATGAAAATAGTCCATATTTTTGGAGAAGACCTCGAGTTTCCGAGCCTTGATATTACAGAGATCATAAAGAAATCAAGTCCAGGAGCAAATCCAAGGATAGTAATTGATCCTTTTACATATCCTACATTTTATTCTGATAAAGAAAAAAGAAAATCGATCAGTACAATATTCCAGGATCTGCGAGCATTTGGAACCACAGTTGTAGTTCTTGAAGAGCCGGCCGATGGTGCAACTGCTACCAATTATGGAACAACCGGGGATTTTCAACATATGAACAGGTTATTATCTACACCGTTGTATTTATCTGATACGGTTCTATTCTTGCAAAATCTTGGTTTTGGGGAGATGTATGACAGGACTATCAGGATAATGAAACACAGGGGATCAAAACATGGTGAAGGAATATATCCTTATTCCATAGAAGCAGGATTAGGAATCGTACTGAGAGCTTCAAAAAAACAAATTGACCGGGTTATGCCAAAAACCAGATTCGATGACAGGTTTATGCAAGCTATTGAAAAAACAAAAACCATGGGAAAGCCGGGTCAAAAAATAAGGGTAAAGATTGAATCCGTGCGGAAAAACTGGGTACATGATGAAGACCCGCAACAAATTCTTGAACTTGTCCTGGGGGAGGAGAAAAAGAGCTATGAAAATAGAGCTTGAAGATACTCTTGATCAACTCTATGATATTGAAGGAATTGAAGCCTGTATGTTATACAGGATAGATGGGGTGCCCATAACCATAAGGGTTCCTGGTTACAGGGAACACCTTCTGGAAACTATGTTCTGGCTTGAGAAACACATAAGCCGGGTGCTCGGGGAAATGAACCGGGAAGGTTTGAAGGAAACTATTTTTTATTTCAGGAACAACCGTATCCTGATAGCTCCGTCTTCAAAGTCTACAGTTCTTGTTACTGTTGCTAAAGCTGAAGCTAACCAGCAGCTTATATCCCTTGAAACGCTGCGTGCGACAAAATTCATAGAAGCATGTGTGACATAAGGTGTTAAAACGAAATCAATCACATTTTTCACAAATAAGAAAGATCATGAGCAAGCTGCCAATGACCTTATTGAAAAAGCCCGTTTGAGAAATGATTTTCATCCAAATCTTATTTTATTTTATGCAACATTAAAATACAATGGCAAGTACCAATCAATGCTGGACATTTTTCATAAGGAGTTTGGTAAAATACCGCAAATCGGAGCTTCAGTAGATGGAATGATATTTCCTGAAGATATGCGGACAGATGGGGCAGCACTTGTCCTTTGCAGAGATGACGATGCAAAGATAAGAGTAAAAGGTGTCAATGAAAAAGGAGTAATAAACTCGGCAGGAAAACTTGCGAAAATGATAAAATGTAATAATGGATGTATAGTACTGCATTTTCCTCTTGTCAGGGTACCAAGCGTCCTTAAATCAGCTGAGTTTTTTGCAAAAGGGTATTATTATAGTAAACAATGTAAAGGAGCTACCATCGAAAACCAGAAAGAATATGCCAGTAAATTTGCGCAATATTGTGATAAAGATAATATTTTTTACCTTCCCCCAACGATACTTGAAATCTTTGCAAAACAAACTGGTTATAGTGTACCTATAATTGGCGTAAATGTAATGCATACGCAGGTCAGAATCAATTCCCCAAGTATATTCTGTAATTTTAGGGATATTGGAGGCGGGATCGCAGCTCTGGTAATTGAAAAACAAGATGTCAATGCAATTTACGATGATATTTTTTCAGAAAAAGGAAAAACAATAGAAGAAACCAGGCGAAATGTCAATAAAGAATTTACGGTTATCAAAGAATTCAAAGCAATCTTTGAAAAGAATATTTTAATATCGCTGGACGGTATGGCCCCGGTGGAGGCAGTGGAAAATCTAATATATGCTGCTGAAAAAAAGAAAGAAGATTTGTTAGGGAAACTTGAAAAAGGAGAATATAAGTTATATATTCCATATGAACTTTTATTTTTTAATAAAAAAACAAATGGAGTTTTCCTGCTTGGAATTGGGTCGTATTATCCATTTGAGCTATTTCCATTTTATGCTGATCTATCGGATTATTCAGAGGATGTGGCTCTCGTATACGAAATAGTAGAGGAAAAGTTTGAATTATTTATATCATCGTTAAAAAATTTAAAATATAATGACAGATTTACTTATTTCTTCTTAGATGTGGGTGTTACAACAGCTTTTGGAGAAAAAGTTTTTGAATATAAAGATAAAGTCAAACAATTATTGGGAAAAAATTATTTTGGGATATTATCTTGTGCTCCTTCTGCATATCTTCCATTGGAATTCCAGGCAAGGGATAATTTATCAGAGTCTGGAAAAAATATTTTCTTTTCAAGCGCTGGTACAAATGCCTGTATTAAAATTTAAAAAAAGTGCTGATACCTAAAAAAAATACGGATGCATATGCAGAATAACCCAGAGACTTAAGGGCATTTAAATCCCCCACATCAAGAGTCCATTTTTTTCTATACATATGAATAAATGTATTTTTTAAAAAATAATACAATGGGATAGCCATAATTAATATCCCCATATTAAAAATATTTATAGTAATAGCAGTTAAAATAATAAAATAATATATGAGCATTAAATAGCATGAATATTTTATCAATTTAGATGGAGAAAAAACTACTCCAAGTGTCTTCAAACCAGCTTTTCTGTCACCGGATATATCCTTCAAATCTTTTAATAACAGCCCAGATATACTAAATAATAAAAAAGCTGCTAAAATTATTATACAGGTAGAAGTTATATCCGAATATATTAACCATGTACTGAGAGTAAACATTGGCCACGCAATTCCGTATGTCAATAACTCTCCCAAATAATGCTCTTTTAATCGAAAGCCGGTTAATTTCTTAAATATGAAATTGTCCGAATAACACCATGTCGCCAGAGCCCATAGGAGAAAATATCTTAAAATCGGTCTTTCTACATCCAACGATACTCGATAAACAACCAGAATAGAAGTTATGTAAAGGAATATTGCTATAATAATCGCTATTTTTTGAAAATGTGGTTCCTCCGTTAAAATTGTTTTTTTCCCCTGTGCAACATCTTCTTTCAGGTCATTACAGTGGTTCCATAAATTAGAAGCGAAATTTGATAAAAGTGTAACAGCAATCCCTATTAAAAGAAAATTAACCCCATTATAGTTGAAATTATTGCGAGATATTAAAAAAATTGCTATTGCAAAGAAAGGATAGGGAGAAATAATTGTGGTTGGAGTGTTACAAAGTTTTAACAACTCCTTAATATTATTATACACAATTTTTATTTTAAGCGGCGCCAAGAAGTACCTTCTTAAAAATTTCCTCTGCTACTTTTTCTTCTTCATCTTTTCTCTGGTTTTCAATTTTTTCATTATTCATTTTAAAGTCTCCTTCATTTTGACCCTTGTAGGGCAACCACTACAATGACGGAAGCTGATATAAAATAATACTAAATATAGTTTATAAATTATATTAAGAAAAAGAGTTAAGAAACTTTGTTCCGTGGTATTATTTAAGAAAGTTCATATTATTTAATACTATTATGTCAAAATTCGGAGAAAATGCAGATTCAATTCTCGAAATACTGAAAAATGGAGATAAAGTGAATATTAAAACTATCAGGGATCAGCTACTGCTTTCAGATACAGCTATTTTCAAATTTATGAATGAATCCGGACTGATCGAATTAAATGAAGGTACAGCAAGAATCACAAAACCAGGATTGGAACTCCTGTTAATTGACAATTGAATTTATAGATAAATATTATAATAAGCTCTTGATAGTCAGCTACTTCATTTCCAGGTGATGGTTTCTTTGATTCCCTCCCTCGTGGGTTTTATTATATATGGATGATAATGGATAATGAATATAATGGTATAATTGATATCTTATATCATATATCAACAAAATTTAAAAAAATAAGGAGTGAAGATTTATGGATGTGAAAACAGCAATTCGAACAAGACGAAGCATCCGGGCGTATGATCCCCGTGAAGTGGAAGAGGAAAAATTGGTGAGAGTACTTGAATCAGGAAGACTTTCACCCTCAGCTTCAAACCGCCAGGAGCGAAGGTTTATCGTAATAAGAGATGCGGTCACGCGAAAAGCGCTTTCAGTAGCTGCAAGAAACCAGAAATTTTTGGCAGATGCGCCTGTAGTTATTGCAGCCTGTTCTGTCGAAAAAGAATATGTAATGTCCTGCGGCCAGCTTGCTTATCCCATTGACACTGCGATTGCTGTGGATCATATGACACTTGCGGCAGTTGAAGAGGGACTTGGCACATGCTGGATTGGTGCATTCGATGAAAAAAAGGTCAAAGAAATATTAAATATCCCGGATGAGATTCGAGTAGTTACGCTTCTACCTGTTGGATATCCCTCAGATATCCCACGCCCCACACCACGAAAAAGCCTCGATGAGATCGTTTTGTGGGAGACATGGAGGATTTGAAGGACTTAACGATTCAACTTATAAATCTCCCCTCCCCCCGTATACTGGCTGAACTCCCACTGCTGCATTCTGATCCTTTCAAGCACACTTCTTGCCATATCCTCAGGCAGCGCAAGCATCAATGCACCGATATGCTTACAAAACCGCCTCTCTCGCGCAGTTCTCTGCCAGTCCGCGCAGTCGTGCAGTATGAACCTTTTTTCCAGATCAATGTAAACCGAATAACCCCTTACATCCGCAACTATCTTATCAGTTCCTATTTCCATTATCTCGATGTCCTTTATCTCTCTTGCTTTTTTAAGCCTTAAATTTTCGATAAATCCTGATAGTAATGTCGCTATACCTTTCTTTTCCTGCACAAGATAATCGCTGAGCGTCTTTGCAATCACTTTTGTCGTTATCCTGCCTTTCCAGTAACCTGATATATGCTGCCTCATCTCTTTCTGCTCTGGTGTAGCCATCCCCAGCATCTCCAGTACATCTATACAGTTCTCAGGCGCATAGCCATAGTAGTGGTTGTTGAAGTATCCATAGACGTCTGCACTCTGCGACATCTCCTTCAGTTTCGGTATCCAGGCTGCAAGCTCATCTTTCGAATAGTGGTAGTTATACCACATTTTTTCACCTCTTCCGTGCCAGCGAACGTATGCAATGTCAGAGGTCAGCCTGACCTCAGGGGGAAGCAGCGGTTCATCAACTGCTACGGCTGCAACATTATAATCTCTTAGCAGGTCATGCGCTTGTTCGGTCAGCCATGCTTCATCCCTGTATTCAAGTGCAAATCGCATATCGCAAGGCAGTATTTTAAGAAATTCTTCTATCCTGTCCTTCCTGAACTTCATTCCCGGCGGGAGCTGGATCAGGATGCAGGCAAGTTTTCCCGACTCTTGAAGCGGTTTCATGAGTTCCATGAACCTTTTGAGGTCATCCTCTACTCCTTTTGAAATTTCTAGCATTTTTTCATGGGTTATCAGGCGGTTAAGTTTCACTGCAAATTTAAAATCCTGCGGAGTATACTTTGCCCAGCCAAATACGATGCCGGGCCGGGGATAGCCGTAGAATGTGGAGTTGATCTCAGCAGTATTGAATATTCTTGAATATTCTCTTAGTTTTGACTCCTCTTTATCCTTATAGAACACACCTGCCCAATCCCTGTATCCCCAGCCTGAACAGCCGAGTCGAATAACTCCCATAAGAGTTAATTATATCCCAACTAATTAATACTTATGTCCGGAGTATTCATCGGCGATCCAGAAATTATCAGAAACGGATGATCATACTGGAACTTTTCTCAAGATATTTTATCCTGTTTCCTATTTTTTACTTTATGATACGGAATTTAAGATGTGTCCTGCCGGCTGGAAGTTCCACCACTTTTATTCTTTCTACCTTGATTGATTTATTGTCTATATCTTCAAATGGCCGAAAACCGCTTTTAAGAAATACCGGTATGATATCAATATGCAGTTCATCAGCTAATCCTGCTCTTATGCATTGCCCGGTGGTGCTTGCGCTGCCGATAATTGTAACATTTTTGTCGCCTGCGGCTGCTTTTGCCTGCAGGACTGCGCTTTTAATACCATCTGTAACGAAAGTAAAGGTTAACCTGTCAGTTTCCTTCGGATGCTTTTTGGGTTCTTTATCTGTAAAAACAAATATTGGCACTTGATACTCATAATTATCCGCGATAGAATCAGGGTCTTTTGCCATAGCAAACTCTTTCCATGCCATCACTACCGAGCCGGTAGTATCTATGGATTCCTGTAAGACCCCGGTATTTCGCAGTGTATCGAGGTCAGGATACAGAGCGCCCACGTTACCATTGCTATCTTCGGCAAACCCGTCCAGTGATATTGTTACTCCTAAAATAACTTTTCCCATGTCATTCATTCTATCAAACCTTTGGGATAAGTGTAAATCACCATCCACTGCACTCCGAACTTATCCTTGAAACTGCCATAGTAGTCGCCCCACGGCTGGTCGGCGATAGGCATCTCTATCGTGCCACCAGCGGAAAGAGCGTTAAATATCCTGTCCGCCTCTTCTTTGCTTTCAGGGTGGACTGAAATGTAAACATTGTTGCCTTGCGTCAGTTTCATTCCGAGAGATTCAAGAGAATCGGTCGCCATTAACACGTTGTCTTTGCCAACTGGCAAGCTGATGTGCAGGATTTTGTTTTCGTCCTCTTTCGGGATATTTACGCCTTCCATCGGCATATCCTTGAATCGGAAAACAGACGTAAACTCTCCGCCGAAAACGGATTTATAAAAGTTAAACACTTCTTCCGTATTGCCCGCAAAATTGAGATAGATGTTTAATTTCGTCATATTTTTCTCCTTAACTTTTAATGATGTTGTTCGTTTGTTATTTATCCCTCGTATGCTTTCTTTAATTTCCCGATGTCAAACTTTTTCATTTTCAGGAACGCATTGGTAACGCGTTCCACCTTCTCTTTATCATGGTCTCGCAGCATCTCCTCAAGTACGGTGGGAGCAACTTGCCATGAAACACCGAACTTATCCTTAAGCCAGCCGCACACACTTTCTTGCCCTCCTTCCGCAGTGAGTTTCTCCCAGTAGTAGTCAATTTCTTCCTGGGTCTCGCATTCAACCATAAATGAAATGGCCTCATTGAAGGTAAAGTCGTGTTTAAGAGCGCTATCCATGGCTGCAAACTCCTGATTCTCAAGCGTGAAGGCGGCATGCTTTATTGTTCCTTCTTTGTCTGGCTCTTCGCCTTTGCCATAGCGGTCGATGTCACCAACTTTTGCATTGTTGAACACAGATGTGTAAAAATTGATCGCTGCTTCTGCTTTCCCGCACTGCTCGCCGACAAACATAAGCGTCGGAGTGATCTTCTGCTTTATCTTACGATCTCCCATGAACATCACCTGCCATGAAAGACCATACCTGTCCTGCGTCCATCCATATTTTTCGCTGAATTGATACTCGCCAAGTTCCATTAGAGCCGTACCGCCTTCAGACAGTTTTTCCCATATCGCATCGACTTCCTCCTTCGTATTACAGGCGACAAGAAATGATACAGCTGGAGTGAATTTGAATAGCGGTCCGCCATTAAGCGCAATGAATTTTTGTCCCTCAATCTCAAACTCAATGGTCATTACCGTACCCTCCGGCAGGCCGTGAATTTCGAAACCTGCTTTGCTGGCACGGATTATCTTGCCGATCCTGGAATTTTTGAAGATGGAGGTGTAAAATTTCGCCGCTTCTTCGGCCTGGCGGTCAAACCACAGATTCGGTGTGATTTTTTGTTTGATGTTTGTCATAATTTTACTCCTCTGATTTCGATTGCATGGGCGCTGGCTCGAGCATGCTCACGCGGTTGCCTTCGGTGTCTATAAATGACACATAAATTCCGACACCGGGAATATCATCAGGTTTTCCAAGTACTTGTCCTCCCAGCACTTTTCCGCCTGCTTCTTCCACCCTTTTCATCGCCTCCTTGATATCGTCAACTGCAATGACAACTGACGGATGCTGCAACAGAGGGTCGGTACTCTCGTAGAAGCCGCCGTTGATGGCGCCGGGTCTCCTGGGAAGACCCGTTTTCTCATCGCTTTCGGTAGTAGTGACCAGCACATACTCGCCCATTTCCTTACCAAGCTGTTCCGTCTGCCAGCCAAAGGCAGTCTCGTAAAAGTTCCTCATACGGCTCTTATCTTTCGCCGGCATTTCAAAATGTACGACAGGATTCATATTCATTAAATTCCCCCTTAATAAGATATTATGTATTCAATGATATAAGGATTTTTAGTAATTCGAGTTTATCAGGTTTCATCACTGCAGGCAAAATAAAATCAATATCAGGAAGAAGCAAAACAGCGCTGGGGCAATACCGAAGCATACAAGCAAAGCATGCAGCGCGTGCAAAAATGAGCTTCAACTTCGGGAAAGTGATTTTGATCTGGCAACAAGATAAGCATTTAGGCACATTTACGCAGGTTGATGCCAAGTTTATGGACTTTTGCGAAATCCATTTTTAGTCCTTAGCTTCAAATTCAAAATTTATCCACATAAGGTTCGATACCCAGAAGCTTGCTGAAAACATTTTTGCATGGGCTAGATCTTTGACGGGATAGATGATAGTTTTGATACCTTGATTCATGAGTTTATTTTCCTTTCTGCTTTCTTAAGCTCCGCAATTTCAATTTGAGAGATACTCACCTAATTGTCTTGGGATAATCTGCCATGACAGACCAAATTTGTCTTCATAAAAATGGTCTTATTTTTTGTTTCATATTTGCCATATTGATCACCCCATTCGTGTTTTTAAGTTTTATACTTTTGAAGCAACCTTTCCGATTTTACCCCTCAACTACAACCTCAAAACCCCCGTAAGCAAAACGCTCCATATCAAAGGGCATCGAAACATCTTTGTATTTTTCCTTTTGTTTATTCATCTCTTCCATCACTTTAGTGTTGACTTCGTCGCGATGCTTTCTTGACTTATAAACAATAAATGAGAACCAAACAGTTTCATTTGGTTTTGCTTTTGCCATTTCAGTAAATGCAAGTGGCTTCATGCCGTCCATGTCCTTTATAACAAGGTCTTCTCCCATGCATTCCATGTATTCAAGCGCTCCGTATCTCATCCATACACTAGCACCCTCTTCTGCCATTTTCTTGTACTCAGCAATTTTATCCTTTGGTACTACTAATACAAATCCATCTATGTATTTTGCCATGTTCCTTCACCTTCCTCGTATGCTTTCTTTAATTTCGCAATATCAAAATGTACTACACGATTCATTTTCATAAGATTCCCCCTTTAATAAGAAAATTAGTGTTCGATGATATAAGGATTTCGCAGTTTCGGTTCTGTCAAGTCTTCGGTGGATTGGAGATATACCTCGTGCACAGGGGTACAGCTTCCTCCTCTCCATGTTTATATAATAGTTACAATATCGTCACGGAATCGTATCAACCGACAACGTGACAGAACCCGCAGTTTCGTAGATTTACCCCAAGAGACCGAGAGCTCTTTCAAGGCCCTCTCCTCATCCTGATGAGCTATGAACATGATGATTTTCGGCTCGGGGCCGGTTTTCTGGATAAAATACGTAACATCAAATTCAATCAGTTTGTTTCCGGTCTTCTCAAACGTCACTCCCCAGTGGACTTTGACCATGGAATATTCATTGCTGATTTCGGTTTCTTCCATGGAAAGAATTTTTGCGGATGTCTGTCCCACACTTCTGTAAAATTCCGCAGCTTTACCTGCCATTTTAGCAAACTCATCTCTTTCCAGCGCGATACTACCCTTAGGACCTGCTGAAATGAAATGTTCTGCAAAGAACGGAACCTGCTTTTCAACATCAAGTGCATTGAATGCCTTTTCGTATTCTACAAATAGTTTTTTGATAGGATTTTTCATAAAATTATTTCTCCAATAACGTCCTCAATTGTGAGAAACCTTTTTGGATTCATAAATTTTTCGCATTTTGTGACCGGATTTTTTTTATCAGAGGGAAACTAAACAATCCGAGGACAGCAATATCCACGCCCACATTGAACCAAACGCCCAGATACGCCGAGAATAGAGCTTCCACAGTGAGCCAGATAACGAGTCCATACAACATAACTTTCATTAACTCAATATCGTTCCTGCGAAAGGCAATTCTTCCAACTAATAAAAGTGTTACTCCCCAGCCCATCATAATTGCTCCATACAATGCGCTTTCCCAGGGCAACAATATGTCTTTATTCATTACCGGAAGAATATCAAGACCAAAGAAAGCAAACACTATTCCCCAAAGCACTAAAATAACAGAAACAATGCTGAACCATCTTGTCAAAAGTTTTGGATTCATAAGTTTATGATTACTGTCATGCTTAAAATCTTTTCTGGATTTTTCAGAACATTCCATTCTCAATTTTCAGTCACATTTTCCTCCATCGCGAGCATCAGCGATTCACGGTCGCCGCGAAAGTATGGGTTGTGATGCCGGAAATTCGGGCTGGCATATCCGCTGCAGTGCCGAAAAATAACATATCCAAACTAATCAGGTTTTAACCCCAGGTTTTATAAACCTCCAGTAGCTCTTGATTCCAGAATGCTTTTTCATCCTGTTTAGACACCGATGTAAGTTTTCCTAATCCTCTTGCTAATTCAAAAAAATCTTTACCTGGTACTCCATCCTCCTTAAGTACGACAATAGCACTGAGCATGGGTCGATTGTGCTTATGTTCATAGTCACAAATATCTTTTAACATATACCCAGTTTCATTTACCCAATAATGCCCCATTTTTTCTTCAGGGGTTTTTCCCATTATGACTGCAACATCTTCATAATGAGATTTCTGTTTATTTCGTGCCTTTTCTATTAATTTACAATAAACATCATTAAAAGCTTGTTCTCCAAAATACTTAGGTGATCCAAATGTCATTCTATACCTCCCTTAATAATATCGTCAATTCGTACTTTAAACTTTTTGCAAAAAATGGAGGTTTTTATGGGCAGGTTGGGGAGTGGGAGTGTTATAAAAAAAATTTTCAGCCTGCCCTGAGATGTTATATGATTATTATTATACTTATATCTTACGATCAAGTTCATCTTTTGCTTTTTGATTATCTGATTAAGATTGAATCAATTTCATTTCAGGAAGAAGCCAATATAATATAAATATAATACAACTTTTGGCTAACAGTTTATTAAGGAGTAAAAATATAAGATAGATGGGAGAGAATTTTGAAAGGCGACAGCGGATATTACCCATGCTGGTACAATAAGCTACAATTTTTACTCTTCATATTGGCTTTTCTGGCATTCGGTATCGGAGATACCATAACCAGCCTGAAAATGATCGAGCAAAAAGGAATTATGGGAGAAGGAAATCTGCTTGTAAGATACATTATTATCAATTATGGCATGTTAGATTTCATAGCAATAAAGATCGGGATCACCCTGGTTATTTTATTGTTACCTTTTTTCATAATTGATAAGAGTGCCTATTGGATAATAAGTGGATATCTTGTATCATTTATCATTGCTGGAATATTAGGAATGATCCTGAATTTAAAGGCCGCAAATTATGAACCTCTCTTTATTTCATCAGGGCAGGCCATGATCATATTTATGATCTCGGTCCTGCTATTGACGAGCATCGGAGATAATATCGATAAAAGTATCCATCCAAAAATCAGGCCATATTTTTATTGCCTGTTAAAAGATATTACAATTATTTTCGCCAGTATGGTTAGAAAAAAGTGAAAGATTAATTCAATTCAATCACTCATTTATTTGATCGATCTTTTTCTTAATTGCGTCAATATTTTATGCCACTCCAGTAAAAATAATACTAATCCGGTAAGTGCAATTAACTCAAACAATTCGTAAGTCACAAAATCCGGCGCTTCTTTCTCAAGACCTTCAAGAAACTCATGTATCAACATAAAAAAACCGGCAATAAAAATAAACAGTATGCTTCGGTTAAAACTTTGTTTTTGTGAGATTATTTCACTTGAACTCGGATTCTCCTTATTTAAGAATTTCCAGTTCAATGCTATCTGGATACCCAGATAGATTATAACCATTGAAAGTATTGCTATGATCCCTTCGATGATCTTATACAGAAAATAATCACTGATGAGATTGCCGAACCAATAATCCATGTTAAAGTAATGATTTTCACCCTATAATAATTTTTCCTTACTTCTTAAAAAGATTACTGAATTTATCGCCCAACAATGCAAACTTCTGTTTTAATATTTCAATGCTCAACAAACCTTTAGAGGTAAGAACATAGATTATCACAGCGCCTATTGCAGTAGCTATTACAGCGATCAAAAAGTAATTTGTTGGTTTTTCCTGTACCACCAATAAATTGCTCTGTCCCAGGATCTCAACAGTCACATTCATGGCTAAAGATTCCTGCCTGGTAAAATTGATCTCAACTGTCTGACCGGGCGTTAATGTGATCGTCCTATTATCGACAGCAGTATCGTTAATAACAAGGTCAACAGGAAGTGTGTCCGACTTCGTACCCACATTGGTAATATTGGATCTGACCACGAAATCCTCGCCAGCAAAAACAGGATTGGGCGTGATATTGATATCAAGTGCCTTAAATTCCGAATATGGGGCTCTTATATCTATATCCGTTGAAACAGTAATATATGATGCTTTTGATGCTGTTATTGTATGCGTTCCGCTCGTTTCCAGCTTGTAGCTTACTTCCCCATTACTATCTGTTGTACCAGCGCTGGTATTATCAAACAGCACTGCAGCGCCGCTCATGGCAGTACCGTTGTACAAAACCTTTATGGTTATGGTTTCATACTGGTTTGCCTTTGAAGGCGCTTCAATGCTCAGTCTCAGATCGACATATTTCTCGACCTCGATGCTCTTTGTTGCTTTCTCATACCCGGTCTTTGCTGCGGTAATGGTATATGTCCCGGGTTTTAATGTTTTCGGGATCGTGTAATTGAGTTCACCGTTAATATCAGTCGGCCCCATATCGGTATCTAATGACAGGGTTGTGTTATTAACAGCTTTTCCTCCTGCTGTTACTTTGATCTTGAGTGTATCCCCGGCCATTACTTTTGTGGGTGCACTTATCGAGAGCTGATTCACTATCATTTCAGGGGTCACATCGACTGCGAAATAGAACCTCAGGGCATCGTTATCTGCCACTTTGAGCTTGATGTTGCCCATAAGAGCATTGTTTGTATTCTTGCTGAGTCCAATGCTCCCACTGTTGCTCATTTTTATGATATTGCTGTCAACGCTAATCACTTCCATGCTGCCGAACTGGTTCCCCACCTCAATTTTTGTGGGATTCTCAGATATCTGGAAAATACCTTTCAGGAATGCAACCTGTAATTCACCGCCTGAAAAAACATTTTCAAATCTTACCATTATCAGTGGAAGGTTTTCAGTGCCTCCTATAGTCTTGGTGTATATATAAGTTTCACCCGCGGAAAGAGGTGAGACGTCAACTTCTGTTCCGTCTTTAAGAAGGGTAAGAAGCATTTGCCTTGCATTCAGGTCAATATCAGTCGCCTTGAGAACATAACCTTCCTGGAGAGCAATCGTACTTCCAACTGCTATGGTCGTCTTGGTGTCATCATCAATAAGCACTTTATTGAGATTTCCATTTGCAATTGTGCTTATCCCGTCAAAATCAGTGGTGGGTCTTGTTATTATATTAGTCAGGGTATTTGATGTATAACCTGCAAAATACCTGTCGGCCATGAATCCAATAGCCTGGTATTTTCCAAAACCGGTGTATGTGAACTTTACTTCCTGTGGAGTTGTTGAGTATTCAAGACCATCTGCGGGTATACTTCTGCCGCTTACCGGATTAATAAGTTTCAAATTTTCACCGCCTACGCCCTCGTCAAGATCATAGTAAAACCCAACGCTTGTATCCCCAATATTCATACCGAAATTATAGGGTGTCCATTCAAGAGGGTTTCCGTCTTTGTAAACGGTGCTCCTGACTTCCAGGTTAGATGGCCTATCCACCGTAAGTGCGAACCTGACAGCAGAATCGTTATTGGCGACCTGTATTTTGACATCGCCCATGACAGTGGCAGTTGTTCCCTTGCTCAGGCCGATGTTTGCGCTGTTTTTCATCCTTATCCCGCTCAGGTCTACACTATCCACTTTCATGTTGCCGAACTGATCCCCTGCACGTACTACCGTGGTGTCTTCCGATATCTGGAAAAGGCCTTTTATGAATGCTGTCTGCAGTTCCTGGCCTGCGAATACACTATCGAACCGTACCATGATCAATGGAAGGTTCTCAACGCCGCCAACGGTTTTGGTGTAAACATATGTCTCACCTGCAGAAAGGGGCGAAACATCAACTTGACTTCCGTCTTTCAAAAGTGAAAGGAGCATTTGCCTTGCGTTCATATCAATATCTGTTGCTTTCAATACATAACCATCCCGAAGGGCAAGGGTGCCTCCTACGGCTATTGTCTGCTTTGTATCATCGTCGATAAGCACTTTATGGAGCCCACCCTGGGCAAGTGCGCTGATCCCGCTGAAATCCGTAGTTGGACGAGTATTTGTTGAAGAAGTATTGGATGTATAACCTGCAAAATACTTATCAGCCATGAAGCCTATGACCTGGTATTTGCCCCATAATGAGTGGGCAAAGCTAACTTCCTGGGGGGATGTGGAGTAAACGAGTTTATTCGTTCCTATGGTTCTGGATGAGTAGCTATCCATTGTGATTGTTATGTTCTCAGTGCCCACGTCGTCTTTTGCATTGTAATAGAATCCTGAGAAACTCTGGGGGGTCCAGGTGTAAGTACGATCAAAATCAATCGGTTTACTGCCGTCCCAGATGCGGTTGCCTGTTGAGAAGGTTGTGGGATGGACAGACCAGTTCCAAATAATCGTATTTGAGGTGCCATTGTCATTACTTGCTGAAACAGATATAGTATTTAATCCAGTTGAAGTTGGAGTAAATGTGAGATTCACGAGGCCATTAATGGATAAATTCGATTGGGATTTTGCTCCTGTCCAGGTAACATTTGCAATTTGATCTAATTGAATCACAAAGGTCTTGTTTTCTATGCCCGTGGAATTAACAGGATCTGATGGAGATATCCTGGTAATAATTGGTTTTTGTGTAGTTGTAGTAGCAGAGCCATTAGTCCAATTTCCGATGTTATTAGAGAAGTCAACCGGTCGCAGAGAGATATTATGTCTTGTATTTGGAAGGAATGTGAAGTCTGGAGAGGTGTTATAAGTGTTTGTATTCACATTTCTCTTCCAAATTTCATCAATATAAACCATAGCAAAATTAAAGTCTGGTGGATTTGTCCAAATCCAATTTATCCAGGTGGTTCCACTTGTATTGGTTGAAAGAGTGATATTTCCAGGAGGTTCATTATCTATTACTTGAATATTCCAGACCGTTGTATTATCTGTAGTTCCATTTGTAGTATTTGTTCCATTTACACTAACAGTATGAGAACCACCATTATTAAATTGATACGTAAAACTTGAATTATTTGTTAAGGTATTATTACCGTTCAGGAACCAGTTCCAGGTATTAATTGTCTGGTTTGCTGTCGCATTGAATGTAACTGATTCGGTTCGGTTAATCTCGATACTTAGGGAGGAATTGTTTGTTTTGGTATTTCCCCAACTTGTTATAGTTGGTTTTGAGGTGGCGGGGGGGGCAGCTTGTACAGTAACAGTCCAGGATATTGTATCAGATGCATTACTTCCGTTGCTTCCATTCACTTTTACAGTATATGTTTTTATGGCGTTGAATGTATAATCGAAAATATCACTAGTTCCACTGGTCGCACTTTTGGTAATAACATTATCTACATACCATTCCCATGGACTAAGTGTTTCATTTGCTGTCGCGTTGAAACGAATTGTATCTCCTATGCTTATACTTATAGTAGGGGTGTTATTATTTGTTTTATTATTTCCCCAACTGGTTATGTCAGGTGCAGCTATTGCTGCTGGAATTAAACTCATTATTAATAATACAATCGCGATTTCTAAAACGTATTTTCCTTTTACCATATTTTTTCCCCTCGAATCATTTTTAATCATTTCTCCATTGCCTTCTATGTCGCAAAAAGCGCATTATAAGAACTTTATGTCATAAGAACTCAACATATATAAATAATTTCTCCGACAAAAGCCAACTAACAGCAGTTTAAAGTCAACTACCCCTCCCTGGCGGAAGGGGCTTGTAACTATGCTTAATCTCATGTCCAAACCAAATTTAATAGAAGGTTTAGCTTCGACTTCATCACACGTTACGTCTGGTCGGTTGACACCGCACTTGCAAAGTGTTAGACCTTATTCAAAGGTGGCGACCTGCTCAATCAAGGAGCTTCAAATGCATTTCCACCGTTCCATTACTGGAATCCATGCCTGATAGAGCAATATTATGGTTGTTTCAAACCAAATCCAACTGCTGACCTGAACTTCTACCGTTATCTTTCATTAAGAAAGTGCCAGTCCATTATTGCTAATGGTATCAGGGCAGTTTTCATTAATATTCATTATGCTCTGGCATTATTTAATGTTTTCGATTCAAAAAAAGAATGCGATTTCTGGTTGTCGTCAAAATCAGAAAATACAAATGCAAAGGGTCACTTCCTCCCCTCCCTAACGGACATTTGGGCTTAAGTTAATGCCATTGCCCTAACGGAAGGGGTATCCGTTACCCTTTGAACCCCGAAGATGAATTTTTATTCATACATGATTTAAATAAAAATAAAATATTCATTTAAAGAAGTTTTTGATCACATTTAAGAAAGAATTTTTATCTTCTATTTTATCGCAATGGCGCCATTCCAGGAGTTTTTCAAGGGTTTTCTTGGTGATAGGTAAGTATCCGGTGTAATAATTATTGGGGTTCAAAAGTAGCTTGTTTTTATGATCTTCCTGTATATTTGAAAATATCAAATTCTCCCAGACCAGATGCAGGTTATATTTGTTCATCATCTCGATCTTCGACTTTTCAATATTTTCATTACCAGACTTGATATAATTATCATATACGGATTTCAATAATTCAGTGCTGCCATTATCCTTCAAAAAGAAACGAACTGTTGAAGGTGAATTGCGCAGGGCATAATCCAGGTAATCTTCATCGGGATGTGAAAATTCGTTGATCTTTGCAAATGATTTTGCCAGATACGTTTTATATGATATTAGATTATTTTCATAATATTTCGTTGTCATCAATTTTGACAATTCTTTGTTATCAAGGATTTGTGCAATGGCCTGGAATGTACCTAAATCATTTTTGAATTTCAATATGCCGGGAGGAATTTTATTATGGGCGCTTTCCCCTTTACATCCAAAATCCAGTAAACTCATTTCATTTAAGAGTTCAACATTCTTAAAACTTAATCTCTTGTTTTTTGTAATAAGTGATAATTCAATGCCATTATTTTTTGCGATAAGTAATATCAGTTTTATTAATGTCTTTGAATTGCTTTTTTCCGGAGGCATTCATAATTACTATGATTATTATACAATTTATATTTAATCCTTGCGCCAATCCTTATGATTTATCAATCGCATCCAGTATGTCTATTACAAAAAGTTTATAATTCCGCATCATATCCTGATTGCCTCGGATAAGATCTGGTCTCTTAGTTCCTTTCGTATCGCTTGTTTTCTGATAACGTCAACCTTGCATTTTAAGATACCACGAAGTGAACGTTCTAATTTTAGCAGGTTGAAAACATCAGGCAATTCATAAAAATCAACGAGTATATCTACGTCGCTTTTCTCAGTTTGTTCCCCTCTCACATAAGAGCCAAATATGCCAATCTCTTTTACATTATATTTTTCCTTTAAAACATTTTTTCGCTTCTTAATTGCTTCTATGATTTCTTCAAGCGTCTGTGTCATATTTTGCCTCAATCAGTATAATAGAGCAATAAGATAATAACTCTAATATTAATCAAATAGTCCTTTTTGCTTTTTAATTTTGCTATGGTTAACAGCTAAATGAACCCAGGAGGTTGCCAGACAATATGACCATATAAATACCGGGATCAAAAATCTTCAAGCGCTGCCAAAACATCTTCAAAATTTGCGCCAATCCTTATGATCTTTCGATTAACAAGGTCAACCACTGTCGAAGGCTCACCTTTACATTCCCCGCCGTCAATAATATAATCTGCGCCCACCCTTATCTCACCCACTCTTCGCGGCGGCGCTTCCCCTGAAAAGTTGGCGCTCGTGGATGTTATCGGGACTCCCGCAAGTTGAATGAGATTGATAGTGGTTTCATGTGCCGGGAAACGTATGCCCACAAGTTCCGATCCTGAAGTGAGCACGCCAGGGACTAAATCCCTCTTTTTAAGAAGAACAGTCACAGGTCCTGGCAGGAATTTTTCAATAAAATGCCTTTCATTTTTCCCTATATACACAAGGTCTTCCATCATTTTAAGATCAGAAACAGCAACAGAAACAGGCTTATCCTTATCCCTTTTCTTGATGGCGAACACTTTTTCAAGTGCAATATTTGAGAAAATATTTGCCCCGATGCCATATACGGTTTCCGTGGGATAGATAACTATACCATTATTTCGGATGATTTCAGAGGCTTTTCTGATATCCGTTCCTATTTGCATGAGTGAACCCTGAAATTTGAATTATCATTACCGATTAGGAGATTTGTATTTGAAAAAACCACAGAGAGCGCAGAGGACACAGAGAAAACTGGTACGCTCTGTGCTCTCTGTGTGCTCTGTGGTTGATTATCTATGTCTAATTTAATTAATTTGAACAAACCAATACCGGAGTTCGTTCGGGTTCGCATTAGTTCGTTATTATTATCTAATATCAAACACCGCAAAGCACGCAAAGAGCGCAAAGGATTTCTGAAATATTTATCAAAAATACAGTGCTCAGGGATTACAGAAAAAAAGGATAGCAATATTTTGAAAAAAATAACCGCAGATTCCGAGTCGCGCCTCGGAAAGGCGCAGACACGTATGCCTTCGGGGCATACGTGGATTCCCGCTCCCGAAGGGTAATCGGGACGCAGATAAACGCAGATTTGTTGCCTCATATTTGTGTTTACCTGCGTTTTATCTAATTAAACCTAAGCCGGAACGATCGTCAACGACGATACCGGGCAGTTGCGGGTGCATATGCCGCAGGCGATACACACATTCTGATCGATCACTGCTGCGCCCATTGTCACTGAGATCGCAAGCTTTGCCTTATTTACATCAAAATCATCCGCTTTTGAAAGTTTTATATTTTGCGGGCAGACCGATACGCATATTCCACATCCGTTGCAAATATCAGATTGCATTAATTTCTTGTCCTTTGCCATGATGTAGGATACCTCTTATAGTGATATGAATATTTCGATTAATACTGGGGTTCCAATCCTTCAAGCCTGCTCTTTATTTCCCGGTTCAATCCTGTTGTCTGCTCCTTTCTCTCCCGTTCTTTATGCACTGCATCAATACCTATTTCAAATAACCTGTCAAGCTCAGAAGAAGAACTTATCGAAAGCAAGGTCAGCACTTTTGGCATTTGGCCCTCCCGTAAAAGAATACCTTTGAAGATCTGCCCTATTTCGGCAGATAACTTCTCAACCTCACTTGTGATATCATTAATATTCAGATATTTCTGATCTCCTTCAATTATTATCATCGCCCGGTTTGATTCCTTATAAGGATCAAGCTTAAAAAGCAGACCTGCCTGTGAAATACTGTGCTGGATAACACCTTTTACAGGCATATTTCTATCCCCGATACCAAAACCCATCGTTGCAAGCTTTGTTCCGCCGGACATAACAGTTTTAAAATCCCCAAGATCGGTCACCATCATCATTTCACTGTCAAGAGCCTTTAACAGAAAGAGAAATCTTTTTGCAACAGTAGAATTTATTTCATCATAAGCGTTTTTTATATCCTTTCCGAGATGTTTCAAATATTGGTTATCTACAATTATTGTACCATCACAATTCCCATCCATTATTTCTTTTACGCAAAAGATGGAATTTTGCAGGTATATAGAACCCTCTTCCCTGAAGGGAAGCACAATTATCCCATATACATTGTATTTATATCGTTCTTTCATTGCATTTATTAAAAGGGGCGCAAAAGACGAACCTGTCCCGCCTGATGACGAGGCCATAACAAATGCAACATCAAAATCGCCGCGCTCCTCGATAACCCGAAGCAGCAGTTCTTTATTTTCCTCAAAAGTCTGTTTTCCGACATTCCTGTTAGCTCCAACCCCGTGCAGATGCGGCACCTGGATCCTGTCTTTGGCTTTCGTATGCTTCAATTCTTTAAGGTCATTTATGGCAGTATTAATAGCGATAGTTTCAACGTGGCTTTTGAATTTCTGGGTTCCATAATATTTTGCAAGGGAACTTCCCCCAAACGCTTCCCTGTTAATGGAATCAAGTATCCTGTTACCGCATTGTCCAACTCCGATAATAAGTACATTCAGCATATTTCCTCTAGAACCTGTACTCCCTATGTCTCTTCATGATAAATAACACTATTCCAACTATGATCATTATCACGGGAATAAGGATATACAGATAATTTTTTTCTTTTCCTGTCACAATAATAGTATCGGAATTAGCAGAGGAACCTGTCATATCATCAGAATAACTGGTTTTTAATTGAATAGAATAATTTCCACTTTCAACTGCTTTCAGGGTAGCTGAATATTCTTCAGATTCATCCGGCTCTATTTTTGTATATGCCTGTCTTAAGTCTCCTTCAATTACTTCCATTCCTTTCGGAACGGTTCCTTTTATAAGGATTGATTCAGCAGATACATTGCCTTTGTTTGTAATTTTCACAATAGCTTTTATTGGCTCGCCTGCGAATATATTAACTTTATCGAGTGTAATAACTGTAACAAGACTGGATTTTTCTTTTTTATCCTCAAGAACAGTTAAAGAAACAGGATTAGATTGTGCACTTTTTGAACTATACTTGACAATGGTGGGTTCAATATTATATGAGCCAGGTTCCACTGCCTTCAGGGCGAACAAAAGCTCAAGGCGTTCGCCAGCTTTAAGTTCACCCTGTACCAAGGGCGGGAATCTTGAACCCGGTGCGCTTGTAAATCCTGGTGGGAACCTGTCTTCCATGGTAAGATTGTAAGCCGTCCCATTACCTGTGTTTTCCAATATCAATTTAAATTCAACAACATCACCTTTATTCAGTGTTGTTTTATCGACTGATTTTGTTAACACGATTTCTGGTATTTTCTCGGCAACCACGGGTATTTCAATATTATATTTTATGGGACTCCCCCAATTATCAGGGTATTCCACTGAAATTTTTGCCACTGTTGTGGTAATAAAAGATGAATTGAGATTGATCTTATTAAAAGGCTCAGTATTGATAGAGGGGTCTTCATTTTCCCGTAAATAATATAATTTTGTCAATCCGCCTGTAATCAGGTTAACCTTAACGAAAGGCATATCTCCGGGTTTACTGATCTCGATTATCTCAATTTTATAATATCCTGTCATGAAATCTAATCCGGTGTTGTTTTCAAGGAAAAAGGACTCGTTTTTGAGAGCATCAACAGGTATTGAAGATATAAACAAGAATAATAATAGAAAAGAGAATTTATTCATCAAGTTATGCTTTTTTTTCCGGTTCGGGATCATCTGCAAAACTGTATATAATACGATTATATTTAAACCTTATGAGCATCATTTTTATAATGACAAAATATATTTTACATCTCTATCCTTGAGATAACACCGTGAAGCTTGTGAGGCGGAAGTTTATAAAATTGGACAAACGCCGGAGTAAGCTTTTTAATTATAGAATAGACTCTCCAGATAACATTGTCCGAAACAATGTCCTCAAGGCCGTAAAAAATCGTTTTTTCATCTATCCCGTTTTCTCTCAAAATCTGTTCAACATCTACTACTTCCATATATCCCATATAAATCTCAAATACTCTTAGCCCATCTGCAAGCTGGCTCTTAAATGAACCGGAAATCTCATATGGATTCTCTGTTTTTATAAGGGAAACAATTATATTATCCTCATAAATTATATTATTATTGAACATTGTATTGCCAATATAAGGAGGCATCTTTTTGATATCTCTTGCAAAAAATAGAGCTGTCCCGCTGATTTTATTTATATTATTATATAGTTTAGTATATTCTTCAAGAAAAACATCCAGGTTCAAAGGCGAGAGCGCTTCAGCAAGCCTTTTCTGCCCATTGGTATAAATCAATATTATACTGAAAGGTACTAAAGCCAGGATTATGGACCAGTAGCCTCCATATGGTATCTTGTGCAGGCTTGAAGTGAGATAAACAATATCCACAAATGTCACAAGCAATGATAAAATGAATTTTGACCGTTCATTTTTCAAATAAAATATCCAGCTCATCATTATTCCCGTAAGCGCCATTGTTCCGGTGACCGCAAGACCATATGCCTCCGCAAGGTATTCGGATTTCCTGAACACGAACATGATGAACAGAACCGAGAAAAGTAAAAACCAATTTGCTGAGTCGATGTATATCTGCGACTGTAGTTTTGTTGAAGTATAATCAACTTTAAGCATAGGTAAAACACGGGTCGTAATCCCCTGATATACTATGGAGAACATCCCGCTGATCATGGCTTGGGAAGCTATTATCGTTGCAAAAATACTAAGTATGAGAAAT
The DNA here is from genome assembly GCF_002487355.1 of Candidatus Methanoperedens sp. BLZ2. GTDB lineage: Archaea > Halobacteriota > Methanosarcinia > Methanosarcinales > Methanoperedenaceae > Methanoperedens. Next base: position 21,813 of record NZ_NTMG01000042.1, on the reverse strand, counting down.
GGAATGTAAAGAATTTGCGCCTGCCGGAGAACCATCTCAAAAAGAACGTTTGTTGTTTCGGGATGCTGGATGATATAGGCTCCCTGGCCCAGGTAATTCAACGAAAGAGCAATAAATACCAGATGCCATGCCCTGATTATGGGAAGCTTGCCCAATTGTCCCATATCTGCAAATAGAGCCTCACCGCCTGTTGCGCAGAGGATGACCTGGGAAAGCAGAAAGAATCCCTCGATCCGGTTTTCCAGGAGAAAATTTATTGCATGATATGGATTAACTGCAAGCAAAATTGAGGGAACATTGATTATGGAAATCAAACCGGAAAGAGCGAGCGCGGAAAACCATAAGACCATGATAGGCCCGAAAGCAAATGAAACTTTTTCGGTTCCCTTTTTCTGTATTGCAAAAAGGGCAATTGCGATTATTGCTGCGATGATAACAATAGTTCTCTGGCTTATTTCTTCAAGCCCGGGAATTAATTCCATGCCTTCAACGGCACTGAGTATGCTTATCGCTGGCGTGATCACACCGTCTCCGAAAATGAGAGATATACCGATAATGGAAAGGAGCGAGACAAATGATACTTTTCTTCCTGTCTTTAACAGAGGTACAAGTATCTCCCTCAGGACAATTGTCCCCCCTTCACCTTTTTGCCCAAGGCTCATGGCAAGCCATGTATATTCCACTGTCACTATTATGATAAGTGTCCAGAATATCAATGAAAGAATTCCCATAACATGGGATTGTGTTTTAGAAGTCAGGAGAAAAATAACAGTAATTGTATAGATCGGGCTTGTTCCTATATCACCGAAAACCAGACCCAGTGCTTTTATAATTCCAGTGATTGTTTCCCTCTGAACCATTGTTTGTCCTTTCCGTTCAAAATATCGATAAATCTTTCTCTTAAATTATCTTATTGCTTTTAATGTTTTCTAAATATTAACGATACTGTTTTTGAAAAAGTACAAAAAGATGGATATATCTGCAAGTGACCCGGGGCAATAACAACTTCAAACCGTATATTTCTAACTTATTCCACAAACGGCTTCCCTGACTTCAATATCACATCAGCAACTTCCGGCCTCATGGAATCTGCTGGCGGCCTCTTACCCGCTTCGATCATCTGCCTCATCTTTGTGCCGCTAAAATCCACCCTGTCCGCATGGGGACAGACCTTGTCGTTGGATATGCCGCCGCACTTGTTGCAATAGAAGAACGACATGAAGAACATCGGCTCAATACCAATATCAGGGAACTCCTTGAATATCTCCTGCGCAGCAAAAGGATGATAGTAGCTTCCCACACCCGCATGATCTCTGCCGATGATGAAATGGGTGCAGCCGTAATTCTTTCTCACGATAGCATGGAATATGGCTTCGCGGGGGCCTGCATAGCGCATCTCTGTCTGGAAAATGCCAAGAACGACCCTGTCCTTGGGATAATAATTATCGATCAGGACTTCGTAGCTTTCAAGGATCACGTCATCTTTAAAATCGCCTTTTTTCTTCTTGCCAATGACAGGATTTATGAAAAGGCCGTCAACCATCGTAAGCGCTGATTTCTGGAGGTATTCATGGCCAAGATGCGCAACATTCCTTGTCTGGAACCCTACTACTTTTTCCCAGCCTTTTTCCTTAAAGAGATTCCTGGTTTCGGCGGGTTTCATCGCATATTTGAAATAAGGGGTTTCTGATTCGTTTATCAAGCTGATCTTTCCGCCAAGCAGGGTGTCCTTCATGGAATAGGTCTTTGCCACACCCGGATGGGCGGCGTCATTTGTCCCAAACACCTGCTCTGCAAATGCTCTTTTATCGTAATTGTAGATTTCTTCGACCTGCATTACAGCTACGAGATTTGCATCATTTTTGAGGAGAATTTCATCTCCTTCTTTTATATCCCTGTTATCGGTGTCAAGAACAATCGGAAGCGTCCATGGAAGGCCGTTGGAGAGCCGTTTGTTGTAGAGAATGCTCTCGTAATCTTCCCGGCCATTAAAGCCTTCAAGAGGGCTGAATAGTCCGGAAGCGATATTTTCAATATCCTTCATCAGGTCAACGCTTACAGGGACGCCCTGATATTCAGAAGCCTGGTCTATGATCTTGTTTCGTTTTTGTTCGGTTAAGGTGCGGTTGATTAATTTTCCGCCGTGAGGTTTTATTTGTGTCATTGTAATCCCAGATTTTGGGCTTTAATGGGGTTGCGGTGTAATAATTGTTTGTGAAGGACTTTGGTTAGGCTAAAATACCAGTACAACCATACAGTACAACTATGCCTTTAACAAAAGTAAGCCATAAGTTCCAGGTGGTGATACCCAAGGACATACGTGAGCTTCTTGGAATATCAAAAGGGGATGTATTGCAGGTCTATGAGAAAGATGATGAGATAGTAATGAAAAAAACTGAGAACAAAACCCGGTTATCGCTTAAGGATTTAAAAGGTCTTGGCAAGGAAATATGGAAAGATATTGATGTCGAAGATTATATCAAAAAGGAGCGGGAGAGCTGGTGAAATATAAACGGATAGGACTTGATACCAATGTGCTCATCTATTACATCGAGGAACATCCTTTTTACCTCAGGAAAATCGAACCGCTGATAGACAGGATCGCTGAGGGGAAAGCCACAGGCATAACCTCTTATGTGACACTCCTTGAATTGCTTGTAAAACCTCTCAGAGAAAAAAGATTCGATCTCGTTGAGCAGTATAAAACAATCCTGCAAGCTCAGCTTGATATGGTGGCAATAGATGAACCGGTCTCAATAAAAGCGGCGCAGCTTCGGGCAAAATATGGGATAAAAACACCCGATGCGATCCAGCTGGCATCCGTAATCACAAAAAAAGGGGATGTCTTCGTGACTAATGATGAGAGACTTGGTGATGTGAAGGAAATTGAGGTTTTAACCCTGCGTGAAATTCCAGATTGAATGCCCAATCCGGACTACCTTTTCACATTTCCCGCATGCAGCCCGCATTCCTTCTTCGTTGCATCTTCCCACCACCAGCGCCCTTCGCGTTCATGCTGGCCCGGAAGCACAGGTTTCGTGCATGGTTCGCATCCGATACTTACAAACCCTTTTTCATGCAACTTATTATAAGGAACATTATTCTCTCTAATATAATCCCAGACCTGCTTTGAAGTCCAGTTTGCAATAGGATTGAATTTTACCAGGTTGCCAGTCCCGAAGGTGGGGTCTTTCTGTATGACAGGAACATTTGCTCTCGTTCCAGGACTCTGGTCTTTTCGCTGTCCTGTTATCCACGCATCCACTGTATTGAGGGCGCGCTTTAACGGATCAACCTTTCTTGCATCGCAGCATTCCTTGTGACCATCCCGGTAAAATGAAAACAATCCTTTTTCTTTCACCAGCTTTTCAGTTGCATCGCGGTTTGCGAAAAACACTTCGATCGGGATATTATAGGTCTTTCTGACCTCTTCGATGAACTGGTATGTCTCTGGATGAAGTCGCCCTGTATCAAGCGAAAAGACCCTGAAATCATTACTGATCTTTTTTGCCATGTCGATCAATACAACATCCTCAGCGCCGCTAAAGGATATTGCAATGTTTTTAAAATTATTAAGCGCAAGCTCCAGGATTTCCTGGGGCGTCTTATTCTCATAATCTTTTGCTGATTTTTCAATGTTAAGTTGTTCTGACATTTTTTTTCACTATCCTAAGATATCTTTACTGAATTTCTCAAATCCCACCCGTTCCAGACAGTCTCCAAACCGCTCACCAATATTGGTATTCTTCTTTGACCAGTTAATGATCCTCCTGAATATGGCCACAGCTTCCTCGGCGGATTTTGTGGCTGTTAATTCTTTTCCGAGTTTGGGGTATTTCCCGATCTTTCCGCCCACAAAGAGCTTATAGCCTTTCCATTCCTCATTTATAAGATCAGAAGGGCAAGTTCCAACACATGCGCCGCACAGGTTGCACTTGTCCCAGATGATCTTGGCCTTATCATCTTCTAAAACTATAGCCTTTTCCGGGCACATGAACGTGCATGTCCCGCACCCTGAACAAGCATCGGTATTAATAGAGGGCTTGAGTATGCCCATTACTCCGAGGTCGTTCTCCTGCGGCTTGGCACAGGCGTTCGGGCATCCTGTTACAGCGAATTTTATCTTAACAGGCATATCCTCGCCAAAAAATTCCTTGTCGAGTATTCCTGCCAGACCATAAGTGTCTATAATGCCGTAATTGCATTCCAGATTCCCCGGGCATGAAATTATATTACGTACCCGCGGACCGCAGGAGCCTGGCGGCGTCCCATTGTCTTCGAGTTCTTTTGTTATCGCATCCAGGTTATGTATATCCACATTCGGGATCTGCATCCCCTGGCGGGTTGTGATATGTATGTATCCGGTGCCGTATTTCCGGGAAAGACGGCTTATCCCTGAAAGCTGGTCTGAAGTGACATTGCCGCAGGGCATTCGAAGCCTGACCACGAAAAGGTCTTTTTGCTTCTGTTTCATATAACCGGATTTTTTAAGGATCGATATGTCGAGTTTTTCTAATGTCATGGTTCACCTTGATATACAGGTTGATATTTAAATAATTCTTGTGTTTAACTTGCAGGATCAAAATATAACTGATGAATGCGGCAATATTTGTTAGATTATTTCCAGATAATTAAATTAACTCAGAGAATTAAGAGATGCGATCCCTGACTTTACAGCTTCTGCAGATCTATCCAGGGCTTTTTTTTCTTCAGCAGTCAGTTCAAGTTCAAGTATCCCCTCAATACCAATCTTTCCGAGTTTGACAGGAACCCCAAGATATATGTCTTTCTTGCCATACTCTCCGCTTAAATAAGCGCATACCGGGAGAATACGTTTTGTATCCTTTACAACAGCTTCAACCATATTTGTCACAGATGCGGATGGGGCATAGAATGCGCTCCCGGTTTTGAGAAGATTAACAATCTCAGCTCCCCCGTTGATTGTCCGGTCAACAAGCCGATTGATTGTTGATTCCGGCATCAGCTCTGTGATCGGGACGCCTGACACGGTTGTAAACCTGGGAAGAGGCACCATTGTATCCCCGTGCCCTCCCAGAACCATCGCTTTAATATCCCGCACCGAACAGCCAAGTTCAAGCGCAATAAATGTGGCAAACCTGCCCGAATCAAGTACACCGCTCATACCGAATACCCTGTGTGGTTCAAAACCTGTGGTTTTCATGGACACATAAGTCATTATATCAAGCGGGTTAGTGACAGTGATAACCACAGAATCCGGTGCATAACGTTTGATATTTTCTGAAACATCGGTTATTATTTTAGTATTGATTTTCAATAAGTCTTCCCTTGTCATGCCTGGTTTTCTTGCTATTCCGGCAGTAATGACAACCACATCCGATCCCTCGATATCCTTATAATCGTTAGTTCCGATAATATTTGAATCATAACCCAGAAGTGGGCCAGCTTCCAGAATATCAAGAGCTTTACCCTGGGGCAGCCCTTCAACTATATCTGTCATTACTACATCCCCGAGTTCTTTTTCTGCTATTCTTTGCGCGGCAGTCGAACCAACCGCTCCTGCACCGATAATTGTAATTTTTGGCATTTATATTCACCTGGATTTTTTGGTATGAAGGTGATTAATGGACGATAATAGTTATCCACATTTGACGCAAAGGATATATTGGCGGAATGCATAACAAATCCTGATGAAAAAACTAATCCCTGTGATATTTCTTATCTTATTATTGTTCTTATTTCTCCCATTGTCCGGAGGGTCGCCAGGCAGCCGTACTTTTGAGATCTCATCAGTTACAATAAAATTCGATAAGACAGATGCTGAATTCATAGTAAATTATGATCTTGGTGCTATTCCGAAAATGTATATTCTCCTGATGGGAGGAAAAAGTATAGAACCAAAGATACAGGAACTCTTCTCAAATTTCAGTTATGAGATTATAAAGATAGATCAGGATAAGACAATTCTGCATGTGAAAAATATTTCAAGGTATGATAAGAATGTAAATTATTATATTCATGAATCTGTTAGTTTTGGAAGCACTCTTAATACGATATTTATTTATCTTCCTGGAGATAAGCATGCTGTTGAATATTCAGGCCGTAATGCTACACCAACAAAATTCTACCGTCAGTGATCCTTCTTTTTCTTAAAGACAGATGGCAAATTAACGATATATGTACCATCTTCTTTGAGCGCCATGACAATTTCTTTTCTTTCAAGCAGCGATTCAAGATTTAGTTCATACTGCCCCGGTGATAATATGCGGATTGATTCGATCCTGTCCCCGACTTCTTTTGCTGCATTTTCAGCTTTAGGTTCATTTTTTATTGTTAATTCGGTTTTTTCTTCCTTAATTCCCAGTATCTCATCGACTTCTCGTATGAAATTCGAAGCTTCAGGAGAGATCTGACCTGTGTTTGCCGCAGTTTCGATTTTTGCAGCTGGTCCGGGCACAAGGGAGTCATTTCTCACATAAAGGAACTTATTCCACCCGCATTTCGGGCAGCCGTTCAATATGATAGCTGCGCCGTCCTTGAATATGCTCTCGCATCTTGTACATTTATGTGGCATGGCTTATGGTGAGACTAACGCGCTTATTAAATCCCTATCCTTTCTAATTGTTTTTAACTGTGATGCCGGGCCTATAACCGTAAGGCGTGTCTTGAGGGTTGTTTTTCCAAAAAGTTTATTCAGGAAATTTTCGTTTTGTTTTACAGGGTAACTTTCGATCTCAATTCCTGAAAAATCATCAGGTTCTATCTCTGCCATTGTAAGTTCTATTAGTTTTGTCTGTTCACTGGGAGTGAGCCCTTTTTCAAGTATGAGTATCTTTCCGCTTCGCACTTCGTCAAGAATCAACCTCACTTTTTCCATGGAAGTCATGCCATCAAGTTTTTCTTCCGATATTAAATCCATCTGAATTCCTTTCATATAATCACCCGAAATGCTCTGCAATTTCTTTATACAATAAATCTATATTCTTCCCATCAAGAGCGGATATGGGAACAAGCGGATGCTGCGGAAAAGCGCTTTGTATCCTTGCCGGTGATGAATTTGGAAGGTCTATCTTGTTTGCTGCTATCAATATGGGAAGCTTCCGAGCTTCAAAATTCCCGATTATGACAACATTAACCTGGGTATACGGGTCTTCGGTTGCATCCATTACCAGTATTACGCCGTCTAAGTCTTCAAGCCATTTAACAGATTCCATTACTCCTTCTGTTGCCTCTTTGGCGCGTCTTTTCGATTCCTCTTCCGGGAGTCCGAATGTCATGAAATCATGAAAATCGATCTTTGTAGCAATTCCCGGCGTATCTATAATATCCAGTGTTACGGAAGAACCGTTACTCACTATTGTAACATCTTCGCGCCTTCTTGCTCTTCGTGTCTCATGCGGAATATGGGATACCGAACCCATGGCATCCCCGGTCCAATCCCTGACGATCCTGTTGGCCAGTGTGGTTTTACCAGCATTGGGGGGGCCATATATTCCGATTTTCGCTTTTTTTCTCTTAAATAGTCTTTTCAACCAGGAAAAGTTAAGTCCCAGCCTTTTTATTATGCCCATAGTTGTGCCTCACTGTTAATAGAAGTTCCCTCTTTTTTAGTTTTCCCTTAGAATTCCGACAACTTCAATTGTCTCTTTATACATTTCTCTCCCGGGATTTCAACCGGATAGATGCCGCTCAAACACCCCAGGCATAGATCATCCATCGGGATCCCGATGGATTCCACAAGTCCATCTATACTCAAATATCCAAGGGAATCTGCATTTATCAGGGCCTCAACGCCTTTTACTGTCTTGTGCGCAGCTATAAGTTCTTCACGTGTTGCCATATCGATCCCCAGATAACATGGGGAAATAATGGGGGGGCTTGCTACCCGCATATGGATCTCCCTTGTGCCTGATTTACGGACCATATCTATTATACGGCGCGAAGTTGTTCCGCGCACAATGCTGTCATCGATAAGAACAATGCTTTTACCCTCAATATTTGGTTTTATAGTGTTCAGTTTCAGCCTGACTGCCGTTTCTCTCATATCCTGACCCGGCATAATGAATGTCCTGCCTATGTAGCGGTTCTTCATAAGCCCTTCCATATAATCAATACCCGATTTCTTTGAGAAACCGATCGCATATGTGATGCCTGAATCAGGGACAGGCGACACGATGTCTGCTATGGCCGGGTGCTCCTTAAAAAGCATCTCTCCTATTCGCATCCTCACATTATATACAAGCTGGCCATCTATGACTGAATCCGGCCTTGCGAAATAAATATATTCAAATACACAATGGGCAGTATTTTTTGATTTTACCAGCTGGTGGCTTTCGTAAGTCCCATTGTTGAAAACAAGCATTTCTCCGGGAGCTACATCACGTATCAACTGCCCGTTCAAAATATCAATGGCGACACTCTCGGACGCCACTACATAACCATTATCGAGCGAGCCAAAACACAATGGTTTTATGCCAAGCGGGTCACGAATAACAATAACAGTTTTATCTATCAGGATAGCAAGTGAATATGAACCAACAAGCTGTTTTATTACATCTTTAACAGCATCTTTAAGCTCGCTGTGCATCAGTTCCTTGACAAGGAGATGAGCTATGACTTCAGTGTCTGATTCGGATAAGAATATCCGCCCCTCTTTCTCAAGCTCAGTCCTCAGTTCTTTTGAGTTTACAAGATTACCATTATGAGCGATAGCTATAGTCCCGCTTTTAAAACTTACAAGAAGAGGCTGGCAATTCTCGATCTTTGAACTGCCTGTTGTTGAATATCGGACATGTCCTATCCCTACATGACCTTTGAGTTTCTGTATATCTGCCTTGTTAAAAACATCTGGCACAAGACCCATACCTTTTAAAGTACGGACCTGGCTGCCATCATGAACAGTTATCCCTGCGGATTCCTGTCCCCTGTGCTGGAGAGCAAAAAGTGCATAGTAGATAGACAGTGCGGCAGATGTCTCCTCTTTAAAAGAGACACCGACTATACCGCATTCTTCATGCAACCGTGGTCACCTTAGTAACCGCATTTTTCCTGCCATTTGTAGGATCTCATGTGTGTAGTCTTACCGAAACCACACGATGCGCACATTTTTGTGTGCGTGTTCATTGATGCTTTTCCACATCTTCTGCATATAACATGTGTTTTCTTCTGGTTCTTACCGAATGAAGGCGTACCTTTTGACATATTTTAATCACCTTTTTAAATCTTATTCTTATGGGGAAATAAATACTATATTATCCCCGCGTACAACTGCTGTTCCAAGTTTTTTCGTTCCGTTCTCTTTTATTTCCTCGGCATTAGCCAGGACGATATTCATGTGTATATCGTATCCCTGTAATTCGCCTCTGAACTCTCTCTGGCCTTTTAACCGTATCAATACTGACTTATTTAACGCATTGTTTAGAATGTCGAGGGGTCTGTTTCCCATAAAAACGCTCCTTAATATTAATAAACCATTAATTCAATAGTGCACCAAAGTAGTTCGTACAATATTTAAAACTATTGGTGAGTAATGAAAATAAAGTCAAGGAATGTATTAAGAAAAACAGATCAGAAAGCTCTTGTAAATGATATTGTCGAGGCATTTGGTGATGCATCATCATTTGAGGGCAGGAAGCTTGAATATGTAGAAAGCGAGGGACAGGATTTCATTTTCGTGGATGGGGAACCTGTTTTGTTTAAGATAGACGGAAAAATATTTCCTACTGTAAAAGGCGCCCTTAAATTGAACCCGACGCGCCGCATAGTCCTTGTTGATCCTGGGGCTGTGAGGTTTATCATAAATGGAGCTGACACGATGAGCCCGGGGATTGTTGAAGCAGATCCGGCTATAAACATAGGCGATCTTGTTATCATCGTAGAGAAAGCACATGGGAAAGCGATCGGTATCGGAAGAGCCCTTATGGCAGGAAAAGAAATGGTCGGGGGAAAAGGCAAGGCAGTAAAGTCCATACACTATGTAGGGGATGAAATCTGGAACCTTGAACAGAAATAAATAAATAGATATAAACAATAAGGAGTACGAAGTAAAGGTGAATATTTCATGGGTAAATTTATAGATAATCTTTTTGGCGGCGGGAAGAAGACAAAATCAGATGCGGATGAATATCAGGAACTTGATCTTTCAGAATATGAAGAGGGTTTTCAGGGCGAAACAGCCAACGCTTATATAAAAATAGCTGAATTATCAGGACTTGAAATGATGCCTGAATTAAAAAAACAAATTTATGAGGGCAATATCCTGATGATCGATGTCTCGCCTGCAAAAAAAGATAAAATGGTTTTTGACAGGGCGATCAAGGACCTGAAAGCAGTTGTCAATGATGTACATGGTGATATCGCGATGATCAAAGAAGACCAGGTTATCGTGACCCCGCGCGGCATGCGTATAGACAGGCAAAAGTTAAAGTGAACTCAGAATCAGGCAGTATTTTAACAGTTACCAGAAGCGTTTGCCCCCTTTGCAGCAAAGAACTTGTTACAAACTGGGTAAAAGATAATATTCCTTTTTTTGGTGAAGTAATGCATATTACTTCAAAGTGTGAATGCGGTTTAAGATATTCTGATACCATGATCATGGACCAGCGCAAACCCGTTCGATATGAAATGAAAGTCACGACACGGGAGGACATTGATGTGCGTGTGGTTCGCTCAACATCAGGAACAATAAGAATACCAGAACTGGGGGTCGATATAGAACCAGGACCAGCTTCCGAATCTTTTATTTCAAATATCGAAGGCGTGCTTGACAGGGTGAGTGATATCCTGGAGATGGTAATAAGATGGAATGAAGAACCTAAAACCCGGCGCGCACAGGAATTACAATCTATCATCGAGAAGGTCAAAGCCGGGGAATTTGAAATTACAGTTATTATCGAAGATCCTCTGGGCAATAGCGCCATAATTGCAGAAAAAGCAACACACAGGGAACTTACGCAAGAAGAGGCGGCCTGTCTTAAGACGGGTATGATCATTTTTGAGAAAGAATAATAAGAGTTATAAGAGTAACGCTCTTATCAGGCAAAAGAGCTACAATTCAGTTCTTTTGCTATTAAATTCAATACTCCATGATAAGAAATATCCCGATATCATTATTAGTGAGCTTTTTAAAAATGAAGATTTTTCATCTGGTGAAAAAACTGTTATCGTTGATCTCGTTTATGGGATCTTGCGCCATCTGGGAAGGCTGGATTACATAATCGGACACGCATCAAGAGCCGCTATGACAAATCTTGATCCGGAAATACTTAATTTATTCAGGATATGCACATACCAGGCCTTATTTACGAATGTATCCGCAGCAGGAATAGTAAACAATGCAGTAGCGATGTCATCGGACAATAGTAAGTTAAGCGGATTCGTTAAAAGAACGGTTGAAGCAGTATTAAGGAATAAAGACATGGTCATCTTCCCTGATCCTGAAAAAGCTCAGATCGAATATATTTGCGCATACCATTCACATCCGCGCTGGATCGTGGAAAAATGGCTCACAGAAATGGGGTCGGTTAAAGAAGTTGAGGCTTTATGCAGTGCTAATAACATGGAGCCGCCTTTGACAATCAGGGTGAATCCACTGAAATCGGATATCGGATCACTTCAAAAAATGCTTGACGGGGAGGGTTATTCTTCATCAAGGACGGAATTATCGCCATCTGGCCTGATTGTTAATAAGAAAGAAGATATTTTTAAAACCCGGGCTTTTAAGGAAGGGCTTTTCGAAGTACAGGATGAAGGAAGCCAGCTTGTTACGCTTCTTACAGGGGTAAAGCCCGGAGAACTTGTAATTGATGCATGTGCAGGGAATGGCGGAAAATCCCTTTTCCTTTCAGGATTGATGAAAAACCGTGGAACTATAATCGCTTCAGACCTGTCGGCTGTTAAACTTTCGAACCTGCGGCGCCGTGCGGGAAAAGCTGGAGCGTTCAATATTAAGACCGCGAACAGGGAGGCATTAAATGAATATAATAATATGGCGGATTGCGTTTTCATAGATGCGCCCTGCTCAAGCATGGGGGTTTTCAGGAGGAACCCGGATTCGAAATGGCGGTTGACCCGGGATGATGTCAGAGAACTTGCAGTGAAACAGAAAGAGATATTAAGTGAATACAGCAGGCTTGTTAAGCCCGGAGGAAGATTTGTCTATGTTACATGTACGATAAGCAGGGAGGAAAATGAGGATAACGTGCACGGTTTTCTTGCGAAGAACAGGGATTTTTGCCTGGTTCCGGTATCGGAAATGCATGATTTTAAATCTGGCAAATTAACCTCTGATGATGGATTTTTCAGGTCATTACCGCATGTTCATAATACTGATGGGTTTTTCGGCGCTGTCATGATGAAAAACAAAATCATGTAATCCCACCGCAAAGAGCGCAAAGTTTTCAAACAAAGAACATAAAACCCACTCAATAAATCATCTCACCCTTCAAAAACGCCTCCGACCTTGCATCTTTTGGCTTTGAAAAAATCCCATCTTTGCTGTTCACTTCGATCAATTCCCCGTTCAGCAATATTCCCACCCTATCGGCGATGCGCCTGACCTGGGGGATATTATGAGTTGCAAGCACAATGGTCGTCCTTCGTTCATTCCTGATGCGTTTGATGATCTCTTCAATCTTCGTTACATTGGCAGGGTCAAGATTTGCAGTTGGCTCATCAAGAAGAAGAATTTCCGGGTCATAGACGATCGCCCTTGCAAAAGCCATGCGCTGTGCCTCTCCTCCTGAAAGTGTGCGAGCGTTCTGGTTTTCCATTCCAGCAAGACCAACAATATTCAAAGCTTCATTGACTTTTTTTTCTACGATTTTTTTTTCAATACCGCGCACTTTGAGCCCATACGCTACATTTTCAAAAACCGATTTATTAAAGATTGCAGGCGTCTGGAAAAGAAGAGACATCCTGCGCCTTGTATCAAGTACTCCCGGGGTTTTCATCCCATTATATTTAATTTCGCCTTTAATTGGTTTCTCAAGAAAATTCAAAATGCGAAGAAATGTTGTCTTACCTGTCCCGCTTGGCCCGATCAGGGCGAAAATCTCTCCTTCTTTGATTTCAAAGTTAATATTTCTTAAAACCTCTTTATTCCCGAATGCCATGTAAAGATTCTCTATTCTTATCAATTCTAATCAGTCCTCTGGAAATAGTTAGCCAGGATATTCACAGAAAGAACAAGGGAGATGAGAATGATCCCGAGGGCAATCGAGGTCGAAATATCGCCTTTACTTGTTTCAGATGTTATTGCAGTCGTGAGTGTACGGGTTTTGGACAATCCTTCCCCGATTCCACCCACACTTCCAGTGTAGGCGATATTTCCGCCTACGATGAGAATTGCTCCCACTTCTGCAAGTGCCCTTCCGAATCCTGCAAGTATCGCTGTAATCATTCCGAACCTTGCCTCTTTTAAAGTCTCAATTACGGCATCCTTTTGAGTTCCGCCAAGTGTATGAACGGTTTCTATTATGGATTGAGGCACTGCCTTTATTGAAGCAAGACAAATACCTGTAATTATTGGTGTTATGAGGATATACTGTGCAAGGATCATTGCTTCCCGTGTATAAACAATATCCAGGAACCCTAAAGGACCGACAGGCACGATCATCAAAAAAACAAAAAGACCTACAAAAACCGGGGGCAGTCCCATGCCTGTATTGATAAGTGTAACAAGCGCCTGCTTACCCCTGAAGTTCAGGAACGAAATAGCAAACGCAAGTAGTATTGCGGTAAATGTTGCAAGTATAGTGGCAGTGCCTGATACTTTAATAGAAACGCCTGTTATGCTCAGGATATAGGGGTTTAAGCTGAATATCAATTCAAACGCCCTGATAATTCCCTGTATCAAAAAGTCGGCACTGCTCATGTTAGCCTTCAGCTTCTTTGTTTATTCATATTTACCTCAACAGAAGAGATATACATTCACCACTTCACCTTTTTCAATATTTCTGTCTGTTATTACATATCCTTCAACGACGCAAGACCGGGGAGATGCCGAGATTATAGCAGTATTATACTCCCGATCAAACAACTTTATATCTGTGCCATATCCAATAGCTGTGTTATTTACTATCTTCATGAAAAGGATATATTCAAAACCTTTTTCCGGCAGCACAACATCCTCATTTATCGTAATCTTATGCATTGCCCTTGGCATATCCGTGAAATATCTTCGCACCACTATTTCAAGAGCAGTGAAAGCCCCCGTTGGTTTGCCCGGAAGTGCAAATACAGGAGTATTATTCACAATGCCTACAGCGCAGGGTTTTCCGGGCCTGATAGCAACCCTGTGGAATACTGTTTCTCCTGTTTCGGCAATGATATCTGCAACAAAATCGCGCTCACCCACAGAAACACCGCCTGTTGTAAATACTACATCGAACTTTTCGCAGGCTTCGAGCAACATCTTCTTTGTTTTATTATAGTCATCAGGAACAGTGCCTATAAATTCGGATTCGTGGCCTGATTCTTTCAAAAATGCCTGTATCAGCACTGCACTTGTATTTTTTATCATTCCATTATAAATTTCTGTGCCCGTGGAAATTATACCGGCTCTGGTTTTTTTATAAACCGGGACTTTTTCGATGCCAAGGCTATATAAAAGCGCAGCGCTCTGGGGCATTATACGGTGATCTTTCTCAAAGATCCTGTCCCCGGCACTGTAATCCGAGCCTTTTCGGAATACGTTTTCCCATTTCTTGAGAGCTTTCCCATAAAGGATATCTTTTTGAACGTCTGCATCTTCGATTTTCAGCACGGCATCTGCACCTTCCGGGAGTATTGCCCCTGTTGCGATTGCCATAGCCTCGCCGCTCTTTATCTTTGTAATGCCGTCGCCAGCGTATACTTTCCCGGATATTTTTAGCGGATAAACATCCTCATGTCTAACGGCAAATCCGTCCATTGCGGCAATATCGAATGCCGGGGACATGGAATCCGCAATAATATCTTCACTGATTTCCCTTCCCACAGAGTCAGAAAGAGCAACCTTTTCTGATTCACGCCTGAAGTAATATGTGTTTTTAAGCTGCTTTATTTTTTCAAGCGCTTCATCAAGAGTTATTATTGTTTTCACATTATCTCCACTTAAAATTCAAAATCGGACTATATGATATTATATCTCTCTAATGCGGGTTCAAACAAAATCTTTTCTCCATTAATAAGAATTGGTGATATTAAAGAAAGCATCTTCCAAAGACAGTGAATTTTCTACAAGCTTGAAAACTCTTCCACCATTTTCAACAATTAATTTATTAATCTCTGGTTTTGTATCGTCCATAGAATTCACAAATATATCTAAAATATTTTCAGCTTTTAACTCAGTTTTAACTACAAACTCCAAACTTTCTATCAAATTTATTATCTTATGAGATAGGTTATAAACTCCCACTGTTACCACACCATTGGATTCAAGATGTCGAATTGTCTCTATTTTGTCTTCTGCAATTATTTTCCCTTTATGTATAATTCCAACTCTATTACATATTTCTTGTATTTCCAACAAATTATGAGACGAAATGACTATAGTAATCCCATTGTTGTTGAATTCACAAAGTATTTCTTTTATTTGTCGGGTTCCGGCTGGATCGAGCCCATTTGTTGGTTCGTCGAGAATTAATATTTTTGGTTTGTTCAAAAGAGCCTGAGCAATTGCAAGGCGTTTTTTCATACCATGTGAGAAATAACCTACATTTTTTTTCATTGCCTCTTTCAAACCAACTTTGTCTAATAATATATTTGATTGTTCCAGGGCATCTTTTTTAGTTAATCCTTTTAATCTTCCATAATAGATCATATGACTCAATGCGTTTCTGCTATCGTAAAAACTCGAATCCTGAGGGACTAATCCAATAATTTTTTTTATATTGTTTGATTCAATATCCATATCCATATCATCTATAATGATCTTTCCGCTTGTAGATATCAAAAGACCGGACAATAATTTTATAGTAGTAGTTTTGCCAGCCCCATTTTCACCTAAAAATCCATAGATATCCTTATTTTTTACATTCAATGAAACATCATTTAAAACAAATTGGGAGCCATACTTTTTAGATAGACCTTCTGTTGTGATGATCGAGGTCATAAATCCCTCCTCTTAATGGCAAATAAACTCATTGATAAAAATATTATTTCATAAATGATCATTGCAAAGGTGTTTTTAAATAATGCATAAAAATCAATCACATGTGTGGATTTTCCGAAAAACCCTATATTATTAATACCGTAAGAAAAAGGTGTAAAGTACTTTAGGAAGCTGTCATTTCCTTGAATAAGAAGGAAAAATAAAATACCCAGAAAAACAATAGACATTATCAAAGAAGTACGATTGTTTTCTGACAGAGCTGAAATAAATAAAAAGATAGTTATAAAACATCCCAAATAGAGACTTGAAAATCCCCAAAATAGAACTGCTGTACCTAATTGAATTGTATTATTTGAAAAATATGTATAGAATAAATTTATAATTGTAATCGCAAATAAAGCAAATACAAATACTATAAACAAAGCCAAAAATTTGCCCAATACAAATGAAGCCCTGTCTATTTTTGAGATAATATATCTTATTGAACCAGTCTCTACTTCATTACTGATGATATCAAAAGATGCCATCATGATTAGAAACGGGCCTAAAAATAAAATAATGAAATAAGAAATCAGATAAAATGGGATGTCTGCATTGCTTTTAAAAGAGAACAAAGATAATATTGATGTGCTGTAATGGTTTATTACTACAAAAAGAAAGATAAAAAATCCACTTAGTGTATATTTATTCCTTGAACCTCTTAATATTTCATCTTCCCCAATAATTCCTATTTCTGAAAGATTCATAAAAGCTCCTATCTATTCTTTCTCAGATTATATGTAACAAATGCACTAAACGACCCAATGATTGAAAATAGACCAATCATGATTACCATAAAACCGATAAATACACCTACAACTGCTTTCCCGGATCCAAACAGAATATCAGCCTCGGGATCAAATATAGCTATTGCTGTCCAGGCGATTAAATTATATATGGAAATCGAAATAAATGTGTGCCTAATTGGATTATTATCTATCAGTAAGCCAATGGTTATGCCCACGAGAATTGCGCTTATGGTCCCCCGGGAAATCGTTCCAGAAATATTTAATAATTCAAGTATGCCGAAAATTACAAGGCCGAGTATTATCCCAATTATCAACACTTTTTCATTTTTCATATTTTATTCTCTTTTATATTTTCTGTTCCTTCATAGATAGCTAAAACTTAGAAGGTATTTCCTGTGAATATGCTTTTTTAAATCTTTCTACCTTATTTTGATGATCTGTTTGATTTGTAACAGGAAGATTACCACAGTTGGGTACAATTATAGTATGCCATCCATCAATATCATTAAATCTGGTAGCAAACAGATGAGTGTTACCCGGCTCCAGAAGTTTGTCTCCTTCGATGAGATGTAATTCATTCACTCCTCCTTTCTCTTTGTATCCTCCATATTGGCTCACTATGATCATTCCGCTGAGGTTTCCTTTTATATTCTCAACAACCTCAATGCTAAACTGCGTTTGTGGCGAAAAACCTGGTGTATCGCCAGCTTCAGGTGGTGGAGTGTTTGCTTTATTTCCAGTTTGGGCTATAACCTTTCCAATGAATACATTATCTGCAAAACTTACTAATTCGCGGTCATCGGTAACATTAAATGCAACATCACCACTACTATAGCTGATTTCTCCGCTATTGTATCCATTTGTTTGCATGAACAAGAGACCTGTGCCGATCAAACCTGCCAGTATTACAAATACAATACTTATTTTAGTTTTCGTTAGCATATTTATCATCTACATATATATTTATAGTCCTCAATATCGTGCTGCCCTAATTGTGTATATGATCTTAATCCATCAGCCATTAAATTGGGATCATAACTGTGACCACCCGGTGCATGACCCAACTCATGTAAAGCAGTTTTTTTCTCTTCATATTTTTTCATCCTTTTTATATTTTTTCCTTTTTTTCTCCCTCATCAAGCGCGGCGCATATACTTTCGTAGTCTATTGAACAGTTGCCAGATTCCATCTATTGCCGCAATAACTACTATACCAGTAATCACAGTAAAAACAGCAAAATACGGTAATTTGATGAGATTTAATTGAATAGCAGCAACTATGCTAAAAGATACGACTCCCCAAAGCGCTCCTATACAAACCAATCTTTTATAGTTCAAAGAATCTAAAATAAAAAATACGACGCTAAAAAGAATAGATTAAACACTAAGGCAATAAAAAAAACAGATCGATAATTTTGAGCTTTCGCTAATAAAAATAAGGTCAATATTAAATTAATAAAAGAAAGTCTTGCTCCAATGGAAAATCCGGTTAAAAAAGAAAGGATCAATAAAGCACTTACAAATATAAGAGAGGCGGAATCGTGTATCTTTTTCTGGTGTCTAACATTTTTTTTTATAATTATGATTGAAGATCCTGTTATGGAAATTATTATAAAGGAAAGAACCACATAATTAAGTGGTTCACTTAACGAAATCCGTCCGAAAATTTCTATATCAAGAAGTACCAGCAACCCACTTACTGAGACCGTAAGAAAAGATAGAACCAGTAAAATATCTGATACTGATAAAGTAGCAGAGTCAAAGGATGCTCGTTTTGATTCAGCTCTTACTTTGATCATTAGAAATAATATTACAATTGTAAGAGCAAATAGCAGATAAATATAATTCTTCCAAAAAAAAGTTATTAAAGTTTGAAGCATATTATATCCAGTAACAAATTAAAACGGGAGGTGCATTAGCTAGCATACACATCCCCATCAAGCAAAAACCAATCTTCACCAGAATGAGTGGTGTCCCACCAATAGTCATACCAGGAATCATTTCTTCCCTGTATCTTACTCCAATGTTCGGCGTAAGTAACCCAACTATCAAAACCCCAGTCATAGTTATGGAATTTGCTATTAACTTCAGAGGATAGAGAGGTTCGACCGGAAGAATAGGTGACGCTACCTAAGAAGTTGCATGAATCCACAAACCAATGCGTATCTAAAGAAGATGGATTGGCAGCCCAGCAACCCGAAGTGCGCCAGTTAAAATCTACAGTTCCATCGGTGTTGATCGTCCATGTTAATTGATGAGTTGTTTTTGCCAAGTCTTCTCCGGGTGGGTCATCTGTCACAACAAGCACGGTTGCTGAATGCTGGCCAGTAGTCATTGCGGCAGATTCGTCTGGAATCGATTTTGATTTGCCATTATTTATTTCAACGTTGGTAATTATGGGTGTAGTTTCTCTTAAATCTGCTACGGCAAGTTTTGTTGTTTTGTAAGTACCTTTTGATATATTTACTTCCCAATGAAAGTATTGAGCTGGTGCTCCAACCTGCTTTTCGCCACTGCCACTTATCTTTACAGAACCATCGGACCATTTAGTTGCCTGAAGCGAATCTAATATAACCTCGCTGCCAGCCTCAGGTTTAAGCTGTTTTATCTCAATAATTTTTTTATCTTTATTCTCAGGCGCACCTTGGGCGCTTGCCGCCGGCACAAACGCCATGCTCAACAGCAGCATCGCCGCAAGCAGCGCACCTAATTGCATTCCTTTACTTTTCATATTTTTTATTCCTCCATTTATATTTTTCTTTGCTGCTCTCATCAGGCGCGGCGCTGGCTTTAAATAAGTTCAAAGCTAACATTACCATGCCTTCGGGCGATCCGGGGTTCAGTTGCTCTCGCAGAACCGCTGAACCCCACGTTTTTTATGGGTTGTAAAATCCAGTTATCAGAGATTTTTTCTCCCCAACCTGCCAACTTTACCGACCCATTCTTATGTACAGATTTTCTCCGTACACCAACTTATTTTCATGTATAATATTTAAATCTATCGTTTTTATATCAATATTACTAAAAACTAAAAAGAAAATGTTTAAATAAACAATTATGGTGCTAAATTACAACAAATAATTCATATTTTTATGAATTAAACACGGGGGAATAAGAATGATTTTAAAAAATCCATATATATTAATCCTTAAATTGAAAAGCAGTATTGTTGACCTTTCTGTAGTAGCAGTAACATGCGCAGTCCCTGGCACCCGGGATTACAGGGCAGCTATCGGGATCATTGCCGGAATACTGATCCATGGTGCATGTGATATCATAAATGATATCTATGATGTTGAAATAGATAAAATCTGCAAGCCAAAGGGAGCGATCGCATCAGGTCAGATATCAGAGAAAAATGCATGGAAATTACATGATTTTATTAATTTCGGCACAAATATTTAAGATAATACTATCAATGCAGCTATACTATTTGGTTTTCGGAAGTAGGATCAGGTATTGTGCTGTGCCTAATTAGGCATATGATAAATTTGGGATAACGAGCGCAGACGGCACTCATGTGCCTAATACTGTGGGAACTCAGGCAATAATGAAATCGTATTTAAAAAGAATATAAACTCTCTTCACAGATGATTGTTTCCTAGTTTTCATAAAAAATGAAAAAAGAGACTCATTGAGTCCCTATGGAATTCAACAACTCTTCAAGAGGTATTTTCTTGTGTGCTTCGGGAAGACCGGGTCTTACTGCTTGATTATCATTTGTAATGCTGAACTTACCATATTTCATATCATATACTCTGTAGTGGGTTCCAGCACTATTATCCGTATCCATATCTTCTTTTGTAAGAAACAGCAGTACATTCTCACCAGCTTCAAACTTAGCCTCATCTTCTACCTCCATTCCATATTCTCCTACTTCCCCACCAATTGTCCTCACAGTTATCATTGCCGGAGTTGATTTATTTTTTATTATTCTATCTATTTTAATAATTACATCTGTATAGATCTTTTTTGCTTTTCGTTGTTTATAGAATTCTTCTTTTGATGTTGCCATTTTATAGTCCGATGTCGGTTTTATCCCATCTGGGGTATTCCATCTACTTGGAAGGATTTCTATAACACGACCTATGATAATACTATCTGATCTATCTGCTAGGTGTGAGTTGTTAAATACAGCTTTGGTCCATGAGGCTGAACTTACGGCAAAAGTAGGTTCTTCTGTATTCGCATCAATTAATGCCATAGCACCAGTAATAAGTATTGCTGCCAGCAATATCGTTATGTGTAATTTCTTCATATTGTATCTCCTCATTATAGTTATTACGTTCCATATATGTGTATTATACCATCTATATCGTCCTGTTCTAATGTTCGTCTCCCGATTGTACCCCACCCTTCATTATACATGGTGTTTGTCCACTCATCAGGAGTCTCACCCAATTTTAACCAGTGACCAAACTCATGTGTGGCTACATCCTGAACATCTGATTGCCAAGGAGCTGGATTTCCTGTTGTTGACCATTCTAGATTGCTATTAAACACTGTTTCAACATCTATAATTGTATTTGGGTCCCAGGTATAAACAGTCGTAGTCGTCTCAGCCTGTTTGTCAGCAGCAAGTTGATCTTTATATATATTTGATGTCCAATAGTCTTCACTGAACCTGAACGTTGAACCTGCAGCATTCCAAGTAGATGCGGCCTCTCTTATTGCAGGTTTCCAATCAGATGGTATCGACCCCCACCAGTCCCATCCATATTCAGTTGATGTTCCTGCCCACTTAAGTCCAGTATCCTCATACGCACTGGCGGGTGTTGATGCAAATACTACAAAAAGTTGTAGTGTTGCCGCAAGCACCGCGCCTAATTGCATTCCTTTACTTTCGTTCATATTTTATTTCTCCTTTATATTTTCTTTTCTTTGCTACCCTCATCAGGCACGGCGCTGGCTTTAAATAAGTTCAAAGCTAATCTTACCATGCCTTCGGGCGATC
>NZ_NTMG01000001.1 GCF_002487355.1 Candidatus Methanoperedens sp. BLZ2 | reverse complement strand
CATGCTGGATTTGCACCAGCTGGCGAGTATGAGCTTTGCTCGGCGCGCCCGCGTTATCCGCGCAATCAGCGTTCCATCTCACGATTTTTCTCTTCTCCAGTGCCATGCCGGCAAAAGTGCGTTGAATGTGAGCATAACCGGAAGGAACGGCGCCGCCTTTAGAGGAGAGAGGGGCATGTTATTTTCGGCGCAAGTTATTTTATGGTGATGCCTTACTCATTGAAGATGTGGGGATATCCAGCCTCCTTTTATAGGGAAATGCTCCTTGTTTTCCATTCATAAGTTAAATCCTGCCTGATATCCATGCACATCTTTTTCCAACCGCTCGATACAAAAAAGGGAGATTGTGGGAGTAAATATTTATTCATGAATTTCATTTCTGTTAATTAATCTGGTTTAGATTGGCAACAATAAAAGCCATAGGATAGAGAGTAAAAGTATTCAAAAATGGCAAATCAAGAAAATCCTATTACCTGTTGACAATCAATAGACCGATGATTATAGTATTTTTGCATTAACTTAGGGAAAAAAACTTCCTTATTAGTTTTTGATCGAAGGATGTCTATCTGTATGAAAATAAAAGAGATGATAAAATGAAAATCGAGTCTTGTGTCGAGACATTCCTAAATGCAATAGTTGTGGATAGAAATTTATCTGAAAGGACATTGGAAGCCTATAAGAGTGATTTAAAGATCTTTAGTCAAATATTCAAACAAAGAGAGATCGAAGAAATTACTACGGAAAATGTGAGAGAATTCATCGAGCTATTAGAAAAGAACCATCATTACAAAGATTCGACCATTAAAAGAAAAATAGCTACACTCAAAGTGTTCTTTAATTTTGTTGAACAAGAAGGAGTAATCGCTGATTCGCCTACAAGGAAGATAAGGCAAAAATATAAAATTGCCAAACGATTGCCCAAGGTATTGTCTGAAAGAGAACTTAAAAAATTATTAATGGCATCCTATAATGAAATAAAATTCTTACAGGAGCCAGAGGAAAAAAGGAGCGACTCAGACTTAAAAAATAATAATCTGATTAGAGCTTATCGTGATTGCGCAATATTGGAAATCCTGTTCTCCACGGGTATGCGTATTGGTGAATTAGTAATGCTAAATGTTAATGACATAAAGCCCCAGGAAAGAACTATTCTAATCTTTGGAAAAGGTAGAAAAGAACGGATAATTTATATTTCGAGCGATGAGGTATTGAATGCTATAAAAGAATACCTAATTCATAGAAAAAATATTCAAACAGATGTGCAGGCACTTTTTTTAAATAGAGATAAGAAAAGACTAAGCATATATTCCATTGAGAATATCTTCCAAAAATATTGTAAGAAGGCAAAGATCATGAACCACTATACACCGCATTGCTTGAGACACACTATGGCAACAATGTTGTTGTATAATGGAGCTGATATACGAGCAGTCCAAGAGATTCTGGGGCATGCAAGCGTTATTACGACTCAAATATATACTGAAGTTTCACAAAAACACAAAAAGAAAGTATTGACAAAATTCAACGCGAGAAATAGGATGAGCTTGTCATAGAGTGTTTTATCTCGTGTCGCTATACTTTTTCGGAAAATATTTCTAAAATAATAGAGAATATTGATTTTGGGATAAGACACTCGATAATTATAATGCTGTTTAGAATTGAAGCGCTCAGCTAATTGTTTTTTCGAAGCAGATTCTTAGTCGATAGTCTAAATTGTTAACCACGATTATGGTTCCTATCATATCAAAATAACTTGAAATTATTTTAAATAAGGATTACATATGTGGGAAGTCTTTCTAA
>NZ_NTMG01000034.1 GCF_002487355.1 Candidatus Methanoperedens sp. BLZ2 | reverse complement strand
TCAAGCATGGTTCGCCATATACTGCCTATGCACCAGACTTTACAGCGAATTTGGGCATGAGCTGGCAGACTTTCTCGACTGAATTTACCTCAAGTGGTTTCTCAGGTACAGTGAACGATGGACGTTTGCAATTCTGGCTTGCACCATATGCGGCAGCAGGTGACATATACTATATAGATGATGTTCAATTAGAAAAAGTAAGTTCCACTCCTATATCACCAGCGATCACAATGCATCCATTGAGCCAGACAGTTGCATCAGGCCAGGCAGCAATATTCAATGTGGTGGCTACGGGGACTGCACCATTGACCTACCAGTGGCAGAATAACGGTACGGACATATTTGGTGCAACAGGTTCTACATATACAACTCCGGCTACAACACTATCTGATAATGGAGCAGCGTTTCAGGTTATTGTATCGAATTCTGCAGGGAGTGTAACAAGCAATCCAGCTACCCTTACAGTACTTCCTCCCATTCCTCCAATTATCACAACGCATCCGTCGAACCAGGCAGTTTCCCAAGGCCAGACCGCAACATTCACTGTGGTAGCTACCGGATCTGCACCATTAGCCTACCAGTGGCAGAAAAACGGTACAAACATATTTGGTGCAACAGGTCCTTCATATACTACCCCTGCAACGATCTTATCTGATAATGGTTCGACTTATCGCGTCATTGTGTCAAATGCGGCAGATATCATCATGAGCAATGCAGCAACATTGACGGTCAATCCAACGACCTCAATTAATCTCATCATGAACCCCGGATTTGAATCTGGAACTGATGATTGGTGGTTCTATATTAACGGTAAAGGATTTTTCACTGTAGAAGACATTGGATACGGTTATCAGGTTGAAAAAATCGCACATATTGGAGTGACTATCAAGGGCACGAATATCCAGCTTTTCCAGATGGGTTTATCACTTAAGCCATATACGAAATATAGACTGACAT
Organism: Candidatus Methanoperedens sp. BLZ2; assembly: GCF_002487355.1. Classification (GTDB taxonomy): domain Archaea; phylum Halobacteriota; class Methanosarcinia; order Methanosarcinales; family Methanoperedenaceae; genus Methanoperedens. The sequence goes on along the minus strand of NZ_NTMG01000034.1, from coordinate 5,243 downwards.
TTGATGCATATTCTACAACAGCAGGTCACGATTTGGCGGTAAATTTATTGAAGCATGGTTCACCATATACCAACTATGGCCTGAGTCAATTCTTTGATCTTGGTACAGATTGGCAGACTTTCACTGTCGAATTTACGACGAATGGTTTCTACAGTAATGTTAACGATGGAAGATTGATGTTCTGGCTAGCGCCATATGCATCTGCGGGTGACAACTACTTCATAGATAATGTAAAATTAGAGAAAATTTAGTACTGGTTTTTTTTCCAGTACATCTTCTTTTTTCCTTCAGATTTTCATACCCCACGAATAAACCCTGATATTTTCATCAGATAATTCAATTTGTAGCTCTTCACGTATATATTCCTTAATATCTGATGAGATAAGAATCCGGGCAGTATTATCCATGACTAACCAACCTCTGTCATGTTTTGCAACCATTTCTTTTAGCATATCAAGATCTTTAATGACCAGAGAGTTTGCATATACTTCATTTTGACCATTGTTAACTAAAATACTATCTATGCTCCGATCGATGCCGAAAAATTCAACCTTCAGCCAATAATCCGATCTACCCATGTAAAATAGTGAGACAGCAGGCCAAGTGTCGATTACCACATCATTAATCTGCATGTTTTCTTTGACATAGCTATATGCTTTTTTGAAATCCGTCTGTGGGGCATTAATCCCAAGATAATATTTCTCTTCAGGTAAGATCGTGAATGCCTGAGGCGAGTATGCCATCATCAATAACATAGAAATGATTACGAGAGCTATGAGGGTTGACCCAATTTTTGCTGAGCTATTTTTACCATATTTTTGGGCGAGCTCAATTACGAAATCAAAAAAATAAGAAGAAAAAATCAGAATGATCGGAAAAATGAAATAAAGGTATCGGGTGCCAGGCAGTGTGACATAGAAGGAGATGATATAAAAGGGTATGACGAAGCTCATTATCAAGAGCAATCCGCTCCTCCAGTTCTTTTTAATGGACAACAGCGCTCCAAATATTGCCAGGTAGAAAAAAACAGAGAATTCAGCTGTCAAATTTTTGAGATATGCTTCAAAGTATCCATCATCCTGAAGCCAGATATTTTCATATACATAGGATATTACATGAGGAAAATCCGACCCCATGAATTTCAGGAATAATACCAGGAACAGGATGAAAAAGACCAGGCCAATAAAATATTTCACGGCAATATAGTCTTTCCATCTTTTCTTTATCACATCAAAATTAGCTATTAAAAAATATGGTATGAACACCAGGATCAACACATATCCGAATTCATGGCTCAATACGGCGCCAATGAAAAATAGGATCGTTAGTAAGAGATACAGATATCTCCTGTTCTTGATATTTATAGCCGGATCATTGGAGCTGAATTCATAAAAGAAGTAAATAGATGCAAGATAAAAGAACTGGAGTTGTTGATACATCCTTGCCTGTCTTGACCAGGCGATCTCAATAACTGAAAAGGTTGTAAATAAAGCTGCAATAAGCGCTATTTTCCTGTTTCCCAACCTGGCTCCCATTCTATAAACCAGCGGTATCATAAGAGTTCCGAAAATTACACTGGGAAAGCGGGCTGAAAACTCGCTTACGTCAAAAATCATAAATGAGAGTGCTATGAAGAATGTGTTGAGAATAGACCTAATGTAGATAAAACCCGATGGAAAAGCGGGAGTTCCATGCGCTGCCAGAGCTGCGGCGGCGTTGGCAGTGATCGCTTCGTCCAGCCAGAAAGACGGCGCACCCAGATGATAGATCCTGAGCAGGAATCCGCAGATGACCAGGAATAGAAGGAAAAGGATGCTGGTCGTATCCGTTTTGCCGATAATTTTTGCAGCACACCTGAGAGCATTTCCTGAAATATACCTCATTTTTTAACATCCCCATGATATCGCATTACAATGAACGACATCAAAAAAACAGCCATTGCAAGATATAGGAACATAAAATCCTCCTGGGCGATTATATTAAGAGAATACGATACAAATGAGAACGGAAAGAAAAGCATCACCCGGCCGTCCATGCTTTTTACCATCAGGTCAAGCAGAAGATGAGATATGCTGCCGATGCCAAGCGCAAGAAAGACATGGGCCTGCCCGTCCCTTAAGATAGCCATCGATATAACACCTGAAGTGATAAGAGCTCCAACCGGTGTGTGAAAAACGCTTAAGAAGGGCTCAGCGTTAAAGGGGATCATCACTTCTACTTTATCAATATCAGGAAGAAGGCTCCCGGTAATAAATATTCCTATGAAAGGCATATTGAACTTTAATGAGAGGATATTCCATAATGCCCAGGCAAATAATACATGGGTAAGCCAGTCCGGCATCAGGAACCTCCGGCAAGCTGGTGATGCTCACGCCACAGCAGGAATAGCACGACGGGTATTGCAGCAAGGGAGCGCAGAAAGAGCAGTTTATGTTCAAGGCCTGTTCGCACATGTGCTTCCAGGGCAACTACATAGCCCTTGTCAAGATGGGAAATAGCCCTGATATCAACAAAATCGCCCTTTTTTGGAACATAGTCAAGCAAAATATCCTTCACATAGATCCTGTAAGCCATACCTGCGGTATTTGCGTCTATAGTAAACTCTTCATAGTTCTTTTGAACATCAAGCACAGTAGCGCGTAAAAATATCTGCTTTTCTTCATACTTATTATAATTTTTTATTATATAGGCATCATTCGGGTGTTTTTCAATATTAGCAGCGCTATAAATGGAAAGAGCGATTAATATACAGAGTAACAACACAAGGTTTTTATTCATATCATATATTAAATTTTTGCAAAATGACAACAGCCAGTCCTGTGGTCCATTGATCTCGTTTGTGAAGCCGAAGATAAAAAAACTTATCTTGCTTTTTGGCCCCCAATTTTTGAGTTCATTTGTGAAGATGATGCATAATTGATCGAAGCGACCTTGGCTTTTATTTCAGCTAATTCGAATTCCATTTTCGTAAGCCTTTCATCAAAATGAGATTTGAAATCATCTCTCATGGAATGAATCTCAGATACAATATCTACTCTGCTTTTATCGATCTTCTGACCTAACCCTTCTCCAAGCCCATCGATCTTCTGACCTAACCCTTCTCCAAGCCCATCGATCTTCTGACCTAATCCTTCTCCAAGCCCATCGATCTTCTGACCTAATCCTTCCCCAAGCCCATCGATCTTCTGACCGAGATTAGTATTCATTTCTCTCATATATCTCACAGCTGCGTCCATTCTTTCATAAGTAGCAGTTGTCAAATCCTCACTTCTGATAATTTCAAACGTTTTGAACTTTCCAGTTGGATTTTTGTATTTTATATCGATTTTTTCTACACTAATTGGATACTGCCTGATATTGATCTTTTCAATGAATTCTTTGATGCTGTTCTCTTGACCTTCACAAACGACATGAACAGTCCCGTTATCAAGATTTTTTACATATCCATTAAGGTTGAGATTAAAAGCTGTTTCATCAATGAAATCCCTGAAACCGGCTTTCTGTACCCTTCCAGAAATTATAATCTCTGCTTGTTTCTCCATATTATACCAACATCGTTTTTGAATAGATATAAATGTTATTCAGGCGAAACAACCTCAAATCACAATCGCAACACATCCACCGAAATATCATCAAATGCACAAATAACACTTATTAAATTTTATTTTCATCTCATAATTTCATGCTCATGAACAATAGCAACATAATCTCATTAGTATTCCATAACCTTTAAGGCGTCATAATTTATCAAAAGATATTAACCTGTACAATGATATGACACTCAGCCGTTATAAAATCTGATGGCTCAGGTGCTAATTGGTGGTATTAAAATGAAAACGTTGCTCTACAGAATCGTCGCTGCCAGCCCAGTATTAATACTTCTGTATCTTATTTATCTCGTAGCATTCAATGTTCCGGTCATCTATACTATCGATATCGGCTCCGAAGGAGATACAGACTCAGACAGAGATGCCTACCTGCGCAATATGACGAGTCAGGCCAGATTAACCCGGAGCATGTCGATCGATGGCGATACCTTCAGGAACTCCTTTAAATCATTTTGATGATGTTGTTATTTATGTTAAAGGAAGACAGTGGGATAACAAGCATTCTCATCGATCATAACCTCAGAAGTTTCGAAAAGGATACATACATTTATAGATCAGATAAGTTTGTCTGGAGTTATCCTTTCAATAAAGTCTATTTTATCAAAATGTGTATCATATGATATGAGCATTTTCAGATTTCTCTCTTTCATGCATTGACATATTAATGCATCATCAAAATCAAGATCATACATATCCATAATTTTCGTAGTATTTATTTTGCTTGAAAGTGATATCTCAATAATTGACAGACCGCTATACTTCAATAAGCTTGAAAGGAAAATTGCAATTTCTTTGCCGGTTTTATCGTAATTTTCCATAACTATTACAATAGCATCTATATGAAAGTCACTTATATATCCTGATAGTTCACCGTTCTCAAATCGTTTCAATAATTTTCTTGCAGGTTCGCCTTTTTTTTGACCAAGTTCTACTTCTAAAAAAATATTAGCATCAATCAGATACATTCCTGTACCTCATTGCCTTTTTGAGACGAATCCTTTTTGCTTCATGCTGTAATTCGACACCAGATTTTTCAACATGGGATAGCATACCCCATATAGCTTCGACTGGATCTTCTGGCGGTTTCTGTGAAATAAGGACTTTGTGAGCTTTTGCAAGCCATTCTTCAATTGCTTTCGATACCGCGATATCCAGAGCGTTATTTTTATTTCCAAAACAGTCTATGGCAGTCGATTCAAGCTGACTTTTGATATTATTCGGAATATGGACTTTCAATTCACTCATATTATCATCTTGGATTCTATTTTGAATGTATAAATACATACGCAAGAATCCATCTCGAAAGGATAATATTATAGACCGGATTGAAATGGACGAATAATATGTTCTCGCCTCCAAGATGTTCTAATGAGAACACCAGCAGAATTCGAACCGGTTATTTTTCTGTCGCATAGAAATCCCACCTTATAATTATTAAATATAAAACATAATATTCCTGGCGCCGATGCTTTCACCACAAAAAAAAGCCCTGCCAATCCGAAACCGCAGATGAACGCAGATGAACGCAGATGAAAAATCCCTTTGCAGCGCAATTATTTTAAGTAAAAAGTGGTCAAACTTTGCCGAATAAGAAGGAAAGATTGCTCTCTCCCCCTCTTCTCAGAACGGCACGTG
>NZ_NTMG01000056.1 GCF_002487355.1 Candidatus Methanoperedens sp. BLZ2 | reverse complement strand
GGTGTCAGGGTAGGCGCAGGCGTGGGTGTGGGTGTTGATGAGGTTGAATTGGGGGCAGGAGTGGCAGCCGGATCGGGTGTCAGGGTAGGCGCAGGCGTGGGTGTGGGTATTGATGAGGTTGAATTAGGTGCAGGAGTGGCAGCCGGATCGGGTGTCAGGTTAGATGCGGGCGTGGGTGTGGGTGTTGATGAGGTCGAATTGGATGCAGGAGTAGCAGCCGGACCGGGTGTCAGGTTAGGTGCGGGCGTGGGTGTAGAGGTCGGATTAGGTGCAGGAGTCGAAGAGGCGGGTATAGATATGGATATTGATGAAGCAGGCGCAGAAGGCCAGATTATATTATACCACGGCATTCCTTTTGACCCTGGAGATGATGAGTTTGGAGTATTAGTCGGTGCTGGTAATAAAGCAGTCTCAAGAACGTTTATTTTCACAGATTGGGCTACAGTATCAGTGTCCTTTGATTGAAATATCAATGAGCCTTCAAGAATTACGGGTTTTGATGGTGCTTTCAGCAGTAGATAGCCTTTTGTCTCTCCGGGTGATATATCTCCCAAATACAGACTGTCGGATACGATTATAAAGTTGGACTTTGCCTCCAAAAGACTTAATCCCACTAATTTAATTGCAGCATTGTGAATTACTTTTGTGGAAGGATTGTTCGTCACGAATGAAATTGTATAGCTATCATCTGTCCTGATATTTGCAGGGTAAGATACTCCAAGATATACAGAGCCATTTTTTGCATAGGCTCCGGATTCGATTATTTTAGATGCGTTGTTATCATTTGGGAGTTTTTGAGGGGCTATGGCCTGGGCAAAGAAATAGAACACTCCGCCAGCCAGAAATAATATCCCGATCAAGAAAAATGTTTTCGCAAACTGGATTTTCAGGCTTTTTTCTTCCCGAAAAGTCTCTTTTATCCTGAAGCCAAGGTACAGTATTACTGCTGATAGTGCTATTATTGCGAATGTAATCGCAATTCCGATTCCAAGTATTCCAATATTCATTATTCTAGTTCCTCCCTTTTTGGTTTTTCCCAGCGCATAGCCAGGTTCAGTATTTCTTCGATTAATGCCATAAGACCTACACTATCTATAAAAACGTTATAGAACAGATATAGGGGACTTGCAATTAGTTCTCTTAGCTTTGGCATAGGGTCTATGATTACGGCATATACTGAAATCCCGATAGTCATAGCCCAGTATGTCAGCATTCCCGAAGCCAGCAAATTCAGATCATTCCCGGAAAAGCTTACCATATAACTAAAAGTATCAATAAGTAGCATGAAGAGCAAGAACATGTTTATCAAGTACGAGCTTACCCCCAGCCACATGTAAGGTACTCCGAAAATTCCGGCTGCACCGTATCTGGGATTAAGGTACATTCCCTGGTACTTTGATAGAACCTGAGTCATACCCCGATACCACCTTCTTCTTTGTTTCAGGAAATCCTCCACACTCTCAGGCGCCTGTGTGAAAGCTATTGCGTGGGATTCGTACTCAACATGATAACCTGCTCTTAAGATTTTCATAGTAATATCAAAATCCTCTGCAAATGTATCAGATGGGAAGTAACCTACTTCACGAAGTACACTGGTTTTCAGGGCTGCTATTGCACCAGGCACTATCATAACACAATGCAACATAGACTGGGATTTTCGTCCAAGGTTTATTGACGTAGTGTATTCAAGTGATTGCAGGGTCTTCAACAATCCAGTGGGTTTATCTATTTTTACATTGCCCGCCACTGCACCGAGGCGAGGATTACTGGAAAAGCGTCTGCATATCCATGTAAGGGCATCAGGATGCAGCTTTGAATCAGCGTCAACTGTAATCACTACCTCCCCGGAAGAGTTCTGGATGCCTGTGTTAATGGCTCCGGGCTTTCCTGTATTTTTCTGGCGTATTACTTTTACGCCTTTTTCCGAATATTTCGATGCCTCCCTAAATGTATTATCTGATGATCCGTCGTCGATTACTATGACCTCATAGGATGGATAGTTCAGACTCAGCATGGATTTTATACAGCTGGCTATTGTTACCTCTTCATTATATGCTGGAATGATTATCGACATTTTAAGGAATTTATCGATTTTTCCCTTCCGTTTTATAAAAGTGTCGACAAAAGAAAGAAAACCGAAACTGGCAAGGCGGAAGATCAGTATGGAAAGCATTCCATAAAACAAAAGAGTAGCTATAGATAAATTAAAGTCAGGAACCATAGAGAAATTAAATTTAGGAACCTGAATGTAATCAGGAATCCTGAATTGCTCCAACGTATCAAATACCGAAGCCGAAGCCGGGATAATGGAGGTTAATGTCAGCACCAATACGATGACCGATAGTGATAATCTCGTACTTTTCATAGTCGCACGAATGCCAACGTAATCGATGCTATATATATAAATCGAAAGTTTTGAGTTTATCAAAGCTTTATCATAGTTCATTTACGAGCTTGATTCTTTATAAATGGGCTTTTTGGTATCAGGGCTATTTTTTCTTTAAAAATCAAATTTATGCATGAAAAAATGGAGCAGATTCTTGATATTAGCTATTATGAGGTTAGCTTTTTGCTAATCCATTATAAATTGATCCCGAAAGGTAATAAAAGTCTTAAAAAAGTTGAACTCAGTCTATACTGCCGGAAATGGAATGATTTTTCGACAGTTCCGGTAGAACTGCATGTTCTTAACAAGCCTTTAAAAACTGTTGAAAAACTATGTGAAAAATATGAAAAACTATGGGAAAGTAAATATTAATCTGATTCATATCCTTATTTAACCTGAATTTGAAAAATAAGGAGATAAAGAAATGAGTGAAAAAAAATTAATAAAGAATTGGTATCGTAAAAAAATAGTGATTTTCTTCAGTGCAATAGCTATTTTAATTTTAATCCTGGCCAGTGCTAATAATGCTTCTGCCGTTTATGAAAATAAACATTATGTAAAATCTACACCAATTCCTACACTAACTTCTACACCAACTCTTACATCAATCCCATCCGGAGATACCATAAGAGTATACAGATCTGCTACCGGTCAAATTGATGTTTTAAATATAGAAACAGAATATTTACCATATGTCGTAGCTGCAGAAAATGATATTGCACCATTTGAATCCATGAAGGCTCAGGCTGTTGCTTCAAGAACATTCGCCTATTATAAGAAAGAGCATCCAAGCGGGACAAACTTTGATGTTTACGATGACAGCAGGGACCAAAATTATAAACCCTGGCTTGTTATTACAAATAACTTAAAAAATTCAGTTTCACAAACTAACGGAATAGTTATTAAATGGGGAGATGTTATAATTTGCAGTTTCTATGTTAGCGGCGCTGGTGATTTTGCCAGATATGTAACCTACAATGAAGGTAAAAGCGGGGAGAATATAGCACAAAGCAGTATCGGCTGGGTAACAAATCCGTCTTCTTTAAATCCGTACAATAGAGGAGCTATGGGACAGATCCAGGCAAATGCATTGGCAAATAAAGGTTATACCTGGAAAAATATATTGAAATATTTCTATGGGAATGACATAATCATAGGACCTAAGACACCAGTTGAGACTATAAGAGTATATAGATCTGCTACCGGTCAAATTGATGTTTTAAATATAGAAACAGAATATTTACCATATGTTGTAGCTGCAGAGAACGATATTGCACCGTTTGAATCCATGAAGGCCCAGGCTGTTGCTTCAAGAACATTCGCCTATTATAAGAAAGAGCATCCAAGCGGGACAAACTTTGATGTTTATGATGACAGCAGGGACCAAAACTATAAACCCTGGCTTGTTCTCACAGACAATGAGATAAATTCAGTTTCACAAACTAATGGAATAGTTATTAAATGGGGAAATGTTATAATTTGCAGTTTTTATGTTAGCGGCGCTGGTGATTTTGCCAGATATGTAACCTACAATGAAGGTAAAAGCGGGGAGAATATAGCACAAAGCAGTATCGGCTGGGTAACAAATCCGTCTTCTTTAAATCCGTACAATAGAGGAGCTATGGGACAGATCCAGGCAAATGCATTGGCGAACAAAGGTTATACCTGGAAAAACATATTGAAATATTTCTATGGGAATGACATAATCATAGGATCTAAATAATATTATAACAATCTTGACAAAAATGAGATAGAATATGAGAGTAAATCAGATTGAAAATGGTCTTGACCTTACAAAAGACGCACAAAACATGGCAGCAATATATGATACTTCACTTGAGCCTGGAAAGGGCATCGAGCTGCATTTTCATCCTGAGCTTGAAGAAATATATTATGTCCTCTCAGGATATGGCATAATGACAATAGGTGATGAAAAACAGGAAATATCACGTTATGATGTTGTGTATATACCAGAGCTTGCACCGCATACACTGTTCAATTCAGGGAATGTGCCGCTGCGATTCATAACACTGTCCGTGAAAGTGAAAAGGGATCAAAGAAAGTTTTAAACAAAGAAAAGCTAATATAGAATTATGAAAAAATGGTACCGTGATTACGGGCTTCAGGCTCGTATGTTATTAACAATGTTCCTGCTTGCGGTAGTGTATCTTTTCTTTCTTGCAGTAATATTGACTTATGGCGGGGCATGGACAAACATCCTGCTGATATTTATGATGCTAATGCTGTTTGCCCAGTTCTTCTTTTCAGACACGCTGGTACTCTGGAGCACTGGAGGGCGAGTGGTCACAGAACAGGAGGAGCCGCGTCTTCATGAAACTGTATCAAGGCTCTGTGCTATTGCGAATCTGCCAAAACCGAAAATCGCTATTGTTGATAGTAATGTTCCCAATGCATTTGCAACTGGCAGGAGCCAGGGGAACGCCGTGGTCGCAGTTACCACATCCCTGAAACAAAGATTGAGCCAGCCTGAACTTGAAGCAGTTCTTGCCCATGAGTTAAGCCATGTAAAGAACCGGGACATGCTTGTGATCACTATTGCAAGTTTCCTTTCTACGGTGGCAGCTTTACTGGTGAGGAACATGCTGTTTTTCGGAATGGGCGGAAGGGATGATCGTAAAGGCGGCGGAGCTGCTATAATCATATTCATAGTATCGATAATTGTATGGGTCCTGAGTTTCCTTCTCATACGAGCGCTTTCAAGATACAGGGAGTTTGCAGCAGACAGGGGTTCGGCAATAATAACAGGCCATCCGTCACACCTTGCCTCAGCCCTTATGACCATAAGTGGTGTCATGGAACGTGTACCTTCACGTGATCTGCGGGAAGTTGAAGCAATGAATGCGTTCTTTATCATACCAGCAGTTTCCGGTGAGTCTATTATGAATCTCTTATCCACGCATCCATCAGTTGAAGCACGCATTCGTGCACTTTCTGAAATGGAGCACAGGATGGAGTTTTAATGGGTTTCCTTGATACGCTTCTTGGTAAAAGTAAACTTCCAGAGCCAAAACCAGATAAACTTTTTGCAATGTCAACAGCGTATGTCACCCTCAGTTCCAACCTTGGTCTGATATCGAAAGGCGCAGGAATTTGCTTCAAGCCGCTTGAAGCTTCGGGATTCCAGAATGCGGAACTTGAGATAAATCAATTACTTACGCAAAGCTGCAAAGAAACAAATACCCTTCATAATATGAAAAAAGATTCTTACGGGTACCTGTGGGTCATACTTTCCGACCCGGATTTTGAAGATCTTGTTAGCACGATCTATATGGTAAGTGAGACCCTTACAGACCACGGTTTTGGTGAGCAGTTATTATGTGCGGTCTTTAAATTCAAGGGAGAAAAAGAAGTTTTCTGGATTTATAACTTCAAACAGGGAAAATATTATCCATTTGTGCCTGATGGGAAAAAAAGAGATTCATCATATGAATTCAGGCTTCGCTCCATTATGGAAAAAGAACTGCCGATCGAAAAAGAAACAGAGCGCTGGTATCCGCTGTGGGATATCCCGGTATGAGCTGCGTATTGTTTTTTGATGGTGGATGCAGGGGAAACCCCGGGCCGATGGCGATTGGAGCAGTGTTATTGGATAACGGGAAGAAAGTGGGTGAAATTTCAAAGAATATCGGTATTGGAACAAACAATATCGCTGAATGGAAGGCTCTTATTGAAGGGTTAAAGCTCGCACATGCTTATGAATGCAAAGAGCTTGAAGTGCGGGGGGACAGCCAGCTTATAATCAGGCAAATATCAGGACGATACCAGGTTAAAAGTGATAATCTCATTCCTTTATTCAATGAAGCCAGGAAATTATGCAGGACTTTCAAGAAGATTGATTTTAAATGGGTCAAAAGAGATGAAAATAGTTATACTGATAGCATGGTAAATAAATCTCTGGATAATGAATTGTGATGTTAGTTTAATGCTATATAATTTCTATCTAATTGCTATCAAATAGCTATGATTAAGCTATTATGAAACATAAACTTCGTTTGTCCGGATCACTTTTTCGACATCCCTTTCAACTTTTGATAGCATGGACTTATCGAGTTTCTTGCCTTTAAGCTGCTCAATGAACATCAGGGATTTTGTATGGTCATCGGGAAGCAGTTTCCAGGTAGGCCTTTCCACATAATAATCTATGCCGTTAGCATATGCTATCATTTTCTCGCAGACATCCTCGCTTATCCAGCCTATATCAATATAATATTCAAGAACTTCGGAAAGATTGTTCCTTCCTACCTTTTCCAATAAGAATTCGATCCAGTTCAATAGTATTATCGAAGTTTCAGCTTTATTATCAAGATATTGTAGTTTTACATTTTCATCATTATATCGTATACCCTGAGATATGGAATCAACAGAACCTGTGGCATTATCAGGCGCTGTGGACAATGATGCTGTTTGTGCGGCAGTCTGCTGCACCTGTTGCTCGATCATTGGTTTTATCTGGTCTATCATGGGTTTTATTCTTTCCATTACCTGTTCTGCAACGTTCTTGATCATATCTTCATGCTGTAACGGGGTTGAATCTATCAACTGCGTTAATTCCTCCAGGCTTCCTTCAAGAGCTTTAAATTTAATATCATATTCTTCTTTGATATTCGCAGGGATTTCAGACGGTTTCTGGCTTATGACATCAATCCTTTTCTCAAGTTGGTCTAACTTCTCGTTAGGAACCATACCCTTATCACCTACAAAAGGGTTTACAGTACTTGAAACAACTTCATATAACGATAATAATTCAAGAAGACTTTCATCTATTTTATCCAGCCTGTCTTTAAATTCACCAACTGAGGTCTTAGTAATCGAAACCGCGCCTTCCAGCTTATTTATCTTTACGTCATATTCTTTAATGGCTTCTACACTTGTACTAAGTTGTTCTGTTTTGGATTTTACAATTTCTTCGATTTTCTGGGTCATTTCCTCCTGGGCTTTCTTGACCTGCTCTGAAATATCAGAAACATTTGGTGATGGAGAACCAGAGGTAGAACCAGCATCATCAGAAGAGGCTGAAGGTGAAGTTGATGAAATTGCGGCATCAGGGGTCTTCTTGATGCGTTCGATCTTCTTTATGAGGGACTCTTCAGGCATCTTAAATTTTTTTAATTTTTCTGAAATATCCTCAAACATTTTTCACCTTGTAATTATTTTTTTATATAAATTATATTGAAGGTATATTTATATTTAGTGTAGTTTTGATAGTACAGGTTATTAAGGATAATTCACACACTTTTCACAACTGCGTTTATATAGAGAAAAATTTAATCACATATACTAGCTTATTACGAGGTTCATTATGAGAATAAAATCAGGAATTGAAGGATTTGATGCTCTTGTCGAAGGAGGATTGCTGCAGGAAAGACAATACTTATTGAGCGGCTCCCCGGGTAGCGGCAAGACTACTTTTGGCGTCCAATTTCTCATAGCAGGAACGGTTGAAGGTGAGGCAGGAGCATATATTGCATTATCCGAAAGTATCGGAACAATTATAGAAGATATGACCAGATATAATCCACAGATTGTGGATCTTATCAAGAATAAAAAATTATTTTTTATAGATCTTGGTCCTTCTGCAAATTATGGGGAATATGATGAGATATCAAATGTTATCACTCCTGATTATCATCAACAGTCAGGGGATACCCCTGCGAATCAAGCGCCTACTCCATTTTCCGTATTCAAAGAGGTGGAAAAACAGGTACAGCAGTCCGGCATTAAGAGATTGGTTATCGATTCATTATCTTCGATCAGGTTCACAACACATAACCCGGCAACTGAAGAGCGTTCCATCGGGAGGTTCATCCGTAACCTGAAAACTCTTGGATGCACAACTATCCTGTTATCCGAGCTTACAAAGCCCGATGCTTATACAATCGAACAATTCGCATCTCATGGCGTGATATTCCTGCATAATTTCATGGATAAGCAGGGAAGTATGGTCCGTGCTTTGCAAATCCTGAAAATGCGCGGGACAAAACATGACTGTGAAATGAGATCCATTGAGTTTTCTGATAAAGGTATAAAAGTTGGAAAAATACTTAAAAGTAAATAAAGAGGTTTTACGTATTATCAGTAAAAGCGCAGAAAAGGAAAGGGCACAGATCATAAAGAAAATATATGATCTTGGCTTTGAAGTCGGGGTCAAGAACCATTCTGAAATTGGCTGGGTTTTAAGAGAGTATAATGATCTCATAGCCAGAGCTTCAAAATTAGGAATCAAAATGCCTGATTCCTATTATGCTGACGGTAAGACCAAAGGGAAAACCAGCAGGGATAAAAATATTGAAGGATCAAAAACCCCTGAAAAAGTAACTCCGGCAATCAGGAAAGTCGTTGTCAGCGATCCTAAAGTGGTTGATCCTAATATTCAAAAAGAGGAAGCCAGATTTGATACTCACCTGGAAAAACCCTCATTGAATGAGCGGCCTAAATTTATAGAGAAAGGTAGCGCTACGGAAATTCCACGTTTCCTTGAAGGATTCAGGCCAAATAAAAGAAAATGAGAATTATTTTTATTGTTTTCCAATTGATTTCTATTTAATAATGACTGGTTTAATTTACCATCAAATTCCATGCGTTCAATGATATCATAGAAAACCCAGTGTAGAACGTATACTATTGTTCAAATCATCTTTTATGTTTGTCCCGATATCAACAGGTGTTCTTGCCGGACTTTTCTTTTCAATTTTTTTTATAGCATCTTCACTTAAATATCTACTTAAAGGGACTAAACATCCCATTCCCTGCAGGTTAGGAAAATATAAATCGTCTTCTAAAAAAATTGACTGACAGATTAAACAAAGCAAGCTTAAACGAATAACATTTGAATGGCTCAACGCTATCAATTTGCTATAGTAGAAATATGGTTGAATAGCAATTTGCTAGCTAAGAAATTAGCAAGAATAGCAGGAAAAAAAATATTTCCAACATGCTGTCCTCTCTTGATAGCATACAATCTTACTATATACCATTTTTGATATTCAAGTCTGGCAAAGTTAAGTCTTTCTCCAAATTCATCAGCAATATCACCTTTTAACCCTATAATTTATATTCTCTTGACTGTTCGCTGAAATCAATTCTAATTTCTTCAACATCAACAGGAAATGTCTTGCCTATTGTTGATATTAATATTGGTTTAAAGTGTTCAGCATAGAGATAATGGATAAGCAAAGACAAAGATGAGAGCACCCTTATCATTGTTGAGGCTAGCGATTTAGCAATATGATGGCAGAAAAATAGCTTTAAAGATCATTTTTGATATCTATAAAATAGCAATAAGCTAACAATAAGCTAACAATAAATCTTCAATATTTCGCCGGAGAAAAGTTCCACCAGCTAAATTTCTATCACCAACAAATAGCGTTTTATCGAGTTCACACCATTTTCACAAATCCGTTTATAAACAGGTAGATTTCTCATTGATATTCAGTATCAATCTGAAGGGACGTTCTCCCACATCGAAAAATAATCAATGGAGGAAAACTAAAATGGTAAGTATAAAAGATGTGTCATTAAGCAAGAAGTTGATCGGCGGGTTTGCTTTTGTTGTATTACTTCTTAGTATTGTAGGTTTTGTTGGGTACAATGGTATCACTAAAATAACTACTGAACTCAATGAAATTACAGGGGATCATGTGGTTATGACCCTTGCTGTAAAGGATATGAAAGATGCAAATATGCAAGCAAATGATGCCTATATAGAACATCTCCTTGCAAATCCTGATGCCAAAAAAGAGCAGGATAAATCCTATCAAGATTTTGAGACGACTAAATCAAAAATATTAGCAATGCAATTAACTGCAGAAGAAAAACAGGATATAGCGACGATCGAAAAATTGATGGATGAAAATAAACAGGCAGGACAAATGCTCTGGAATGCGATCACAGCAGCTGGATACAAACAGGATGCTGGGGTAGATGCAGCCATGCTGGTATATGATGAAACCAGAATAAAGTTGAATGAAGCTCTTGCAGAATTTGAAAGCATGCAGGTAACCCAGATGAATGAGGCCGGAGAACATGCTGCTGCTGACGGTTCAAATGCAACTTTGCTAATCGTATCAGTAGGCATAATCGCTGCAATCATTGGAATAGGTATCGGTTTATATATTTCTCGTTCTATCACCAAACCCATGGATGCAATGCTCCAGGCTGCCAACAAGGTTGCTGCAGGCGACCTGACAGTACAGCTTGTGAACAACTCAAAAGATGAAGTCGGGCAGCTTTCCTCAGCCATCCAGACAATGGCCAATGCCTTAAAAGGAGTGCTTGGAAAAGTGCAGCAATCAGCAGTCAGCGTGGCTTCCACTGCCCAGGAACTCTCGGCCTCAAGCGAAGAAATGAAAGCATCCACTGACCAGATATCAGGCACAACGCAGGACATTTCAGTAGGCGTAAGCTCGCAGGCAACAAAGATGGCAGAGATCAGCCGCGCCATGAAGGAGATGTCAGAAAGCGTCCAGCAGGTCGCGGTGAACTCCCAGAAAGCGGCTGATAGCGCAACAAATGCTAATAAAACTGCTCAGGAAGTCCAGGTGAATGTGACAAAGTCCGCAACTCTGATAAAAGACCTTGACAATAAATCCCTGCAGATAGGCGAGATCATTGGTGTGATAACAAATATCGCAGACCAGACAAACCTTCTTGCATTGAACGCTGCAATAGAAGCTGCACGAGCAGGAGAACACGGCAGGGGTTTTGCAGTAGTGGCTGATGAGGTCAGGAAACTTGCCGAAGAATCCCGCGGCGCAGCAAGCCAGATCACAGATTTGATAAAGGGCATACAGCAAGGTACAAAACAGGCTGTAGAGAGCATGGAGAAAGAATCAGTAACCGGCATCAACCTTATCGTCAAAGCAGCAGCAGACGTTGCAACAATGGTGCAGGAAATAGCAGCCGCAGCCGAAGAGCAGTCTGCATCGGTTGAAGAAGTGACCTCTTCAGTAGAGGATGTATCAGCCATAAGCGAACAATCCGCAGCAGGCACACAGGAAACATCAGCAGCCGCAGAAGAGCAGGCAGCTACAATGGACCAGCTTGTGAATGCAGCCCAGGAAATGGCAAAATTATCAAATGAATTGCAGGTCGAGGTTGCCAAGTTCAATATCGGTGAATCTGTAACAGAACGAAAAAATGCGTATGAACCTGCAAAAGTCGAGTACAAATCTGCACCTGAACGTGAACGAAAATCTGTTGAACGCAAGATTGTTGAATACAGGACTGCACAACACACATCTGCAGAACAAAAAACTACCAAACACAGAACTGAAGGCAGTCAGAAGAAAATGAAAGAACACAGTACTTCAGGCACTGCATCAAGTAAGGATGATATAGCTGATGCCGGAAGCAGTCCTCCGGGTTTAAGCCTTGAAGACCTGACAAGATAGGAGGACGTAATGGCGCAAATACAACCACAGGATGCAAAAGCAAAATCCGGCGACGAGCTACAGCTCGTCGTTTTTAATATCGGCACCGAAGAGTTCGGTGTCGAGATCATGAACGTGCAGGAGATCATCCGCATGACCAATATCACAAAGATACCGCAGGCATCAGGATATGTGAAGGGAATTATCAACCTTCGCGGCAAAATAATCGTGGTGATAAACCTCAATGTGATAATGGGCATGGAAAGCAAAGAAAATAATGAGAATACACGCATCATTGTCGCTGATATCGGCGAGACAGTGATGGGTTTTATCGTTGATTCAGTGAGTGAGGTAATACGCCTCCCTGAAAGCAGTGTTGAGCCGGCGCCTGCTGTCATTGCCAATAAGATAGGTACGGAATATGTGCGAGGCGTAGGCAAGATGGAAGACAGGCTGCTTATCCTGCTTGATCTTGATAAAATACTCAGCGCAAACGAACTTCATAATGTAAATGCCATAGCCGCCGAAGTTGCAGCAGCGACCACTTAAAGGGCGCTGCTTTTTCACACGTTTTTCACAAATCCATTTATAAATAGGTGGATTTCAAATTGTTATTAGAATTTATCTGAAGGGGCAAATAGGCACCTGATATATAATTAATGGAGAAATAAAATGGTAAGTATAAAAGATTTGTCTTTAAGTAAGAAGCTGCTGGGCGGATTCGGGCTTGTCAGCATCCTGCTTATAATATTGGCGATTGTAAGCATAACCACCCTTGGCACAATAAACCAGGAAACAAATAAAGTGATCGATAATGCGATTACAAGTAAAGAAAAAGCTCTTGCCATGGATGTAAGTATGCTGGAAGCAAGACGTTCCGAAAAAGACTTTTTTGCGCGTCTTGATCTTACATATGTCGATAAGGTAAAAGCATCGGTCGCGAATGTTAAGAAAGAAGCGCAAGATATTCAGGAACTTGATGTCCCCCAGGAAAGAAAGGACATGTCAGTAAAAGTGATAACTGAGATCGAAGGTTACGAAAAAGCCTTCCTTGAGACTGTTGAACTCTATAAGACAAAAGGCCTTAATGAAAACTTAGGATTGCAGTTTGAAATGAGGAGTGCGGTGCAAGCTGTTGAAGCAGAAATCACGAAACAGAACGATGACCAGTTAATGGCAGATATGCTGACACTTAGGAGAAATGAAAAGGATTACATAATGAGGCAGGATGTAGCATATCAAAAAAAATTGCATGATAATGAAAAGATCCTTATGAGCCACCTGGCGGCCAGCAAGCTGCCCCAGGATGTAAAGAATGATATCAATGCCAAGCTCCTTGTTTATACAGAAGCTTTTGATAAGATCGTGGATATAGATAATAAGATCGCATCCAAAACAGCAGAATTCACAAATTATGTACATGCAATAGAGCCTATAATAGCTGAATTCGAAACAGATGCCGATGCAGACCAGGCTGCAGCGCTTGCCGGAATAGCCAGTACGAATTCAACCGCTAAGACCACCATCATAGTGCTTTCCATAATAGCTATAGTATCAGGTCTTGGAATCGGGATATATATTTCCCGCGCTATCACAAAACCTGTGGATGAAGTTGTCCTCGGGGCGAAAGATATTGCATCTGGCAAACTGAATGTCAATATGCAGAATAAATCCAGGGATGAAATTGGCACACTTTCCGGCACATTCCAGAACATGGCAAATGACCTGAATAACGTTATAGGAGATGTTAGTAATGTGATGGGGGCGATATCAGAAGGAGACCTCTCAAAGCATGTCCAGGTGGATGCAAAAGGAGATTTCAACAAAATAACCACTTCAATCAACAATATGCAGACAGACCTCCGGCTGGTTATTGGCGATGCTAATGAAGTATTGGATTCGATGTCCCATGGCGACCTGACAAGGCATGTCCAGGTTGAAGGTAAAGGTGATTTCGGAAAGATCACAAGCGGGATAAATAACCTGCAAAAAAGCTTGCAGCAACTGATATTATCAATGAAGCAAAGCGCAGAAAGGGTAGCTTCTACAGCACAGGAACTTTCAGCGGCAAGTGAGCAAATGAAAGCTTCCACGGACCAGATTACAAATACAACACAGGATATTGCCACAGGAGTAAGCTCGCAGTCCTCCAAGATGGCTGAAGTAAGCCGTGCAATGAGGGAGATGTCAGAAAGCATACAGGAGGTCGCCACGAACTCACAGAAAGCTGCGGAAGGTGCGACATCTGCCAGCGCGACAGCCCAGCAAGTGGGCAAGATGTCAGATGATGTTGCAAATAAGATGTCTGAGATCCAGTCAACCGTGGATAATTCAGCAACAATGATAAAACAGCTTGACAATAAATCCCAGCAGATTGGCGAAATTATTGGCGTGATTACCAATATCGCAGATCAGACAAACCTCCTTGCCTTAAACGCAGCCATAGAAGCGGCCAGGGCAGGAGAACACGGCAGGGGCTTTGCAGTAGTTGCAGACGAGGTCAGGAAACTTGCCGAAGAATCCCGTGGTGCGGCAAACCAGATCACTGGATTAATAAAAGATATCCAGCAGGGTACAAAACAGGCTGTGACATCAATGGAACTGGGAACAAAGACCGTTGGTGAAGGAGCAAAGACCATCGGGGAAACAGTTGGCGCCATCAATAAGATAGTTAAAGCTGCCGGAGAAGTGGCTACAATGGTGCAGGAAATAGCTGCGGCCGCAGAAGAACAGTCCGCCTCTATCGAAGAAGTAACCTCTTCAGTAGAGGATGTATCAGCCATAAGCGAACAATCCGCAGCAGGCACACAAGAAACATCAGCAGCTGCAGAAGAGCAGTCAGCTACAATGGAGCAGCTTGTGAATGCAGCCCAGGAACTTGCAAAACTATCAAATGAATTGCAGGCTGAAGTGGGCAAGTTCAATCTCGGTGAAGCTGTAACAGCTCCTATAAAACAGGAACCGGCCAAAATAGAATTTAAACCAGTTCCTGATAATAAAGCTGCAAAAGAAGTGCAATCCAAACCAGCAAAAGAAGTGCAATCCAAACATGCGAAAGAAACGCAATCCAAGCCTGCAGTTGCTCATGAAAAAACAAAAGAATACAAGCAAGCTTCAAAGGTTAGGGCAACAAAGAAGGAAAAAGAAGAAGCTGAGGCCAGGAACAGTCCTTCTGAAGAAAGCCTTGGAGACCTTATAAAATAGGAAGACGTTATGGCAGAACAACAACCACAGGATGCAAAAGCAAAATCCGGCGACGAGCTACAGCTTGTCGTTTTTAATATCGGCACCGAAGAGTTCGGTGTCGAGATCATGAACGTGCAGGAGATCATCCGCATGACAAATATTACAAAGATACCGCAGGCATCAGGATATGTGAAGGGGATTATCAACCTTCGCGGCAGGATAATCGTGGTGATAAACCTCAATGTGATAATGGGCATGGAGAGCAAAGAAAATAATGAGAATACACGCATCATTGTCGCAGACATCGGCGAGACAGTGATGGGTTTTATCGTTGATTCGGTGAGTGAGGTAATACGCCTCCCTGAAAGCAGTGTTGAGCCGGCCCCGGCTGTCATTGCCAATAAGATAGGCACGGAATATGTGCGAGGCGTGGGTAAAATGGAAGACAGGCTGCTTATTCTCCTTGATCTTGATAAGATACTCAACGCAAACGAACTTCATAATGTAAATGCCATAGCCACCGAAGTTGCAGCAGCGACCACTTAAAGGGCGCTGCTTTTTTCACACATTTTACACTTACTCATCAGAAAATCAATGAAATCGGAGGAATAAACTGAAATGATACATATAAAAGACATGTCTTTGAGCAAGAAGCTGTTGGGGGGGTTCGGCCTTGTCAGTCTCCTGCTTATAATAATAACCGTAGTAAGTGTAATAACAATGGACACAATCCAGAATGGAAACAACAAACTGATCGAAAATACGATCACAATGAATGAAAAGAGTCTTGCCATGGATGTAAATATGCTTCAAGCAAGACGTTCCGAGAAAGACTTTTTTGCGCGTCTTGATCTTACATATATCGATAAGGTAAAAGCATCGGTCGCGAATGTTAAGAAAGAAGCGCAAGATATTCAGGAACTTGATGTCCCCCAGGAAAGAAAGGATATGGCAGGAAAAGTAATAACCGCAATAGAAGGTTATGAAAAAGCCTTCCTTGAGACTGTTGAACTCCATAAGACAAAAGGATTTGATGAAAGTTCAGGAGTACAGCTTGAACTCATTACAAAAGCCCGTGATGTTGAAACTGAAATCAAAAATCAGGGGGATAGCCTCTTATATGCAGAAATATTGGAATTGAGGCGAAATGAAAAGAATTATATAATACGAAATGAAGTTTCAAATCAGAAAACACTGCACGACAATGAGAAGATACTCATAAAAGATCTGGCAGCAAGCAAAATATCTCAGGATAAAAAGGATATTATTAATGAAAAATTACTTGCATATACGGCAACTTTTGATAAATTGGTTACCATCGATGCCAATATAGCATCAAAAACAGCAGAATTCACAACTTACGTCCATACGATAGAGCCCCTGATAGTTGAATTCGAAAAAGATGCCAGCGAAGACAAAGTAGCACAGCTTGGCCAGATGGCAAGTACAAATTCAACTGCAAAAACCACTGTCTTAGTACTCTCTTTATTAGCTATAGTATCAGGTATGGGCATTGGTTTTGTTATTCGACGCCTGATCACAAAACCTGTGGATGAATTAATATCGGGTGCAAAGACGATATCAGATGGGAAACTGGATGTTAAGCTTCTCAATAATTCAAAAGACGAAATAGGTGTACTTTCAAACACGTTCCAGACCATGGCGAACGATTTGAATGCTGTTATCGCGGATACTAATATGGTGCTTTCTGCAATGTCTCAGGGTGACCTGACCAGGAATATATCAGTGCAGGCAAGAGGAGATTTCGAGAAAATCACCACTGGTATACAGATTATGCAAAACAGCATACATAAACTCATATCATCTATGAAGGCCAGTGCAGAAAAAGTAGCATCCACTGCCCAGGAACTTTCGGCTTCAAGCGAACAGATGAAAGCTTCCACTGACCAGATATCGGGCAGCACACAGGAGATAGCAAAAGGCGTAAACTCGCAGGCATCCAAGATGACTGAGATAAGCCGTGCCATGAGAGAGATGTCAGAGAGCATCCAGACGGTCGCTACGAATGCCCAGAAAGCCTCTGAGAGTGCTGGTTCAGCCAGTTCCATAGCCCAGAATGTAGGCAGAATGTCAACTGATGTATCGAAAAAGATGACAGAAATACAGTCAAATGTAGATAATTCTGCAACTGTTATCAAACAGCTCGCGGGTAAATCGCAGGAAATAGGCGAGATAATTGGGGTTATCACCAATATCGCTGACCAGACCAACCTCCTTGCCTTAAACGCAGCCATAGAAGCTGCACGTGCAGGAGAGCATGGAAGAGGTTTTGCAGTGGTAGCGGATGAAGTAAGGAAACTCGCTGAAGAATCCCGTAGTGCTGCCAACCAGATCACAGGATT
The DNA here is from genome assembly GCF_002487355.1 of Candidatus Methanoperedens sp. BLZ2. Classification (GTDB taxonomy): domain Archaea; phylum Halobacteriota; class Methanosarcinia; order Methanosarcinales; family Methanoperedenaceae; genus Methanoperedens. The sequence goes on along the minus strand of NZ_NTMG01000056.1, from coordinate 52,399 downwards.
GATAAAAGATATACAGCAGGGCACAAAGCTGGCTGTAACCTCTATGGAACAGGGAACAAAGACAGTGGGCGAAGGCGCAAAGAACATAACAGATACCGTAAATGCCATAGACGGGATAGTCAAAGCAGCCGCAGACGTTGCCACAATGGTACAGGAAATAGCGGCAACCGCCGAAGAGCAGTCTGCCTCGGTTGAAGAAGTAACCTCTTCTGTAGAGGATGTTTCAAGTATAAGTGAACAATCAGCAGCAGGCACAGAGAAAACATCAGCGGTCGCTGAAGAGCAGGCAGCTACAATGGGCCAGCTTGTAGCCGCAGCCCAGGAAATGGCAAGATTGGCTTCGGATTTACATAATGAAGTGAATATGTTCAAACTTGATGATGGTGTTTCGACAAAATCAAAACATATACATGAGGCATCAAAGGATAAAAAAGCTGAATTGGAATTGAAGAACAGTCCTTCCGGTCAGGGCCCGATTGCATCTGTAAATTGTTGGGAATACAAGAAATGCGGAAGGGAACCTGGCGGAATTAATGTGAAAGAATTAGGCGTATGTAAGGCCAGTCCTCATTACGGACGAGAATGCTGGAAAGTCGCGGGAACATTCTGTGGTGGGAAAGTACAGGGAACAGCGGCTCAAAAGCAGATCAGTTGCATTGTTTGCGACTGGTATAAAGAAGTCAATACAAGAGGACATAATGACTGAAAAACAACCACAGAGATCATGAACGTGCAGGAGATCATCCGCATGACAAATATCACAAAGATACCGCAGGCATCATTGTCGCAGATATCGGCGAGACAGTGATGGGTTTTATCGTTGATTCAGTAAGTGAGGTAATACGCCTCCCTGAAAGCAGTGTTGAGCCGGCCCCTGCTGTCATTGCCAATAAGATAGGCACGGAATATGTGCGAGGCGTGGGTAAGATGGAAGACAGGCTGCTTATTCTCCTTGATCTTGATAAAATACTTGGCGCAAACGAACTTCGCAATGTAAACAAGATAGCAACAGAAGAGGCAGCAGCGACCGTATGAGGAAGTTGCTTTTTTTCACACGTTTTTCACAAATCCATTTATAAATCGGTAAACTTATTTTGTCATGTAACTTAAAATTTTTGGAAAGAGCGAATATTATGAAAACCAAAGATATCAGCATAAAATACAAAATTATAATTTTTGGATTGATTCTATCAATAATACCGGTGATCATCATAGGATTATATGCCTATAATGAAACACAAAGCTCATTAAACGCAGAGATACAGAATAAATTAACAGAACAGGTTAAACTGGAAAAAGATACTGTAGATATGACATTTTCCCTTGCACAGAATAGTGTCAACAGTTCACTCGGAGTTGCAAAAGCCCAATTCTATTCCAGGGGAAAACCCAGTATCGTAAATGGCAAGATGCAGCTGGGCGACAATTACGTAGTGAATGGGAACTTTGAGATTGTAGATTCAGTTAAAAATATGGTAGGGGGTACAGCAACTGTATTTCAGGTTATAGGGGATGAAGCTGTTCGAATTTCCACAAATGTAATCAATAACGATAGTTCGCGTGCGGTAGGAACAATAGTTTCAAAACCAGTGTATGATGCTGTTATAATGCGCGGTGAGACATATTACGGCAGAGCATGGGTAGTTAATGCATGGTATATGACAGCTTATGAACCTATTAAGGATGGATCAGGGAAGATAATCGGTATTTTGTATGTTGGTATTCCTGAAGATCCATTCGTAAATCAAATCAAAGAGAAGATGAAGAGCATAGTCGTGGGAAAAACAGGTTATCTTTATGTTATTGATTCAAAAGGCAACCTGATCATACATCCGAACCTGGAAGGGGAGAATCTCTATGAATATGATTTCATTAAAGAAATAACACAAACAAAGGAAGGATATATCCAGTATCCATGGGAAGGAAGGGATAAAGTAGTTGCATATACTTATTATGAGTCCAGGGATTGGATTATAGCTTCAGGAAGTTATCTTGAAGATTTCAGCGATCCGATTTATGCAATAAGGAATGGCCTGATAATAGTAATCTTAATTTTTTCAGTATTGGGGTCGATTATTGGAATATGGTTTTCAAGATATCTCACCAGACCAATCGGCAGAATGCTTCGCATCTCCAATAAGATTGCAGCAGGCGACCTGACAGTCGTGGTGAAAAGGATGTCAAATGATGAGATAGGTCAGTTATTCGGTGCTCTGGCTACTATGACCGAAAACCTGAGATCAGTTATCGGAAAAGTGCAAAGCTCCGCATTGAAAGTAGCCTCTACGGCTCATGAACTTTCAGCATCAAGTGAAGAGATGAAAGCATCCACCGACCAGATATCAAACACCACACAGGACATTGCAACGGGTGTAAGCTCACAGGCTTCCAAGATGTCTGAGATCACCCGTGCTATGAAGGAGATGTCAGAAAGCGTCCAGCAGGTCGCGATGAATTCCCAGAAAGCAGCACAAGGTGCAACTGCTGCCAGCACAACTGCACAGAACGTAGGGAAGTTGTCAGAAGATGTGGCCAAAAAGATGTCCGAAATCCAGTCAACTGTAGGTGGCTCAGCAACTGCTATAAAACAGCTTGCAGGTAAATCTCAGGAAATAGGCGAAATAATCGGTGTGATAACAAACATAGCTGACCAGACCAATCTCCTTGCATTGAACGCTGCAATAGAAGCTGCACGTGCAGGAGAACACGGACGGGGCTTTGCCGTAGTTGCTGATGAGGTCAGGAAACTCGCTGAAGAATCCCGTAGTGCTGCCAACCAGATCACGGGATTGATCAAAGATATACAACAGGGAACAAAACAGGCTGTGACGGCCATGGAACAGGGAACAAAGACAGTAGGTGAAGGCACAAAGAATATAGCAGATACCGTAAATGCCATAGGCGATATCGTCAAAGCAGCCGCAGACGTTGCTACAATGGTGCAGGAAATAGCGGCAACCGCCGAAGAACAGTCTGCCTCGGTTGAAGAAGTAACAGCATCTGTTGAGGATGTAACAGCCATAAGCGAACAATCCGCAGCAGGCACACAGGAAACATCAGCAGCCGCAGAAGAGCAGGCAGCCACAATGGACCAGCTTGTGAATGCAGCCCAGGAAATGTCAAAATTATCAATTGAATTGCAGGATGAGGTTGCCAAATTCAAAATAGACATATCTGCAAAAGAACAAAAACACGCATATGAACCTGCAAAGGTCGAGTACAAACCTGCCAATGAACGAAAAACTGCTGAACATGAGGCTGTGGAACATAAAACACCTGAACATAAGACTGCAAAATCCGGGCCTGAAGGCAGCCAGAAGAAAACGAAGGAACACAGTACTCCAGGCACTATATCAAGTAAGGATGAGATAGCTGACATCGGAAGCAGTCTGAAGGATTCAAGCCTTCAAGACCTGATAAAATAGGAGTATTGATATTTTAACAATATTGATGGAGAAAGAAGGATGAATATAATAAAAATAATCGATGGTGCAAATGAACAGACCATTGATAAATTCAATATTAGTTCGAAAATCATCTACAGCTTCGTTGTGGTTGATGTATTGATGTTAATTATGGGATTTGTAGGTTTATATGAGGAGAACGTAAGTGGTTTTATTGATCCGAAACTGGCTATCATGCTTTGTATCATTTTTATCATATTTTCATCCATACTCATGTGTATGGGTCTGACCCGTTCTATAATGAAACCGTTAAATGAATTTATAAATGCAGCTGACAAGATCGCTGAGGGGGATTTAACAGTGGAAGTAAATGTCTCCTCAAAAGACGAACTCGGAAAACTTGCCGAATATTTCAAGAGAATGACTTTGAATCTGCGAACTTTAACTGGCAAAGTCCAGAATGTTTCATCAAAAGTAGCCATTACTGCCCAGGAACTTTCAGGATCAAGTGAGGAAATGAAAACTTCCACAGATCAGATATCAAACACCACGCAGCATATTGCCTCAGGCATAAGCTCGCAGGCATCCAAGATCAGTGAAGTCAGCCGTGCGATGAAAGAAATATCACAGAGCGTCCAGCAAGTTGCAACGAGCTCTCAAAAAGCAGCGCAAGGCGCAACTGATGCCAGCACGACTGCTTCGCAGGTTGGTAAAATGTCCGATGATGTGACTCTTAAGATGGCTGAGATACAATCAACTGTGGATAATTCAGCAACAGTAATAAGACAGCTTGACGGCAAATCACAGCAAATAGGCGAGATAATTGGGGTTATCACCAATATCGCTGACCAGACCAACCTTCTTGCCTTAAACGCAGCCATAGAAGCTGCACGTGCAGGAGAGCATGGAAGAGGCTTTGCAGTTGTAGCTGATGAAGTCAGGAAGCTCGCAGAGGAATCCCGTAGTGCCGCAAACCAGATAACCGGCTTGATAAAAGAGATACAGCAGGGTACAAATCAGGCTGTTGTGGCCATGGAAAATGGTACAAAGACCGTTTTTGAAGGTACAAAAATTATGGAAAACACAGTATCAGCTATCAACCAGATAGTAAAGGCAGCAGCAGACGTAGCAGCAATGATTAATGAAATTGCAGCAGCCACAGAACAACAATCCGCCTCTGTTGAAGAGGTAACATCTTCTGTAGAAGATGTGTCATCGATATGTGAAGAATCAGCGGCAGGTACACAGGAAACCTCAGCCGCAGCTGAAGAGCAGACAATATCAATGGATGTGCTTGTTAATGCAGCCAGGGAGCTGGCAAAATTATCTGACGAATTGCAGGATGAGGTTGCCAAATTCAACATCGGTGAGTTTGTAACATCACAAATAAATGCATCAACAAAGACGGCAAAAAATAAACCTGAAAGAAGTCAGAAGAAAATGAAGGAACAAAGTACTTCAACTTCTGGCACTACATCAACTAAGGATAAAAAAGCTGATGTTGGAAGCAGTTATGCGGGTTCAAGCCTTGAAGACCTGACAAAATAGGAGGATACAATGGCGCAAGTACAACCACAGGACGCAAAAGCAAAATCCGGCGACGAGCTTCAGCTTGTCGTTTTTAATATCGGCACCGAAGAGTTCGGTGTCGAGATCATGAACGTGCAGGAGATCATCCGCATGACCAATATCACAAAGATACCGCAGGCATCAGGATATGTGAAGGGAATTATCAACCTTCGCGGCAGGATAATCGTGGTGATAAACCTCAATGTGATAATGGGCATGGAAAGCAAAGAAAATAATGAGAATACACGCATCATTGTCGCAGATATCGGCGAGACAGTGATGGGTTTTATCGTTGATTCAGTAAGTGAGGTAATACGACTCCCTGAAAGCAGTGTTGAGCCGGCCCCGGCTGTCATTGCCAATAAGATAGGCACGGAATATGTGCGAGGCGTGGGTAAAATGGAAGACAGGCTGCTTATCCTGCTTGACCTTGATAAGATACTTGGCGCAAACGAACTTCGCAATGTAAACAAGATAGCAACAGAAGCTGAAGCAGCAGCAGTGACCGTATAGGAAAGCTGCTTTTTTTCGTTTTTCCACACATATTTCACAAATTCATATATAAGAAAGCATGTTTAATTTTCAAGTATTGATGAAATTTGGAGAACTTTTTAGATAAAAGTTAACAGGTAATATTATGGGCTTGATGAAAATTATGGACGAGGTCAATAAGTTAACACTTGATAGGTTAAATATTGGAATGAGAATCGCATATGGTTTCATTGTAGTTAATATATTGTGGTTAGTTGTGGTGTATTTTGGCTATTATCATGAAAGAATTATTACATTTATGGACACTGATGAGATAATCATAATTTTACCTTTTTTAACAATCATGTCATCTATACTCATCTGCATTGGATTGACACGTTCCATTATGAAGCCATTAAATGAATTTGAGATCGCTGCTAATCGAATATCTGAAGGAGACCTCACACCGGATATGAAGTCTATATCCAGTGACGAGATAGGATTACTTGCAGGATACTTTATAAAAATGACGTCTACACTCAGACATATAACTGGAAAGGTACAGGATATCTCTTTAAAAATGGCAACTAAAGCACATGAGCTTTCTATATCAAGCCGGGAGTTGAAATCTTCAATTGACAATGTATCAAATAACACGCAGGGTATAGCAGAAGTGTCAAGCCAGCAATCAAAAAAAATAGATAATATCAATGAGATCGTAAATGAGATATCAATCATCAAGCAGCAGGTTACAGTTGGATCGGAAAGGACGGCACAGGCTACAAAAGATTCCAATAATACAGCAAGGGAATTACTCAAGAAATCAAATGACTTGATGAACAAAATAAAGGATATCCAGAACTCAGTAAATAAATCCGCCCTTGTAATTAAGAGTCTTGATAGTAATTCTGAGAAGATAGATGAAATAGTAGGAGTAATAACTAAAATTGCGGACCAGACAAACCTGCTTGCCTTAAACGCTGCAATTGAAGCAGCCCGCGCTGGGGAGCATGGAAAAGGGTTTGCTGTTGTGGCAAATGAAGTAAAGAAACTTGCAGAAGAATCAAGGAATTCGGCAAATAAGATCACAGAACTGATAAGAGAGATACATAAGGAAACAAAAAAGGCTGTTGATAACATGGATCTTGGGACAAAGACCGTTACTGAAGGCACAGAAACAATCGACTCCACTATATCTTCAATAGATAATATAGTTGAAGCGTCTGGAAATGCTGCTAATATGTTCAGTGAAATAATTGAAATGGCAAAAATGGAGACAACTTCGATGGAAAAAGTAAAATCCTCAGTTGATGACATTTCTATACTGGCTAAAAAATTTAAAGTGACTACTGAGGAAGCAGATGCACAACTCCATGAACAGATGGCATCTGTTAGCAGGTTCACAGATATCGCCAGGGAATTAGCAGAATTGTCGGATGAATTGAAAAATGAAGTTGCTTTATTCAAACAAAAAGATTGACAAGTTCACACATTTTTCACAACTGGGTTTATAAAGATATGGAGGATTAAAAAGAATTATGGCACCGAATAATTGCTGGGAATTAAAAAATTGCGGAAGAGAAAAAGGCGGAAAAAAAGTAAATGAATTGGGAATCTGTCCTGCATCACCTTCTCATGGCAGAGATTGCTGGGCTGTAGCAGGGACTTTCTGTGGCGGCAAGATTCAAGGAACCTTTGCTCAAAAAAAAGCAAGCTGTTTGACATGTGATTGGTATAAAACAGTAAACTCAACCTGAAAATCTTAATTCTTTATATTTGTAATAAAATTATTATTATCTTATCCTAGTAAAATCTTTTTTGGACGTAGAAATTCTCAATTTTAATCTCATCGAAGCTGTATTCACACTTTCTTCACAAAATATGTTATATTCAGGAAAAATCAATTTTCATTTAAATATAACATCGGATCTCCATCTAAAAACGATCCTTAGAGGTTTATTATGGAATTAATGAAAATTATGGATTCTGTCAATGATCGGACCCTTAACAGGTTCAAAATAGGTATGAAAATCGCTTATGGTTTCATTGTGGTTGATATTCTTATGTTGATCGTGGGTTTTATGGGTTTATATGGTGAGAGTGTAAGCGCTTTTATTGAACCGGAACAGGCCATCGTCCTGTTTATTTTATTCGCAATAATCTCATCCATACTCATGTGCATAGGATTGACACGTTCAATTATGAAACCATTGAAAGATTTTAGCCATACAGCTGACAGGATATCACAGGGAGATTTAACAACTGAGGTACTTGTCTCCTCAAAGGATGAACTCGGGCAATTGGCGCAATATTTCAGGAAAATGACATCAAACCTCAGGCATCTGGCAGGTAAAGTCCAGAACGTCTCGTCAAAAGTAGCTAATACGGCCCGTGAACTTTCTGCATCAAGTAAGCAGATAAAAGCTTCCTCAGACCAGATATCAAGCACAACATGTGAGATGGCAACAGGTGTGGGCCAGCAGTCATCCAGAATGGTTGAAGTTAGCCGGGCCATGAAGGAAATGTCAGAAAGCATCCAGCAGGTTGCAGTGAACTCGCAGAAAGCAGCACAGAGCGCAAGTACAGCCAGCACGACTGCCCAGCAGGCAGGCAAGATGTCGGGAGATGTGGCACAGAGCATGACCGGAATCCGATCGACAGTAGATGATTCAGCAACTGTAATAAAACAGCTTGATGGGAAATCACAAAAGATAGGTGAAATTATCGGCGTGATAACAAATATAGCTGACCAGACAAACCTTCTTGCATTGAACGCTGCGATAGAAGCTGCACGTGCAGGAGAACATGGCAGGGGTTTTGCAGTAGTGGCTGATGAAGTCAGAAAACTGGCAGAAGAGTCAAGAAGTGCCGCGAACCAGATTACCGGATTGATAAAAGAGATCCAGGAGGGTACGAAACAGGCTGTACTGGCAATGGAAAAAGGCACAAAGACCGTTGAGGAAGGAACAAAGACAATGGAAGGCACAGTATCAGCGATCAATAATATAGTCAAGGCTTCAGTAGATGTATCATCTATGATCCATGAAATAGCAGCCTCAGCCGAAGAACAATCCGCTTCTGTTGAAGAGGTAACCGCAACTGTAGAGGAAGTTTCAGCCATAAGCGAACAATCCGCAGCAGGCACCCAGGAAACATCAGCAGCCGCGGAAAAGCAGGCATCTTCTATGGAGCAGCTTGTGAATGCAGCCCAGGAACTTGCAGGATTATCAAATGAATTGCAGGTGGAAGTGGCTAAATTCAATATTGGTGAGAAAATAGATAAGTAAAAGGATGCAGCAGTATTTACTATTTCGATACTGGTAATATTGCTTGATGACTACCCTTCATTGATCGATACACGAGGTGTTTTATTCATTTTGGTGGCTGTTTTGGTTGTTTCAAAGTTGCCTGTCAATTATATTATTTAAATATCAGGAAAGAAGAAAATTGTATTTCAACCATAAGTTTTATTACTAACATTCACCAATAAAGAATAAACTCGTCTTTTTTTAGACCAGTTAAAATAATTAAGAGTAAGGAGGTTTAATTAAATGAATAAATATACAGGTATCCTGGCTTGTATGCTTGTGTTTGCAATGTTTGCAGGCACCGTTTCAAGCGAACAGGTTACTACAGTCGAACAGGTTGCTATAGCCGAAAAGATGCCCGCTGGTGTGATGCCAGCGCCAGATCAGGCATTTAATTTCACAAAGATTGAAATTTCTCCCCGATATACAAATTTCAGGTTAATGCCGGGAGAAAACAAAGAAACGACAATTACACTCAGGAACAAAGAGAAAAAAGCAGTTAGCGTCAAACCCAATGTAGTATCAGCGCCATACGGCGGATATAATGTGGATCCCCAATGGATCACGGTTACTCCTGAGAGTGCAGAAATACCAGCAGGTGGCAGCCAGAAATTCACCGTTAAAGTTACCGTACCGGAGGATGCATCAATAGGTAATTCCGGTGTCCAGATAGCATTCACGGATGAAACAATGCCAACGCCATATCCGAGCCCGATCCCTAATTATATTCATGCGTTGCAGCTATCAGTTGATGTATGGACTAAGCCAAAGATACAGATAATGGCACCGTATATAAACGATATGCTTGAAGCAGGAAAGGGATATGACTATGAGGTAAAACTCAAGAATATCGGGACGGAAGCAATAAAAATCGATCCTAAAATGAGTAACGATAATATGTTCTACGGAGGACCAGGACAGGCGGCGCCAGCTTTTACTGATGATGCAATAACAATAACTTCACCTGCCAGTGTTCCTGCTGGTGGGACTGAAACCGTAAAGATCCATGTGCAGGTTCCCGCAGATGCAAAAGGTTACTATAACGGGGCCATAAAACTTAATATCGATGACCCATCGGTTCAGGAATGGGACGGAAGGGTCCAGTTGAGCTTCAATGTCTGGACACAGCCATCTGAGCCATTTGTGAAGAGTTTTAGCATGAAAGAGGTAAAACCCCTGACTATTGAGATAAGCTCCGGTTCTAACTATGGGTATCCATACGGGATAGCAACAGGAAAAAATAAAAAAGAGCCGTCATTTGAAACAACACTTATTGGGCCCGGTGGTCAGGCCGACCTTAAAGTCACAAAGACAGTGATTAAGGGTATGGTTAATATGGGCGGCCAGATCCCACCATGGGAACTTGACAGCAAGGGAATATACCAGGAAAATGGGGCCCAGCTTTTAGAAACCTATGAGACAGCAGGTTTGATAGGTGAGTGGACACTAAAAGTGCTGCCAAAGAATACAGAGAGTTTTGAATACTCTATAAAAATAGGGGAGTAATCCTCTCCTGTTTATTTTCCTGGATGCATGTGAAAAGACCTATCCCTGATAGGAAAGTACTTATGGAGATTAGAAAATGAATATTAAAATAATAGTCACCATTATATTGCTGATTCTCGCACTTGGTATCGGACTGGCTCTTGACCAGGGGAACTCAAATGCCAGGCCGGAATGGGTACATAATGTCCAGTGGCAGGGTGACCGGCCGGATAACGCTGGAGAAATCGAAGAATTGTTATTTCTGGAAATAGCACCTTATAAGACAGAGTATGAACTGGTGAATATCAGTACAAATGGTGATAAGAATAAGATGGATATCAAGGTAACAGCCACCACACTTGATTCGGAAATTCCTGATATATACGATTTTGTATTTGAAGAAAATGATTTGTTGATGACAGGCTATCTCCTTGAAGCAATACCTGCGGCTTACAGGAACGATGCTATTGGAATAGCGTTAACTGACAGGGATCTGGCCACATCGGTATCGGTTAGCAATCCGGGTGTCCCTTCTGTGAAACGGATATTACCTAAAACATCTGAAAAATTCTACATGCCAAAAACCCTGCTTAGTGTTTCATGGAGAGGTATTTCCGCACTTGTTGACCCTGATGAAAGAAAAGTTGTCCAGGTCTGGAAAGAAGGCACAAATACAAATATCAAACAGTAATTGGGTGAATTTAATGAGCTTCATAGATAAGATGGTGGGAACAATAACAAGCCCGAACAACGAAACAAAAAAAATAGCAGAACAGCCCATGATCGAGGAAGCTGTAATGATAATAGGGGTATATGCGATCCTTAATGCAATCGCAGCATATATACTATCAAATAAGATCATATATATTATCCAGGGGTTTGATAATACATCAATGCGATCCCTGATGGCTCTCTCCTCTATTGTGGCAGCGTTGTTCGCAACGATCCTTATCTGGTTAATTGGTACCGGAGTAATTCACCTGTTGTCTATGGCGGCAGGTGGTGAGGGCAAGCTCTACCCGCAGATGTTGACAGTAGTCGGATTCAGCATGCTCCCCCTGATTTTCAATGGAATTATCAGCATAGGGATTTATTCAGTGATCGAGCCCCGGGTAATAAATATCTCACCTTCCAATCCAATGGCATTGAATGAATTATATTCAAGTCCATCTTTTATGGCTTTAGCGCTTATTGGTATTATAATTCAGGCATGGACCACTATTATTTTATATTTTAGCATACACAACGCTCATAAGATATCAACTAACTCATCGGCAATAATTGCTGCAATCCCATTAGTCATAAGTGTAATCTTAACGGCCTGGGGCTTCAGGGGAATGGGCATCCTATGAAGGCAGTATTGGATATTGAAAATGTCCAAAAATCATACTTGCTTGGCAAGATCGAAGTGCCGGTTTTAAACGATATCAATCTTACAATCAATGAAGGTGAGTTCGCTGCAATAATGGGGCCATCAGGAAGCGGAAAAAGTACACTTATGAATATTATCGGCTGCCTTGACAGACCTACATCCGGGAAAATTGTTATTGCAGATATGGATATTTCAAAGCTTTCCGAAATCGAACTTGCCCGGATACGCGGGAAAAAGATAGGTTTTGTTTTCCAGACATTCAATCTTATCCCGCGTCTTACTGCACAAAAAAATGTGGAACTGCCTATGGTCTACCAGGATATCCCCGGAAAGATGAGGGCAAAAAAAGCAAAAACGCTTCTCGAATTGCTGGGTCTTGGGGAGAGATCCGGCCATAAACCTGCGGAACTTTCAGGTGGCCAGCGCCAGAGAGTCGCGATCGCGCGGGCTTTAGCTAATGAGCCTGAGATCATTCTTGCTGATGAGCCAACAGGGAATCTTGATTCAAAAACAGGACAGGAAATAATGCAGATATTTGATAAACTCCACAGCGAAGGAAGAACCATTCTGATGGTCACCCACGACCGGGAGCTTGCAGGTAATTGCGACAGGATTATCAGGTTAAAGGATGGTAAGATCGAAAAAGGAGAATGAAAAAGGAGAGTAAAATGGAAAACGCGGTTCGTGTCTTGAACCTGTCTAAATCATTCAACGGGCAGAATGTTGTCAGGGACATATCATTTGATATCTCAAAAGGAGAGGTCTTCGGGCTTATAGGCCCGAACGGCGCGGGAAAGACAACGATAATACGGATGCTTCTTGATATAATAAGGCCGGATTCAGGAGAAATAAGGATACTGGATGACAGGCTTTCCGAGGAAACAAAAAACCGGATCGGTTATTTGCCGGAAGAACGGGGGCTCTATAAAAAACTCACGGTATTTGAGACCCTGACATATCTTGGCGCCCTGAAAGAAATAGATTCAGAAAAAAGAGCTACATTTCTTCTTGATAAGATGGGGATGTTACAGCACAGGGATAAAAAAATCTCTGAACTCAGCAAGGGGATGCAGCAAAAGATACAGATAATAGCGGCCATCATCCATGATCCTGATTTCATAATCCTGGATGAGCCTTTCAGCGGCCTTGATCCTGTCAATATGAAACTCGTGAAAGAACTCATAATGGAACTTGGAAAAGAGGGAAAAACAATTATTATCAGCACACACATGATGGACCAGGTGGAAAGGATGTGCAGCAGGATATTCATGATACATAAAGGAGAAGGTGTGCTGTACGGGAAAATTGAGGAGATCAAATCCCGGTACGGTAAAAACACTGTTTTACTTGAGTTCGAAGGTGAACTGAAAAACATACAGGGGATCAAAAAAATGAATAACTCTGGCAATTATGCTGAATTAATACTTGAGCCAGGAGCAGATCCGACTGAGGTCTTAAAAAAACTGGCTGAAATGGTCAGGATCAATAAATTCGAGCTTTCAATGCCTTCTCTTAATGAAATATTCATCCGGGTGGTGGAGGGGACATGAGCAAGTGGCGCATCATAGCTAAACATGAGTACCTGACAAATATCAAGCGAAAGGAATTCCTGTTTATTACATTTGTGATTCCGCTGTTTATTTTTGCAATAATGGGTCTTTCATTCCTTTTAATAGGAATAGGAGGGCACAATGAGGAAAATAAGATAGGTTACGTTGACAATACCGGCCTTTTTGATCCTTCAAACCTGACAAAATATACTGATGAGGATCTTGCAAGAAAAGACCTTCTTGACAATAAGATCACGAATTACTTTGTTATTCCCGAAAATTATACAGCTACAGGAAAAATCATAATATATTCTTCAAAAAAGAACTTCGCAGACAATATGAAGATAGAAGAGCAGATCAGGAATTTTCTTCTTGACAATCTCTTAAAGAATGAGCCTTCTGACATTATTCAGAGAATAAAGAAGCCTCTTGACCCCGAATATTTCACCCTGAATGAAAAAGGTTTAAAAAGCGAAGACAGCGGATTTGAGATAATATTATTACCTCTTGTATTTTCAATGCTTTTTTCCATCTCCATATTTGCTTCTTCGGGTTTTCTCCTTCAAAGTGTTATTGAAGAAAAAGAGAACAGGATAATGGAAGTAATACTTTCATCTGTTTCCCACAAGGATCTACTTACAGGCAAGATCATTGGTCTTGGGGCTCTTGGGCTTACCCAGGTATTTATATATTTGACAATTGCAGCGGTGATATTATTAATTAATCCTTTAGCTCTTTATCTTATCATTTCGCAGATCCATATTTCTATTCCATTATTGGCAGCCGGGATTATTTATTTTATACTGGGTTACATAGTCTTTGCAGGCATTATGGCAGGCGTTGGGGCTATCGCAACGACATCCAGGGAAGGACAGCAGATAGCAGTTATATTTTCATTAACCGGATCATTTCCCTTTATGTTCTCACAATTCATAGTCACAAACCCGAATGAAATCTTTGCAAAGGCGCTTAGCATTTTTCCACTCACATCGCCAATAACGATGATAATGAGGCTCTCAATAACAGATGTACCTTTTTATGAAATAATAATCAGTATATTTGTACTGGTTTTTTCAGCCTACTTTACTATAGAGATATCTGTAAGGATCTTCAGGGCAAGCCTGTTAATGTACGGGAAAAAACCAACTATCAAGGAGTTAATAAAATATGTACGACAAGGTTAAAATATTTCTAGCAATATCAATTATAATATTTTCTACAGGGATTGGCGAAGCCAATATCGGTGAAGACTCACTCAAGATCAGCCTCATAAAATACGACCCTTATCCGGTTAATCCTGACACGGATTTCAGCATATGGGTCCAGGTCAAGAACGTTGGTGAGAACGATGTGAGCGGGGCAACTATTGAGTTCCTGCCAAAGTACCCGTTCTCAATAAAACCAGGCGAAAGCGCCATAAGAACCCCCGGGACTATCCGGAAAAATGATGATTTCATGTATAAATATACGTTGCATGTTGATAAGAACGCTTTTGTAGGCACGAACACTCTTGAGATCGGGTACAGGATCCTGGATAACGGGTTCACGAAAAGGGAATTTGATATCGAAGTCGGAAGCGATGTAGTGGATGCAAGAGGGACTGTGAGGCTTGAAAAAACCTCATCATACCCTGAAGTCCTGATGTCAGGTGATAGCGCAACCGTAACACTGACCCTGAAGAACAGCGCAACCCAATATTCAATTAAAATGGACAATAAGGATTACAGCATGAACGCCTATATCCAATCGGCGCAGCTTGTCGGAAATGAATTCATAGAAGTGACAGGTGAACCATATTACAATGCAGGTATCATTGGACCCGGAGATTCGATAGATTTCCCTTTCTCTATAACGGCCAGGAACAATACGCCAGATGGCACATATTTCCTTGATTTCAATTTAAAGGGAGCTGCAAGGCTGTACAGCCTTAACCTGAAAATACCGATAAAAGTGGATTCTTCTTCTATCCAGAGCACGCTTTCCGAGACACCGAAATTGAATCCGGGAGGGATAATCCTGAGTGCGGCAAATAACAGGCCCAATTCAGTAACTGCTGCAACTGTTATTCCCGTAGGCAATGCGACATTTGAACCTGCGGAATATTTTATAGGTACGATGGAACCAGATGAACTTTTTACTGTCAAGTTCGATATGAAAGCAAATACGCAGGATAATATGGGTTTCAAGCTCAGGTTCAAGAACGGGAACAACTGGCATGAATCAGATGTATTGACCGTGAATCTTAACAGTTCAGGCGCATTTCCAATAGTAAATACCGAAAAATCGCCCTTGCTTCCCGTAATCATAATTATTGGGGTTCTGGCTATTATTATTTCCGGATTCTTTATAATTATGAAACGAAGGAGAGCCAAATCCGCATGAAGCTGATAGATGCCCTTGACCAGGTTTTCCTCAGCTTTAGCAGCAATAAATTCAAGACGATAATGTCATGCCTTGGCATCATAATAGGTGTCATTGCAATTGTTGTCATGCTTTCGGTTGGTGAAGGAATCCAGGCTGGTGTGGGGCAGGTGTTTAGCGGTCTTGATCTGGATATCATAACAATATTCCCTGGTGGGGCAGGATTTGAAGCAGGTAAACTCGTATATCAAAAACCTGCCGAATTTGATGATAAGGACATTCATGCCCTTGAAAATACAATAGGCGTAAAAACCGTATTACCAAGGCGTGGAGGTGGGGTATCTATAAAATTCAGGGATGAAGAGCGTTCGTTCTCATTGAACGCCATCTCTCCATCCAAAGAGCAGGATCTGGCAGAATCCATAGATATGGGACGATTTCTTCTTGAATCCGATAAAAGCGCCATAGTCATAGGGAGTGATATTGCCAGCAAGATGTTCAAATTCCCTTTAAATCCCGGGATGCGTTTGACCCTTGTCAACAAGGAGAACAATATCAGTAAGGAATTTACGATAGTGGGAATTTTTAAGGAAACAGACCAGACATCCCCATTTACAGGCAACAGGAACATGGAGATGTATACCAGTCACGAGGCAATGAAGGAATTGCTTAATTTGAATAAATATTCGTATTCCATGATACTTGTGGAGGCCGAAGACCAGAATACCATAGAAATTACAGCCAAAAAAATAGACGACAGCCTGAGGAAGCTGCATAAAGACGAAGGCTATACTGTTAATATCATGAAGTCTCTTCTTGAGTCTTTTACAGAATTCTTCAAAATACTAAAATACGGTCTCGGAGGGATAGGGGCAGTTTCGCTTGCAGTAGGAGGGATCGGGATCGTGAACGTGATGATGCTTACAGTTACCGAGCGCATAAAAGAGATAGGTGTCATGAAAGCCGTTGGCGCGACCCGTGACAATATCCGTGTGCTTTTCCTTCTTGAGTCCGGGCTTCTTGGAGCAGTGAGCGGCCTGATCGGTATAACTATCGGGGCAGGATTGTCTTTTCTAATATCAACAATGGGTGGTTTTCCGATAATGGTCAGCTGGACTTCGCTTGCGGCAGGGCTGATCTTTGCAATTGCTACTACAGTGATCGCTGGAGTTTATCCTGCAAATAAAGCAGCAAGGCTTGACCCTGTGGAGGCGCTGAGGGCTGAGTGAGGGTATGGGAAAATAACAGACAGGAAAACCAATGCAGACAAGTTCATCGAAGTCCTCCACACACAAACGACATGGCTCACCAGCCCTGCAAGTACAAAATACCACTTAAACAGAGAAGGCGGACTGTTCGAACACAGCATTGGAGTAGCCGAAACCCTGCTGCAAATGCGTACCGTACTCGCGCCAGAAATAAGCGAAGAGAGCTGTGTGATCGTTGGTCTATTCCACGATATCGGGAAGATAGGAATGCCAGGAAAGCCATATTATTTACCGGAAATCAAAGACGGCGAGCCAACAGGCGCTTACACCATAAACCCTGAGATCGTTGCCATGGGTTTATCGCTTCGCAGCCTGTATCTTGTTTCGCAGTATATCCCGCTCTCAGATGAGGAGGCACAGGCGATCGCTTACCATGATGGAATGTATGTGCCAGAAGGTCGCTCGGTGGCGCATAAAGAAGAGCCACTGCTGCTGTTGCTGCACTGGGCTGATATGTGGACGGCGAGTGTGAGGGAGAGGAAATGACTTATTTACAGAAATTGCTATTGTTTCCTATCCAAATTAACAATGTTTTTTGCCAATTCGGTTGTAACATATTTTTGTTTTGGGCTTGAGGGACTATCTGGAATTGTTTGATTTAAAAGCTCCATCTTTAATAATTTTGTCAATGAATTTTTGAAAGAGCCAGATCTTTTTATGCCAAGTTTCAATAGGATATCTTTTGATGATGCAGGATTCATACATATCTCAAGTATCTTTATTTCGCTCTCTGATAACTTATCTATTATTTCAACCTGGGCCTCTTGGGCTTGCGCCTGGGCTTTTATTCGTACAAATGTTGAGCCCAAGCTGTCCGAGGGTCTATGAAAAATGACTGTAAAGAATTTGTCGATCTGGAACTCTATCTTTAATCCTTTTTGAGCAACGGCATTCTTGATCCGATTTATGCCTGAACCCACTTTTTCGATCAGATCCAACCGAAAGAACATATCAAAAATCACGGGATTGCGGGCTACACTTTTTCGTCCCAGTTCTTCCTTACCAAATAACAGTTCTCCGGGATTACTGATCTCTACCCTGTCATCAAATATTTCCACCATTACCCTTGCCCCTTCTTCGAGATAATCACGATGAATTATGGCATTCAGAACCCCTTCTCTTAATGCTTCGTAGGGAATCTCAGGGATCTCGATACGCGGTCCAGCGTCTTTGATTTCATATTCAAGGCGTAAATGCTGTTGTAAGAATTTTATTGTATTTTCATAATCAGTGACAGGATCATCACGAAAATCCTTGCGGTCAAGGATTTTGACCTTATCCTTTCCTTTGTAAAGTACGCAGGTAATATAAGCCTGGCGCAGGTATAGCTCTCGGTTCTTCCCGAAAAATAGGATCCCTCCATTATTTATTACGAATTTTCCGTTTACCTGCCCCATACCGAGATTATGAATTATATCTTCTTTTTCCCCTGTTTGTGTGATACCGATCCTTTTTATTATGTTATTGAACTTTAGTTCATCAAAATCCTGTGGATACTTGAAATCTGTCCTCAACTGGCCCTCGAATCGTATCTTGCCGGTTTTTTGCGCATAATAGAATATCTCATCACGGCGCATTTTCTGGGAATTTGCCCTCTCCTTCCTGCAATATCTGTTCAAACCGGATTTTTTTCATGGAGAGATCTTCGATCATAGTGAATAACTCAGGTTGTAGCTATTTTATTGTCTCCTTGCTATATAGAAGCCCTGGATTCATTAAATTTGTCTTTTGTCTATGAACTGTAGCGGATATGAACCTTAGATCATTGCCATGGGTTTGTCGTTGCGCAGCCTGTATCTTGTTTCGCGGTATATCCCGCTTTCAGATGAGGAGGCGCAGGCGATAGCTTATCATTATGGGATGTATGTGCCAGAAGGTCGCTCGGTGGCTCATAAGGAAGAGCCGCTGCTATTTCTTCCTCATGCCAAAAAGTCCTTGTTAATTGGATAAAATATCGCCCAATCCTGTTGGAGTAAATTTATATTCTAGTCTGTAATTTATCTACATAATATGGATATTCTCCATTTTTGGTCATTCGGTTGAATTCTTCTCCAAATATTTCTTTTTGCATCTCCAGTATTTTTGGTGTGAGTTTTTCAAACCACTGATTAATCAATTCCTGTTGTTTTTCAGTAATTTCAAATTTTGCTATATTAAATTTTCTTCCATTCATATTTATACTATTTGTAATTATAAATATAATTATATTGTATAAATCATCCCTTCTTTTGGCAACTCTATTTCAACTCCAATATCTGACATAAACCTTTTAAAAAGCTCAGGCTGATTCGTATGTATCGGGAAGACCTTTTTCGGTTTTATCTCTTCGATAGCCTTTTTTAGTTAGCGGTGTTGCATGTCCCATGCATGCACCCGGTACAGGGGAATTCCATAATGAGCAAGCAGGTTAAAGAATTTGTCATACTTTCCCTACAATTAATTTAAATCGTTATTATTATTCTATTTATCAGTATTGTTTGAATCGGACACGTATGACACGTTGCGACATGAAAGTCGCATCACAAAATGCAAATGAACTTGTTTCTAATACCAGATATTTTGCTGAATTTGCGAATGGTAGAACTCTCTATATTACTGCAATTTTGCCTGCATCTGTAATTATGTATCCATCGTCGCCTGTTATGTATCCCATTGCCTTGAGTTCTCGCAGGTGGTTGTATGCCATGCCTTTGGAGATGCCCACTTTTATAGCTATTTCCTGAATGGAGCTCACTCCTGATTTGATTTGTTCCAGTATTGCCTTTTTTGTGTCAGATATGTTGAAGCCAAGTATTGGGAAGTCGATAATGAAATTGTCTTCTTCAGTAACATAGACTATGCGTTTTACCATATCGCTTCGTGTGTATGCGCCAAAGAGCGCCCCGAAAGCCTGGGGTTTTCTGCCGCCTGAAACATTTATCATAATGTGGTTACCACGGGCGTGCTCTTCTTCTATGATGGTTGCCACATCCTGAGCAACTTTGACCGGGTCGTAAAGGGATGTGTTCTTTTTCACAATCGTGATCACCTTACCAAACGTGTCTTCCAGGGTCTGTTCAGAGCGGAGTTTTTTTTCATCTGTTCCTTCTTCTGTGAGAAGGATGAGTTTTGATGGGGAAAGACGAGTGACACATACAATGACTGGTTCGAGTGAATATATTGTAGAGATGAGTGTAAGATTTGTCATTGATGAGTATTATAGTGTTAGTATTATATATTATTTGTGTAGGTATTTTTGTATTGTTATTGGAAACATATGGAAAAGTATATATTCAATAAATATCAGTATACGTTTACTATATACAATGTGATTCAATTATGAATAAAATACAGGTATATTACCAATACTGGGGCAAAGCAGAAGAGCCTGTTGAAACAGCTCATCATTTATTCCCATATCATTGTTTGGATGTGGCAGCTGTGGCTAATCAATGGTGGGCACACAGTTCAAGTATTCGCCGCAGTTTCACTCAAGAAACAGGAATAGAGGAAAAACAAATCCATGCATGGGTGATGTTTTTTATTGCGTTGCATGATTTTGGAAAATTAGACATTCGTTTTCAGATGAAAGTACCCGAATTAGCGAAATGGAATTATGGGGGCGAATTACCTAAAAATTCACAGAGTAAAAACTATTATCACGGTGAACAGGGCTATACTTGGTTAGTACAGGAAAGTGCATCGTATTTTGAAGGTGTCGAAGACAAACCTAAGCGATGGTTACAAAATTGGTTTGCCTCCACTGCCGGACATCATGGAGAAATACCAACAAATGCCGAAGACAATCCTCCAGCCTTTGTTCCACCATCCATCAAAAAACAAGATATTGACGCTCGTAAAGAATGGGTACAAGATTTATATCGACTCTTTTTACAGCCGGCGGGTTTGAATTTTGAAGATATCCCCACAAAAGAACCACCAATTCTACTCGCCGGTTTTTGCAGTATATGTGATTGGTTAGGTTCCAACACGCATTGTTTTCAACCTAAAAATACAATACAGCCGTTGAAAGAATATTTCAATTTCATCAGCAAAGAAAATAAGGCACTTCAGGTTCTACATGATTTTGGTTTACTAACTGAGGTCAAAAATAAAGGAGGAATGAGAGACCTTTATCCAAATCTTATCCCAATAAATACACAGGTGTTGATTGATGACTTAGCAGTACAACAGAGCATGATAATTATTGAAGCCAATACCGGCAGTGGAAAAACCGAAGCGGCATTAGCTTATGCTTCCAAATTATTAGCGCAAGGTTTAGCGGATAGCATTACCTTTGCTTTACCAACCCAGGCAACTGCCAATGCCATGTTAGAGCGATTAGAAAAAGTTGCCGACAAGATTTTTAATGGAGGGAAAAATGTCATTCTGGCACACGGTAAAAGAGATTATAATGATCGTTTCAAAAAACTAATTCAACAAAGCCAGCGAACCGTTAATGTGCAAGGCGAAGATGAAGGCGGAGCACAATGCAGTGAATGGTTGTCTTCAAGCCGAAAACGTGCTTTTTTAGGGCAAATTGCTGTGACTACAGTGGATCAAGTTATGCTTTCTGCCATCAAATCCCTGCAACATTATTTCGTGCGTAGTTTTGGGGTTGGCAAAAGTGTATTGATTATTGATGAAATCCACGCTTATGACGCTTACATGTATGGTATTTTGGAGGTGGTAATTAAACGACAAAAACAAGCCGGTGGTAGTGTGATTCTCCTCTCAGCAACCTTACCAGCAGCTCAAAAACAATCACTATGCAAGGCATGGGGCGTTGAAACTGGAATTGAAGAACAACCATATCCGCTAATCTTGCAGGCAACGGATGACGAAGTTAAGACATTCACTTTAGCGGAACACGAAATCGGCCAGGACAAAATCGTCAATATCGAATTATGGCAAAATGATGATTGTAGCATCACGACAGAACAACTTGAAAGGATTGTTCAAGCTGCGAAAAAAGGCGCTAAAATTGGGATTGTATGTAATTTAGTTGATGATGCACAGCGATATGCCCATAGTCTCAGTGAAATGACTTCTGTCTCCATACCTGTTGATATTTTCCATTCTCGTTATCGCTATTGTGACCGGATGGATAAGGAAAAAGTGGTATTAGGGCAATATGGAATAGGCAGATCCAATCAAGGGCGTATCCTGGTTGGTACGCAAGTGATTGAACAATCACTAGATATCGATTTTGATTGGCTGATCAGTTTTATTTGTCCGGTTGATCTACTTTTCCAGCGCATGGGACGATTGCACCGCCATAAAAAAGAGCGCCCTGAAATGAATAAAAAGCCATTATGTACTGTGGTGATGCATAAAAATATTAACCTGAACACAGCAGAAACAGTGAAAGAATCATATGGATTGCATGGTCTGATTTATAAAAATATCCGAGCTTTATGGCGAACACAACAATTATTACAGCAACATGAAAGCATAAGATTTCCTGATGCTTATCGTGATTGGATAGAAAGCGTTTATAAAAAAGATGCATGGAAGGATGAATCTGAATCATTAACAAAATTGTTTGAAGAATATCAAATGGAACAATTTGCCAGTAAATATGTCTCAAAAGGATTAACTCAGGAAAATACTTACTTTAGAGATACAGAAGGTAATGCAGCTTCTTTGACAAGGGAGGGTGAAATGAATTTGAGTATCATTCCTGTGATGGAAAAAAATGGAAAGCGATGCTTTTTAGATGGGACTGATGTTCCAAATGCTAACGACAAATATAATCGTGAACTGTTGAGTCAAAACAGTCTAAGTGTTCCAAATAGTTGGAGAGCAATATTACCGAAAAGTCAACATGATATTTTTTATTTGCCTATGCAAAAAAGGGATGAAGGTTGGCGATTTGATTATGAAAATGGTTATTTATTTTATACCCAAGAGCGAGGTTTGCAGAAGGTGCAGAAGGAAAAAATATGAATAGCTTTAATTTATTGACTGAAAATTGGATTCCAGTTCAACAACACGGACAGTTTGAAACCATAAGTTTAAAACGCTTGCTTTGTAAAGATGAAGACTGGCAAATCTGTTTGTCCCGTGATGATATGGAACTAGCTGCCTTGCAATTGATTGTCTGTCTAGTACAAGTTGTGTTTATGCCGAAGGATGAGGATGAATTACTAACTGCGTACAAAAAACCGATGGATGAAGCGGATTATGATAAAGGCGTAAAACCGTTTATGGAATGGTTTGACTTGCTGCATCCTGAATTTCCGTTTATGCAGCGCAACGATGTCAAAACGGATAAATTGAAATCAATTCAAGCGTTGTTGGTTGGATTGCCAGAAAAAACAAGCTCTTCAGCATCATCACATAAATTTTTCAATGAAGTTGAAGAAGTTACTGGTTTAAATATTGGACTGGCAGCTATTATATTATTTAATCGTGCAATTAATTCTCCGTCCGAAGGTGGTGGATTTAAAGGCAGTTTGAGAGGTGGTTCACCTGCAACAACATTAATTGCAGAAGAACGTCTGAGGCAAACAATATGGTGCAATGTCCTGACTCAAGAAAATATACAAAAGCGTTACCCAAATTTTGCCATTGATCCAAAAAATGATTTACCAACCTGGATAGATTGCATTATTCCAAATTCAGAGTTTTATTCGTACAATATCGGCTTTAGACGAGGATTATTTTGGCAGCCAGCTAAAATAAAATTAGCTATTGAAAACAATCAGGTAATTGGGATAGAAACTGAAAAAATGAATTATAAGTTGAAAGATGAACCTGATAAGCGTTGGCTACATCCTCATAGTCCCAAAAAATGGAGCGGACTTGAGGGAAAAAGAGAAGAAAAATATCTTTCATTTACAACTACTGCGCCTGCCTGGACTCAATTATCTACTATCCTGTTTAAAGAAGAAATGGAAAAGGAAGGACATGAGCCTTCCCTAGTGATTATTCAATATAGGGATATATTTAGAGGGAAAACACTCCAATTGATTGTCGGAGGATATCGTATTAATAAAGCTAAAATTGAACAACGTCGACATGAACTCTTATCTCTCGCACAAGGCTGGGATGATAAAAATGGACAAACATATTTAAAATATTTGGTGGTTTTGGGTTTAAATTACAGAACCGAATTACGAAATAAGCTTTATGGATTAGCTAAGAAAATGGGTGGAGAACATGGTTTGATTGGTCTTTCAGATAAAGGGCAAGAATTATTTTATCAACAATCTGAATCTCTGATTCACAACCAGTTTGCACAAATAGATTGGCAACAAGCTGATCAAAAAATGATTTTATTTAAAAAATCATTAAATCAGTTGTGTAAAAATATATTTGACCAGCTTGTATTACCATATGAACACGATCCAAAATTTCTAAGTGCAATAGTTAATAGCCGCGCTGGATTAAATGCAGCTTTAAGGAAAATAGAGGAGAATATAATGAATAAATATGATGAAAAAAAATAGGAGGTAAATCACAATGAGCAAATTTATCGAACTTCATGAGCGTTTTTGGCAAACTCTGGATAATGGACAGCGTGCCGAAATACGAAGAGTATCAACTCTTGAAGACCTGGAAACCTTGCCGGCATTTTATCATCTTCTTGGATACTTTGGGCCAAAAGATGTCAAACAATGGGCAAGAGTAGTATTCTTCTTGCCGTTTATTGAAAAGCATAACAACGATGCAAAACAATTGGGTAAACAATTTAAAGAAGCAAAAATAAACGAGAAACGCATTTTTCAGATTGTTCGCTCAACGTCACCAAATGATCTGATCCAATTGCGGAGAGTTACTCAACAAGCTAAATTAAGCAGTATCAATTGGGATACATTTGGCAAAAGTCTATTTTATTGGAATAATATCTCAAAAAAACATTTAATTCAAAATTTCTTTATTAAATTAAAAGATGAGGAATAAAACATGGACGAAAAGAATTATATAAACTACCACATTTTAATTTCGCATAGCCCATCCAATCTCAATAGGGATGACATGAACATGCAAAAAACTGCTGTTTTTGGGGGAACAAAAAGAACGAGAATATCAAGCCAGAGTTTAAAGCGGGCAATAAGACAGTCAGATTATTACAGGAAAAATATCAGTCAGCCCAGTGATAGAACTCGACAATTAGGTCAATTGACTGAAAAATATGTAAAAATTTTGCATGATAAATATCCAGAGAATATAGTCAAATCTGTTATCTCATTGATTTCAGGAGAGGCAGAAATTAATGTAAATACACAGTCCGGTGCTGTAGCCGCATGGGTTGTCTCTGAAGTAGAATCATATTGTCAACTATATCAACAGTTACAAAAGGAAAATCCAGATACTAAAGAATTTGAAAAAGCTTGGAAAAATGCAACTGATAAAAAAAAGCTAATTGAAGATAAGACTAAACTATCACTATTTCGTAAGACATTGCAAAATGGACAGGATATTGCATTATCAGGTAGAATGGCAACATCTGGTATTATGACCATTGTCGATGCCTCCCTTGCTGTTGCCCATGCTATTACCACACATACCGTTGATGGCGATATTGACTGGTTTACCGCTGTGGATGAACTCAATCAAGATACTGGTGAAACTGGTTCTGCACATCTGGATACTACTGAATTTAGTTCGGGAGTATTCTATCGATATGCAAGCTTAAATATAAGGCAATTACAGGAAAATTTAGGTGATATTGACCGCAAGCAAGCATTAGAAATTGCTGCGCATGTCCTTCACCTGCTGGCAACTGTCGTGCCTTCTGCTAAACAAAATTCATTTGCAGCGTTTAATTTAGCTGATTTTGCATTTGTCAGTTTTAGTGATCAGCCAATTTCATTAGCGAATGCCTTTGAAAATCCTGTTAAAGCAGGCGCTGATGGATTAATGGTACCATCTATCAACGCATTTGTAAATTATCATAAAGCCATCTGTAACGCCTATGGATTAAATAAAGACAAACAAGCATGCTTTAACACTAAAGGATGTAAGATGGAGATTGTGACGGATAAAGGCAATGATTTTTCAGCATTTAAAGATTGGTTGAAAAGCGATGGAATATAAATAAGGAACGAAACCATGCAGGATTTTCTGATAATCAAGTTGCAGGGGGCTATGCAAGCATGGGGTGGTCATACCTTTGAGGATTATCGCCCAAGTCACATTTTTCCGACCCGAAGTGCAGTTGTCGGCTTATTAGGAGCTTGTCTTGGTATAGACAGAGCGGACATAAAGGGCAGGGCAGACTTAAATGCCAGTTTTGAGATGACAGTGAGAGCTGATAGGCGAAAGGTTCACAAGGAACAATTTGGACAGATCAAAGAGAAAATCCTGACCATGCAAAAAATGACCGATTTCCATACTATTTTAGATGCGCGAAGGGTCGATGGTTCTCAAAGAGAAGATGCAATTATTTCACATAGGGAATATCTTTGCGATGCTGAGTTTTCAGTGGCATTAGGATTTAGAAATAATGCAGTGTTTAATTTGGAAAAGGTTAAAGCTGCTATTCAAAAACCGCATTATACACCATCTTTGGGACGGCGTTCCTGTCCAATACAAAGCCCTTTATTTAAAACAATAATATCCGCCGAAAGTGCACAAGAAGCACTTGCCCAAATAGAACCAATGCAGGGGACGTTGTATAGTGAACAAAAGTTACAGGGTTCTGTTCCTATACGAATTCGTGACATACCAATAGAAGATCTAATAAGACAATTTTCTACACGGACACTCTACATCTTGGGAGATAGCTATGTATTATAGTCAATGTGTTCTTAATTCTGTAAAGCCAGTCAATCCTTATTTGCTGCATGAAAAAATATGGCAATTATTTCCAGATAAAGCTGATGAAAAACGCTCATTTCTATTTAGAGTTGAAAATCTGGGGCAAAGAGGTGTGCAACATATATTACTAATGTCCAGTTATGAACCACAACCAGCGAATGGCGAATTAATATTATTAAATAAACCAAAAAAGGTTCAATTTGATGGCATTACAAATGGGGGGAACTATAGATTCATGTTACGAGCAAATCCAACTAAAAGAATTAAAGATTCAGGTGGAAAAACTTCCAATCAAGGTAAAGTCAGAGTCCCAATAATTGATGAAGAAGAAATTATTGCATGGCTTAACCGACAGTTAAAGGATTTAGCAGAGATCAAAGCAGTAACTTTAGCTCGACAGGACTTGCTTTACTTCCAAAAGAATAAAGGAAATCAAAACCACTTTGGCAAAATTCAAACGGTAACCTATTCAGGTATTTTAACAGTCATAGAAGCTAAATTATTGGTCAACAAAATGATTGAAGGTATTGGCCCCGCAAAAGCTTTCGGATGTGGATTATTAACACTCGCAAAAATCTAATTACTGCATTTCCCATTAACAAGAGATAAATCAATGCTTCCTAAACTCAAACCCATAGCAATTAAAGAACGCATTTCCATGTTATTTCTGGAAAAAGGAGAGCTTGACGTCCTTGACGGCGCATTTGTCCTGGTGGACAAAAACGGAGTGCGCACCCACATTCCTATAGGAAGTGTAGCCTGCCTGATGCTTGAGCCCGGCTCACGTGTATCCCATGCAGCGGCAATCCTTGCTGCAAGGGTAGGTTGTTTACTTATCTGGGTGGGTGAAGCAGGTGTGCGTCTCTATTCAGCAGGTCAACCGGGCGGCGCGCGCTCTGATCGTCTTCTCTATCAGGCTAAACTGGCTCTTGATGAGGAATTACGGCTCAAAGTGGTTCGCAAGATGTATGAATTCAGGTTTGATGATGATATTCCCTCAGGCAGTAACGTAGAGCAGTTGCGCGGTATGGAAGGAGCGCGGGTGAAGAAAATGTATGAATTAATGGCGAAACGCTATGGGATTGAATGGAAAGGACGGCGGTATGACAGCGCAGAATGGGGAAGCGGAGATTTGCCGAACCGATGCCTGAGTTCTGCCACTTCCTGCCTGTATGGTGTTACTGAAGCCGGGGTGCTGGCGGCAGGATATGCGCCGGCTATAGGTTTTGTGCATACCGGAAAACCTCTTTCGTTCGTATATGATATTGCTGATCTGTTTAAATTTGAGACTGTTGTGCCGGTAGCTTTCAGTATTGCTGCCAAAAAACCAACCGACCCGGAAGGTACGGTGCGCCGGGCATGCAGGGACTCATTCAGGGAAACTAAACTTCTTAGAAATATCATTCCTGCTATTGAAGAGATTCTGGCAGCAGGAGGCATTTCTCCACCAGAAGACGCGCCAGATGCTTTGCAACCAGCGATTCCAGTTGAAGAGGGGATTGGTGATGCTGGTCATCGTAACTGAAAATGCGCCGCCCAGTCTTCGAGGTAGATTGGCTGTATGGATGCTGGAAATTCGCGCTGGTGTATATGTTGGAGATTTTTCTTCGAAGGTAAGGGAAATGATCTGGAAAAATGTTGAAAAGGGACTGGATGGCGGAAGCGCGATAATGGCATGGAGCGCACAAAATGAAGCCGGTTATGATTTTATGACTATAGGAGATAACAGGCGTATGCCAGTCGATATGGTTGGTGTGAAACTGGTGTCTTTCTTGCCGAATGGCTGATATATTTTGTAGGATATACTGTTGGTGATAATATTATGATAATTAAGGAACATAAATATAATTTAAAAATTAATATTATTACACAATATTATTTATTTGAGGAGGAGAGCGGTAAGAGATTTCCGGTTTAATAATATAAATAGTAAAGAGAGTTCCCCACCTGCGTGGGGATGAACCGTGGAAACACCACTTTTGATATATATGCTGATGGAGTTCCCCACCTGCGTGGGGATGAACCGACCGCAAAGGCAACAGATACAAAATATCTAAAGAGTTCCCCACCTGCGTGGGGATGAACCGGGTAACATGTGATGAATGTACATATTCAGCAAGAGTTCCCCACCTGCGTGGGGATGAACCGCCAGGGAACATCTCCCGGCCACATCTTGAAGTGAGTTCCCCACCTGCGTGGGGATGAACCGTGCTGCGGGTTGTGTTGCTCCGCCCGATCCGAGAGTTCCCCACCTGCGTGGGGATGAACCGGAAATCACATTCTTTGAAATGCCTTTGAGAAAGAGTTCCCCACCTGCGTGGGGATGAACCGTATTGGAAAAAAGGGGCAACGGTAGGAACTATGAGTTCCCCACCTGCGTGGGGATGAACCGGGACGGATCTATAAAATCGCCTGGCTGCGTCAGAGTTCCCCACCTGCGTGGGGATGAACCGAGCAGCAAAGCGATATCTGGACTCTGTGGGGTGAGTTCCCCACCTGCGTGGGGATGAACCGGGCAGGAATACATGACAGTTGGCAATACTGTAGAGTTCCCCACCTGCGTGGGGATGAACCGGAAAAGATTAAAAGATGTATTGATTTGCCAGTGAGTTCCCCACCTGCGTGGGGATGAACCGAGATTGAGGTACGTGAAAATCCGTCTATTGTGGAGTTCCCCACCTGCGTGGGGATGAACCGTCCATTTATAGGATGTATACAAATTTGTTACAGAGTTCCCCACCTGCGTGGGGATGAACCGTTAAAGCCACAACCACGCGCCAGGCAGAAATGGAGTTCCCCACCTGCGTGGGGATGAACCGCGCACATGGTTTTGATGTTCAGGGGGTGGAATGAGTTCCCCACCTGCGTGGGGATGAACCGGTCGTGGTAGTGAACTACGCATCTGTTATCTTGAGTTCCCCACCTGCGTGGGGATGAACCGTCCTGGGCTGGATCTCGAACACAGAGGGCAAGGAGTTCCCCACCTGCGTGGGGATGAACCGGCGATAATCCGATCGTAACCCATACCTTCCTGGAGTTCCCCACCTGCGTGGGGATGAACCGAAGGGCGCGAAAACCCTCAAGTTCTTTGATGAGAGTTCCCCACCTGCGTGGGGATGAACCGACCATACAGATGTGCGTACTCCTGGGTGTAGAGAGTTCCCCACCTGCGTGGGGATGAACCGGTATGCTTGAGAGATTAAAGGAACAAGAAGATGAGTTCCCCACCTGCGTGGGGATGAACCGAGCAATTCAGCAACGCATTACAGGCTTGCAGTGAGTTCCCCACCTGCGTGGGGATGAACCGAAAATACAGTATCTTATATTTTGCTTCGTTGAGAGTTCCCCACCTGCGTGGGGATGAACCGACAGAGTTATATCTTGTCTCTCTTTACCACACGAGTTCCCCACCTGCGTGGGGATGAACCCTTAATGATAGACAGGTCAGGGCAGTGATGTATGTTAAGGAAAAAGGGAGGATTACAAATAAGGAATATAGGGGGATGTTTGATATCACAGATAGAATGGCGCTCATCGATCTGTCTGATATTTGCGCGAAGAATATATTTGAAAGGATAGGTAAAACAGGGAGAAATATAGAATATGTTTTATCTCGAAATAAACTCGAAAAACCCGAAATTGATAAGAATAATTGATGAGGAAAGAGAGGCGGTAATGACTGACAATAAAATCAAACATATCAACCAACCTGGCGACTACTACTTTTGCTCCCTTTGCGCCGCCTGGCACCTCTGCACAAACGATCCTTCATCCAATGGCAATCAGCATTTATCACATCTTGAGGAGAATGAGACAAACTCCCCAGCCTCAAAATATTTCTTCTGCTACCTCTGCAGCAAATGGCATACAGACGCCAGAAAAGAGCATCTCCAATACCGTCTGCATATCAAGCGAGATCCCAACATTATAACGGCGCCGATAGTTCGACAATTCCGTGCTCACTCAACTTCAAATTCTCATCATTTCCCTACCGCTGTCCTCGGCTCATTCGACGGCGCCGCAGGTCTCTGGAAAAATGAAACTGAGCTTCTGAATAGTATTCCTTCAATAACAGCGCGTGGCTCATGCGAGAGCGTTCTTGCGCTCGTCAAAAGCCTGGATAAAGACCTGCATATCCAGCTTTTTAACCGAAAAAATGGCTTCTCTTTCATCGTCAAAGGGCTGAAGATCGCCGAAATAAAGCTCGGTTCCGGCGGCTTTATCCTGAGACTGATCCAGAACATTCTCAATCAGGGTTACACGAGCGTTCATCAGGATAAAAAGGATTTCGTATATCCAGGATCAGGAAACAATCCAATTTCAGGCGCAGACCTGCGAACTCATTTCATCAGAGAGGCAAATAACCTGATCTCCCTTCGCAAAAACAACACCATCGGATACCGCGAAAAATGGCTTCACTCCCTGCTCATAGATAA
The DNA here is from genome assembly GCF_002487355.1 of Candidatus Methanoperedens sp. BLZ2. Lineage (GTDB taxonomy): Archaea > Halobacteriota > Methanosarcinia > Methanosarcinales > Methanoperedenaceae > Methanoperedens. Next base: position 21,428 of record NZ_NTMG01000056.1, on the reverse strand, counting down.
AATGCAGGATGGCAGCCTTCCCGGTCTTGACCTTGAGTTCCTGTATTATGAAACACCTGTGGGAATGGTCAAGCGAAACAAACAGTTTGGACGGGAGCATATTGATCTTCTGGCGAAAGAAAAGCACAGCAAAGCGCTGGTTGTTGTGGAAGTCAAGAAGAAAGGCGAAGATATGTATTCTGCTGTTTTCCAGGGGCTTTCTTATGTGGAGTGGCTCTTCAAATACAAGGAGCGGTTAAAGCCAAGAATAGTGCAACTTAGCTGGGATGTTGATATAGATAAACTGAAATTGATCGTGCTTGCACCTGATACGGAATTTAAGACTGCAAGATTGGATCTGGCTGTCTTGGAGCAGGTCAAAAAGCTAAACTGCGAGGTAATGGCTGCATATATTGATCGGGATTGGATAAAGGATGAAAATATTTCTATAAAAGGAATAAAACCATTTTAGCTTGGATCGGAAGAATAAATCTAATCATAATGAAAGAATGTGCGAAAAATGGGATATCAACACGAACACAAACGAACTCCGGCGCGTTAGTTCGTATCAGTTCATGTTGTTCCGTTTTTTCATACAGGAATTTGACTATTTCAAAACATCCACAAGCGCAACCCTTTCCAGGACAAGTTCGGGGATCTTTTCAACACCAGCAGCTTTGATCTCTTCATCGGTAATATTGAAAATGTCCATCAAATCCCTGTTCTTTGATCCCTCATATTGCACAACATCCTTCGGTGTTATCTCATCAAACTCAGACAGATCAACATCCTCACCGATAGCCACAAGTACAATATTGTTCTTTCCGTTATGTACACCGATTTTCATGGCACGGTTTATCTGGCGCGTGCCTGCTGCATAAAGCATTATTTCTTTCCCGAGGTCGTTTGCGATATTCCTGCCTGTTTTGAATGAATCAATCGCTTTTTCGATAGCGAACATGAGATGATCTTTACCAGCCAGTTTATCAGCATCAAGCGCCAGGATGACAGAGTCTTTGCCGTTCCTCATTTCTTTAATTTTTATAAGGAAAATTTCAATATCCTCGATAAATATTGTACCTTCCATGATCTGAATCATGATTCTTCCCATGCTTTTATTAAGTCGATAGTATCCACAATAAGATCATGCAAAGCCCCATCATTGTTCTTATCTATATCATTTAAGATATCGATCATAGTCCGGTCAACTTCTTTAGAAATAGCAGACATGGTTGTCTCTTCATCCATATCTGTATTCTTATTCTTGTGGGAATCTGTCAGGTTTCCTATAATAGAAATACCTACAAGGTTTCCAAGGGCGTGAAGCGCATGGATTTCACTTGCGTTTTTTTTCAATTTCACACCTTCCCCGAAAAGCAATACCGAACGCGCTGCAATTATCATGGAATTTGCAAATATAGGATCGATATCGCCATCCTTATCAGAAGAGAAGAGGATCATTCCAAGCAGGTCTTCTGAAAGGGATTTCGGGAAAAATGTGGCAAAATGATCCAATGCATCCACGTATGGCTGTTCTTTACTACCAACAAGTGATTTTAAATATGTATCATCGGGAATAGATTTCTTCTCCAGTTTTTTTAATTTAAGCTTGAGGTAGCATCTGTGGCAGATATCCAGGGTGTAATATTTATAAGTTTTACGGGAAGGCTTACTGCAGAAGAAACAGTCTGTCATGGTTTTCAATAATGTTAGAAGGATTATTTATGTGCTCCTTTTTGGGATATTTATTGAAAAGTTTTACTTTTAAACTCTCTTGAATAATTTATCAAGTTCCTGCCTGTTAAAAGATACCATCGTTGGCCTTCCATGAGGGCAGGTATATGGATTCTGTGTCTTGAAAAGCTGTTTGATGAGGCTTTCCATCTGGGAATTAGAACAATCAGCTCCGGCCTTGATGGCGCTTCTGCATGCGATGCTTTTGGTTACCCGCTCAAATATCCCGGTCTCTTCTTTTACTTTTCCTTCTGAAAGGATATCAGATATTATATCATGCACCATCCCTGGGTCTTCAAGTTTTCCCAGGACAATAGGGACAGCCGTTACTGCAAATGAATCATGTCCGAATTCAGATATTCGAAAGCCGAACTCTTCAAGATAGGGAATAGTATCTTTTATCAATACTCTCTCCCTGGGATCAAGTTCAAGGTTAATCGGAACGATTAGTTCCTGGGAATCATCCCTCTTTGATTCGCGAATAAGGTCAAAAAATATGCGCTCATGCGCTGCATGCTGGTCTATGATCATCAAACCGTTCTTTGTTTCGGCAAGGATATACAGGCTATCCACCTGCCCAAGTACCTTTACATCAGGCATCTCAATCCCAATCTCAGTCTCAGCACCACCTGTATTTTCCCTTTCCATGCTCGCCCTTTCTGATTGCCTGAGTCTTCTTTCCGTGTCTTTTACAGACGGCCTGAAATCGCTGACAGTCTCTTTTACATCGAAAGATCCGGCCGCAGGAGTTTCGTAAAGCAGCTGCTGCGTTGGTATCTTTATATCAGGAATAAGGTCTTTGTGCGAAAGTGCATTCCTAACAGCCTGCGTAACCATATCGCAAATATCCCTCTCGTGGCTCAGACGCACCTGGTTCTTGGTTGGATGGACATTTACATCCACTTCCCGTGGATCAACATATATCTTTAACACCGCGATCGGAAAACGCCCTTTTGGTATAAGGGTACCGTAGGCGTCCCTTAGCGCAAAACCGATCGCTCTTGAATTGATATTCCTGTCATTGATATAGAATGACTGGTAATCAAGACTGCCCCGCGTCAGGGAAGGTCTTGAGACAAAACCTGTTATTCGCACAATAGCAGATTCAAGATTTACCGGAAGCATTTCTCGTGCGATTTCCTGGCCATAAATATGAACGATCGTATCTTGAAGTTCGGCTGCGGATGAGCGCAGCAATTCTTTTCCATTGTTGAAAAGAGAAAAAGAAATGTTATTATGTCCAGGCGCTATTCTTGAAACTATATCGATGATATGGGTAAGTTCAACTGCGTCGGATTTCAGATATTTCTTCCTGACCGGTGTATTGTAGAATAGGTCATTTACTATAATTGTCGTCCCATCAGGGGCTCCGGTTTCTGCAATACTTATCAGGTTCCCGCCCTGGATGATCACTTTTGTACCGGATAATTCATCTTTTGTTTTTGTGATGATCTCGACATTAGCAATTGCAGAAATGGAAGACAAAGCTTCACCCCTGAATCCCATTGTACTGACGGTCTCTATATCTTCGATTTTCCTGATCTTGCTTGTAGCGTGTTTCACATAAGACAGCGCAGCATCATCCTTGCTCATCCCGCAGCCGTTGTCTGTGATGCGGATCGAGCCTTTACCGCTTTTTGTGACCTCGATCCTGATAGTGTTTGCACCCGCATCTATTGAGTTCTCGACCAGCTCCTTGACAACAGAAGCAGGGCGTTCGATCACTTCACCTGCTGCTATCTTGTTTATCGATGCTTCATCAAGGATCTGGATTTTTCCCATTTTATTTTATCAACCTGAATTCCACTTTTTCTGTTTTGTTTTTTTCAAAGCTTTTCTTTTATGATATCATACTGGTTATATAAAACCATGCTCAGGATTATACATATCGACAAAGAATAGAACACCGTATCAGTACCAAGGCCGGTAAATCCTTTTTCCAGTACATACCTCAATCCCCCGATGATTGCCGCGATCATGAAAGCAAGACAGGCTGAGGCCACGGCGCCGCCAAGAAGGAACCAGGGATATACTGCCCCTCTTTTTTCATAAAAAACAGAAGCAAGGACGAAAAGGATCGCGAACATGAAAAAGAGAATATAAGGTTTGACCGGAAATGGATTGATCTTAATAATATAATTTATCCCGTAGACCACTGTTACCATTATAAGAATCGCGATCCCAAAGACTATTGAAAGTACCCTGATAAAATCCCCGGGAACGAATTTAACTTCTATTTTTCCTATGACAAAATATAAAATAAGGCTCAGTATCATGGATATGGAAAATGCATATGCAAGAGTCTCGATACCAATGCCTGACAATCCCTTTTCCCAGATATATTTCATTCCAGCCACACACGCTATTATCAGAAATGTCAAACACGCGGATGCTATTGCGCCGCCGATAAGCTCCCTGTGAAAAAAAGCTTTTTTCTCACGTTCAAAATATATTGTGAAGATCACGAACCCTATAGAGAATATGAACAGGAAATAATATGGCTCATAGGGAAAAACGATGTGACCGGTCTGGAAAATATAAGTGAGCCCATAGGCAACAGAGATCATGATAAATGCAATTCCGGCTACGATTGCCAGTATCCGGGTAAAGTCATTTGATTTGATTTTGATAGTATCCCTCTGAAAACAAAATATAATTAAGGGTATATAAACATGATGTCATTAAGAATCAAAACTCAAATAGCAATAATTTAATAATACAAGATAGTTATTGTGCTTTGTTAAGAGTGTAAAATTATTTAATTAATAAACATTCGGAGATAATCAAGAATGAAACTTCCTGTAGTTCATCTACCAGACATACAGGCGAACCAGCCTGATATAGCTATAACATTGACTCGCGTGGGGGTAACAGATGTCAAGAAACTTGTAGAAGTGGCGAGAAAGGATAAACGCCCTATCGTACTTGTATCTACATTTGATATCTTTGTTGACCTTCCTTCTGACAGGAAAGGCGCGAATTTATCAAGGAATTTTGAGGCCATAGATGAGGTGCTTGAAGAAATGATCGCATCTCCGGTTTATGAAATAGAGGACTTATGCAGCGAAGTCGCAAAAAGGCTGATCGACAGGCATGAATATGCTTTGATCGCTGAAGTAAGGATGAAAAGTGAATATATCCTTAAAAGGGAAACACCTGCGACAAAATTGAATTGCCAGGAAGTTGTAAATATTTTCGCCGAGGCAAAAGCGATACGTGGTAAAACACTCACCATAAGAAAACTTGTAGGCGCTGAAGTACTTGGTATCACCGCATGTCCATGTGCCCAGGAAATAATGGTTGATAAGGCACGAAAGGAATTAAAGAAGCTTGGCGTGGAATCGGATGTAGTTAAGAAATTCTTGAATAATGTGCCCATGCCCACACATAACCAGAGAGGGCGGGGTATAATTTCGATAGAAACTCATGACAGTCATTTTGTCTCGCTTGAAAAGATCATCAATATCATCGAGAATTCCATGAGTTCGCAGATGTTTGAATTATTGAAGCGGGCTGATGAGGCTATGATCGTTGAAAGAGCGCACAAGAATCCCAAATTTGTAGAAGATTGCGTGCGGACCATGGCCCAGAAAATCGTTAATCAATTCCCTGAGCTGCCGGATGACTCTGTTATTGTGGTAAAACAGATAAATGAAGAGAGCATCCACAGGCATAATGCATTCGCAGAAAGGAAATCAACACTTGGGGAATTGAGGCAGGAAATCAATAACATTGGGTGAGATGGATACTAATAGTTCACACGACAGAATTATTGTCATGATCATGTTTTCATCCATGGACATGTTTCAGCTCAGTTCAACTCATTATAAAATTCGAAAAGTTCGCAAAGCGTAGCAGCAAAATCTTTGCATCCTTTGAGTTCTGTGCGGTTGAAAATTCTATATTATCCCAGCATTTTAATGGATATTAACGTTAAGTAAACTATATATTTAAGTAATGCATTTGTATGATTTACATAATCATTATGAGGGATAATTTTGGCAAATAAGAAAAAAATACTAATCAAAAAGACGGGTGCAACCCGTGTAAAAGAAAATAAGACATTATATATAGGAATTGACCTTGGAACTAACCATACTGCAATATCGACAAGTGAAGGGAAGAAAAAGAGCATTCTTAGCGTTGTCGGTATCCCAAAAGATGCAGTAGCATCAAAATTCCTGAAGAAAGAGCGCCTGTATGGTGATGAAGCATTAAAACACAGGGTTGCTCTTAACATGTTCAAACCTATCGAGTCCGGGTTATTAAAGAACCAGAGAGAGGACCTTGAGGCTGCCAAGGGCCTGCTTCAATATATAATGGGGCTTGTGGATGCTAACCACGATGTAAAAAAGTATGCCATTATAGGAGTTCCGTCCCAGGCCAGCGTACTTAACAAAAAGATAATTACAGAAATGGCAAAAGGTTTCTTTGATGGGGTAATGGTTGCAAGCGAACCTTTTTGTGTTGCATATAACCTGGGAGAGATGGAACATTCCCTGGTCGTGGATATAGGGGCAGGGACCACGGATATATGCAGGGTACATGGTACTCTTCCGGAACCTGATGACCAGATAAGCAGCAACAAAGCCGGTGATTATATTGATGCTGAATTAGTGAGGCTGATCTCTGAAGAATATACCAATGTCAGGGTAACAAATGAAGTAGCAAAAAAATGGAAAGAACAGAGTTCATTCGTTGGTGAGTCTCAGGAAGAAATTGTTGTTGATGTACCTGTTGATTCTTCGATACTTAAATTATCAATTACAAAAGATATAAGAATGGCATGTGAATCCATTATTCCAGATATTATGTCCGGTATATCCAAACTGATATCCACATATGATCCTGACTTCCAGGAATATCTGCGCAATAATATCTGGCTGGCAGGCGGAGGAAGCCAGATCAGGAACATCGATGTTGTTCTAACCAAAGAACTTGAATTAATCGATGGCGGAAAAGTCTTCAAAGACACAGACCCTGTCTTTAGCGGTGCTAATGGAGCACTGAAACTGGCACAGGATATGCCGCCTGAATTCTGGCAAACTGCATAGATGCTGGAAAAGCTTACTGACACAACAATTGAAACCCAGAGGAAATGGCTGAAATTCCTTCTTGCAAGGGTCGGCCATAACAATCTCCCGAAGCTTTTTAATTACTACCAGAGCATAGGCTGGATCAGTGGATCAGCGGCTGAAAAACTACTCGATACCGCAAGTCTGGAGAAACGCTACAAAGGGGCCTCATGGACTCTTTCTGCCGAGGAACAGCGAATATCAAGACTTTTTATTGAGAAGCTAAAAGGGGAGGATATAAAAGATTCTCTTCTAAATGTTCCTTTTTCAGGAAAAGCGAGACCTGATGTTGAAAAAAAAATCCAGATCAAACCATCGGAACATATTCATCCTGCTGAAAAAAAGAAGATGGAGATCAGTATACACCGCCGCGAAGTCACTATCAATAACCTTGAGCAAGAACTGGAAGAAAAGTATGCAGAGATTGGAGGGCTAAAGGAAAGGATAAGGGAGCTTGAAAAAGCTCTTCTTGAAAATCAGAAAGAAATGATGAGAAAAAAGATATTTATGGATATCATGGATCAAAACATAAAGTTGAAAAAAGCAGTTCGAAGGGGCAAGAACAAGAACAAGAACCCTGAGAGGTCAAAAGAGCTGGTTTGACCAGAATAATCCCGGCAGAGCCGCCTGTCGGATTGATCAAGAAATTATTCATCTTTTTTGAATTTCAATGATTTGAAATGGGGGCCTTTCCAGTACACCATTTTCTCAACATTTATCTGTATGATCACATCGTTCTCACCAAGGGGCTTATTCTCTATTACTTTCTGATATTTGCTTTTAAATTCGTGATAGATGTCATAGTATAATTGCAGCGTCTCTTCAGACAGGAAATATATTGGTGCCTTATCTGTAATAGCGGCTGTACCCTGGGCCATAACTCCTTCATTATTGAAAGGATTTACAGGATCACGGATATCGATTGTAATACTGATATTGGGATTTTCAGACAGGTTCTTGACCTTTTTTGATCGATCATTTGTGATGAAAAAAAGTTTCTGTGAATTCTCATCGTATATGAAAAAAACCGGGGTCAGATGCGGCTGGTCATTTTTATCGCTTGTGCATACATAACCGAAATAATTACCGTACAGGATATTTCGTATTTCTTCGGGTATTCTCTCACTTAACGTTATCATGTTTATGCTTTTGATATTTTTTAATGCTATGTAGTTGTCAAAATTAGGTATTTTAATATTGTTTGTTGTATAATAATCGCCATGTCACCACATAACAGAACCTATTTTTAGTTAAATGTTACTATTTTGAAGTACAATTTTAATAAAAAGTGATGTTTTGACAGATGAAGAACTTTTTCTCTTAAATTCAAAAAGTATTGGGATGAATTGATTTGAATATAAAGCTAATCAAATATTCTAGAAGTCGATATGTATTTAATAATTTCTTGGGAGATTTCTACCAAGCTAGATACGGTCACAAAATCGTTCAAATATCCCATAATCCTATCCTTATTTGGTTTGCTTTTTATCATCTCTTTTTTCATTGATTCTAAATCAATTAACATATCATGATTATCTTTTAATGAACTATCAGCTAAAATCGAATCTGCTAATGCATTAACGAGAGCGTCTAAATGTACATCTCTTGGTATTTTTATTTGCTTTATATCAGTACCAATCGCAACTTGAGAATCTGTAATATTTTGAGCATTTATTGTGATATTCGGCTTATACTCACGGTGTTTTCTCATTTCTTCAATTAGTATTTGTGTTTCTGTTTTTCCATCTTGGATTATCTGCATAAAGTATGCATTAATTTCATTTCTTTATATAACTTCCGATGCATCTTTATATTCGCTCATCAATTAAGGCATGGTAGAAAATCTGATAGAAATAGATTATGTAAAAAGGTAAATTCTATGGATTCATTTCGAATTTTTTTTAGTTACTCAACAGATGATAAAACCATAGTAGGGAAGCTTAAAGAACAGCTTGAGTTCATGGGGTTTGAAGTTTTTTTAGCACACGATGATATTGAACCAAACATCGAATGGCAATATGATATTATTAAAAACATAAAAGGCTGTGATACTTTTATTCCGTTGTTGACAAAAAGTTTCCGAGAATCTGCCTGGACAGACCAAGAAATAGGCATGGCAGTAGCAACTGATAAGTTTATAGTTGCTCTCCAAGTAGATTTTCCCCCTTATGGTTTTCTTGGAAAGAATCAGGGCTTAAGAATAAAATTATCTGATATTATAAAAGATAACCCTGAGAATGTTAAAAGAGCCTTTAAATATTATGCTGAAAAAATTGCTAAAGTAATAATAAATAAATTTGGGGAAAATATGAAAAGCTTTGTCATCAATAATTTTATTAGAAGTAAGGATTTTTATCAGGCTAACGCAAGAGCTAAATTATTGGAGTTTTTTCCTGATTATACAGCCGAACAAGCCAATCAAGTACTTATAGCAACAATCGACAATACGAAAATTTATTATGGATATACTGCAAAAATAGAATTGACAAAGTTTTTTAAAAAGTATAGGGGTGTTCTAAATCTAACGGAAGATGGCATAATAAATATTTGGAGTGAGTAAATAGTATGCTTTGTAGCTAAAAACTCGTTAAAAACCGTTTAAATCTTTATGGAAAAGGAAAAAAGGAGAGACCGGGCTCAATTCGTGTTATTAATTATGTAAGGAGTAAACTTAAGAAAAAGTAAAATTCAATGCAATAGAACTCATAAAAATGAGCCTAATTGCATGTTTTTCAGATTCTATGCTTTAACCAATTTCTTGATGTCAAATAAAGGTATGTGATAATTCTTTGATACATCAAGTTCGGCTTTTATCAGTGCTTCATGTTCGTTTATACCGCTATACATGAATGCTTTCTTTCTCTTTGAGATGGCAGAAAGTACGTCGAATATGTCCATTTTTGCCTCGCCTCCTTAATATCTTATGTATTTCTATAAATATAAAACTATTTAATAATTAATAATAATGAAAATTCTTAATCATGACAGAACATAACTTGCCTTTGTTATATGTTAAAAGTAAAGTGGGGTTAAGCTGTTTGTATTGGGTCCCTGCTTTTAACCCTTTAGACATCAGTGAGCCCATCCAATAAATCAACATATAATCCTACCTTATATCTACATAAATTTCCATTCTTCCAATATAGACAGTTGCTACATAATTTAATTAGCAAAAGTGAATAATAGTGTAACAGTTACAATATATGCAAGTAAAAATCGTATTTGTAAATCTCTTATACTATTGTAAAATTACAATAGGAATCATGACAATTGACTCGTACATGGAATTTCGAGTTATTGCCTATTGTAACTTGTTACAATAGGAAGGGCAATTTTTGGATGGGCTCGACATCAGTTATATCGTTCTATATTGGTAGTCTTTGCTCATATACAATAATTGACCGTTGATAGTAGGGGATGGATTTTTAAAAGGTGGATCTAGGGATCCGCATATTTACAGCGTCGGGGTCAAGGGGTAGAGAACGCCAGCCCTTTGGAAGGGCTGGATGAATCGTACCCCTTGGAATACTTTCACTTCCCTCTCCTAAAGCATATATCCTGCTATACCGAAACAGGAAGTAGCATGAGAAAAACATACCAATTCAGATTATACCCGAATAAGAATCAGGAAGTTAAACTGAATAGTACACTTTCCACATGCCGACGCCTATACAACGATTCTCTGGCTGAACGAAAACTACAGGCGGAGCTTAACAGGTTAAGAAGAGAATTTAACGTTTGTCCTTGGGGAAAACCTGAATGGATAAGCTGTTATGAGCAACAAAAAGCAACGGCAGCCAACAAAACATCCTATCAAAAAGAAGTTTTTTCTCAGGTACTACAAAATGTTCTCAAAAGAGTGGATAGAAGTTTCAAAAATTTTTTCAATGGCTTTGGTTATCCGAGATTTCAGGGAAGGAATAGGTACAATTCATTCACATACCCACAGTCTGGATTTGGAATTGAAGATGGGAAAATAATTCTTTCAAAAATCGGAGCTATCAAGCTCATTCAGCATCGAGAGATAGAAGGAAAGATAAAAACCTGTACGATTAAAAAGGATATTGACCAATGGTATGTCAGTTTTTCAGTAGAAATGGATAATCCTGTATCTGTTGAAATCAAAAACGAAATTGGGGTAGATGTAGGTCTTTCCTCTTTGCTCAGACTGAACAACGATGATAGAATCGAACCGCCTGAGTTCCTGAGAGAATCAGAAAAGAAATTAACAAAGCGACAGATAAGGCTTTCGCGGAAAAAGAAAGGAAGCCATAACAGGAAAAAACAGGTTAAGATCGTAGCCAAAACTCATCGGGCGATCAGGAATCAGAGAAAAGATTTTGCTCACAAGATAAGCAGGATGCTTGTCAATAAGTATGATAAAATTGTTTTTGAGGATTTGCAGATACGAAACATGATGCAGAACCACCATATTGCCAAATCCATAGCTGATGCAGGATGGTATCAGCTGATCCGGTTCACGACTTTCAAGGCAGAATGTGCCGGAAAGATCGTTGAGCAGATCAATCCGAAAGGAACATCACAGAATTGCAGTGGATGTGATAGTCCAGTACCGAAAGACCTTTCAGTGAGGATACATTCATGTCCTTTCTGTGGTCTTGTTCTGGATAGGGACACTAATGCTGCAAGAAATATATTAGCAAGATCAAAAAGTACCGCAGGAACTGCGGGAATTAACGCTTGTCCGAGTGGACTCAATAGGGCCATGATGACGCAAGACGCGCAAGCCCTTTAGAGTTGCGTAGTTCACACCGGTACACTTATTTGTTTTGCGCCTCTCCAATAGATTATTTTAACTGGTTTTACTTCCACAAGTATCCTTGCAATAATTGGTGTCAGTTGCCATGCTTTTGGTAATTCTGAAGTTGAATATTTCTTTGTGTATTCAGGATATTTTTTCATAAATAACTTAAGAGCCGCAAGCATATCTATGAAATGCATTGGAATGTCCATTATGCCGTAGATTTTGACTTCCCCCGTAAAAAGAACTGCTTTGTTTTCATATATGTTACTCATATCCCTTTTATCTATCAGGAAAGCGACCTTGTTGTTTTCCTGCATGATCTTTAGTTTTTTCGCTTCTTTGGATGTATTAAAAAAGATTTTCTGTCCGTCAAAAATATAAACAACCGGAGTTACATGGGTTTTTCCTTTCAGGGAAGTGCCGATATATGCGAAACTTGATTCATTTACCAGATTATAGATATCTGGAGGAAGCCACGGCACTGTTGAGATTATATATGCTGAGTAAAGCGAGGTAAGAGTTACAAAACCCATGAAAAACAATGTGATCACGACCAAAAAAGCATCTTTCTTGAACAGGGGCAATAAAAGAAGGGAAATAATTCCGAAGAAGACATTATTAATATCAAGTTTTTGAAGGTATCGAAGTTCAGTGTATGGCGTATGTTCAAGCTCACTTCTTTTTTCCGCAAGTTTTTTAAGTCTTATAGATCTCCATAAAGCAAGGACTGATGTCCATAACCCAAGCCCCATCCTGTAGCAAATATCCCATATCAGGAGACTTACGAACAATAATAAAACCGGGTGAGGAGCTTTTCCAAGCCACATATCCAGTAAATCCGTGCCAAAATAGTAAAGATAAAACATAAAAGGGATGAAAATAACCAGCCCTGGCACAGCCTCATAATGATTTTTATGGAAAAGTATCCCTTTATATCTCTCAAGTAATTCATTTTCATCCTTGCTTAACGGGGCCCTGAATTTACGAAGTGTTGGCGCAAGTTGCAGGATCAGAAGACTCCATGACACTGCTACAAGGATGGCAAGTGAGCCATATAGCAGGGAAATCTGTTCAAGATCAAAGATAAAACCAAGGGTTATGCCGATTACAAGAAGCAATAAAAATTGGAGAAGGATGCTGTATTTGTAGGACAGTAGAGAAAAAGGAGGTATCCTGCCAACGATTTCTTCATATATCCACTTCTTTTCCTTCATGGGCTCATTCTCCATTTAATGTTCTGATGGAATGCATCAATAATAAACCCATAATATTAATCGCTATCAGAGAACAAATCGATAATATTATTTATAACTTATTACATTTATACCGTTGGTGAGGTATAATGAACTTTAAAATTATTTCAATATTTATCATGGTATTATCTTTGATTTTCCTGGGATGTGTTGATGAGGAAACTGGCGTAACTCCAGTTCCGACTCCAATAGCAACGCTGACTGCTACGCCGACTCCAGTGCCCACGGTGGTCCCGACAACTGTGCAGCCAACACCGATACCGACAACCGCCAGAACGCAGATATTATATACTTCTGATGTTGACGATTTATATGGGTTTTACAAGGTAACCGTAAGAAATGGTTCATCAAATTATACTAATCGTACACTTACAATAAATGCAGGTGATACAGTCAAATGGATAAGTGTAACTGAGACGAATTATCCTCTAACGGTCGTAAGTCAGGAGGGCTTATGGGACAATTCCAGTTCCAGATTGAGGACTTCATATAGCTGGTTCAATTACACATTTAACAATCCTGGAAATTATGAGGTTTACATAAAGGAATTCCCGAAACTTGCTCACCAGAAGATCATCGTGAATCCCTGAACCATAAACTAAAAAATATTTTTAAATGAATTAATCATTATGAATCATGATGATTAATTCGTAAACTTTAAATGTAAAACATAGGAAGTGCATTTCCTAACAAAATCATTTTAGTATCGAATTGATGTGACTAGAATAGAGTTACTGCTCAGCAGTAAACAGCTACATAGAGATAGGAGGCGGTTTTATACACAAAGAAGAGTTAATCCAGCTGCATACACTAATGGTGCAAATGAAGAAGTTTTTTGAGGAAAATGGCCATGGAGAATTTGTACAATACCAGTCCCTTCAGATAAGCCCCATACACGTGCATCGAAGCAAAGCCGAACACAAACATGCAATTTTCATTCTTGGTAAAGAGATAGCTTCTGTAATGACACTTGATGAATTCTCAGGACCGGGAAGAACACAGGTGCGAATGCAGGAACTTGCAAGCCGCGCTGTGGATGAAATGATGCATTAAAAAATAAAAAAACGTCTCTTTTTTTTCAAGCTTTCGAAACATTTCGAAGCATATATTAGGTACTACAATAAAAATAACGGATTGTTTGATGACCCGTAATGGATATTTTTGGGTTCATCATGTGAGGGATATTTTATGGAACTCAATGGAGTAGAGATAGAAGATACATTTGCGGAAGCATTTCCGATAAAGATAGCTAGAATATTGATCACAGGCTCAACACGGCGATGGGCAATGGTTGCGGCACAGGAGGCAACAGGCTTTGGAACCTCTGTAATAATGTGCCCTGCCGAAGCCGGCATTGAAAAGGTTGTTGATGGCAGTGAGACACCTGACGGCAGGCCTGGTGTATATATTTATATATGCACGTTTGGATATAAGAGTCTTGAAGAGCAGTTATTAAAACGTCTCGGCCAGTGCGTCCTGACTGCCCCAACTGCTGCAATGTGGAATGGACTTCCGAATGCTGAGAAGCAATTTGATACGGGATTCAAGCTCAAGTTCTTTGGTGATGGATTTGAATCCGAAACCAATATTGGTGGAAGAAAAGCATATAAGATCCCCATGATGCAGGGCGACTTCATTACTGAGCACAGTATCGGAGCGCAGGAAGGCATTGCAGGCGGCAATTTCTTTATTATGGCAGATACGCAGATGACGGCTCTTACCGCTGCTGAAAATGCGGCTGATTCAATAATGATGCAGACAGGTACGATCACTCCTTTCCCTGGCGGTATCGTGGCAAGCGGCTCAAAGGTTGGATTTACAAATTATAAATTCATGAAAGCAACAACCAATGAAAAATTCAGCCCTTCAATAAAAGCAAAGATAAAAGATACAAATGTGCCTGCTGATGTAAATGCAATATATGAGATCGTTATCAATGGACTTGATACGGAATCAATAAGCAGGTCCATGAAAGCTGGCATCGCTGCGGCTGTAAGGGTCCCTGGTGTCAAGAAGATAAGCGCAGGGAACTATGGAGGCACCCTGGGCCCACATAAATTCTACCTCAAAGACCTTATTTAAACAGGGGTGAATTCCCCTTTTCTTTTTTTACTGAAATTCTTTATATTATTTGAAAATCTATTCTAATAAGAAGCGACATTCAAAGGTGAACCACATGAAAGACGTTATTGAAATAATAAAAACGCGGCGATGTGTCCGTAATTACAAAGAAGACCAGATCCCTGATGACGATATTAAATTCCTCATCGATTGCGCCGGATATACCCCTTCAGGTTTGAATATGCAGCCATGGGGTTTTTTGGTGATAAAAAATAAAGATGTTTTACGGCGGCTTTCAGAATTTGGAAAAAAATTCATGATCCCGTTGCTGGAACAATTTAAAAATACATCACAGGCTGCGGCTGATTTTCTTGCATTTCTTAAAACAGAAGGCTCAGATATGTTCTATAACGCACCTTTGATGGTAATAATCCTTGGGAATAATAAAGCACCTACGGCAGTTTATGATTGCTCAATGGCAGCCCAGACAATGATGCTTGCTGCCCATTCCATAGGGATCGGTAGCTGCTGGATAGGAGGCGTCCAGCGCGCCCTGATGGATGAAAAAATCATGAAAGAACTTGGCGTACCTGAAGGATACATCATTGTTGCTCCACTGATATTCGGGTATCCGAAAGGCAGTACGGAAATGCCTGAAAGGAAAGAGCCTGAAGTGGTCTGGGTGAAATAGGATAGAAGATGGTTGATTTTTTGTTATGCGTTTTTCTATCTGCGATCAATGCAACAAGCAGGATATTTGTATCCAGGAAGAGTTCTCAAAAAAAGTTCGGGAATTTCAGGCGCTTTTTCCCGCAATAAATGCACAGAATTAATATTACCATCTCAACGTCTTCTGCCATGCATCCTTAAGCACATCGATCCCTTCGCTCAGCACCACTTTCTCCCCGTCCATCACAGTAAATTCCTGCCGCGCTGTGACAGCGCCAACATCTGCGAACACATTTCCTTTCATGAGCGCCTCGAATCTCTTCACATTTCCAGGCGCCACTGTGACCACAAAGCGGCTCTGGGATTCTGAGAATAATATCGTATCAGACCGCTTGATGTTCTCAACAGGGACTTTCGTTAGCTCTATCGTCATTCCGAGATCGCCTGAAAATGCGCTTTCAGCCAGCGCCACGGCAAGACCACCGTCAGAGCAGTCATGGCAGGAGGCAACAACGCCGGAATTTATGGCTTTTTCAAGAGCGATATACAATTTTCTTGCAGAACTGGCATTCACTCCTGGGACATCATTCCCGATAAATCCCAGGGATGCATAATATTCTGAAGCTCCAAGTTCGTCTTTCGTAATACCCAGAACGTAAACCCTGTCATCAGGATGCTTCACGTCCATTGTCACTGCTTTTCGCACATCTTCAATTTTACCGATCGTTGAAAAAAGAACAGTTGGGGGAATGGATATTTTCCTGCCCCCTATCTGGTAATCGTTCTTCATGCTATCTTTGCCTGAAATGCAGGGGACACCATACGCTTTCGTGTAATCATACAGCGCCATGTTGGCCCGCACGAGCTGCCCGAGTTTATATTCGCCGTCAGGTGTTTTTTCTGATTTCTCAGGGTCGCACCAGCAAAAATTATCAAGACCTGCAAGATGATCAAACGAACCGCCTACTGCAATGTGATTCCGTACTGCTTCGTCGATGGCGCAGGCCGTCATGTGGTACGTATCAATATCACCGTATCTCGGACAAATGCCATTTGCAACAACAACTCCTTCCATGTTATCAAGCAGCGGACGGATAACCGCTGCATCACTCGGACCATCACCCGTCAATGGTTTGATGACTGATCCTGCCTGAACTTCATGATCATACTGCCTGATGACATATTCTTTTGAACAAATATTAAGACGTGAGAGAAGATTTTTCAGAGCAGCGGTCAAATCTACAACACCAAGCACAGGCTCTTCAAATTTACGCTGTATCCACCGAGCATTCAGTTTCATGGTCGGAAGACCATTATGCAGAAACTCCATATCCAGATAAGCCACATTCCTATCCCCGTATTTTACATGGAATTTACCTGAATCTGTAAAGGTTCCGATAACTGTGGCCTCAACATCCCTTGTTTTAGCAAGAGTGAGGATCTCATCGATCTTCTCCGGAGAAACAGCAAGCGTCATTCTCTCCTGTGACTCTGAAACAAGGATTTCCCATGGGTCAAGTCCCGGATATTTCAGGGGGCATTTATCAAGTTCGATCAGGCATCCTCCTGAAAGCTGCGCCATCTCACCCACCGATGATGAAAGGCCGCCTGCGCCGTTATCTGTTATTGATCCATATAATCCCTTATCGCGCGCCTCAAGCAGGAAATCAAGCATCTTCTTCTGGGTTATGGGGTCGCCTATCTGTACCGCGGTAACAGGTGAATCCTCATCAAGTTGCAGTGATGAGAATGTTGCGCCATGGATGCCGTCTTTACCGATACGGCCGCCGGTCATTACTATAAGGTCACCACTATGGATCTCCTTCAGGTGGGAGGGTTTTCCATTGATCATTGAAGGCATTATTCCGCCAGTTCCGCAATATACGAGAGGTTTTCCAAGATACCTCACATCAAAAACGATACATCCGTTCACTGTGGGAATACCGGATTTATTTCCGCCATGTTCAACGCCGCGTCTTACACCTTCAAATATTCTCTTGGGATGAAGAAGCCGTGGTGGAAGCTCTTTATCATAAAAAGGAGATGCAAAACAAAATATATCAGTATTAAATATCAATCGGGCACCGATTCCCGTGCCCATGGGATCGCGGTTCACGCCAACAATACCTGTTATGGCGCCGCCGTAAGGATCAAGAGCAGAAGGGGTGTTGTGGGTTTCCACCTTCATGACAAGATTGTACTCATCATTGAATTTGATCACGCCCGCATTATCGGTAAAAACAGAAACAAGCCATGGTTTGTTTATTTCCTTTGTGGCGCGCTTTATGAAAGTATTAAAAAGAGAGTTTATTACAAGGCTTCCTTTATCATCCGAATAAGTTATCTGGCTATTGAATATTTTATGTTTGCAGTGCTCAGACCACGTCTGGGCAAGCACTTCTATTTCCACATCCGTAGGAAGTGTTAGCCCAAGGTCTTTCCTTTGCGTTCTCATCTTTTCCGTATTAAAATATTCCTTGAGAGCGATCATTTCCCCATGATTTAAAGCAAGAAGTCTCTGCGTGCTTAATTCCTTTAATTTTGTATCACTTATATTAAGGTCAAGTTCCACAACTGCTGGTTTATGTTTTCCTTTTACGATAGGAAGCGGCAGATGTACACCTTTTTGTTTATCCCAATCTTTACTATTGATTATTACCCATCGTTCAATAAGGGTGTTTGCAAGAAGCCCTCCCGCGATCTTATCAGCATCTTCTTTTGTGATCTTCCCGTTTATCAAATATTGTCTTGAAAAATATACCCCTTTTATTGTGGTTTTCAGGATATCTTCAGATGCTTTTTTCGCGGTAGCTCCGACGTTATCAGTCACACCAGGCTTAAAGCCCACTTCAATGAGCCAGGAAAAATCCTCAGCAAGCGGTTTATGGGAATATTCCTGTATCACGGGATCTGCAAACAATTCTTCACCGAGAATCTTTATCTGTTCATTGGAAATATCTGCATCGATAGTATAAACATCAAGTGTCCTGACATTTTCAACATTTATGTGCAGGTCTTCAACTATCCTTTTTCTTGTGCTGTCTCCCAGTGCATCTTTTATCCCTTTTTTAAAACCGACTTCAATTCTGCTGGCCATTATTCATTCCTTTTTGTTGATCCTGGTTCTGTATCGCTAAACGCGTTATATTATGAGAAGCTGATATAAAAAAATATGTAATTAGAACCAGTGAACTGTTGTAACAAAATCAAAAATATGAATCAAGAAAAAGAATGATGGCCAATTTATGATGTAATCATAATTTTTTAATATCTGATCCTGATTGAAACTTTTTACCAGCATGCACCATGCCTGCCAGGATAGCAGCTGGTGGGGCCACAAGGGCTGCTACTAATCCCGTTATAAATGCCGTTTGTATCGATGCATAAACTGCAATTATGCCCAAAGACAGAAGAATTATTATAGAACATAATTTATCTATTTCAGTATGCATATTTGAATCTCCTTATTTTATATGTAATTTTTGCGCAATTTGAAATTGCACTGGTACCGATATGTTAACTTCATTAAGCAGAAAGATAGAAGAACAATTACAACGCTCAATTCGTTTATTCCGAACATATGTGACCTCCTTATTTTATTGTGCAATTTATGCACAATATGACAATATACCTTAAAGTATATAAAATTATCTAAAAACGCAACATTTGCCCAGAGAACCTATGAATATCAAAATGAGGAAAAATAAGTGGAAAAGACTTATAAGACTTATAACTGATATTCGCAGCCTGCGCCCTGTCCTATCCCCTCATCCACCCGTACATGGATCTTCGTGATATTATCTGCTCCACTGGCTTTCAGACCTTTAGCTAAATTTGATGCGAAATATTTGCACAGGTCTTCGGCACTCACGGAATTTGTGGGGAGGAACATAATATCTTCAAGAGGAAGAACATATCTTTTTTTGCTATCAATGATCTCAATCGATACGCCATCACTTTTCTGTATCAGGAGGCGCGGGTCTTTTTCTGCGATTAGGACCTTGTGGTCAAGCCTGTCGCAAATCCTGTTAACTATTCCTTTTACGGTCTCAAAATCAATAATGAACTCACCCTTCTGTTCGCCCTCGATCCTGACGCTGATAGCGTATGTATGACCATGAAGGCATCCGCATTTTGGGTGATTGGGGATGAAGTGGCATGCTGAAAATCTCAGTTTTGCCATCCAGCCGTCTATTTCAATGAACATGTGTTCGCTTAAGTACTCATGCAAGTATAATCTTTTCCTCCATATTTTCGAGACTTTTTAATTTATTCTGAAAAATGAATATTTACGTGGGTACTCAACCATAGAGTACGCAGAGACCACCGAGAGAGGTCATTTCATTTATCTCTGTGTTCTCTGTGCCCTCTGTGGTTTTTTTATACAATAAAATAATACTAATGTCATAATATCCTATTTAACCATGGCCAAAATATCGTCCACGTCCATTATTTTAATATTGTCCATTTTCATTTCGTTTTTATTTTTTGTTATGAATATTTTTTCTGCTTTGATAAAAGTTGTTTTTTCCACGAATTTTTTTAGATCGTTGCTATCGTATTTTCCCCATTTTACTTCTCCAATGATAACCGCCTTATTTCTTACGGTTATAATGAAGTCCAGCTCTTTTGAAGGCGTTACATAATATTCTTTTTTTCCATGGTAGGCGCTGGCGAACAAATCCCCGATAAAATTTTGGACTGCAAAATTTCTTAGTTTTTCTATAGTCGGCCTTGCTTCTTCAAAACTTACGTCCCTGTCTTCAAAACCGTATCGGTCAGCAAGATAGAAAAAAGCCTCCATAACAGGTGAAGACAATCGGTACATTTTTTTCTTTGAGGAATATATCGGCAGGGGATCCACCAGCCCCATGCCTTCCATATTTTTAATATACGGAATTATCAAAGAGCTGTCTGCCCGAGTGATCACCTTTCTGCTGGCAAGGATCGAGGCAATATTTTTGTAATCCAATTCGCCTGCTCCTATAAGCCTCAATATGGCCTCATATACCTTCGTGAACTCTCTTTCCTCTTCAGTAAATATCTCTCCGACAAGCGAAGGAACCGTGAATTTCGAATATTTCAAGAGATCATATATGACCTTTTCACTATCGCTTTCCTTCGTATAAAAGGGAATAGTCCAGGCATCTGCAAGATATGGGGCAAGTTCAATTGCCTGCATCGCATCCATTTTTTTTGAAAGCTCCCGTAATATGTTCACTGGCCTTATCAGCCCGAGCTTGTACTGCATAGCCAATCCAAGGAGCGGTGATTTGCTTCCGAACAGCTTTTTTATAACCCTCATGCTGGAGCCTGAAAGGATAACCTTTCCTTTTGGATGAAGAGTGGATATTCGCTCAATAACAGATTCAGGAAGCCTCTGGAACTCATCTATCACCACTTTTTTATCAGCAAGAAGCAGCTCCGATACTGCCCTTGAAAAATCGTCCATATTGTTTATTCTGCTGATGATGAACTTTTCGGCTAAAATGCTGCCATCCCTGTTTACCCTGAAAAAGACATCGTATTCCAGGAAGTTTTTTATTAAAAATGTTTTCCCCACTTTTTTTCTTCCATATATTAATATCCAGCCGTTTAATTTTTTTATTTCATCGGACTCGTCCCTGTATATAATTTCTGAACCCCTATTCATGAATGGTGGTTCAGGATTTATATAGGTTTCCTTAACTTGAGAGTGTTTCAATTCATGTTGGAAATTTTGTTGTGATACAATATAATCTATGGACTTGTATAGAATTAAACGCCTATCTTAAGTTTTAGGGCTTGATAAGACAGAAAGAAGGCGCACAACTTGGAAGAACCTAAAAGCGTTCTACGCAGGCTGTCCCAAATCCCACTTCAATGAAAAAATGACATTATTTTCAATTCGAG
>NZ_NTMG01000032.1 GCF_002487355.1 Candidatus Methanoperedens sp. BLZ2 | reverse complement strand
AGCTATCCATTTCTCAGCCTGCCAGCCAACAACACTGTAAGTTGTTGCTGCTGTACCGGAAATATTTGTTACATATAGACCTTCCTTCTCTTTTACTTTGAATTCAACAGGTACTATTCCTGTTTTGTATTCAATTGTATCTTCTAGATTTGACCTGCCTGGTGTAGCCAGGAATCTTAACGATTCTGTGGTAAGGTTGTTTTTGAGGTCATAGTAGAAACCTGCAAACTTTTGAGAATTCCATGAGGCATCTGATACGTTATCACCTTGATTCCATACAGATCCACGTACTTCAACTTTTGTTGCCTGTACTGCTGCACTTACAGGAAATGCTACTACTAATAGCATAAACACTGCTAATACAACAGCTAATATTTTTTTCGTCATTATTTCTTTACCTCCATATCTTATATGGTTTTATTATTTTGTTCTCCTTCGAGATATGCCGATTTAACGGCAAGGAGTGATAGTTATCAAAGGCCGAACTTTCATTCAGCCGCCATCGCTAAACCGCCGATGTCAGGACAGCCGGTTTAATGGCTGCCATAAAAGGCGATTTCATCACCCTCTATTTAATCCCATCATGGATTACATCCGATTATAGTCAGTACCCTTTTAAATCTTTTGTGGTCAAAACATGAATGCATGGGCGCAATTGACGATTAGGACTTCACTTATTGTCGATTTAATTGCTTTAAAAAAATCATATATTCCTGTATTTGCAAAATAATAGAAATCCTGTCCTCCGCTATCCCTTTTGCCATACTGGCGAAATTATTTCTTCTTAAGCATCCTTATTCTATAAACCAGGATTGAACCTGTTACAATACTTGCGAAGACAACAACCAATACATAATTGTTTAAATTGGCATGATTTTCTGGTTGAATGGTTGTAGTTCCGGAATAATTATTCATTTCCCCGGTTGATTTTTTTCCGTTTATTGCAAAAAATGAGAAACCAATGGTACTGGATTCATACAGGATATCACTATTATACGTTCCGATCTTTCTTGTGGGCAAAGACTGCCACTCATCATCATATCGCATCATTTCAATCGAGTCCGGATCGATATTATTGGCCTCCATCCATGCAATAGGCACCCTGAATATTACTTCTGCATGTTTTATGTTATCCGGTGTCGCATATCCAAAATTCCCTGCCCAGATATTGATATTCTTATAGACCAATCCAGGAGCACCGGATTTCACAAGGGTTGAAGTTCTTTTTAATACTTCTACAGAAGTAGTTATTTCAAATGAATCTGTATTACCCGTAATATTTACAAAAACTATCGGATTTGTTTGTTCCCTGAACCTGTAGGAAGTTGTGACATTCCTGTAAATATAAAGGTCATATTTTTCTATCAATTCAATGTTTGTATGGTTTTCACCCGAACTGCTTCCCCCTGCACCAGAACTGGAAGTTCCTTTCTCCTGCTGGCCAGGTGTCGAAGCAGGAGTCGGAAAAACTTGATTTCCATCAGGGTCAACGACCCGGACATTTTCAAGATTGATCTGTATCTGTGGATCATTTATAGAATTAAGTGCAGTAAAATTGATAATAATAAAGGTTCCGGAATTTTGTCCGTTTTTTTGTCCTATGATCGAACCATAAATATTTACTGCCCTGCCAAGCGAATTATCTATTACACCGCCATTAAAAATTGTAGTTGTCCCATACTGTTTGAAGAGATTTCCTTCCGTAATACTGTTTATCTTAAGTACGGATTTATTATATGAGATATCCATCTGTGCACCTGCGATCGCTATACTTTGCGGATCAACTTTTACTCCAATATCAAACGTCTGGCCAGCAGAAATATTGGACGGAAGCTGGTCCGGGTAAACAGTCGCAGCAATAGCAGCTGGACTTTCAATAATGGCAATTAAGAAAAATAAGAAAAATTTATGGCCGATCAGTCTCATGTATTTTCTCCAAAGTGCTGGGCGGTAATTGTAATATCTGAGATATCAATAACCCCATCCATGTTAACATCATATCCCGGATATGGCGCATTGACCTTTTCAGTGAAATGCTGTCCGATTATTGTCAGGTCTCCAATATCAACTACTCCGTTTTTATTAACATCGTATCTTGGATATACATTATTTATGTAAACGATTGTTATTCCCATAACAGATACTGTCCCATCGCTTACTGATATTTCTATATTGTGGTTGCCTGAACTGGAATAATTAGTTACCCAGAGATAACTTGCCGTTGTACTCACCAGTTTGCCATCCAATTTTATTATGTAGCTAAGTGTGTCGTTATCAGGCTCGTTTGCTATAATGCTGATCGGGATACTCTGTGTTTCATCAAACGTTGAGCCATTGTACGGGAAAGAAGTAAATGTGGGTGGCCTGTTGATGTTATTTACAGTTATCATCATATTTTCAAAATCCGTCACACTGCCATCAGATACTTCAAAACGAATATCCGGGTAATTGCCCGATTGTGTGAAGTCTGGTGTCCACAAGAACGTCCTGTTTGCAGGGATAAACACAGCGCCAGAGGGAAGATTTGTTGCGGAATATGTAAGCGCATCTCCATTTGCATCAGCCGCTGATAAAGTGAAAATAAGAGCCTGGCCTTCATCAACGGTCTTATTTCCAATTGTATTGAGCACCGGCGGGCTGTTTATTAATACGCTTCCACTGGTCAGATTGAACGCCACCGGATATCCGGACTGGTCGCTTATCATTATATCTGAAATATTAACAATGGATGCCCCTGATAAACCAATTGCTGTGAAGTCAATAGCAAAGAACGTCCCTGCAGTTGTAACATTATAAGGACCGAGGATGGACCCATAAATATTGTTTACTTTTCCTGATGTATTATCTATTACACCGCCATTAAAGATCGTGCTTGCTCCATTTTGTTTGAAGAGAGTTCCCTCTGTTACGCTATCCACTCTAAGGATCGATCTGTCATATGTAAGAGAAAGCTGTACTCCTGAGATCGGATTACCCATCGGGTCAATTGATATGTTAAGGCGCAAGGTCTGCCCGGGATTTACGATCTTGCTTGACGGTGTTACGACTATATTTGAACGCTTATTTACAGTTATTGCGATATTCTCAAAATCCCTCAATGTCCCATCTGAAACTTCAAAATGTACATTCTGATAAATACCGGATTGTGTGAGATCAGGCATCCAGCTGAAAGTTTTTGTGGCAGGATTAAAAATCGCACCAGCCGGCAGGTTTGAAGCTGAGTATGTAAGAGTATCTGAATCATTATCAGTTGCAGATAAAGTGAAAGTAAGTGCCTGGCCTTCAAAAATCTTCTTATCACCGATCTTCAAAAGTACTGGCGGGCTGTTAATGGTCACACTTCCGTTATATACTACCGGAGGAACAGGCCGGGCTTCAGAATTGCTGATCTTAACATTTGAAAGACTTATTCCGGATGTACCTGATGAACCAATGGCCGTAGCATTAATAATGATGAATGTGCCAGGATTTGATACATTCGTCCTGCCAATTAC
Source organism: Candidatus Methanoperedens sp. BLZ2 (assembly GCF_002487355.1). Classification (GTDB taxonomy): domain Archaea; phylum Halobacteriota; class Methanosarcinia; order Methanosarcinales; family Methanoperedenaceae; genus Methanoperedens. The sequence continues at coordinate 55,087 of NZ_NTMG01000032.1, read as the reverse complement.
TACACCAAACAGATTTATCACAGTACCTGTTGAATTATTTATAATGCCATTTGCAAAGAAAGTGCTTGCTCCATTCTGTTTGAATAAGTTTCCTTCAGTAATATTATTTATTTTGATCTTTGTTTGATCAAAATCGATATTTAACTGCGCACCTGCAATTGCTGCTCCCTGCGGGTCTATTGTTACATTCAAATTAAAAGTCTCTCCTTGGTTCGCGGGATAACTTGAAGGAAATACTTTTACATCGGCAGCCATTGCCTGCCCGGTTATCATTATCATTACGAATAATGTCAGTTCGAATCTTATGCGTATCATAATTATTGTGAGTAATGAACATGGGTATGAAGGATATGGTCATTGAACCTCATGAAATCATGAAAAAATCAACTATAATTCTCATATAAAAAAATCAACTATAGTCCTCATAATGGCTTCAATAAGCCAAATTTAAAAATTAATGGGTTTCTTAAACCAATATTTGGAATTCATGCATTTTTAATTCCAATATTTTAGTAATACAGGCTTTTTTAAATTATATAATACACACCATTTTATTTATTGGTGTTTTTTTCCCACAAAAAACCGGATATGACGGCTTACACTCTTTTCCTGACATTTTATTATCAACTGATTATTTAATAATGTCAATATATAGATTGTATTGAGGTGTTATGAATTATGCAAAATAAAACCAAATCTATAATAGCTGCAATAGCTGCGGCAGCTTTTATGACAGCAGCGTATTATCTCCCGGCAGAAACATTCCTTGCTGCCTTTGCAGGAGGATTGTTCCTTATACCAGCATCTATCTTTGTGTACATGATGCAATCAGTAGCAAGCGCCTGATTCCGTATTCCATTAAAGACAGGCATAACAATGAAGCGGGGAAAGAGGCACAAGAACAAGATCCTGTGTGAAACTTCATGCAGGATCTATTTAACATTCTAAGAGGGACCATGAACTTTTCAAGACACATATCCATTGACGATGAATATCTGAAAAAAATGGAGCCATATATAAATAAACATAATGGGAATATGGGAGCCGCTTTAAGGGATATGATTTGCCAGGCAGGAAAATACAATCAGGCCTTCAATTCATCGGCAATAGATACTTCTTTGTTTAACTGGATGTTACAGGAGATCGATGATATACTGGTTCCCGGGGACGTTCTTGATAAATTGATCAGCCCGATGTTGATAAATTCCATGGGAAAACTTGAAGAAAATATAAACAAGAGGTTAACAGGACTTGAGTGGGGAGTAAACCTTTGTTTGAAATGCGATAATGATAATTTTCCAGCCGGGGTCCTTTTAACAATAAGAGGCTCACCACGGAAAATAAAGTTTATTGCGGGATTAGTGTCACAGTTCCTCGTGAAAAATTCACTCATCCGCTCACCACTGGCAGTACGGTCAGTCGTCAATTTCAATGAATGCATAAAAGTTGAGTTATCACTGTCAGATAAAACAGAGGCAGAAGATAGTTTAATCACTTTTTTCGGAGGATTGAACGGAATTCTGGGGACTGTAAAAGGCCGTCCTGATTTCTGGATCCCGATTATCAAAGGTCATCACCTCAGCAATTACAATATGGTCACAATCCACAGGAACTCTTTTGAAGACATACTTGCTAATGATATACCAGGGGGGGAAGTGATGATAGAATTTCTTGCAAAAAGACCAATCCGGGAAATACCTCTTAAAGATCTGCTCTGGCTCTTAAAGGAGGTTTATGAGAACTCAAGGATTGTTGACAGGGTGGAAATCGAAAACGACAAACTGGTCATTTTCCATAATTACAGGGCAAAACAAGCAGTGGATAAATTAAAAAGGATTATTTTAACACTGCTGGAATCAAACGGCCATCTGTACGATGGGAAATCAACAGCAAATATGATCGTGCTGACACACAGGCCCCATATCGGTTTAAAGATCAATGAATTAATAGATAATCTGAAAACGGGCAGCAATAAAGTTGATCAGGAATTATTGATGTTCGTTACTTTCCTGAACGGCCTGAAGGACATTCCCGATATTCCTTTATCTCTTTCTGTCCTGGGAAGAAGACTTGGTAAATCCATAATGCAGGAATATGAATTGGAAAATAACATCAAGGAATGGAACCTGGAGAAATTCAAAAACGCTTTTGAAATTATTGACTCAAAGCTTCACAGGGAAAGTGAATGGAAAGCGGATGGAAAAAACCTGCATTATACTATCAGGAAATGCAGCATTGCCCGGAATGATCCCAGTAAATGCATTTGCCACACTATAAGGGAGACGTTTAAAGGAGCAATGAACTATGCTTTCAGTAATAAAGCAGTATTAGATGTTCAAAAATTATTATCTCAAGGTGATAATTTTTGCGAGGTGGTAGTACGAATTCAATAGAACCAGATTTCAACATAATAAAAAATTGGATGAGCAGGATAATAATCCTGGCATTAATCGGTATTTTCTTTTTGACCGGGGCATCTGTGCAGGATGAAAATACGGATATCTCCTGTTATCATTGCCATCCGGCACAGGTGAATGAATTCCGGGCAAGCATACATTTTAATAAAAATACGTGTGCGGACTGTCATGGCGGAGACGTAAATATCAGCGGGAGTGTTGTTTCCATAAATGTGATGCACACGAATTTTACAGGAACACCTTCACCTGTAAATGTCACGAACTTTTGTTCAAAATGTCATGGGAATGAAACCCGGGTATATGAGGACAGCATTCACTGGCAAAGACTCAGGGAAGGAAGAACATCAGCATCATGTACCGATTGCCACGGCATCCACAATATCCTTTCATCGAAAAATCCCGATTCTTCGACATATTCGGCAAATGTACCGGAAACATGTGCAAAATGTCATGAAAACCAGACCAGAATGCAAGCCTTATATTATGGCATCAGGACAGACAGGTTTGACACTTACAAAAAATCTTTCCATTATAAGTCTTATGCAGGCGGCGGAAGGTTACTTGCAAGCTGTTCGGATTGTCATGAAAACCATGATACAAGGCAGGCAAGTGATCCGAAATCAGCAATAAATCCCGCGAATCTGCCGTCTACTTGCGGAAAAAGCGGGTGTCATCCGGGTGCAAATAATGTCTTTATCACAGGAGGTAAGATCCATGAAGAGCAGTCTGTTTACCTGCTTTCCCTTGATGCAAAAAGGCTTGTAACGTATTTCTATATACTTATGATCCTTTTTGAACTTACCTTTACAATAGGGCTTATTTTCCTTGGAATTACATCAAATTTTGAGATAAGAAGGAGGCATTGATCATGGTAGAATTAAAATTCAAGAGGTTTACCCTGAACCAGCGCATACAGCATATAATATTCTTTACCTCTTTTATTCTGCTTGCGTACACGGGTTTTCCTCTCAAGTTCCCTGAAGAATGGTGGTCAAGGTGGATGATAGAATCAGTAGGTGGATTCGATAACAGGACATTTATCCATCATTTTTCCGGCCTTGTAATGATAGGAGTGAGTATATATCATGCTGTTTACCATATTCTTGAGAAACCCCGTTATGACATACTATTTAATCTTAAGGATGTCGAGGATTTCAAGCAGCAGGTAAGGTATTACCTGAGATATTCGGATGAGCATCCAAAATTCGGACGATATACCTGGAAACAGAAATTCGAGTATTTCGGGGCAGGATTCGGAGCAGTAGTAATGGGTTTTACAGGATTATTGATGTGGCAGCCTTTTGAAGCCATGAAATATTTTCCAATAGGATTTGTTCAGATAGCGAACCTGTTCCATACATGGGAGGCAGTACTTGCATCCATTGCAATCTTCATAGGACATTTTTATGACGAGCAATTCGAAAAATTCCCAAATCTTGCCTGGCTGACAGGGAATATCCCGGAGGAGGAAATGCGCCATGAGCATCCCCTGGAATACGAAGAAGCCATGAAAAGCCAAAAAATTGCAAATCCGGAAAATATGGAAAACAAGGAACGCAAGGAACACAAAAATATATTGATAGTGGGATTTGCGAAACTTGTGTTCACGATTATCTTCCTTACAATTTGCATATGGATGGTGTGGATATCGTATAGCGTGCTTATGGAAGCGGTTAAGACGTATGTCCTGCGCGTGGTATAGCATGTTATAGAGGTTTTCAAAAACGATTTTTTTTCTTTTTTGTTGTCATTTCATGTCATAAAAAACCTCCAATGGACACAAAACCCGAATGTCTTCTCAAATACTCTTTTAGGATTGTCATTTTATAGGTATAATAAAGGAGTGGAAAAAGAAAAATGAATATTACACGGCATATCTCACTTGAAGATGAATATATTGAGAAATTAAAACCCTATGCTGATAAGCATAACGGGAATTTTGGCGCAGCATTAAGGGATATGATTTGCCAGGCTGGAAAGTATGATACCAGGATCAATTCATCTGCAATAGACCATTCCTTATTTAACTGGATACTCAAGGAAATAGATGAAAAGCTCCTTCCTTCTGAGATACTTAATGAATTCGTAGATCCTATAATGATGAATTCGATGGACAAACTGGAAAGTTATCTTAATCGAAGATTTGAGGAACTTAAGTGGGGAATTTGCATCACATTAAGATCTGATAATGATATTTCCCCTGGTGAAGTATTAATGGAAATAAAAGGCAACAATCAAAAAATAAAATTCATTACAAGCTTAATTACCCAGTATCTTGTCAAAAATTCACTTAAAATTAAACCTCTTGAAGTCATGTCGGTCGTTAATACTAATGAAGGTATAAAAGTTGAATTATCAGGTTCAAATAATAAAGATGCGCTCCTTAGCCTTGAGATTTTTTTTGGAAAGACAGACGAGCTTGTCAGGACTATAAAGACCCGCCCAGCGTTCTGGAAATCCCTGTTCAACAGGCATCTTGTAAGTAATTATAATATGGTCACTGTCCACAGGAATTATTTTGAGGACCTGCTTGAGGGTAAAATACCGGCATGGGAGGTCGCAATAGAAAATCTTGCAAAAAAACCCATCCGGGAAATCCCTCTTACAGAAATGCTTCATCTTATGAAAGAGGTCTTTGAAACATCAAGGATAGTTGACAGGGTGGAAATCGATAAAGACATACTTGTTTTATTCCATAGTTACAGGGACAGGGCAGCTATTGAAAAACTAAGAAAAAGCGCTCATGCGCTCCTGGAAGCAAATGGCCATATGTTTGATGCCAGGGCAACAGCCAACATCGTAATATTGACCCACAGGTCTGATGTTGGAATAAAAATAAATGAGATCGTTAAGACGTTGAAAAACAGCAATACCAGGCTTGACCAGGAACTTCTGGTATTTTTTGGATTCTTAAAAGGATTAAAGGACATTCCTGATATTCCCATATCCCTGACATCCCTGGGTAGAAGGACAGGTAAATCCTTAATGCAGGGATATGAATTGGAAAATAACATCAAGACGTGGACACTGGACAACTTCCAGAAGGCATTACAGAGCATAGATGCAAGACTCCACAGGGAAAGTGAATGGAAATCAGAAGGAAAGGATCTGCTTTATACAATCAGGAAATGTAATATTGCAGGAAATGGAAATGAATTTGATAATTACGTTTGTCATACTGTGAGGGAGACATTTAAGGGGGCATTGAGTTACGCTTTTGGAAACAAAGCCCGGATGTGTACGAAACATTTACTGACACATGGAGATAATTTCTGCGAGGTGATCATAAGGATGCCTTGACCTTATTTCAAAATAATCCTGTCATTTGCCATACCCTGTATTTTCCAGGCCATGTAATGGCATATTATGCTCTTTTATGTTAAACTATGTCTATTCATGGCTTTCCATGCTATCTTCCTGTCAAATATTCTTTTAACATTGGCATTGGATAATCATAATTGGGTGAAGCATATGTATAATTGGAAACGGTATTTTGCAGCCGGGATCGTAATTGGAACTGTCTATTTCCTGCCATCTGAAAGTTTTATAGCTTTCCTGACAGGATGGGTCATTCTTTTACCGATCGCAGCGGCTGTTTTCCTGGCAGCTGGACTGCGAGGATATATTAAAGACAGTAAGAACAGGATCACAATCTCAGTAAAAGCAAATGATGCTATGAAAGCGCTTGCACGAAGGGAAGCAGAACTGAAACGGGAAAAAGAACTTCTCTATGAGCAATTTGGGAAAGTGTAAATGAAGACCACCAGAGAAAGAAATGGGGTAATTATGATCGTTACAAGACATATCTCTCTTGACAATGATTGCATACAGAAGATGGAGCCTTATGTTGAAAAACATAAAGGTAATTTCAGCGCCGCAATAAGAGAGATAATAGACCGGGCTGGAAAGAACAGTGAACTTGAGAATATTTCCACAATTGACAATACGTTGTTCAAATGGATGCTCAACGAGATCGACGGTTTGCTTGTCCCGGACAATGTACTGGATGATCTGATAGGTCCCATGCTGATAAATTCGATGGGAAAACTTGAAGAATATCTCAAGAACAAATTCAGCGAACTGGAGTGGGATGTTGACCTTTCCCTGAAATACGATAATGATACATCTGCATCAGAAGTATTGATAGAGGTCAAAGGCTCGCCCCAGAAAATAAGATTCGTTGCGAGGATGCTTGCCCAGTATCTTGTGAAAAACTCACCTGAGCATGCTCCGCTTGAGATAACTTCGGTTTTTAATCTCGATGGAGGTATAAGAGTTGAACTATCAAAATCAAACAAGAAGGAAGGATATGATAGCCTTATTACCTCTTTTGGAGGTTTGAATGAAATTATCCAGGCCATCAAAAGCCGCCCTGATTTCTGGAAATCAATAATCAACGGACATCTCCTGAGCAATTACAATATGGTAACCGTTCACAGGAACTACTTTGAGGATCTGCTTTCTGGTAAAGTTCCTATGGGCGAGATAACAATAGAAACGCTTGCCAAGAAACCTATCCAGGAAATTCCTCTTCGCGAAATGCTGTCCCTGATTAAGGAAGTATATGAAACTTCAAGAGTTGTGGACAGGGTAGAGGTTGACCGGGAGAATCTCATATTGTTCCATAATTACAGGAACAAGGAGGTAATAGACAAACTGAAAACAAGCATAGTCTCACTTCTGGAAGCGAACGGCCACCTTTATGATGCCAAGTCAACTGCCAATATGGTCGTGTTGACACACAGGCCGGATGTGGGGATCAGGATAAACGAGATAGTAAGCAACCTCAAGATCAGTAACAGCAGGGTGGACCAGGACTTGATAATGTTCATGGCTTTTTTAAAAGGGCTAAAGAACATTCCTGATATACCTGTATCGCTGACAGCCCTGGGGAGAAGGATAGGGATATCCCTGATGCAGGAGTACGAAAAAGAGAATAATATAAAAAGCTGGGAATTCCAGAATTTCCAGAAAGCTCTTGAAATAATTGATTCTAAACTCCACAGGGAAAGCGAATGGAAACCGGATGGGAAAAATCTACTATATACAATCAAGAAATGCAATATTGTAGCTGAAGGTAATTCAGTCGATAAATACATCTGCCATACGATAAGGGAAACTTTTAAAGGGGCAGTGAACCACGCTTTTGGGAACAGGGCCGAGCTTGATGTTAAGAAATTATTGTCGCACGGGGACAATTGTTGTGAGGTGTTAATACGAGTGCCATAAAATCAGAAATTTTGGATGAAGTCGGGATCGCAGAAGAACAATACAAAAAATTGAACTAAATAATAGGTGTTAAAATGAATACATTACTTGAATTCATGACGTTTGTCAAAGGGGTTGAATACCTGATTGTAATAGCGTTTTGCTTCGGGTTTATCGCCCTGTGGATACTGGTAAACTCCAGGGATAAGATGAAAAGGTCAACAATAGTATCTTTCGTTATTCCCCTTGCACTGGTCTTTGGGGGCGGGGCGATCGTACTTACATCTTCAGATACTTCTGATGTTGCAGCCCCGAATATTTCAAACGCAACAGTGGCCATACAATCCGATAATATCAGGCAGGTCAGACTTGCTTCGAATAACGGATGGCCAACAGTAAATAAATCTGAGTACCTTTCAATCAAATACGGGCCAGCGACTGATTTCCATAAGATCATGAGTGAAAAGGTCAGTTGTATTACATGCCATCATAACAGCGGGGATGAGATCCATGCATGTAAGGATTGTCATGACAGTCCGGCTAATCCGCATAATTCGACCAAACCGGGTCTGAAGGCCGCTTATCATGAGAGATGCATTTCCTGCCATCCTGGAGATTTCAATGGACCTGACAGCTGCATTAACTGCCACACAGGGGAGCTAAAAGCATCAGCCATAGTCTCAGCTCCAATCCGTCCGCACCAGCTTACATGGGATACATGTAACAGGTGCCATCCGAAAGGGATACCAAATGGGGGCATGGAGTCAAAGATCGTTTATCATGACAGCTGTCTTAAGTGCCATTCAACAGGAGTTGCAGGAGCGGCGTTAGTGCCTGAAGATCATGCAGGAAGAGCTGGCAATACATGCCAGGGCTGTCACAAACTAATTGGAGGATAAATTATGATAAACAGGAGAAACTTGCTCAAAATAGGCGGAACTGTTGTTGCAGCAAGCATTCTTGGCAGCGAAAGCGTTCTTGGAGCACAGGATTTTGAAGGAAATCCAGACCGCCTGGGTATGCTGACTGATACAACAAGGTGCATCGGATGCCGCCGCTGTGAAGCTGCATGTAACAAGGCTAATAATCTTCCAACTGCGAAAACATCGTTTGAAGATACCTCTGTTTTTGAAGAAAAGAGGAAACCTTACGTCGCAGATGTGCAGTCATATACGGTTGTCAACAGGTTCGAGGGCGAGGATGGAAAGCCGGTATATCGCAAGGTCCAGTGTATGCATTGCGATGAACCGGCATGTGTTACGGCCTGCCCCGTAGCTGCATTGACAAAATCAAAAGAAGGACCGGTAGTATGGAATGAAAAGCTGTGTATCGGATGCCGTTATTGCATCACAGCATGTCCATTCTATGTCCCGGCCTTTGAATATTCAAGCGCCTTTGAACCGAAGATCCAGAAATGTTTCATGTGCAGCCAGAGGATAAAAGATGGTCTCATTCCCGCCTGCGCGGAAGCATGCCCTGTTGAAGCCATACAGTTCGGAAAAAGAAATGACCTGATAAAAATGGCAAAGCAGAGAATATGGGGTGAACCCGATAAATATATCGACCATGTGTATGGTGAAACCGAAGCCGGAGGAACTGGCTGGTTATATGTTTCAAAACTGCCGTTTGAGAAAATGGGGTTCCCTGAAAACATCGGGACAACATCATTTCCGAAACTGACAAAGGATTTCCTGGGTATGGTAAATCTAACGCTCGTCACATGGCCTGCGCTGCTTGGAGGTTTCTATATGGCGACACATAAAAAACCGCATGAAGGACATGAGAATGAGAATGAGAATGAGAAAAAACCTGAGGAGGATATAAAACATGAATGAATTTGGAAACGAAACTGTGGAAAGACATGTGTATCCCGCAAATGAACTGACCGGTGCGGAAATAATTTCTAACTGGTTCAGGGAGAAGATATTTCTGGGACTATCGTTCAAAGAATATATGAAGACACTCATCACTCCTCTTAACATTGGTGCGGGTCTCATTGTCTTTGCGGGCCTGTTCCTGATAGCAATGCGGTTCATTTACGGACTTGACCAGGTAACTGAAGCTTCGAATGAGCAGCCATGGGGACTATTCCTTACATGGGGATTATTCAGTGGAGTCCCGTTCTCAGCATCAGGATTTGTCATAGGGACTGGAGTTTATATTTTCGGGGTTAAGAGATACCAGCCAATTGTCAAGAATGCTATCCTGCTGGGTTTCCTGGGATATCTGTTTGCAGTAATATTCCTTATGATAGACCTTGGCCGCCCGTGGAGAATATATTATCCTATGGCCATATCATTCGGGACAGCATCAGTAATGTTCCTTGTGGCCTGGCATGTAGCCCTGTATCTATCTGTGCAATTCTTTGAATTCTGCCCGTCAGTCCTGGCCTGGCTAAACCAGGGGTATCTGCGAAAGATAGCTGTGAGCATGACACTGGGTCTTACTATATTCGGAGTAATGCTCTCTACACTGCATCAGTCGGCTCTGTCTGCCATGTTCCTTCTTGCGCCTGGTAAGGTGCATCCGCTCTGGTATACATCATACCTGCCGTGGCTTGCCCTTATCTCGGCCATAGGAGCTGCGATGGCACTGATGATAGTTGTTAGTAAACTAACTACGATATATTTCAGAAACAGGGCATCGGCAGAATATCTTGGAAGTATCGATGATGTTACGATCGGTCTTGGGAAAGCCTCTTCACTTGTCATGTTTACATATCTGGGAATGAGATTGATAAGCATTACACATGAAGGAGCATGGAAATACCTCGATACGCCAACAGGTCACTGGTTCATGGTTGAGATAGCGATCCTTGCATTAGTTCCATTCCTGTATTATTACGGGGTAATGAAGAAGAACGTTAAACTTATCCAGGTAACAGGTGCGGTGACGATGATCGGAATTATCCTTAACAGGTTCAACCTGACATTGCTGACATTCAACTACCAGCTCCCCCGCGGGGAACTTTTCTACTGGAAGGAAGTGCTGGTAGTTATATCGGTTGTCATAATACAGGTACTGGTTTACCGATGGATCGTTAACAGGATGCCTGTCCTTCGGGACCATCCCGATTACCCGAATGACGGGCACTGAATTGGTGATGAAGTTGGGGGATAGGAGCCGGATAGGGCTGTTTGCGGGCAGCCTTGTCCGGAATTTATTTTTTAATTTATTTGGTTTGTTTAGTTTGTTGGGCAGGGGGAGCTTTTCGGGCAGGCATGACCAGTACCTTGTCTATCCGGTTTTTATCCATATCCACCACCTCAAAGCGTAATCCGCTCCATTCAAAATGGTTGCCTACAGCAGGGATACGCCCCATATGCATCAGCACAAAGCCGCCTAATGTCTGATAGATGCCCTCTCCTGGCAGCTCTTTGATGCTGAATATCTCTTTGAAATCATCCACGAGCAGCATTCCATCCAGCAGCCATGAGCCATCCTCGCGCTGCACAGCCAGCGGTTCCTCCAGGTCCTCTACTGATGGTATATCCCCGACGATCTCTTCCAGTATATCCTTCAGTGTTACCAATCCCTGAACACTGCCGTATTCATCGACTACGAGCGAGATATGTATGCCGGATTGCTTGAATAGTTCCAGAACTTTCAAAGCATGCGTACTTTCGGGCACAAACAATGGGCGCCGCAGGGATGCCTTCAGATCGGGAGACTTACCTTCCATGTTACGGCCCAGCATGTCCTTAATTTGCACTATGCCAAGAATATTATCAAGACTGCCCTGACCTACCGGAAAACGGGAGTGACCGCTATCGGCTATCCTGCGTCGTGTTTCTTCGGGAGAGTCATCGATGTCGAGCCAGACTATCTCGGTACGCGGCGTCATCAATGCACCGGCACGCAGGTCGCCCAGGCGAAATACATGCTCTACCATATCTCGTTCTGCTTCTTCAAATGTTCCGGCTTTCATGCCCTGCTCGATCAGGATGTTAATCTCTTCCTCTGTTACGGGCTGCTCGGAAACCGGTCGTATACCCAGGACCCTGAGTACCGTATCTGTCGAAATGCTCAACAGATGGACAGCAGGGGAGGCTATCCTGGATAACATGCGCATAGGAGCGGCCACTGTACAGGCTATTCGCTCCGGGTTATGTAATGCTATCCTTTTGGGTACAAGTTCACCAATAACCAGAGTAAGATATGTAATCCCAAGAACCACAATACCCAGAGCAATGGCTTCGCTGTAGGGCGCAAGTAATGGTATAAAGATCAGGCGTGCCGACAGTTCGTCTGCTATGGTTGCTCCGCCTAATACGCCAGCCAGTATGCCTATAAGTGTAATCCCGATTTGAACAGTGGATAGTAAACGATTGGGTGAATCTGCAAGATCCAGCGCAGCCTGTGCCTTTGTATTACCTTCATTGACCCATTGTTGAAGCCGTGCCTTGCGTGCCGAAATGATGGCGATCTCAGACATGGAAAAAATACCGTTAGCAATGGTAAGTAAAATAATGAATATAATTTGAAAAGTGATATCTGACATTATTGCCTCTTATTAGCTTGATATGAAGATTAAGTTTCACTTATTAAACCTTTTTTGCGGCGGCGTTCAAATTAAAAACTTAAAAAAAAGTAGAAAATTATATTCGATGGCCATAAGGCAAGTGGCTCCAAAGTGCACCTTTTTCAATGATATAATAAATTGTATTTCGATGTCGATTAGAATAACATATTCAATATCCTTCTTCACGTTCCGGGTATATGGTCATCTGTTTTTCATCCGAAAATATCTCTATTCCATCAACTATGGCATGAGCCCTGAAATAAATGGTACTGCTCGGACCCGCCTTCAATGTCTGGCTGAATTCCATGGGAGCTTTCCCGGTCATAGATGGTGTACTCCGGGAATAATCAGTAACAGTCGCATTCCCTTTCTTGGAATCCCAGAGAAGCTCTGTTTTGCTGATATCTCCTGCTGTTCCTCCTGATACCTGCCATTTAATAGTATAATTTGAATTTTCAACCGGTCTGCCTGGAATGGATGTTATTGTTATTGTCGCAGGAGAGGACACTGTTATAATTTTTTCCGGTGACCAGTAGTTAACGCCATCGATTATAGCATGCGCACGGAAATACGTAGTTCCAGTTGAGTTTATAATGATCTTGGCACTGAAATCAGCAGGAATCGTCCCGTTTTGTACCTGAGTAAGGTTGGGATAACTTGTGAGCGTCAGAGGCTCGGCTTTCGATTGCGGGCCATAGTGAACGGCTGTATGCGGAATGGTTTTTTCAACAGGACTATTCACCCTCCAGATCACATCAAAACTCTTTTCCGGAACTGCCGTCCCGGGCGCATTCAGGATATCCACACCTGTACCCGGCTGCTGAGTTGGAACCACTGCTGCTGTTCCTCTGGGCGTAGCCATTGGTGTAACCGTTGGAGTGCCTGTTGGTTCTTGACTCACACAACCAGATACGATTAGTAATGAAAGGATTATAATTAATATAAAAGTTATTTTTCTCTGAATCATAATTACCACCAAATATGGATTGTCTAGAATAGTATATAAAAATACCTGTACTTAATAAATAAAATCCATATAAATAAAATCCATATTCAACAGGGTAAAAAAACTGCGATATCTATTTATTCGACAAGTTCTAATATTCATGTGGGGAAAAATATGAATTGCGAAATATGTGGTAAATCCACATCAAACAATAAAATATGTGATAGATGCACACGGATAATAAATAAAGTCATAAAAGAGGTAGGCCCGGATGTCTTGAATAACATCGATGACTGCAAGTACATATATCCTATGATAAAGCGTGTTGCCATAGGTGAGCTAAGGACTCAGGATGTAATCAATTCACTTCTAAAAGGCGAAACCGATTAGAATTCCAATGAATCCATTCTAATTCAATCGAAAATGGAAATATTTCAAATTGACGAACATCTATATCAGAGTTCCATGATAGACGATGTGGAAAGAACAAAGATGTTTGACGTTTGCATCGACCTGGCAGGCGGCATAGATCCGGATTCAAGCAATTTTAAAATATATCTAAACTGGACAATAGAAGATGCCAGGTTGCCGGATTTAGATATTTTAAAACTGGTTGCGTCTTTTGGATATGATCTGGCTTATAAAAAGAAGATGGAAGTCCTGGTTCATTGTGAACAAGGGATTAATCGGGCAAGTTTGATAAACGGTATGATTTTATGGATGAAAGGGATGAGTGGAGAAGAGATCGTTAACTATATCAGGAGCAAAAGACCAGGCGCTTTATTTAATCAAAATTTTGTAAATTACCTGGTAAATCCCATTTTCCGCACATTTTAATATAACCTCCTGCTAAATCAGGAATTAGATTAATGGAATACAGCAGTAAAAGCCTGGATCATCTTGGCATAGTAGCAGGAGTTTGCAAGGAAATTGAACTTGCAGCAGAGATAGACCGAATAGTAGGAATAGATAAAAGACAAAAGGTAACCACCGGTGAATCCGTAGAAGCAATGATCTTGAACGCTTTAGGATTTGTAAGCAAACCATTGTATCTTTTTCCTGAATTCATGAAAACAAAACCAGTGGAACTATTGATAGGTGAACATCTTTCATGGAAAGACTTCAATGATGATACGCTTGGAAGAAGTCTGGACAGATTGTATGAAACAGGAACAGAAGAGACCTTTCTACAGATAGCAATAAATGCTTACAAAAAGTATGGATTCAAGGGTAGATTTCTTCATCACGATACTACAACGTTCAGTGTCCACGGAGAATACGAACATGAAGAAGGTGATCTGGATGCAGTTCCTATCGAGGTCACCTATGGCCATTCTAAAGATAATAGACCGGATCTAAAACAGTTCGTTACATCCCTGATCATGTCCAAAGAATTGCCACTTTTTATACAGACATTGAGCGGCAACGCATCGGACAAAAATCACTTCAGAGAGATTGCCAAAAACTATGGAAATTTCTTGAAAGAAAATTGGGATAAGGATTGCATTTGGGTCTGGGATAGTGCTTTCTACAGTAAGGATAACCTGAAAGCGATTTCAGAAAAACATAAATGGATAACAAGAGTCCCAGAAACATTATCTGATGCAAAAGAATTGCTTAAAATCTCTGACTTAAAAGACATGAATCAGACATCGTTAGATGGTTATAGTTTGTTAAGCACGGAAATTACATATGGAGTAAAGCAGAGATGGATAGTGATATTCTCCCAGAAAGCGTATGAGAGAGAAAGTAAAACCCTTAAAAAGAGCATAACTAAAGAAAGGGAAGTGATAGAAAAGCAGTTATGGCATTTTTCCAATGATGATTTTTACTGTAAAGAAGATGCTCTGCAAGCTCTGCAGGAGATGGCTCGTGAATGGAAATATCACAAAGTAAAGAATATCGCTATCCAAGAGAGCAGAAAGAAGAAAGAAGGTAATGTTGGAAGACCAAAAAAGAATGATGTTCTGAAGATAATGTGTAATGTGACATCGAGTTTTGAAGAAGATGAGGAAAAAATCAAAAAAGTGCTTTTCAGAAAAGGAAAGTTCATCCTGGCAACCAATGATGATAAAATGAGTGATGAAGATATATTAAAAACATACAAGGATCAGCAATCCGTTGAAAGAGGTTTTAGATTTTTAAAAGACCCATTATTTTTTGCCCATAGTATATTCCTGAAAAACGAAAGCAGGATAATAGCACTTGTAATGGTTATGGGACTTGCTCTTATGATCTATAGTATAGCTCAGAGGAAGCTGAGGGAGGCACTTCTCAGAGAGAATCAAGCAATACCGGATCAAACAGGGAAGCCTACCAAAAAACCGACTATGAGACGTGTTTTCCAGGTATTTGAAGGAATCACAGTTCTTTATGAAAATGAGAAAAGAGTGATGATCATGAACTTGAATGACATGCATCGGAAAATACTCTCACTTTTTGGAAACATATATGAAAGAATATACTGTGCATAAATTATATTATGAGCTGAATAAAATATGCTACACATCTATACCATGAGTTCTACAAGTCTGATAAAAAGATTTTGTGAATTTGGGAATAAATTTCACACAGATTCAACCTTTACTTAACGAAGTATATGACTGGTCCGTTGAAAATCTTAAAAGTGGTATGTTGCATGATGGAAATGTGCGGAATATAGGGTAAATTTGAAGTAAAAGAAAATATTTTTAACCGGAAGGGATGTTTTATAGATAATGGATCTGAAGAATAACAATGGGCTCAGTTCCAGCGAAGCTCAAGAAAAACTTTTAAAGTCAGGCCCGAACCGGATTTTCAAAGCAACCGAGATCAGTTTCTTTGGCATTGCCAGGCATGAAGTAACGGAGCCTATGATCCTTCTTTTATTAGTCGTTGGCTTTTTCTACAGCATATGGGGAAAACTCGAAGATGCTATTACCATCTTTATAGTGATCATTTTGTTGGTTTTTGCAGAAGTCTATAATGAATTCAGGGCAAAAAAAGCAATTGCTTCTTTAGAAAAAATTGCTGCACCCAGAACAAGGGTGTTAAGGGACGGAAAAATAACGGAGATCGACTCGGAAAATGTTGTTCCGGACGATATGTTAATTCTTACTTCAGGAACTAAAGTCGCTGCTGATGCAAAAGTTAATACATCAATCGGCATGAAATTCGATGAATCTGCCTTGACCGGCGAATCGTTTCCCCGGGACAAAGAGATCGGAGACGAGATTTATGCAGGTACAATAGTGCTTTCCGGCGAAGGATCGGCTGTTGTTTTTGCAACAGGTAAGAATACAAGGCTTGGTAAAATTGCAACTGCTTCCAAAATAATCAAACCACCAAAGACCCGGCTGCAGCTGGCGATGAAATCACTTACGGGTAAATTGGTCTTCGTGGCTTTATTTTTTTCAATTATTATTCCGCTTCTTGGAATACTGAGAGGACAGGATTTAAAAACCATGATCTTGACAGGTCTTTCCCTTTCTTTTGCCACTATTCCTGAAGAGCTTCCGATTATAATTACGATGGTTCTGGGGCTCGGAGCTTATACTCTTTCTAAAAATAATTTTTTAGTTAAGAGGATCAAAGCTGCTGAAACATTAGGCAATGCAACTGTGATTGTTACTGATAAAACAGGAACTATAACGGAAAATAAAATGAAAATCGCCGGGTTTTATCCTGCAGATAAAGGAAAAGAAATCCTGGAAATTGCCCTGGCTTCACTGACTGAATACTCTTTATCTCCTCTTGACCATGAGATTAGAAATAAAGCCAGGGAATTGAAAATAGATGGGGCGCCACTAAAACTAAAAGTTGTCAGGCAGAGAAATTTTGGAGACGGCAGGAAAACAAAAGCAGTTATAAGAGAGAATTCAGGCCATGAATTGATCTTAAGCGGTGCGCCGGAGGAGATATTCGGAGTTTGCTCTAACACAAGTGATGATATAAAAGCTGCATTAGATAGTGAAACTGAAAAAGGCAGAAGAGTAATCGCCATTGCTTATAAAAAACTGGAACCCCGGGAAAAGAGCCTTGATTTTAATGATATCGAAAAGGAAATGAATTTTGCAGGACTTATAAGCTTTGAAGACCCGCCCAGGGAAGGAGTCAAAGAAACCATCGCTTTGTCAATGATGGCTGGAATCAGGACAATTATGGTAACAGGAGACCATCCGCAAACGGCCGGTTTCATTGCACGGGAAGTTGGTATCTCAACCACCAGTAAAGTATTGACAGGCATTGAGCTGGATAAGATAACTGACGATGAATTACAGAATACTGTGAAAGAGTTCTCTGTTTTTGCCAGGGCTTCGCCTGAACATAAATACAGGATCGTGAAAGCCCTGCAAAAAAACGGTGAAGTAGTAGCTGTAACAGGTGATGGGATTAACGATGCACTGGCTTTAAAAGGTGCTGATATCGGCATCGCAATGGGGATCAGGGGAACAGATGTGGCCAGGGAAGCAGCTGAAGTTGTTTTAGCAGATGACAACTATAATACCATTGCCCAGGGTATTTTTGAGGGCAGGAAATTTTTTGATAATCTTCAAAAAGGTATCAAATATTATCTATCGGTGAAGGTGGCTTTAGTATTGATTTTCCTTGTGCCTGTTCTTTTGGGAACACCAATGCCTTTTGCTCCTATCCAGATAATCCTCCTGGAATTATTTATGGATCTGGCAGCATCTGCGGGTTTTGTTGCGGAGGCGAAAGAAAAAAATATTTATTCCAGGCCGCCTCGAAACCCCAGAGAAAACATATTCAATAATCAGGTAATTAAGGACTTTTTGACCAGGGGAATAGTGCTTTTTGCGGCAGTTATTTCTGTGTATTTTTATGCACAAAGCCAGAATTTAAATCTCAGGGAGACACAAACCTATGCTTTTTCAGCATGGATTTTTGGTCATATCTTTCTTGCTTATATTTCCCGTTCAGATAAAGAATCCATTTTTTCCCTTGGAATATTTGCTAATAAGATTATTAACCTGTGGGCAGTAGCAGCAATCAGCTTTCTGATTCTTGGGATTTATATCCCGTTCTTAAATGACAGATTTAATCTTGTTGCGATCAACTTTATTCAGCTGATTCTTATTGCCCTGGTGATGTTATTCATTATAGGTTTACTGGAGATCAAGAAAATATTCAGCCCCGTCTCTCTTTCAAAAACCAGTTCGGATAATGCTCCTTTGCCCATGCGGCATCAATTTTTCCGTAAATAATGCATTTCAACGATTCGCTGTAATACACAGCTAAAGTGATGTGCCCTGCGAGAAGCAATATGGACAATATCGCAAGGGAATCATGAATAATGAAATTCAATTCAACAAAACTACGACTGAACATTGATTTCATCCAGACAATGAAACCTGTCAAAGAAAAGCCAATAATAAGAAGCAGGACAAACAGGAAATTCGCTTTCTGTCCCGCATTGAACTTTCCTGGAACATCGGTTTTATTCATTTTAAATAATTCAATAAACCAGTGCAGATCATCCCTCCTCCATTCCATAAGTTCTTTAATATCATTTCGTGTGGATATACTTGCGCGAAGATATATTATAAGAGGCAATAAAATAAAAGGAAGGGATGCATACAGGTGAACCATTTTTATAAAAGGGTCGCCAAGAAGGGATTTTGGGGTGAAAAATAAAGCAATGCCTGTTATCAGGAGCCAGAAAAAAAACAGTGCATGAGACCAGTGCAATAATCTTGAAGAAATATCGAATCGCAATATTTTCAAGGATAAGACACTCCATCTATCCTGTAACCAAATCTTTCCCAGTAACCTATTTCCTGTATTCCTGTAAGTGTGATCCTGTTCACCCATTTTACGTTCTTATATCCGAACATCCTTGGCATCACAAGACGCAATGGCAAGCCCTGCTCTTCAGGCAATGGCTCATCATTCATTAAATAAGCAAGCATGACCTCAGGTTCAAGACTTTCTTTTACGGAGAGGCTGTCACTGTATAAGCCGCTTGCGGAATGGAATGTAGCAAAAGCAGCTTCGGATTTAAGTCCGGCTTTATCAAATAGCACTTTTAATCGCACTCCTTTCCATTTCACATTTTCCACAGACCAGCCTTCAACGCAATGAAAATCAGAAATTTGTTCCTCGCTTTCAAGCCTGAGAAGTTCATCATAACGTATAGTGAACGGAATATTTACAAGCCCCTCTATTGTGAGTTTCCAGGTATCAGGGTCAAAAGCAGGGTTCTGTTCGATGCTTCGTATCCTGAATCTATTAATTGTTTTTATCCCGATTTGTTTAAGGTAGGCAAGGCCTGCTATTACTGCTGCGAAAAGAATTCCCAGCAGTATCAAAAACCTTCTGCGGCTAACAGGATTTTGTCCTTTTTCCTGGTTCATATACTCCCAATAAATCTTGGTTGATAATGGGTATATAGTTATCTGCCTTTTATCGCCAATAAAGATCATCATGATTTTACAACCGCAATCAACTCCAGCATCCCAATAATGACTGCCACGGCCAGTAATGGAATTATCGCTATAGAAAGAGATGCACTTAACGATGAGAATATTATATCCAGATATTGAATTTTGATCCCGAAGTAATTCAATGCATAGAATGCCGTAACAATTATGATCAGACCTGGAAGCATGCTCAGGATATCGGTTCTACTGGGTGCTGCGCCTGCTCCCAGGGTTAGCGCAAAGTAAAGGAAAAGATATGTTTTCCAGCTTAAGTAATCCAGACCTGTTATAAAAGAATGAGTTCCATCGAGTAAAAATTTTATTTCGGTAAGGATGTCAAAAGAGCCTGAATGGAGATCAAAATGAACTCCAAAATAGCTGCTTATAAGCAGTAATATTACCGGACATCCGATCAATGGGGCAATCGATATGGCAACATTGCCGATGATGGGTATCTTTGGAGCAGTATATTCTACATGTCCCAATGTGTCCCCTGATGGGATGACGCTGAATTCTGTGATACGTGAGCCCATGAGCAAAGCGGCTAATGCGTGACTGGTCTCATGAGCGATCGTTCCGGGAAGCATAAGAAGAATGTACAGAATTTTCGATATTGACGATAGGGAGCGATGTAAGTATCCTGAAATCAAATAAAGCACAATTGCCTGTAATGGAATGGTATACATATTTATTCAAGTTAGCGATACTTGAATATATGAATAGCGAAGATATAACATACAATGCCAATAATATTCAGTGGCAAAGACCTGATGTATCTTGACAGGGAGCAAGACAATCAATTAAGTTTTATAAGACAGACTATAAGAGCAATTTTGATACTCTTAAAAAGATTCTCTCCTGTCAAGAATATAGTTAATAATGGAAATGCACGCACAAGCAAGATACGCTTTTTCCCCGATCGAGACTTTTTTACCATACCTCAGCACGAATTCTTCATCCTTCCTGGGTAATCCCACCTGGTCGCCAAGGACAAAAACAGGGTCGCTTCCAAGGTCAATGGTATTTATGCTTTCTCCGGATTCTTCAAGCACAAATATGTTCTGTTTCTCTTTAACAAGGTGCTGAAGACTATTTTTCTGAACTGTTATCCCCGGATGTTCCCTTCCTGAAAGGACTTTTCGCATTATATCTTCCCATGTTTTTTCATCAGTCCTGGCATCCCTGAGTGTTTCTCCTTCAACCATGAGTTCAAGCGGTGGGTTCGGAGGTCCTCCCAGCAATGCATGGAATGTAACATCTCTTCTAATCCCATGTGATCGAAAAAGCGACATCAATATGGACTGGTAAACGACATCAAGTCTTCCGGCTTCTCTCAGGTTGGAAAATCTTGAATCTGTTCGTCCGGTTCTTGAATATAAAATAAATTCGCGCATAGCTTTAGATCTCTTCATCCGGGATAATGGTTGTCAACTTGACATGCTTAACGCCGCGAAGCGTCATTATCTTTTCAGTAACTGCCTTAACGTCCTTTCCTTCTCCCCGTACCATCAACACTTCCATGCACATATCATGATTTATATGCATGTGGATCGAGGAGCGGATTATATCTGTGAATTCATGCTCTATGTCAAGCAAGGAATTAACAAGACCGCGCTGGTTATGGTCGTACACAAGCGAGATGGTTCCCACCCTTTCGCCTTCTACTTCGCTCATCCAGGCATAATAACGAATATAACCCCTGATAGCGTCCCTTATTCCTTCTGATCTTGAAGAATAACCTCTTTTAGTGATTATCTCATCAAATCTCTCAAGTAAATTCTCGGGAAGAGAAACGCCTATTCTTGCTAAATCCTGTTCCATGTATCCTGACTCCTAAATTCAAATATAATTTAAGAGTTGATATATCTTTTCATTATTAACATTAACCCCACTTATTCAAATATTAAAACTCAAAACAAAAGGAAAAGAGATAACGATCAATTATATTTTATACGATGTTACCACTCTTTAAACCATAATCGGGATGCAAACTCAAATCCTAAAAAGCTTGTGATATATCTATAAACTTCCTGGTTTGGTCTTATCCCCGACAAGTCTCTGTATATCGGATAATGATATGTGATATTCTTTAGATACAACTCTCTCGGCTTTAATGAGAGCTTTGTGTTTTGTTATGCCGCTTTTCATTAATTTAATTCTTCTCTTTGAAACGGCGGATAATACTTCGAATATATCCATTAGTCTAGCCTCCTTAAAATAATATTATAACTCTAAATATTTATAGTTATTTGAAATCAACAATGATTATAATCTATTAAATCCTTCAAATCATGTCCTTTTTCCCATGGGATCTAATCTCATTGATGATCCTTTTATCCACTATCCGGGGTTCTGTCATCTTCATAGCATCAAGGATCTCGTCCAGATATTTCCGCGGGATAATATCGTTCTCAATGAGTACCTGTTTAAGGGATTTATTTTCCAAAAGCGCTGTTTTAACCAATTGAGCAACTTTATCATAACCGATATATGAATTCAATACTGTCGCAAGTGCATGACTATTTTCAATGAGTTCATTGCATCTTTTCTCATCCACTATCAATCCTGATATGCAATCTTCACGGAACATCTTCATTGTATTCGCCAGGAGCCCGGTACTCCATAAAAGATCAAATGCGATAAGCGGTGTCATCACATTAAGCTCAAGCTGGCCTGCTTCTGCTGCCATTGCAACAGCATGATCGTTGCCTGCGACCTGGAAACACACCATGTTCACAGCTTCAGCTATTGAGGGATTGATCTTGCCAGGCATTATGGAAGAGCCGGGTTCAACTTCGGGAAGGATAATTTCTGAAATTCCGGCTCTGGGTCCGGAATTAAGAAGGCGCAGATCATTTGATATCTTATTTAATTCAATAGCAAGTATCCTCAGGGCATTGGAAACTTCCACAAAAGCGGTCATGCTCCATGATAACATGATACTGTTGCCTGCATGGAATTCAAAACCCGTAAGATTATTCAATTCCGAAATAGCCCTGTTCTTGAAATTCGGATGTGTATTTATACCAGTCCCGATAGCAGTGCCGCCAATACTTAGCTCAAGCATGCTCTTTTCAGAGGTTCCAAGTCGTTCCAGGCATTTTTCAAGTGATGCCGCATATCCGCTAAACACCTGGCCATACCTTATCGGTACGGCATCCTCAAGATGAGTCCTGCCAACTTTGATCACATGGTCGTATTCCTTTGCTTTTAAATTAAATATCCTAATTAATTCTTCCAGTTCCCTTTTCATGGGCAAAAGTGAAAGAAGAACACTTAATCTTATTGTGGTCGGAATAACATCATTTGATGATTGCGCCATGTTCACATGATTATTCGGATGGACTTTCGAGTATTCTCCAGGATTACCGCCAAGTTTCAATATCGCAATATTTGCAATAACCTCGTTCATATTCATATTAAAAGGAGTGCCAGCGCCTGCCTGGAACACATCAAGAATGAACTGGTCCCTGTATTTTCCTTCGATGATCTCATCTGCTGCCTGGATTATCACATCCCCGATGGTTTCATTTAACATGTCAAGCTTGATGTTGGTTTTTGCACATGCTTTCTTGATGATGGCAAGTGCTTTTATAAAATCAGGACTGGCTTTTATGCCGCTTATCCTGAAATTCTTTGAAGCGCGTGTTGTAAATGCGCCATATAAAACATTTCCCGGGACTTCGATTTCCCCGATACTATCTTTCTCTATCCTGCTCATGTTGACTCCTTCGCGTTGCACCACATATTATTGTTCGCCATATATTATTTGTTCGTTTAAAATCTTATTGGATTCTCCAAAAAACACACAATCTTTATTGTGTGGCAGCAATAATATAAAATGGCATGTTAAATTTTGTTAAGGCCAGGACAGAGATAATTGCCAAGGAAGACTGGCGCATAAAGAGATTCAAAAATTTAACTATGTCTGCAAAGTTTGTTTTCAAAATCCTGGATTATAATGGGCTATTAACTCAGAAAGAAATTGCAGATGAAAGTGGTCTTCCAAACAGAACTGTGAGATATGCCCTGAATATACTGGATAAAGAAGGACTTATAGAAAAACGCATACATAGAGACGCACGCCAGACTTTATATGGGCTAAAAAATCACACAAGCACAGCGGACGAGGTGGCTAACTTTTCATGCATTCCTTTATAGTCGATAAATCAATGTGCATCACCGCAGTAAGGCAATGGTTGCCGCATGTTTTGCTTCTGTTACCTATTTAACAACCATTATACTCTGATATTACAACAGTAAATAAGGCGTATTTGTATAGCTAACTTTTGCAAATAACTTTTTTGCCTTATTGCAAAATTCTATGTACTTCATAGCGAAATATATTCTACTATGTGGGCGGCCATGTTTCAGGTGAAATCGATCTGTCAAGATTGTCCAATTCAACAAAGTTATCAAGAACTATTGAAAAGGATTGAGTATCTTGAGCGAACCAATAAGGAGCAAGCAGCCAAAATTTCCGAACTTGAATCGGAAATTAGAAAATATAAGAATCCACATACACCCCCATCAGCACAGCGGTTCAAAAAGAACCCTCCCAAACAAATCACATCCAACAAAAAAGGAGCACCTTTTGGGCATAAAGGAGCCACTCGTCAAACTCCAGAACCTGATGAGATCATCGATATCAAAGCAGATTTTTGTGAGAGTTGTAATAGCTATGATCTGGAAATAGAAAATGTGGAATCGACAACAATTGAAGATATACCACCTCCTCCAAAAATCAAAGTAACGCAATATAATGTTCACTTCTATAAATGCCGAAAATGCGGACACAGGTTCACCGCGAAAGACAATAATTACACTTATCCTGAAGAAGGACGGTTTGGCATCAACCTATTGATATATGTTGCAATGCTGAAATTCAGTCTTCGTGGTGTAATCCGCAGAATCGGAGATTTTGCTGCTGCAGCAATCTCTTTTATCATCAGTCCAAAAGGATTACTGGATATGCTTTATCGTGTAGCTGAAGCATGCAAAGCGGAATATCTTAGAATTCTTGGCCGAATCAGAACAGTCGAATTTGTATATGTTGATGAGACCGGTATGAGAGTCGAAGCAGCAAACCAATGGCTCTGGATTTTTAGATCTAATGATGAAATATTAGTGGTAATAAGACCATCCAGAGGCAGCGATGTTCTGAAAGAGATCCTTGGAGAAAACACAGACATTGCAACTATTAACGATGGATGGAGTGCCTATAATATAATCGCTCAACTTCAACGGTGTTGGTCTCATCTATTAAGAGAGGTCGATGACTTTATTGATAAACCAGGCGGTAGAGAACTGTCTGGAATTGTGCACCGAAAGTTTAACAGACTAAAGCTATTCTTGGATAAAGATCCACCTATGGAGGAGAGGATGCTGAAAAAGCAGATATTTGACCATGAAATGGAAAAATTGTTGAAAAAGTTCACTAACTTTAAAGATTTGAAAAAGCCACTTACATATATTAAAAATGGATTGGGTAGCTGGTATACCTGTGTGCTTTTTCCAGGAATGGAACCAACCAATAATCTTGGTGAGCAGGCTATGAGAGAACATGTACTTATGCGAAAGATCATCGGCATGTTCAGATCAAAAAAAGGTGCAGAAAACTATCAGTACATTGCATCTATGTTTGCCACTTGGAGACTACAAGGAAAGGATATTTTCCAAGAATTAGGTACTTTACTCAAAAAGGAATTATGCGTTAGGTGAGCTATACAAATACAATAAGGCTTCATAAGCCGAGGTGATTTTATGAAAGACAGGCACATAATGGAAGCGTTGGGAAAAACCCGCGTGGTGGTAGAAAATGGAAAGATAGTCGAGGTAGGAGAGCCTATGACTGAATACTGCCCTATCTGGTATAAGGTAACAGGAGTAAAGAAATTTACACCTCAGATTGTAAAGGAAAACATCGGCCTTAGAATGAAAGAGTTCGGTATGTTCACAGCCGACAGAGCAATTGAAATGGAGACCTTCGTTGGATTTGGTGCAAGCGAGACATTTATGACTGCCCTTAAAAAGGGATTGCTCGATGTTTGTGTAACAGCATGTGATGGTGCAGGCACTGTAATTACCGGTAATCCAAAACTGGTACAGGGGATAGGCGCAAAAATTTCAGGATTGGTAGAAACCTCTCCAATACCGAAACTTATAGAAAGAATCGGGCAGGCTGGCGGAATTGTGCTCGATAAGGACACCGCTGCTATAGATCAACCAGAAGGTGTGAAAAGGGCAATTGATGCCGGATATAAAAAAATAGGGGTCTCGGTTACAAATATTAAAGAGTTAAAGAGGATACGCATGCTTGAGAAATCGAACGGCGTAGATGTGATCGCCTTTGGCGTGCATACAACAGCTATGCCAGAAGACGAGGCAAAGGAGTTTATCGGGCTTATTGATATGACCACAAGCTGTACATCAAAATGGATAAGAGGACAAATAGAGGGTAACACCATAGCACAGTTCGGCAATGGTATACCTATATTCGCAATTACGCAACGGAGTAAAGAACTGCTTCTGGAAAGAGCAAAGGATGTAAGCGACTCGATTCTTGTGAATACAGCGAAGCTGCCTGAACTGCCAGACGAGAGGCAACCAAAGCCATTAGTTTAAAATTAAGGTGCTTTAAAGCATGAATAAACATGTTGTAGAAGCAATGGGAAGAACCCGCATCACCATAGAGGACGGGAGAGTGGTTGATGTCGGCAATCCCCTGACCAGATATTGCCCTATCTGGGACAGAGTAAAAGGTATAAAAAAAATCACTTCCCGGATTGCAAAGGAAAATATTGAATACAGGATACGGGAATTTGGCATGTTTACTTCCAGCAGGAGAATTAATATGGATGTCTTTGTTGGCTTTGGGGCCTCTGAGACCTTCATGACTGCTCTGGACGCGGAATTGATAGATTCCTGTGTCATTAATTGCGATGGGGCAGGTACTGTCATAACCAGCAACCCCATTTTAGTGCAGGGGATAGGCGCCTTGATGCCGGGATTATTGGAGACGAGTCCTATTCCAATACTTATCAAAAGAATAGAATGTGCAGGCGGAATCGTATTGGACCGGATCACTGCAAAGCTGGATTCTGTGGCAGGAGTTGAAAAAGCAATTGAACTCGGTTATAAAAAAATTGGTGTACCCGTGTCTTCTGTAGAAGTAGCAAAAGCATGCAGACAGCTTGAACCAAAACACGGTGTTGACATTATTACTTTTGGTGTGCATTTAACAGGTATAGGAAAAGAAGAAGCTAGAGAGCTTACCCGTCTTGTTGATATTACTACAGGTTGTATGTCCAAATATATCAGAAATGGTGTGGCAGGAAAGGCAGTTGCACAGTTCGGAGTATCTATACCTATCTTTGCCTTAACAAAACGTGGTAAGAGGTTATTATTGGAAAGGGCAAAAGAAATCGACTCCCAAATTCTTGTAAACACAACAGAGTTACCAGTTTTACCGTGTGATATGCAACCAAAACCGCTGGTATGAAGGATTTCATCTAATCAGAAACATGTTTAAAAATCTCTGCGCTCTAAGCGCCGATTTTATTTGTGGTTTAACTTTTCGGACAGATTCTAAGTCCCCGCCGTTTTCCCACGTTATAAACATTTATTTAGTATCAAGAGAAATATCATATTTACGTTTCATCTCTGGATCTATCAGATGATTTGCAGGGGTTAAATTGGCATACTGTAAGAATATCAATTCCTGGCCGGATTCAGTTCGAAAATGGTTCAGACATAAAAGAGGGACGGGATAATGACAAATTCACACGTATTCAATGTATCCGAACAAACACCACATGGTCCTCGACAGATGGATTTATATTCTCATCTATTGGATAAACAAATAATTTTTCTCAATGGTGATATCGATGTGGACATGGCTGAAAGTATTATTGCGCAGCTTCTTTATCTGGAAGACAAAGATTTCGAAGGTGACATCCGTATTTATATAAATAGCCCCGGAGGTGTGATCAGTGCAGGTCTTGCTATCTACGATACCATGCAGTGTATGAAGTGCAATGTTGCAACTATCTGTATCGGTGAAGCTGCATCGATGGCAGCGATTTTGCTGGCAGCAGGTACAAAAGGGAGGAGAATGGCATTTCCTAACGCACGAGTGATGATACACCAGCCTCTTGGCAGCATGCATGGACAGGCAACTGAGATAGATATCCAGGCAAAAGAACTGGACAGGGTCAAGAAAGTTCTGGATAACATCCTGGTCTATCATACAGGGCAACCCATAGAAGTCATTGAGAATGATACGAACCGGGACTTTTTCCTTACAGCAGAAAAGTCAGTGGAATATGGTATAGTAGATAGAATAATAAGGGCTGGAGAAGGAGTGTTATAAAAATCGGGAGAATAGATGCCTCAATTGAAAAGAAGTCTGGGGTTGTTAGGGGCCACGAACGTAAGTATCGGTGCAATAATTGGCGCAGGAATCTTTGTCCTGAGCGGTGTTGCCTCCGGGATCGCAGGACCTGCTGTCATACTTTCATTCATGATTGCAGGAGCTACTGCATTTCTTACAGCATTGAGTTCTGCCGAGCTGTCCTCATTCATTACCGAAGCCGGAGGTTCCTACATTTATGCAGATAAGGCGTTCGGAAAATTCTGGGGATTCCTGGTTGGCTGGACTAAATCATTCGACTATATAGTGGGAGCAAGCGCAGTTAGCATAGGATTCGCAACATACTTTACATATTTTATTGGAATCCCGGCCATGCAAAATGTAATAATAATTGTCGGGGCAGCACTGCCTTTGCTCTTCATGCTGTTAAACCTTAAAGGAACAAAGGAAGCTTCAAGCGCAAACAATTTACTGGTGATACTGAAGGTTACAGCACTTGTACTTTTCATAATTGTAGGAGGATTTTTCATATTTTCAAGCGGGGATTATTCCAATTATCATCCGTTTTTTCCCAGGGGTTTTGCAGGAATGCTCTCAGGCGCTGCAATAATTTTCTTTGCGTTCATAGGCTTCAATACGGTCACTGTGCTTTCTGAAGAAATAAAGAACCCTGAAAAGACAGTACCAAGGGCAATAATGCTCGCATTCGGAGTAAGCACTTTGCTTTATATCGGTGTTTCGGCGGTTGAGGTCGGACTGTTGAACTGGAAGATCATAGGCACTTCGAGCGCACCGCTGGAAGTATCAATGAGGGTAGCAACAAATAATTTTTTCCTGCTGAAATTCATCTCTATTTCCGCGCTGTTTGCAACAGCATCCGTGGTTATGGCCTCCATACTCGGTGGTTCAAGGGCCCTTTTTGCAATGGCAAGACAGCATGTAATCCCGCTTTCACTTGCAAGAGTTTCAAAAAATGGTGTTCCTTTCTTCACGGTTCTGATCACCGGAGTTGTAATTGCATTAATTGTTATTGTTACCCGGGGCAATCTGGAATGGCTTGCTTCGGTCTTTAACTTCGGAACACTGCTGACTTTCTTTTTCATCAATCTAAGTGCGGTGCGGCTAAGGCAAAAAATGCCTTATGCAGACCGTACATTCAAGATACCATTATACCCTGTTCCGCCAGTACTCGGATTATTGTTCTGCTTTATCCTTGCTCTTTATTTGAACCTCAATGCTATTATGTTTGCAGGAGCATGGATTGCGATTGGCATGATGGCATATTATTACAACAAAAAAAGAAAGAAGACAGGATACGAATAGCTATAAGTACCATTACATAATTCTTTAGCTTTTCAAAACAATATAAAACCACTCTCTTTATGTCAACAGATAAAATCATAATAAAAGGCGCACGCGTCCACAATCTTAAGAATATAGACCTGGAACTTCCCAGGAACAAACTAATAGTCATAACCGGACTTTCGGGTTCGGGAAAATCCTCCCTTGCTTTTGATACATTGTATGCGGAAGGCCAGCGCAGGTACGTTGAATCGCTGTCGGCGTATGCCCGCCAGTTCCTGGGACAGATGGATAAACCTGATGTGGAATATATTGAAGGATTATCTCCCGCAATATCTATAGAACAAAAATCCACAAGCAAGAATCCCCGTTCAACTGTAGGAACAGTTACGGAAATTTATGATTACCTGCGTCTCCTGTATGCCCGCATAGGAAAACAGCACTGCCCGAATTGCGGGAGCGAGATAACACCGCAGACCGTAGAACAGATCGTGGGCAGACTGATGCTGCTTCCTGAAAATACAAAGCTTCATATACTTGCTCCTATTGCAAGGCAAAGGAAAGGAGAATATAAGCAGATATTTGAGGAGCTCTCAAAATCCGGGTACAGCAGGGTTCGTGTTGATGGCAAAATGCTTGAACTGATTGAAGAGATCACGCTTAACAAACAGCAAAAACACGATATCGATGTCATAGTAGACCGCCTGGTAGTAAAAAAAGGTATTGAAGAAAGGCTTGCGGATTCCGTTGCCACGGCCCTGCGTGAGGGAAATGGCATTGCTGTGGCGCAAGTTCTTGATGGCAAAGAGTTTCTTTTCAGCGAGCATGCAGCATGCATAAAATGCGGGATAAGTTTTGAGCCTCTTGAACCCAACATGTTCTCATTCAACAGCCCGCGCGGGGCTTGTCCGACTTGCCAGGGACTTGGGAACACGATGGAATTTGATCCTGACCTTATAATTCCCGACAAAACCAGATCGATCAGTGAAGGCGCCATAGAACCATGGGGATATGAACATGGGTATTATCGCCAGATGCTGCAATCTGTTGCAAAACACTATGATTTTTCACTGGATACACCGTTTTCGGAGCTTAAGCCTGAACACCAGCAGATAATTTTGCATGGGAGCCTTGAAGCGATACTTTTTAAGTATGTGCCCAGGGACAGGGACGGCCTCTGGGAACACAGGAGCGTTTTTGAGGGGATAATTCCACACCTTAATAGAAAATACAGGGAATCTCAATCAGAGGAAGCGCGGGAGAAAATCCAGCAATACATGAGCATCAAGCCCTGTACGGTATGTAATGGCGAAAGATTAAAACCATCAAGTCTTGCAGTCACGATCGCCGACAGGTCGATCATTGCGACTACACGCCTGTCCGTGAAAAAAGCTCTTGAGTTCCTTGAGGAAATTAGTTTTTCAGAAAAAGAAATGATCATATCAAAGCCCATCATGAAAGAGCTGAGGGCTCGCCTGGGATTCTTAATGGATGTTGGTCTTGATTACCTTACCCTTGACAGGGCGGCGGGCACGCTTTCCGGAGGAGAAAGCCAGAGGATCCGGCTTGCCACACAAATCGGTTCAAGCCTTGTAGGCGTTCTTTATATTCTTGATGAACCCAGTATCGGCCTTCATCAGCGCGATAACGGGAGGCTTATAAATATGCTCACCAGGCTTCGAGATCTTGGAAATACGGTGATAGTTGTAGAACACGATGAAGAGATGATACGAAGCGCCGATTTTATAGTTGATATGGGGCCCGGGGCTGGAGTTCATGGCGGTGAAGTCGTGAAGACTGGAGGCCTTGATGATATAATCAATTGTGAAAATTGCCTCACTGGTGACTACCTCAGCCACCGAAAATCGATTGCAGTGCCTGATCACCGAAGAAAACCAAAAGGCAAAATTACAATAGTCGGAGCAGGAGAGAATAACCTGAAACAGATAGATGTAAACATCCCTCTTGGGGTCATGACATGCGTAACAGGCGTTTCAGGGTCGGGAAAGAGCACTCTTGTTAATGATATTCTTTACAAGGCGCTTGCGCAAAAGTTCTATCATGCAAAGGAAAAGCCAGGGAAGCACAGGGGAATAATCGGGCTTGATAATATCGATAAGATCATAATAATCGACCAGTCGCCAATCGGAAGGACGCCGCGCTCAAATCCTGCTACATATACAGGACTTTTTACACCGATAAGGGATATTTTCGCAAAACTCCCATCAGCGAAAGCGCGGGGTTACCAGCCCGGGCGCTTTAGTTTCAACCTTAAGGGAGGACGATGCGAAGCATGCAGCGGGGACGGGATTATCACAATAGAAATGCATTTTCTCCCGGACGTGTATGTGCCATGTGAAGTTTGCCACGGAAAACGCTTCAACAGCGAGACACTTGAAATTACATACAAAGGAAAGAATATTGCACAGGTACTGGATATGACCGTGGAGGAAGCCCTGGCGTTCTTTGAGAACATTCCAAAAATAAAACGGCAGCTTCAGACGCTTTTTGATGTCGGGCTCGGATATATAAGGCTGGGACAGCCCGCAACCACGCTTTCAGGCGGGGAAGCACAGCGCATCAAACTTTCCACGGAACTGAGTAAACGAAGCACGGGAAGGACTCTTTATATACTGGATGAGCCCACGACAGGGCTTCATTTTGCGGATATACAGAAACTCATCGATATGCTTTCCCGGCTCGTGGATGCTGGTAACAGCGTAGTGGTGATCGAGCACAATCTTGATGTCATAAAAGTCGCAGACCATATAATTGACCTTGGGCCCGAAGGCGGGGATAACGGGGGCCGGATCATTGCAGAAGGAACGCCTGAGAAGGTAGCAAGGATCGAGGGATCATATACGGGGTATTATTTGAAGAAGGTGTTGAAGGGCACTCAATAATCATCCGTATTGTACACTCCCATCATTTATTTCATTCATTGCTTACCCTCATGCGGTCAGTGCTGAATATCAGTACTGCGGTTTCCGAGGCCGGATTATCGCTATGTATATATTTTCCATTGTACCATTCGTGACTTGTATTCGGTTTGATGGATATTTCCCTTACATTTGTGACCTCGTCATAATTATCCTGCGTTCTTATTGCTTTCCAGGAAGTATTTTTCTGTGTTCATCTATTATAAATCTGACAAAATCACTTATATCCGACTCCCTGCCTTTCTCAAGATAGTTGAAATACTCATATTTCCTTTCAGGGTTAAAAGCAAAGATAGGAAATCCGCTCTTTAGCAGTATGAAAGAATGAATAAGTCGTGCCGCCCTGCCGTTACCGTCTTTGAATGGATGGATCGAAACAAAAAGGAAGTGGAATATCGAACCAAGTATGAGGGGATGAATGTGGTTTTTGTTTAGATCATAAAAACTCACCAGGGATTTCATCAAGTATTCGATCATTTTATTTGTGGATGGCAATTTCAATTTGGAACCCACGATTCTTTTTGTTGGCGAAGCGAAGAACATCCCTGCTTCTTTTATCAATCCACGCATCAGTATTTGATGAGTGTTTTTAATAAGGTCAATATTCAAGTCCGTATCTTTATACACTTCTATTATAAGATCCAGGGCATCCTTTGTGTTTTTAATTTCGATTATTTCCTTTGGCGTAAGGTTTGTGGGAAGGTCATTTATAATTCGTTCAACATCTTCATTGGACGCCGTGTTCCCTTCTGTAACTGTTGAAGAGTAAATGTGAAGTTTTATAAGTTTATCCATAATTTCTCTTGATCCTGAAATATCTCTATTGGCATCCATATTGGAGATAGAATCTTTGCATTTGCATTCCATATTCGGAACTGGCAGACCTTTCATTGTCAGGTACCACAGGGTTACATCGTTTACAAGGAACTCAAAAACCATTGGTTTTTGACGGATTATGTGAATGAACCTGGAATCGATAAGATTCCGTACATGCTTCCTGAGTGTTTTTGTGGATATGTTTGAAGTTTGTAGAAGATTCTCATGGGATATATTATCAGATTTCAGGATATTTAAGATCAGAGCTTCTGTTGACGGAGTCAGTATCTTGTTGTAGTCCAAACCTTCTTTTCTACACCAGAGAAGAAATGAGATGTGATTGATAAGTGAATCGTTTTCCAGGTTCAAAGAGTATTCATAACCTCTTGCAGCCGACAGGGGTATTTTCAATACAAAATCACTATCTATCAATTCCCGCAAATGCCTGTACAATATCTGGGTGTTCAGGTCTTCAAACAGGATGTTTCCCCGGAGAATATTTTCAAGATCATTGAATGTGATCGGGCCGTTGAAATGCAGGTAAATCAGTAGATCATATTTGCCGGGTGTGGGCATATGTGGTAATAATGATATACTTATATATAAATACAACAGAGTCTAGTTTACTAAAAATCTCTTTTTTCTATTGATAAGTAATAATTGTTATAGAACACGCATTTACATGATACAATCGTTCTAAGAGCGGATTTATTGGGACAGGCTGGCGGCCGTCGCACACTGGTATTGCTTTTTGCGAAAAATCCTCACAATCTCTTAATTCTTTTTGCCATTTCTTTATAAACTTTTTTGCGCTTATCCACAATGATAAGCCATATTGTTTCCCCTTTGATCGCATAAACAAGTCTTAAACCACTGAACCTTATCCGGAAACATCCAGCAGATCCAGTTAACGGTTTGAATCTATTGGGATTTTCTTTTATTCTTAAAATCAGCCCTCTGAGATGTTCCTTATCGGTCTTGCTCAGTTTCTTTATGTCTTTCTCAATAAGCGGATGTGCTTTTAATAACCATGCCATGAGTCATCATTTGAGAAGTTCAAAAATCTTTTCTTCATCCAGTCCTTCTATCTTTCCACTCTCAATGTCACTGACCCTCAAAGAAACCTGCTTCATAAACTCAGGATCTGTTACTGTTTCCAGTTCATCCAGCTTATCTTCTATTTCAGAAATCAGTTTTACCATTAAATTTCTATCTATCAAGACAAGATCATTTCCCACAGCTTGAGGTATGGTGTGCTTACTTATGCCAGTTACTTCGTTCATATTTTCCAATAATTGTTTTATTAAGCTTAAGTAGATTTCTAAACCCGGGCAGATTTTTGATGACGGGTTTTTTGCGTATAGATCCGGAAATCCTTTTTTTGGCGGGCTGGCGGCTGTCGCGCGCTAGGCATGCCAACTGGAAAGGGTAACAAGCTTCTTGGGAGCATGAGTGGTGTTTTTAGCGGGATGGAACCGTGAAAGGATTTATGACCAGTTTTTCTAAGCATGCTGTTTTTTATATCCGGGAGGCGTTTGTGATACAGGTGAATGCAAAATGCCGCAGATTACTTTAAGAATTGAGCAGGAATTATACGATAGTATTGAAGAAAAGAAGGGGGATAAAGATAGAAGTACTTTCCTACGGGATGTCATAATAGCTTATTTTGCATCCCAAAAAAATGAGGTTGTATCCCAGGAGAAAACGGTTGACTCACAGGAGAGTGCAAATGCATCCCAGGAAATTACAAACGTAACCCAACTGCATTATGAAAATGAATATTTAAAGAAAAAGCTGGAAGATCTGACTGCATTACATGAGAATGCATTTACATTACACAGCCAGGAAAAACAGGATCTGAGCAATAAGTTAGATCGTGCCATGCAGCTTGTAAGCCAGGAACAAAGTATTAATATGTCGATGCAAAAACAACTCATGCCGACGCCTCAAGAGATCACAAAAAAGTCATGGTGGCAGTTTTGGTGATGCTCAGAATCTATGCGGCAGCGCAAACAAAAACCTTTATGGACAGAATTGTAATGTAAAAAAAGATGCCCACTTAAACAAGGGGGCACACTCTATACGAATCTTTTACAGCTTTTCCACTTATTGTGTGGTATCTGTTGATGTATTTGTTGGTATAACCATTGGCATCATGTTGATGCTGGTGTAACACCTGGTGTCGCTGTTGATACTGGTGTAACTCCAAAACCCGTTGATGTTGATGTAACCCCTGGAGTCATTGTTGATATTGGTGTAACCCCCAGCGTCATTGTTGGTGCTGGTGTAACCTCTAACGTCATCGCTGGTGTTGGTGTAACCTCTGGCGTCATTGTTGGTGCTGGTGTAACCTCTAACGTCATCGCTGGTGTTGGTGTAACCTCTGGCGTCATTGTTGGTGCTGGTGTAACCCCCGGCGTCGTCCCTGGTATTGTTGTTGGTCCGGTACACCCACTCAGTAGTACCGCTAATGTTAAGAGTCCGATAACCCATTTCTTTTCCATATTAAACCTCCCAATATTTTAAATTAAATATATTCTCTGAATTGATTATTCCAGAGCCATTTTCTTAAAATGTATTACTTTAATATCTAAATGGCGATAGTTTTTGAGTTTTTTAAGTTTTAATTTAATTATAGTCAAAAAATGTTATATTTTCTTATGAAAATTGGCTCAACAGATTTTCATTCTTATGTGCCCATGCCGGAGGGTCTTTGGTGTTTTATTATAGAATTGTAATGTAATAAATGGGGATTTATGCGCCGAGATCTTCCAGGCAAGATAATTGACTTCCGGAGGAGTGTAGATGCATCCCAGGAGAATGCAAATGCATCTCAACTGCATTACGAAAATTAATATCTAAAGAAAAAGCGGGAAGATCTGACTGCATTACATAAGAATGCAGTTGCATTACACAACCAGGAAAAAAAAGGATCTGAGTAATAAAGTAGATCGTTCCATGCAGCTTGTGAGCCAGGAACAAAGTATTTAGCATGCAAAAACTGTTTTTCTGTTCTTTCCAGAGCTGTTTTCAAACTTTTGATAAATTTTTAAATAGCTCTGCATAAAAATCAAAGAACAGGCGCAGTTCGATTCCATTAACACAGATGTCTATACCATTGGATTCCATGTCAAATTTTAGCCTTTTCAGGAAGAAATGACTTGTTTTCTTCATAAAAAAATTAATTATGCGGGGGATGGGATTTGAACCCACGAACTCCTGCGAGATTAGCCCCTGAAGCTAACGCCTTTGACCGGACTGGGCGACCCCCGCAATAGGGTCTTATGACAGCAATTTCAGGAGCAATGCCTTCTGGACATGCAGCCTGTTCTCGGCCTGGTCAAATACAGCCGAGTTTGGCCCGTCAACAACTTCTGCTGTGATTTCCTCGCCCCTGTGGGCAGGAAGACAGTGAAGCACCATCACATCATGCTTGGCTTGTTCTAAAAGCTTGCTATTGATCTGGTAGGGTGCAAAGTCGTGTAACCTCTGGTCATATTCTTCCTCATCACCCATTGATACCCATACATCGGTTGAGAGGATATCAGCTTTCTTTGCTGCTTTCATTGGGTCATTAATGATATTTATTGTTCCTCCCAGAGCCCTCGCTTTCGCGAGGATTTCGGCATTCGGCTCATACCCTTGCGGGCATGCTGCGGTCATTTTCATGCCCGTGAGCGCACATGCAAGCATAGCAGAATTGCATACGTTATTTCCATCTCCGATCCATACAAAATTCAAACCCTTGAATTTTCCTTTGTATTCCCGGATAGTAAGAAGATCAGCAAGGAGCTGGCAGGGATGTTCAAGATCAGAAAGACCGTTTATTACAGGTACAGTACCATTTTCTGAAAGTTCGACAAGCGTTTCGTGCTTATACACCCGCGCCATGATCGCATGGACATAACGGGACATCACACGGGCCGTATCAGCTACAGATTCCCCGCGCCCGAGCTGCATATCTTTATAATTAAGATATATCGCATGCCCGCCAAGGTCAGTCATCGCCACTTCAAAGGATAACCTTGTGCGGGTTGAGGATTTCTCAAAAAGCATGGCAAGGGTTTTATTCTTGAGTATATCAAACGTTTTTCCGCGTGCCCTTTTCTCTTTCAGGTCAGAAGCAGTATCAAGTAAATAGATAATATCTGCATACGATAAGTCGGAAATAGATAATAGATGAGATGACAAAACCAGGACACTCCTTTTGTAGTTTATTATTCCAGACTTCTAGATGTAGATACTTATTTAAATTTCTTTTCCATAGTGACATTACAATGACCCCGAAAGTTCTTGTCCTCACTGGCTATGGCATAAATTGCGATATGGAAACCCAGCATGCATTCAAACTTGCAGGCGCCGAAGCCAAACGTGTTCATATCAACGACCTGATCAATGGAAAGGAAAGGCTCGAAGATTATCATATCCTTGCTTTCCCGGGAGGCTTCTCATTCGGGGATGACATAGCATCCGGTAAAGTACTTGCGAATATGATCAAATATAATATTGGAGAGCAAATACAGGAATTCATTGATACGGGAAAATTGATAATTGGTATCTGCAATGGTTTCCAGGCCATGGTGAAAATGGGTTTGCTGCCCGGGTTCAATGGCGATTATGCTACACAGGAAGTTACACTTACTTTTAATGATTCGGGGAGATTCGAGGACAGATGGGTACATCTTAAGGCAAACGAAAGATCAAAATGCGTATTTATGAAAGGGATTGACAGGATATATCTTCCCGTGCGCCACGGCGAGGGGAAGTTCATAGCAAAAAACCCACAGGTGTTTGCAGAATTAAGAAAAGGGAATCATATTGTTCTCCAATATACGGATACACAGGGAAATTCTGCCGGATATCCCCATAATCCAAATGGCTCGATAGATAATATTGCAGCAATATGCGATGAAACAGGCCGCATTTTCGGGATGATGCCGCATCCTGAGGCGTTCCAGCACAGGACTAACCATCCCAGATGGACGCGGGAGGAATTGCCTGAGGAAGGGGCTGGAATAGCCATATTTCGAAATGCAGTTGAGTATGTGAAAGATAATTTGTAAAGAGATTTATTGTAAGTTCAACTTAGTTAAAGGGAATACAGGACAATATGCCTTGGAAAGACCGCGCATCAAATTGCACGGGTAATCATTACATTTCAAACAGTGTTCAATATTTTTATTCTCAGCGCAATTGAAAATGATGCATGAATGTTTTGATATGTTTTCTATTTCACAGCCAGAGCATCCATTATTGAAGTTCTTGCATAATCCGCATGCGATACCACATTTTCCTATTGTAACCACCATTCTTTTCACAAACCATTTTCAAATATAATAGTATATTTTAATAAATCACAATCTCTTGATTACAGTCTTTTACCATAAATATGCCTTAAGTTCATGTTTTTTATAAAAAGTAGAAAAAAGTACTGATTAGTTTTCTATTGTTTATTAATAGCCATTTTGAGAAAATCATCTCAGTAATGCCACGTTTTTGATAATCGCTAACAGATTCCCTCATCAGAGCAATAGTAGAATCACTATATTAAAAAAATTTTACATGAACAAAAAATAAAAAAACCCAAAAAATCAAGGAATATTATGATACCTAAAATAGTGATAGCAAAATTTGCTAAGTTTTAAGCCTAAAGGAACTACAATTAATCATCTGAGAGGTTTTTCTATCCTCATTATTATTCTGACATTAATGGCATTCTTTTTGATTCAAAAAAAGAAATGGTAATAATTAACCTTTTTGTATTAGAAAATGGAACTGTTCGCCTTCCTTGAATAGTTTTATCAACTTATGTCCTGCCCTTTTTGCCCATCGCGGGATATCCTGAACAGCAGCAGGGTCTCCGGTAACCATCTCCAGGACTTCACCCGGCATTAATTTTTCCATTTCAGTGGTTGTATTAAAAATCGGTATTGGGCAATAGAGTCCAACACAATCTACAAGTAATTTTGGTTTGATATTCTCATCTTCAGTCATTGTGATCAACTATTTGTGATCATCTATTATATTTATTTGATCCCCAGAACATCCGCCATTTCATATATGCCCGGTTGTGCTTTTGAGACCCAGAGTGCAGCTGTCACAGCCCCTTTTGCGAATGCCTGCCTGCTATGCGCCTGGTGCTTTATCTCGATTCGCTCGCCGTCACCCGCAAAAAGCACTGTATGGTCTCCCGCGATATCCCCGCCGCGTACTGCATGGATGCCTATCTCTTTATGCCTGGGAGCAATCCCGTGTCTCCCATATACCAGCTCTTTTTTGCCAAGCGTATTTGAAATAACCTCAGCAGCCTTTAAGGCAGTACCGCTGGGGGCATCCTTTTTCTGGTTGTGGTGGGCTTCTATTATTTCAATATCATAATCCTCAAGCCGCTTTGCAGCTTCTGCAAGCAAGCCCCAGAAAACATTAACACCTATCGAAAAATTTGGTGTGATGACTGCGCTGATATTATTTTCGGATATTGCATTATCCATTTCGGCTCTTTGCTCTTTTGTGAAACCTGTCGTACCCACAATCAGATTGACCTTATTCCTCGCGCAGGCAGTTACATTTTTCACAGCGGCCAGGGCTATCGTGAAATCAATAAGAACATCAGGTTTTGACTTTTTCAGGACATTTTCAATATCATTTGCATCCGTTACAGGGATGTCCAGCTTTCCTGTCCTCATGACCTCGCCTATATCCCTGCCTATATTTGTGACATCAATGGCGGATACAAGCTTCATCTCTTTTGATTTCAGGACATTTTCAATAATAAGGCCGCCCATTTTTCCGCAGGCACCTGTTACGGCTATTTTTATCATAGGATCACTTCAATTTCAAAAGATGAAGGTCATTTAAAGCAACTGTCAGCTTTCGCTCATTATCCTGGCTCATGGGAGCAAGAGGAAGCCTCAAATCCCCGGCAGGAAGTCCGATAAGTTCAACAGCTTTCTTGATCGGGATAGGATTTGTCTCCAGAAAGACTGCGCGTATGAGAGGAGCAAGCTTAATATGCAATTTTCTTGCTTCTTCAAAATTCCCATCGCGAAACGCCTCGACCATGGAAACCGTAAGCTTCGGGGCTATATTAGCTACAACGGAAATTACTCCTGCTCCTCCAATTGCCATTATAGGGAGTGTCAGGCCATCATCTCCGGAAAAAACAACAAAATCCTCATCTTGGGTAAGTTCCAGGATCTTTGTAACCTGGTCAAGGTTGCCGCTTGCTTCTTTTACACCGATTATATTGCTCTCTTTTGCAAGCTCGGCCACGACCTCAGGCTTGAGATTGATACCTGTTCGCGAAGGTACATTGTAGAGGATTATTGGAATATCAACTTCATTGGCGATCTTCTTAAAATGAGCACGCATTCCACGGTCATTGGGCTTGTTATAATAAGGGGTGATCAAAAGTGCCGCATCTGCTCCTGCATCTCTGGCAGAATTGGTCAATTCCAGTGCCTCGGTCGTATTATTTGAACCTGTTCCTGCAACAACCGGAACAGTGGAGCATTCTATTGCGATCTCAATGACCTTTTCATGTTCTTCTATGGAAAGTGTCGCAGATTCGCCTGTGGTCCCGCAAGGAACAATACCAGAAACTCCGTTCTCGATAAGAAAACCGATATTCTGCCGTAAACCTTCTTTGTCGACCTTATTATCCTTCGTAAAGGGGGTAATAAGAGCAGGCAGAACACCGTTTAACATAAATCCTTATCTCTTTCTTGTAGCCTTAACTCTCAATTGCCTCACTACATACCCGGCTACCCGATTCCTGATAATCTTACTTTCGACGTCTGTATATTTAGTAACGTTTTCCTTGTTCTGGTTAAAATCAAGACTAAAAGCATCACTATGTTTTTCAAGTAATTGGGCTGTTAATGATTTTACATATCCTTGTCTAATATTTCCCATAATTATTTATCTCCATTTTCCTTCGCATACAACTCCATTATTCATATAGATTTCTGGACATGTAGGTTTCTGGAGGTTCAGTACTTCCGAATACCCTGACTTCCGAACAAGAGATCGTAACCAAACTCCTGGCTTTAGCCTCAGAATTATTTTTGAAAAATGAGATGCACCGATCGGGATTTGAACCCGAGTTATTAGCTTGGAAGGCTAAAGTCATAGCCACTAGACCATCGGTGCAAGTAGGTTGTAGATAGTTTAAAAGGTATAAAAAGCTTTATCTTGCGCCCTGCGAATAGGGAAAATTGGCCTGAAGTACAGCATTATTTTTTCTATTTAATCACCAAAGCATTATATAGTTCTTATTCATTTAAGGCGTAAAGTACGATGCGTATAGATTACGCAAGTTGAAGTCGATCAAAGTCGGATTTGATGAATTGCAAAGGGCCAATGCGGCTACCGTATGCCCGTAAAATGCGTGTAAGTCAAAATCTATTTGTGAAGACATAATTGCAATAACCCATATTGGGTTTGCACTTGCCGTAAAAATACTCCCGCGTATTAATTTATATATTATCGAAAAGGAGGAAAAAATGTCACATCCGCACAGACCAAGACGCGGTTCTATTGGATTCAGTCCGCGCGTTAGAGCAAGAAGCGAAGTACCTCGTGTGAGAGCATGGCCTGCACAAAATGTACAAAAGGAGCCAAAGCTTTTAGGATTTGCAGGGTACAAAGCCGGTATGACACATCTCATAATGAGAGATGAAATCCCAAACAGTTTAACGAACGGGATGGAGATTTCAGTACCGGTAACAATTATGGAAGTTCCTGCAATGAAAGTAGCAGCTATCAGGCTATATAAAAATACCACTTATGGAGCAACTGCTATCGCAGAAGCATGGACAACCGAGCTGGATAAGGAACTCAACCGTGCAATAACCGTACCCAAGAAACATGACTTGCCAGCAGCTATTGCCAGGATCGAGCAGCTTATTAAAGACGGTGTTGCAAAGGATTTGAGGGTGGTAATGTACACAATGCCCGATAAAGTAACAGGAATTCCCAAGAAAAAACCGGAGATCATGGAAAACAGCATAGGTGGAACTGACCTTATGGCACGTTTCCAGTATGCAAAAGGTCTTATCGGGAAAAATATCAGCATAAACGATGTATTCAATAATGGTGATGTTATAGATCTTGTAGGAATAACAATAGGAAAAGGAGTACAGGGACCTGTAAAACGCTGGGGTATCCAGCTCCAGAAAGCCAAACACTCAAGAGCAGGAAGTGTCAGGGAGATCGGTACGCTCGGAGCGTGGCATCCATCACATGTAAGCTGGAGAGTTCCACAACTGGGGCAAACAGGATATCATCAAAGAACCGAATTTAACAAGAGGATCATGCAGATGGGTAAAGATGGAAAGAACGTTACCCCTGAAGGCGGATTCATAAATTACGGTATTGTCAGAAATGATTATGTTATTATAAAGGGAAGCGTACCGGGACCGGTCAAGAGATTAGTCCGCATGCGGCCCGCTATCAGACCAAAGAAACAAACAAAGGGCCAGGCACCTGAAATAACGTATATAAGCCTTGAGTCAAAACAGGGGTGATCCCATGGATTTGAATATAATCGATTTATCTGGAAAATCTACGAAAAAAATTACTTCAACATTGTTCGATGAGCCATACAGACCCGACCTAATTAAGAAAGCAGTATTGGCGGCTCAGGCGAATCGCATGCAGCCTTATGGGCCGCATATGTATGCGGGAATGAGGACATCAGCTGAAGGG
Source organism: Candidatus Methanoperedens sp. BLZ2 (assembly GCF_002487355.1). GTDB lineage: Archaea > Halobacteriota > Methanosarcinia > Methanosarcinales > Methanoperedenaceae > Methanoperedens. The sequence goes on along the minus strand of NZ_NTMG01000032.1, from coordinate 12,439 downwards.
TGGGGACCAGGCAGAGGCGTATCGCGTGTCGCCAGACTTATGAATGGCAGCAAGGCAGCAAGAATCCCGCAGGCTGTTAAAGGCAGAGAGGCACATCCTCCCAAGCCTGAAACTGACAGGACTGAAAAGATCAACGACAAGGAGCGAAAGAAAGCTATAAGATCAGCACTTGCTGCGACCGGAAATCTTGAACTTGTCAAAAAGAGAGGACACCAGTTCTCTGCATTATTGCCATTAGTCGTTGCTGATGAATTTAGCGCCCTGACAAGAACAAAGGATGTTAAATCATTCCTTGAGGCAGCCAAATTGTACGATGATATCATCAGAGCAAAACATACAAGGGTCCGGGCAGGCAAAGGCAAGCTCAGGGGCAGGCGATATAAACAGCCAAAAAGCATTCTGATCGTCACCGCTGAAGACAAAGGTGTGGTCAAGGCTGCACGCAATCTTGCAGGTGTTGATGTAGTAAATTATGATCAGCTCAATGCAGAATTACTGGCTCCTGGAACGCATGCAGGACGCCTGACAATATATACCGAGTCAGCAATATCAAAACTCGAGGAGAAAATGCAATGATACAGCATCCTTATGTCACAGAAAAAGCAACGCTGATGGCTGAAAATAACAATGTTCTCCAGTTCATCGTTGATACCAATGACAGCAGAACCAATGTAAAAAGAGAGGTTGAGACACTTTTTAAAGTAAAAGTGGCAAGCGTCAATATGATGATGACCTCAAAAGGAAAAAAGAAAGCCATTGTGAGTTTCGCAGACCCAAATACTGCGACAGAACTTGCTTCAAGGCTAGGAATATTCTAAGGTGAGAAAATGGGAAAAAGAGTAATGGGTCAAAGCAGGGGAAAAGGTTCTCCTACATATACAGCACCGTCTCATAAATTCAAAGCGAATCTAATGCATTTGAAAGTGGAAGAGGGAATTATAACTGGAAAAGTGCTTGAAATAATACACGATACAGCACGTTCGGCTCCTATTGCCCGCATATCGTTCGACAACGGGCAGGAACGCCTGATGCTTATCCCTGAAGGCACAGAAGTCAACCAGACAATACAGTGCGGCATTTCAGCTCCAGTGGAACCGGGAAATACCCTGGTACTGGCAGAAATACCCGAAGGAATACCAATCTGTAATGTAGAGTCACAGCCTGGCGATGGTGGGAAATTTGCCCGCGCCTCAGGCATGTACGGGATACTTGTTGCGCATGATGTGGGTAAGACCGTAGTGCAATTGCCAAGTGGAGAGATGAAATGGCTTAATCCAAAATGCAGGGCAACCATCGGGGTCGTCGCAGGAAGCGGACGTACCGAGAAGCCGTTCGTCAAGGCAGGAAAGAAATTCTACAGGATGAAAGTAAGGGCACGAAAATGGCCAAGAAGCAGAGGCGTAGCAATGAATGTTGTTGACCATCCGTTCGGAGGCGGAGGACGCCAGCACCCTGGAAGACCAAAGACCGTAGCAAGGGGCACGCCGCCCGGAAGAAAAGTCGGCTCTATTGCCGCAAGAAGGACAGGAAAGAGGTGAGTTAAATGGCGAGAAAAGAATCATCGAAAATACCAAAGAGAAAGGGTGAATTCACATTCAGAGGAAAATCCGTAGAGGATCTCAAAAAGTTAAGTTATGATGAGTTCGCACTGCTTGTTCCCTCAAGACAGCGCCGCACTATACAGCGCGGATTTTCAGAGGATCATAAAAAATTACTGCATAAAGTTAAAATAAAGGACCAGAATATCAGGACGCACTTAAGAGACATGATAGTTCTTCCGGAAATGGTAGGTTTGAAAATAGCTATCCATAGCGGTAAAGAATTCGTGCCGATCGATATTATTCCTGAGATGATGGGTCATTATTTCGGTGAGTTTGTGCTTACACGAAAGAAAGTTTCTCACGGAGCAGCAGGTATCGGTGCAACAAAATCAAGCAAATTCGTTCCATTGAAGTGATTTACATGAAATTAAATTTCTCTATTGAACCCGCGCCTGAAAAAACATCTAAGGCCATGGGAAAGGAACTTCATATTTCAAGAAAACAGGCACATGAGATCGCAACAGCCATCAAAGGCATGAAACTCGACATTGCGCAGAAATTTCTTGAAAATGTAGCTGCATTGAAACAGGCTGTGCCTTATAAAAGATTCACACGGAATATCCCCCACAGGAAAGGAATGTGCAGTGGCAGATACCCGCAGAAAGCCGCCAGGGAATTTTTATGTATTATAAAAAATGCACAAAGTAATGCCACATACAAAGGCCTTGATCCGGAATCCATGAGAATTATTCATGTAGAAACAAAGAAGGGCCATAGTTATATGGGGCAGTTCCCCAGAGCACAGGGAAGAGCAACGCCCAAGAGACAGGAAACAGTTACAGTAGAAATGATAGCAGAGGTGCAATAATGGGCGTTGAGAAAAAGTTCGTCAAAAACGGGTTTGATAAAACCCAGATGGCAGAATACTTTTCAAAACAATTGGAAAGAGCAGGTTATGGAGGCATGAATATCAACAGGACCCCAATGGGTACCCAGGTGACAATTTTTGCTGAAAAGCCTGGAATGATAATCGGAAAAGGCGGAAGGACGATTCACAAGTTGACACATGACCTTGAAACGGTTTTCCGTGTTGATAATCCGCAAATAGATGTCCAGGAAGTAAAAATCCCTGAACTGAATGCCCAGATGATGGCATCAAGATTGGCCGGAGCAATCGAACGCGGCCTGTACTTCAGGAAAGCCGGCCATAACATGCTAAGAAGAATAATGGAATCAGGAGCTCTCGGATGCGAAATTGATATTGCCGGCAAATTGACAGGCCCCAGGAAGAGGACTGAAAAATTCGTGGCAGGCAATATGCTCCATGCAGGTAACCCTGCAATGGAACTGGTTGATAAAGGCTTTGCCATTGCGATAAAGAAACTTGGAGTTATCGGATGCCGTGTAAGGTTAATCCGGCCAAGCGTTAAACTTCCGGGCAGGTTTAAGACAACAGAGATCGCAGTTCCACAGGAAGCTGCAGCTGCTGGAAAGAAACCGGAAGGCATTAAAGAACTCGTAAAGGCTGCACCTGTTCCTGCCGAAAAAAAACCGGAGATAAAACCGGAGATAACCAGACCAGCACCTGAAACAGCAAAGGAAACAGTTCCTGAAGAGATCCATACTGGTAATATCGAGGAAAGGATGCATGGCGATGTCTTAGAACATAAACATGCGCAATACGATTACTGGCACCCGGCATCACGCACTCATAAGATGGAGGAGTAGTCATGGCAATATTGAGAAGTGATGAAATACGGAAAATGAACAATGATGAGAGGCAAGAGGAACTGGATAAAATATTAATGGAGTTGATCAGGGAACGCGCTATTGCTTCAGCAGGCGGCGCACCTGAAAGTCCGGGAAAAATGAAAGAAATAAAAAGAACGATAGCAAGGATCAGAACTATCCAGACGGAGAAAAATAAATAATGAAGCTGACACCACACAATATCATACACCATGAACTCATAGGTCTTGATACACAGGTAGTGGACAGCACGAACATGTCCCTCATCGGAATTGAGGGAAAAATAGTTAATGAAACAAAGAATTTACTGACCATAGAAACTGATGTCCAGGAAAAAAACATTCCAAAATCCTGTTCATCTTTTAGATTCACAATTCCGTCGGTTGACGGCAAACGTTACTTGCCTTTGACACTAAAAGTTGACGGAAGATTATTGCTCTCGCAACCCGAAAACAGAATCCAGACAAAATTCAAGAAGAAATTCAGGAAATAAAAGAGGTATAATAATGACACGCGATATTGGGTTGGATGTTCAACCGCCAACAAAAGAATGCATAGACCCGAATTGTCCATTTCATGGAACCCTGCCGGTCAGAGGGCAGGTTTTAAGTGGAGTAGTTGTAAGCGACAAAATGGATAAAACAGTGGTCGTACAGAGAACATATGTGAAAAAGAACACAAAATATGAGCGATACGAGAAAAGAAAAACCAAAGTACATGCTCATAATCCTCCCTGCATGAATGCAGAAGAAGGTGCAAAAGTAACGATTGCTGAATGCCGCCCTTTGAGTAAGACAAAATCCTATGTAATAATAGAGGTGCTAAAATGAGAGGGATGAAGGCAAAAATACCCCGCTCAATAAATACAGCAGCACGAATGGAAGTTGCTGATAATACAGGTGCGCGAATTGTAGAAGTCATATCTGTATTGAAATATCGCGGTGTCAGGAACAGAATGCCTCGCGGTGGTGTAGGAGATACTCTTATAGTAAGTGTCAAAAAAGGAACCCCGGAAACAAGGAAACAGATGTTCAAAGCTGTTATAATACGCCAGAAAAAAGAATTCAGGCGCCCCGATGGAATGAGGGTTTCTTTTGAAGATAATGCAGTAGTGATCGTAGATGATGAAGGCGTGCCCAAGGGTACGGAAATAAAAGGACCTGTAGCCAGGGAAGCAGCGGAACGCTATTCTAAAATTTCATCCGCAGCTTCGATAATAGTTTAGGTGAGAAAAATGGTATCAACACAACCAAGAAAACAAAGAAAATCCAGGTATCAGGCGCCTCTCCATATCAGGCATAAATTCATGGGTGCGATGTTAAGTCCTGAACTTCGGGAAAAACATGAAATCAAAAGCATTCCTATCCATGCAGGAGATACTGTGAAAGTAATGCGCGGAGACCATAAAGGTACAGAAGGAAAGGTAGCAAAAGTAAATCTTACAAGTATGACAATTACCGTTGATGGTGTAAGTGTTACAAAATCCGACGGCACAGAAGTGCCAAGACCTGTACAACCTTCGAATGTAATGATAACGAAATTAGAAACAAAAGATGAAAAACGCCTGGGTGATTAAATGGCAACACATCAGAAAAGAGTAGCCGCGCCCATATCATGGCCTATTACCAGAAAAACATATCACTGGGTAGTTGGAGCTAATCCTGGAGCCCATTCAACGGAAACCGGTATTCCGCTACTTGTGGTCGTACGTGACATCCTTAAGATCGCAAACAATGCCAGGGAAGCTAAAAGGATAATTAATGAAAAGAACATTTGCATAGACGGTGTGATAAGAACAGACTATAAATACATGATTGGTCTTTTCGATATAATATCATTACCAGCTACTAATGAATACTATCGTGTTCTTTTTGATTCAAAGAACAGGTTCAAACTGTTCAAAGAAGATGCAAATGCTGGAAAACTATGCAGGATAAACAATAAAACAATTGTTAGAAAAGGGGCTGTACAGCTTAACCTGCATGACGGTACTAATGTCCTTGCATCCAATGATTACAAGACTTTTGATACAGTAATTCTTGATACTGACCGCAAGATCATGAAACACATAGGTTACAAAACCGGAAATCTTGCAATGATCGTGGGTGGCGAACATTCGGGTGAAATCGGGAAGATTAAACAGATCCGAAAAGTCAGAGGCTCAGGAACGAACATGGTAGCAATATCCAATGAAACTGAATTTGAGACAATTGAAGATTATGTATATGTAATAGGTGAAACCACACCACAGATCAAGGTGGTATAAATGAATACGATGAGAACACCTTCAATTGATAAAGTGACTGTACATATCTGTACAGGAGAATCAGGCGAGCGATTGACCAATGCAGAAAAATTACTCGGTACCATAGTCAAGCAAAAACCCGTCAGATCCATGGCAAAGAAAACGCTGCCGAATTTTTCAATCAAGAAACATGAACCGATCGGATGCAAGGTGACCTTAAGGGGACTCCATGCCCAGGAATTCCTTAAAACCGCATTGAAGATCATTGAAAATAAGATAAGTGCAACACAATTCGATGAAAATGGGAATTTTTCATTCGGGGTTGAGGAACATACTGATTTTCCAGGAATGAAATACGATCCCTCAATCGGGATATACGGAATGGATATCAATGTGGCTCTAAAAAGAGCGGGATACAGGATAAAGTCAAGAAAAATTGAGAAACACAAAGTATCCCATGATCATAGATTGAAAAAAGACGACGTAATTTCTTTTGTTAAAGAGAAATACGGTGTGGAGGTAATTTAAATGGAACGAAGTAATAAAAAATTTGGAGCCGGTGCCAATGCCTGCAAACGCTGCGGCAGGAAACAGGGGCTAGTCCGGAAATATGGATTATACCTCTGCAGACAGTGCTTCAGGGACACAGCATACCAGATGGGCTTTGAGAAATATACATAGGTGATTACAATGTTATTAGATCCACTTGCAGATGCATTATCAACAATAAAAAATGCAGAAACCATAGGCAAACCAGATTGCACTATCAAGCCCGCTTCAAAACTAATAGGAAACGTGCTTAAAGTCATGAAGGATAAAGCTTATATTGGCGATTTCGAATTCATCGATGATGGGAAATCGGGCAATTTCAAGGTACAGCTTAAAGGAAAAATCAACAAATGCGGAGTAATCAGACCGCGTCATGCCGTGAAGAATACCGATTTTGAGAAATGGGAAAAGCGGTATTTGCCAGCAAAGGGCTTCGGTTCTATTATCCTGACAACTCCTGAGGGTGTCATGACCCACAGTGAAGCCAGGGATAATGGTATTGGCGGAGAATTACTTGCTTTTGTTTATTAGGTGATAGTATGGAAACAAAAAGAACTATAGAGATCCCTGAAGGCGTCAATATTAACATCGACACCACGAACGTATCGATATCAGGCCCGCAGGGTCAGCTCCAGAAAAAACTCTGGTATCCGGGAGTTGCCATAAAGAAGGCTGATTCCGAACTTACTGTGGAGACAAACATTCCACGAAGAGAACAGCTCGCTATCCTTGGTACGTATGAGTCCCACTTAAAAAATATGATCGCGGGCGTGACTAAGGGATACGAATATAAGATGAAAGTCGTTTATTCACATTTCCCTATCCAGATAAAGACCGAAGGGAACAAAGTAATAATTGCTAATTTCCTGGGCGAAAAGAAGGCAAGAAAAGCCAATATCCTGGGTAATACCAAAGTCACAATAAAAGGTGACCAGGTCATACTGAATGGTATCAATAAGGAAGATGTAGGGCAGACAGCAGCCAATATCCGCCAGGCTACAAAGATCAAAAGATTTGACCCAAGGGTGTTCCAGGACGGAATTTACCTGGTGGAACAGTAAGGAAGGTGAAAATATGGAAAATGAAGCGATCGAACAACTTACAACTATCGATGGTGTTGGCAAGGCTAAAGCGAAAATTCTTTATGATACAGGATTCGAGACAATAGAATCTATAAAAAATGCAAGCGAAGAAGAGATTGCAGGCATAAAAGGAATCGGCGAAAAACTTGGCCAGAAGATCAAAGCTGCTGCAGACCAGATAGTGATCGAAGAAGAAAAGACAGAAGAGGAGACTGCTGAAAAAATCGAGGCATCACCTGTTACTATCACACTCGATACAGAAACAAAAAGACTTCTTAATATAAGAAAAAAACAGAAAAGCAAGAAACCCACATTCAAGCAGACAGATTCCCATAAAAAGAAGAAGCTTGCAGATTACTGGAGGAAACCTGACGGCATACATAATAAGACACGGTATGCAAAGCATGGAAAATGTCCTCTTGTAGAAGCAGGATATGGAAGTCCGGCGGCTGTTCGCGGGCTCCATCCATCAGGATTTGAAGAGATCATTGTAAATAATATTAAAGATGTTGAATCTCTTAAGACCGACAGGCAGGCTGGAAGAATAGGCAGAACAGTTGGAGCAAGAAAGCGCAGCATTATCGAAATGAAAGCTGCAGAATTGGGATTGAAGATTCTAAATCCCACACAGAAGGTAGATTAAAATGACAGATCTTGCAAATCAGAGAAGACTTGCGGCAGAAGTTATGGATATCGGGGTCAACCGCGTATGGATGGATCCCGAAGCATTCAAGGATATAGCAACAGCTCTTACGCGGGAAGATATCCGTAAATTGATCAGCGAAGAGAAGATCGGAAAAAGAAATATCCGGGGAGTAAGCCGCGGAAGAGCCAGAAAAGTTGATGAGACACGTGCATACGGACACAGGAAAGGCCATGGTTCAAGGTCCGGAGCAAAAGGCGCAAGGAACCCTAAGAAAGAACAATGGATGAAAAAGATCCGTGCATTGCGCAGCCAGCTTAAGGAAATGAAAGAGAACAAGACCATCGAAGTCTCAACATACAGGAAATTATACCGCAAAGCCAAAGGCGGAGAATACAGAAGCAGGGCACATCTTATTGCCCATGTAGAACAGCTTAAAGCCAGGGAGGCTTGAATATGGCAACAGGATCACGATACAAAGTAAAATTCAGAAGAGTCCGGATGGGCAAAACGGATTATCGCACAAGAAAGCAATTGTTGATATCAAAAAAACCCAGGCTTGTGATCAGAAAAAGCCTGAAAAACACGCAGATACAGATAATAGTACCTCAATCAGCAGGAGATTCAACACTAGTCTCGGCCAACACACAGGATTTAAAAAAATACGGCTATACTGCCCCGACCGGAAATATCACCTCAGCGTATCTGGCAGGATTATTGCTCGGATACAGGGCAAAGAAAAAAGGGCAGACAGAGGCAATAACTGACCTGGGATTGTACCATACTACCAAGGGTGGACTGCTGTTTGCAGCATTAAAAGGTGCTGTAGATGCAGGTCTTGACATACCCCATGACCCCGCAATATTCCCATCGGAAGACAGGATCATGGGCAAGCATATTGACAAATACAGGAAAACCAATATTGCAGAACAATTCCAGACCGTTAAACAAAAGATCGAGGGCGAATTCAGGTGAATAAAATGAGAGACAAAGGATTTGAACAACAGAAAGAGGAATGGTTCCCTCAGACAAGACTGGGTAAACTGGTCAAGGAGGGACAGGTTACAACAATGAGTGAAGCCCTTGCATCGGGATTGCCGATAAGAGAGTCCCAGATTGTGGATGCATTGCTGCCCGAGATCAGAGATGAAGTTCTTGATATCAATATGGTCCAAAGAATGACAGACTCAGGAAGAAGAGTAAAATTCAGGGCAACAGTCATCGTTGGTAATGGTGATGGTTTCATAGGTATTGGAGAGGGAAAAGATGTCCAGGTTGGAATAGCTATCCGAAAAGCGATAGACACTGCCAAGATGAATGTGATCGGTATTAAACGCGGCTGCGGCTCATGGGAATGCGGCTGCGGACAGGGTCATACAGTACCTTTTGAAGTAAAGGGTAAAACCGGAAGTGTGGAAGTCAGGCTTTTACCTGCTCCCCGCGGACTCGGGATTGCTTCAGGCGGGACTGCTAAAAAAGTGCTTGAAATTGCAGGAATAAAAGACGTATGGACAAACGTTAGCGGTGAAACGCGAACAACCCTTAATTTCGCAAAAGCGACTTTTGATGCACTTATAAAAACAACAACTATGAAGGTGTGAAAAATGTACGCTATAGTAAAACTTCGCGGAGAAGTAAAAACCAGGCAGGATATCAGGGATACATTAAGAATGTTACACCTTGACAGGGTAAATCACTGTGTGGTAGTCCCTGAAACGCCCACCTACCATGGAATGATCCATAAAGCAAAGGATTACGTTGCATGGGGCGTCATAACCCCGGAAACACTTGCAGAAATGCTTGAGAATAGAGGCAAGCTCGAAGGCGGAAATGATCTTACTGAGAAATACCTGAGCGAGAACACAAAATTCAAATCCTTCAAAGAACTGGCTAAAGCCATATGCGAAGGAAGCACATCAATCTCTGACATTCCTAAAATGAAACCTGTTTTCAGGATGCATCCGGCAAGAAAAGGCTTGAAGGGTACCAAGAGAACTTTCCAGGAAGGAGGAGATCTCGGATTCCACGGAACCCAGATCAATGCCCTGTTAACCAAGATGAGGTAATTATCATGAGCAAACAAAAAACCAAGAAATTCAGGGGATCAAGGACATGCGGCGGAGGCACGCATAAGAATAGAAGAGGCGGAGGAAGCAGCGGTGGACGCGGGAATGCCGGAACATGCAAGCATCATTTTGTCCGCTCAATGCAGCGCGGCTTGAGTTTTGGTAAGCACGGTTTCAAACGCCCGCAGTCCGTGACATCAGATTTGATAATCGTGAATATAGGAGAGATCGATGAAGCAATTGAGCAACTGGTAATAGATGGATTTGCAGAACAGAAAGGAAATGCATTCCACATTGACCTTGGCAGCATCGGTATTGAAAAAGTTCTTGGAAGTGGAAAAGTAACCAAACCATTATTCGTAACCGCTTCCGAGTTCTCGTCTGTCGCAAAGCAGAAGATTGAAGAAGCTAAAGGGCAGATAATTTCCCCTTTAGAAAAACCAGAATAGATAAAACAAGAGTAAAAAAATATGGCATTTGAAAGTCTTGCACCCCTATTGAACCGTCTTCCTGCGGTTACACGCCCGGAAGGCCATGTGCATTTTAAGAAAAAACTTGGATGGACATTGGGAATTCTTGTCCTGTATTTCGTTTTGGCCAATATCCCGCTATTCGGGCTGGATAAAAGCTCGATCGATCTGTTCGAACTTTACAGGGCATTCTTCGCCGGAGCCTCAGGTTCACTGATGGTCCTGGGAATAGGTCCGATAGTGACAGCTTCAATAGTGCTGCAATTGCTTGTGGGAGCAAATGTCATAAAAATGGATCTGACAGATCCACATCAACAGGCCATCTTCCAGGGTTTGCAGAAACTTCTTGTTTTTGTAATGATCGCTCTTGAAGCCCTGCCGCAGATTCTTGGCGGATTTATGAAAGCAGATGCAGGGCTTGCAGCGACGCTTGGCGTTGACGTGAGCTTTATAACACTGCTGCTATTCCTTCAGGTTTGTATGGGCGGTGTATTAATTCTCTACATGGATGAAATAGTCTCCAAGTGGGGCATAGGCTCAGGTGTTGGATTGTTTATTATCGCCGGCGTATCGCAACAGATAGTCCAGGGTCTGTTTAACTGGAATACCGATGAAACGGGAGTAGTCCCGATTGGTATCATTCCCAAATGGATATACATGGCAGGTCCGACCTCAGGGATTGATTTGAATTATATCGTTAATAATACGGTTCCATTCCTCTACAATGCAGGAATACTTGCACTGTTTAGTACAATCGGTATCTATCTAATGGTTGTTTATGTGGAAAGCACGCGTATCGAGATACCTCTTGCCCATGCTGCTGTAAGAGGAGCGCGCGGGCGATTCCCTGTAAAACTCATCTATGCAAGCGTTTTGCCTATGATTCTTGTAAGGGCGCTCCAGGCAAATATCCAGATGATAGGCCTGATTCTTTCAAGCAAAGGTATAACGACACTGGGAATTTATGCACGAGATGGAACGCCTGTGGGTGGTCTTATGTATTTCCTTTCACCCATAAACGGGCCAAGTGACTGGATACCTTCTCTTGTTGGGCCCAGATTCACGAGTCTTGGCTTTGCAGAGCCTGCGTTATGGAAGATACTCCTGCATGTTTTCACTGATGCGTCCATGCTTATCATTGGTGGTATAATCTTTGCTCTTTTCTGGGTCGAGACCACAGGGATGGGTGCAAAGCAGGTCGCAGCAAAGATCCAGAAGTCAGGAATGCAGATCCCAGGCTACCGCAGAAGCAGCGGGACACTTGAACGAGTAATGCAGCGGTATGTTCCCAAAGTAACAGTTATCGGCGGGGCATTTATCGGGATTCTTACACTCATTGCAAGTTTACTTGGTACTCTTGGCGGCGCAGGCGGAACAGGCCTGTTGCTGACAGTAAGTATCATGTACAGGTTATATGAGGATATTGCAAGCCAGCAGATGATGGAAATGCACCCGATGATGAGAAGCTTCTTCGGGAAGGAATAAAACTGCAGAACTTTTGTTCTGCGGTTTCTACTGTTTTTCCTGAAAATTGAAAATAAATTCGGTAAGGATAATCAATCACGGAGGACGCAGAGATCACAGAGTTGTAATCTGTCGAGTAGAGCCCATAGCCCACCTTTTATTGAGGTAATAGCCCCAGGGTTATACTATGAGCCCCCTCACAGAACCGGACTTGAAGATTTCCCTCATCCGGCTCTTCAGAAGCACATCCTCTATGCGTTTTTGTGTAGCTTTTAGAGTTCTTAGACATCAGTTTTGTTGTCATCTATTTCCCACCTCTAAGTGTGGTAGATGTGACCCTGAAGTCACCCATACTTCTGTCAGTCCCTTCCCTCCACAGGAATTACCCTGCTTCAACGGTACTACGAACTGATCCGACTCCCAGAATGTTATTTGCAATATCTTACCGTTTATAGGCTTGATATCACATACTCCTTTTGGGAGAGCATCCTGGGTCTCCCGAGTTCCCATATTCACCGTTTGATACCATGCTGCGGTCTTAGACCCCGTTGGATTCACAGCACCTTGCCGTTCGCAGCTCTCTGCTATATTCCAAGACCGGAGATGCTTAATTTCGGTGATGTGATTGCT
>NZ_NTMG01000049.1 GCF_002487355.1 Candidatus Methanoperedens sp. BLZ2 | reverse complement strand
AATTGAAAAGCAGTATCGTTGACCTTTCTGTAGTAGCAGTAACATGCGCCGTCCTTGGCACCTGGGATTACAGGGCAGCTATCGGGATCATCGCCGGAATACTGATCCACGGCGCATGTGATATCATAAACGATATTTACGATGTTGAAATAGATAAAATCTGCAAGCCAGAGGGTGCGATAGCATCAGGTCAGATATCAGAAAAAAATGCATGGAGATACATGATTTTGTTAATTTCGGCTGCGCTTATTATTTCATTTAACCTGAGCTTTATTCTTTTTATATGTCTTCTGGCAGGAATTTTTGTGGGAGGGGTCATGTACTCCCACCCTTCATTCCGTTTAAAGGATAAACCCGGCATGGCAATGGCAAATATGGGATTATGTTTCGCCCTTGAATCAATAGGTATATGGAGTATATATTCCCCTGTTGGCAGAGAAAGTTTGATGATTGCCGCCTACATATTCATACTTGTATTCTCCCTGACGTTCATGAAGGATTTTAAGGATGTGGCGGGAGATATCAATTCATTGCCGCTCTTACTTGGTATTCGAAGGGCTGCAATAGTATGCAGCGCCCTGTCGATACTGCCGCTAATCCCTCTATTATACATAATGATCAGATACCTGAATTTTTATATGGCTGCGATAATTTATATTATATTAATTGCGGGCTGTATTAAAATCCTTATGGGAAATCCAGTTGCGCAAGGTCACAGGCTTAAAGACTGGATGACCATGGCATTGGCCGTTCCCAACTTCAGTATGTTCTTTGCTACGGTTATTTAGTCATTATAAAGGCAAATCATGCAAATCTTTCAAAACCTCAGTAGAATCGTTTCCTTCACCAATCTGGAAGAATTCTTTTAATTTTTTTATTGCATTTTTGTCAATGAAGAAATCACTTATTGTTTTATATTTGTTCATCAGCAGGCTTATTTTGATATTCGGGTATCTTTTGACAAGATAATTCTTACTATAAACCGCAGCATCCTGGTCAGATGTTGCCCTTCCGACTATTATCGCCATAGTCTTGTCACCAAAACAGTGATAAACATTCTGCAGGACCACACATCCTGAGATGGTCGGAATTACTGTAATATCCCCCTTCTTCAATGCATATTCATCAGTCATTACAACATGTATTTTTTCAATCTCAAGCAGTTGTTCTTCATTTTGCGCTTCTGCCAGTATTATAAATTCAGTTGGCAGTCCAACACGCTTCCAGTTCGGAACAATTGTATAACGGTCGATCATTCCCTCCTCCTGCATGGTTCGCGTGTGATACGCCACTGAATTCCCGTCCTTGAAATTCATTATTTTTGCAAGTTCGGCATTGGTCATTTTGCTGTCCTGGAGCAATTCCAGAAGAATGAACATATCAGTTTCATCCAGACGGGAGACTTCGGAGATTATTTGAGCAATTTTCTTGATTCTTTCTGTAGTAATTCCATTCATCATAATCAACTACAATAATTATTCGCTTTACTAAAATAACTTTTGATAAACAAAAAAAAGCAGAAATTTCCATATACCAGTTTTTTACTGGTATATGAAATTCTCAGATATCTTAGTATATTTCTCCAGTTCTTTCTTGGAATGGGGTTTCACTTTTACCATGGCATCCCTGAAATTATGATAGCCCACTTTTAATTGCTTTATAGACTCATCATCTGTTTGTTTTCCTGAAACCACATATTCCCTGATAGCCAGTATCGTAGCCTCATTGCATACTGATGCAATGTCAGCCCCGGTGAAACCTTCAGTATCATCCGAAAGCGTTTCAAGGTCAACATCACCATCAAGTGGCGTCCTGGCAGTATGGACTTTGAATATCTCAAGCCTTGAGTTCCTGTCAGGGGGCGTTATGTAGATCAGGCGGTCAATCCTCCCAGGCCGAAGAAGCGCAGGGTCAATGATATCCGGCCTGTTGGTCGCTGCAATTACAGTAATGCTATGCATCTCTTCAAGCCCGTCTATCTCAGAAAGCATCTGGCTGATAACCCTCTCAGTCACATGGGAATCAGAACCCGAGCCTCGTATCTGGGCAATTGAATCGATCTCATCAAAGAAAATGATACATGGCGCTGCCTGCTTTGCTTTCCTGAATGTTTCGCGGATGGCTTTTTCGCTTTCCCCGACCCATTTGCTCATGAATTCCGGTCCTTTCACGCTTATGAAATTTGCCTCGCTTTCGGTAGCAACCGCTTTTGCAAGCAGGGTCTTTCCTGTTCCAGGCGGGCCATAAAGCAGTATCCCTTTTGGCGGTCTTGCCCCGGTCTGCTTGAATATATTCGGATATTTCATTGGCCATTCAACAGCTTCCTTTAATTCCTGTTTTGCATCAGGAAGCCCGCCAATATCGCTCCAGTGGATATTAGGGGATTCAATGAATACTTCACGAAGCGCGGATGGTGTCATTTCCCGCAGTGCATTTGTAAAGTCCTCTCCTGTAACGATCAACCTGTTAAGAATATTTGCGGGGATGCTCTGTACTTCAAGGTCAAGCTCTGGAAGCAGGCGCCTGATAGCATTCATGGCAGCCTCGCGCGTCAGGGCGGCAAGGTCTGCACCCACAAAACCATGTGTCAGGTCTGCGATCCTGTCAAGTTTCACATCATCAGCCACAGGCATTCCCCTGGTATGTATCTGCATTATCTCGAAACGGGCTTTCCTGTTCGGGACTCCGATCTCGATCTCGCGGTCAAATCTCCCGGGGCGGCGAAGTGCAGGGTCAAGGGCATTGGGCCTGTTCGTGGCTCCGATTACCACTACCTTTCCGCGGGCTTTAAGTCCATCCATTACAGCAAGCAACTGTGCTACAACACGCCGCTCCACTTCTCCTGTGACTTCCTCTCTCTTGGGAGCGATGCTGTCTATCTCATCAATTAATATGATGCTTGGCGCGTTCTCCTCAGCCTGCTGGAATATATCCCTCAGCTTCTCTTCTGATTCGCCATAGAATTTACTCATTATTTCAGGCCCGGAAAGGGTAAGGAAATTTGCATTTGTTTCCGAGGCAAGTGCTTTTGCAAGCATGGTTTTCCCGGTGCCAGGAGGACCATGAAGGAGAACTCCTTTTGGCGCTTCTACTCCGAGGCGTTCAAAGAGTTCAGGATGCCGCAAAGGAAGTTCGATCATTTCCCTGACTTTCCTTACCTCATCTCCCAGCCCGCCAATATCTTCATACGAGACCCTGGGAATAGAAGGCATCTCTTTAGCTGGCTTATCGCTGATCTCTATTATTGTATTTCCGCTGATAATCACAGAATCAGAAACTGGTTTTATAGACACGACCACAAGGTCAACGCGTCGGCCCATAATATTTAGTTCAACTACATCATGGCGGGTGATCACGCGTCCCTCAAGATTATGGGCAAGATATGCCTCCCCACCCTGTATCTTTAATGGCTGTGTGGGTGAGAACAGGATTTTTTCTGCAGGCGCAGTATGAATTTTTCGGATATGTACCCTGTCATCGATACTAACTCCTGCATTTCTCCGTACTGTTCCGTCAATGCGTATTAATCCCGAATTGCTGTCCTCAGGATAACCCGGCCATACAAGTGCAGCCGTCCTCTTAGTGCCCTCAATACCTATGACATCGCCTGTCTGCAACCCCAGTTCATAAGCCACTTCAGGATCGATCCTGGCAATACCGCGTCCTGCATCGTAGGATTTTGCTTCAATGACCTTGAGATTTACAGTTTTCTCTTTCTTATCCATATTTCTCTTTTATTAATCTCCAGTTATGTTTCATCCATTTATTCGATCTTTATCGACTTTACATCCTGTTTCGAATTGTCTTTGAATTTCAATGTTACTTCAAGCACTCCGTTGTTGTACTTTGCCGCAGCGCTATCCGGATCAACAGGTACTGGTGTTTTTATGAACTTGTAGTATTTCCTTGCATTGCTATCTGCTTTGATAATAACTTCTTTTTCCGTCGCATTGAGTTCGATATCTTCTTTATTGATCCCTGGCATTTCTGCCGTAATATTAAATTCATTATTTTTTTCATCGGTCAATGTGCTTGTGAATGGCTCCCTGACATCCCTGTCTTTACCAACAGGCGACACATTTCCGAAACGCTCTACATGCGGTATGCCGTCAGGTCCTACCTGCATGCTAAAGCCATAAACCTGCGGCTCTTTTCCCATGGATTGCATCATGCGGTTTACAAGGTCATTCATTTGCTCCATCTCTTTTTCAAATTCATTGAAAAATCCCTTTTCAGTCTTTCTCCAATCTCTTTCCATATTTTTACCTCTTTTTTAATTTGTATATATTTTATATTCTTTAGCCTATTATATAATTATTCCCGTCTCTTTTAAGGAGTTCTTTTCGTTCCATTTTTACAATATATCCCTCGATCACATACTCAGGAATCCCAAGCTGCATGGACAACATACGCGCATTCGTCGGGCCTTTTAACAGCGCATAGAGTATTTCCGCCTCAATGTTATCTTCGGCAGTATCTTCGATGGCATCCATGTAATGTCCCATCGCCTCGGTTATGTTTCCCTGGATTTGCTGGTACTCCTGCATTAACTGCTGTCTTTTTTCTATGAGGTCCTGTATCTGGCCGTAAAGCGATTTTAAGGTCATGATCACTTGCTGGTCTGCTGGTGCATGCTCTTTTGGTGCAGATAAGGCGGCAGTAGTAATTTCAATCTCAAATGAATATGGCGACACAAACACTTCAAGACGGAGGTTGTCTGTAATATGAAAGTATTTGCGCCGTTGTTCATCTACGTTGGCTTCTATCAGACCTGCCTGCTCAAGGAGGAGAAGATGCCCGAGTATTGCCTTTGCACCCACGTCAAGCCTTTCTGCTATCTCGCTCATATAGCATGGGCGGCTTGCCAGGAGGTGCAGGATCTTCCTTCGGTTCTCGTTTCCGAGTATGTCTAATAGTTGTGCTGATTCCATGTTTATGTTTCACCCCGAGTTAGTGACTTGAGGTTACTAACCTTAAGTTAGTGAGTATAGTATATAAACTTAACGCGTAAATACGTTCAAAGCTAATCTTAGTGTCCACATACATGCTGGGGTAACATGATATATTCTCAATTTGCCATCCACAAGATTTCCACCATGTCCGCATTCATTTCAAATTTCCATCTCAGGATCATACATCCATCTCCAATTGCATGTTTATCTGATCGATTTTGCCATCATTAATTAGAGTCATAACTCCTATACTTTGAAAGTCCTAACCTTATCTGCCTACAGGCCATTGGGATTTAGTTGCTTTTGCGAAACGGCTGAACCACACATTTTTTATCTGTATACACATCATGCCGCTTCTTCTATCAGCTTCAGGAACACACGCTGCAAATCCATTCTCTCCTCCTCGAATCGGGATATGGTTCCGCCCATGGACTTCACAGCTACAGCTATCTCCATGCGCGTTCCCACATCTGTCAGCAGCGAGATATGACCGTTAACCGGCTCAACAGAACGCACACCATTAACTCCTTTCAATCCCTCTAAGACCCTCTGCACAGGCAAATCCTGGACTTCAAGTGTAAACCTTACACCTACTTTTTCCCTCACCCTATCCCTGAGTTCCTCCACCGTACCTACGGCAAGCAGCTTACCGCGCGCAATCACCCCGATCCTGTCACATATTTCCTCAACCTCTGCCATGCTGTGGCTGCTCAGGAACACGGTCACACCCTTCTCTTTACTCAGTTTTTTGATCAAATCCCGCATCATCTGTGCGCCAAGAGGATCGATGCCGCTTGTGGGTTCATCCAGGAACAGGACACCTGGCTCATTTATCAATGCCTGGGCAAGACCGAAACGCTTCCTCATACCTGTTGAAAATCCACCTGTCTTCTGGTCTATGGCACGACCAAGACCCACAAGCTCAAGTAAATCGACGATCCGCTTCTCTCGTGTCTTTTCATCGATATCGTAGAGCTTTGCATAGAACCTGAGGTTCTGTCTTGCCGTGAGATTATCATAAAATCCGGCAGGTTCAGGCAAAACACCTGTTGCTTCCCTTATTTTTATTACCTCTCTTACAATATCAAAACCTGCTACCCTACCAGAACCGTCCGTGGGCTCAAGCAAACCGATCAGCATCTTCATCGTAGTGGTCTTTCCTGCACCGTTTGGCCCAACAAAACCAAATACTTCGCCCTTTCTAACGCCAAGGTTTAGCGAATCCACTGCTACAAGCTCGTTTTTCTTACCAAAACGCTTGGTAAGATTTATGGTTTCAATAATATTTTCATTTTGACTGATTTCATTCATGTTCATCTTCTCCCGAACTTGCGAATTATAAACACAAGCGCAACAATAGCAAGCACTACCATCCCGATCCCTGCTATTCCGCTTGATCCTGATTTTTCAACATTCACTTTGATGGTCTTTTCCTCACCCTGGATATCGCCGCTCTTTGCACGCATGAATATTTCTTTTATCCCTGAGCCTGCGTCTGCCCGTGCTGTAATCTCAACAGGAATATTCCTTGATTCGCCGGCCTCCAGTTTTTCTATTGTCCCGAAGCTTCGTATCTGGGTACTGATGCCGCTTACTTCCTGTATCTCAAGCTGAACGTCGCTTAATGCCTCATCCCCGCCGTTCCTCAGTGTTACACTGATATCTGTCGAACTGCCAGGATTGAGCGTCACTTCGCTGTATCCCGGATAAAGGCCGAGTATCTGGCTGTTCTCAAGACCTTTATTGACGGTAACTTCAAGTCTCCGGGACACGCTCCTGTCATCCCCGCTGACAGCACCCACGAGTACAGGATATATGCCATCGCTTGCGTTCAGGGAAGGTTTGATTTTCACTATGAAATTTTGCTCGCCTTTTGCAGGCAGTTCAAGCGTGGTAAGCCTCACATTATCATCCGTATCTGAAAGAAACTCCACATTCCAGCCTTGCGGCTTATCCAGTGCTTTCAGGTTCAGCTTGAGCTGCTGGTCATATCTGTTGTTCAGGGATACGGCAAACTCTGCTGTATTTTCAGGCCGGACTTCAAGCCCTGCTATAGCTGAGCGCATTTCAAGATATGCACTCAATGCCTGGGTTGGATCAAGCTCAGGATTAATGGTGACACTTAGCGGCAGTGAGATGAACTGGCTGCCGCTTTCCATAGAAGCGCCTACCAGCACCTCATAATCCCCGTCGGTTGAATTAACAGGAGGCTGGGCGACAACATCAAAATCCTGCTTACCTTTTGCAGGAATACTCATTTTTGTGATCCTTGCGCCGTCTGAAGAGAGCAGGTCCACGCCCCATTCACCTGGCTTTGAAAGTACCGAGAGCTTTACTGTCGCCCTGCTGTCGTATTTATTTTCTACAGTGATGCTGAACCTGACTGGAATGCCAGGATGGGTTTTTCTTCCGGGTATGCCTGAGTATATGTCAAGGTTAGGCATGGCGTTCCTGTCCACGATCGCAGCAAAATCGCGGTATATCAATTCATAATTGGTAACATCCTCGCCAAAAGGCTGCAACCCTATCCTTACCAGGTAGGAGCCATCGCTGGTGTTGGCTGGCACCCTCACTCTTACGACAACCTGCTTTGACTCGGTTGAGTCGGCAGGGAAGGTTATCTGGCTTACCTGGTTGTTTTCTGCATAGAAGCCGGCGAGCCAGTTGTCTGGTTTTTTGTCGATGAATAGCTTGACTGAGACGCTTTTTGTGGTGTTGTAGAATTTCTGCAGGGTTGTGGTGAATTCAACTGTGTCGCCCGGGCGAACGACTTTGCCGGTTATGTCCGATGTAGCAGATATCTGAGAGAATTCTGCTGCGGCTAATGGTATCAGGAGTAAGATGATGATTGATATGATTCCGAGAATTCTTAAGGTTTTATTCATGTACTTATGTCCTTCCTGAGAAATGCTATGAAAGCAATGATTAGAAGGATGATCGGAGTTACTATTAGTACGGTTAAATTCATCCAGAACTCGCCAAACCACTGGAAGAGGGTAAAACGGGTGTCAAATATCCCTTTTATTGAAGCATCGGCGAAGCCAATACCGCCCCAGCTAAGATCAACCCTGCCCACAGTTGCTTCTGCATAATGATGAAGCGGCGATATATTTGCCATGTTCAAAGCAAGTTCAAAAGAGCTGGTACCAATGCCAAATGGCTGACCTGTAATAATAGTTGCTATTGCGATAACAATAGCACCAAATAGAATACAGAGGACAAACCAAACAACAACGTTGTAAACAAGTGAGTCTGCAGCATCCTTTACTACGATAGAAAGGATAACTCCGATCCCCATAAAAATAATACTGTAAAAAAAAGTTATTATTGAAAATACTGCTATCCTTCCAAGTTCAAATCCATTCAAAGTGCCCCCTATGATCAAAAGCAAAGTGCCAATCGAAATTAATGTTGAAATTACGATAACAAGAGCTAATGTCAAGAATGAACCCAGAATTTTCCCACTAATAATATTATCCCTGAATACCGGATGGGTTAAAAGTACGTTTAATGACCCGGATTTTTTCTCTTTTACGACTGCGTCAAAACCTAAAGCAAAGCCGATCAAGGGAGCAAAAAATCCCATAATTTTTGCAAGACCAGCAAACCCATTTAGTAAAAGAGAGGTTCCATCCTGCAATCCGACGCGTTCTACTTTTAATCCGTTCTGATAACTGTAGGTAAAAACAATCAAAGTGAAGGTTATAAGTAATAGCAAAAAAACAGGACTCCATATGTTATCTGCAAATTCTTTCTGAGCAATCGTAATTGAATTATTGAGACTTTTCTTCATAGTACCTCACATTGTTATATCTCTTCGTAAAAATGCCACAAATGATGCAATAAACAATACTATTGGTACTGTAATTAATACTACAAGATTTGTCCAGTACTCATACATCCATTGATCTAACGTATATCTTGTATCAAAAATTCCCAAGCTTCTATCGGAACCAGAATTCAAACTGACTCCACCAAAACTTAAACTTGGTACACCGCTAACTGCCTCTGCATAATGATGGATTGGCGAGAACGTTTGAAGGTTAGCATTGAGTTCAAGTACCTGGTGGTTTTTTCCTAAATCCAGATATGACTGCCCGGTTATAATGGCAGCAAGTACTGCAACGATTGCACTAAATACTATTATTGAATTGATCCAGATAACGACCGAATATATTAATGAACTGGCTGTATTTTTTGAATATATTGATAATAGAATACTAATGCCCACAAATGTGGAAATGTAAATAAATGTTAAAATGGCAAAAATTAATATTCGTTCAATCTCAAGGAGGTTTATTTGCACGCCGGAGATGATGAGCATAGTTCCTATAGAGGCAATAATAGATATTCCGATAACAAGTGATAATGTTGCCAGAGATCCCAGTATTTTTCCAGTAATTATGTTATCTCTGAAAACCGGATGGCTTAAAAGAACATTCAACGAACTTGATTTACTTTCTTTGACTACTGAGTCAAATCCTAGTGCCATTCCTAAAAAAGGCAGAAAAACAGCAATTATCTGGGAGACATCGAGAAAACCCATTTTGAATATGTTTAGCCCGGCTGAAGCAGCTTTATAGCTAAATGAGAATATTATTAGTAAGAATACCGAAAGTAATGTTACAAATCTCGGACTCCATAAATGGTCAGTGAATTCTTTTTGAGCGATTACAAGCACATTTCTAACATTTTGTTTCATAAATACCTCTTCATTTTTATAATATAGTATACAACAAATACTGAAGTTCCGGCAAATATAAAAGCAAGTCCGGGGGCTTTGGATGCTGTACCTTTTGAATTATCAACCTTTTGAGTTGTAAAATTGGTCCCGTTACTATTTTCTTTTTCAAATGATTCTGAACCATTATCCACAATTATAAAATTGCCACTTGGACTAAAGCTGAATATTTTAACATCCGGTAAGATGGAGAGCTGCTTACTACCTGCTCCCGGGCTAAGTCTGAAAAGTGCATTTTGACCGTTGTTTTGACTCACGTATAATAAGCTATCTAATTTATAATTAAAATAATAATAACTCACATTATTTATAACTAATGGCTTGTTCTCATTTTCCAGAACAACTAAATTATTTAAATTATATAAATCGCTACTAAATGTCAATATAGTGAAATTTCCAGAAACATCCGCCGATTCAGAAGATATACTATTCTCAAAAATTAGAACCGGGGAACTGCTACCATCTATATCCATCGAATAGAACTGATTAATATCTCCTTTAGATGTTTTAAATAAGATTTTCTTACCATCCATGCTCCATTTTATTACATAACTTGCTAAGTTATTTAAGGTCGTTAGTATCCTGTGTTCTCCATTTTCCATATTTACCAGATAAACATCGATTTTATCATCTGGCTTCATTTCCGTTACAAGGATGTTTCTGCTATCAGGGCTCCAAAACGCGTACCTGGGTGCTATTATTGTTGCGGCTGAAAGAAGATTCGTAATTTTCCTGCTTGCAGGGTCTATAATTAATAAACTATAATTTCCTGCGTTATATGTCTGTTCTGCCAATGCAAGCTTCCTGCCATCCGGTGACCATGTTAAAACTGTGTTTTCAAAAGATTTTATATACTCTTTAATTCCGGTTTCATAGAAACTATTTTCAGAAACATCCAAGACGAATATATCCTTCGATTTGTTTTCATTAAACCCGATGTATGCAATTTTATCCTCAACAGGTGACCAGGAATAACCCCGATGAAAGTCTTCACCAATTGTTGCATCAGAGACATCTTTTTTGGAGACCACATCAAGTGTGCTTGTATTGATTATCCAAAGAATCCACGTTTCATCAAATTTTCTTCTGAAAGTTCCCCCACTTCGCTCTACGAAAGAAAAATATTTGCCCGAAGGGCTCCAATGGAAGGTATCAATCATGCTTCTTGATTCATCAGCAATGCTATTGGTGTCCTCGCCCCTTCTAAGAAGCTTTGGAGAATTTATCTGTGAGATATCCGCCAAATATAGTGCACTCACTCCGCCTAAAGCTGCTTTCCCTCCTTTTGCATAAGCACTTATAGATGCTTCGATGAGTACTTTTCTTTCATCCGGGCTCCAGTAAAATCTCATGTCTGTAGTACCGTGAGTATCGAGACGATTCATATCCACATGGCTCAGGATATCTTTGTTTATTAATGAGTATACATTTGTCTCCAGTATAATCGGCAGCCTGGATTCTTCTGCTGCTGCCTGATAAGATGTAAAATAAATCACAATAAATACTATTATTAATTTTTTATTTTGGATGTTCATATTTTGATCATATTAAATATTTTGAAAGGCTGAAATATTTCAGCCTTTCCAATTTTAAATTTTTTTTGATTTTTTCCATTCACTTACCAATTTCGGCCGACAACGTGGTCGTAAGTTGAGGAAGTACCACGATTTATTTCAATACGTGGTTGGCTCCCAGTCACCTGTCCAGTATGGTCGATCTGACATCCAGAAGAGCATACCGCTGCTTTGATGACATTCTCGTATGGGTCGTGGAGATATTCCTTGCCTCCGTTCTGAGAGAATGTGTAATCCAAATCGATATATATTATATCATAGGGATTAGCATTGAATTTCCACCAGTCCTCGGTATGACTCGAATATAGTCCAAAATAGGTTATATCATTATCGGGTACATTTATAAGCTCTGCAGTCGAATACGAAGACCCTCCTGCGGCTGAAGCTACACTTACCATTAATGTCGCAAGCAGCAGTGTCATAGCCGAAACGCCTATTATCTTGCTTATTTTCATTCTTTTTCACCTCCTTTTTCATTTACTCCGGAGGCAAAACCAGGCAAGTCTTTAATACTTTGAAAGTCCTAACCTTATTTGCCTACGGGCCATTGGGATTCAACCGCACTTTGGATGGTTCAGTTGAACCCCATGTTTTTTTTATAGTCAGTAAAATCCATTTTTGGAGTTTTATCTCCCCAACCTGCCAACTTTACTGACCCATTTTTTTGTACAGGATTTATTCATCTGTACACCAATCTTATTTCCATGCATTGTATTTAAATATATCGCTTTTTTTTTGAATTACTACAAAAAACTAAAAAGAAATGTTTAAATAACAAATTATGCTCTAATATATTGAAAATGATTCATATTTTTATGAATCAAAGCGGGGAATAAAATGGTTTTAAAGAATCCATATATATCAATCCTTAAATTGAAAGGAAGTATAGTTGACATCTCTGTCGTGGCTGTAACATGCGCCGTTTTAGGAGTCTGGGATTACAGGGCAGCTATTGCAATCCTTGCAGGAATAATGGTCCACAGCGGTTGCGATATAATAAACGACATCTATGATATCGAGATAGACAAAATATGCAAACCAAATGGAGCTATAGCATCCGGTCAGATCTCTGTGAAAAATGCGTGGATATACATGATATTGTTATTTTCAACAGCCCTCGTTCTTTCGATCGGCCTGAGCCTTATCCTCTCCATATGTTTCTTAATCGGAGGAATCATTGTCGGCGGCATCATGTACTCACATCCTTCATTCAGGTTCAAAGACAAACCCGGAATTGCGATGGCGGTTATGGCATTGTATTTTGCTCTGGAATCGATAGGTGTCTGGAGTATATACGCACAGATCAATGCAGATAGCCTGATGGTTGCTATTTATATTTTCACACTGGTATTCTCCCTCACATTCATGAAGGATTTTAAAGATGTGGCAGGCGACATAAATTCATTGCCGCTGTTGCTGGGTATTCGCAGAGCAGCAATAGTATGCAGCGCACTGACAATACTGCCTCTTATCCCAATGATATATGCTGTCACAAAATATTCATATCTGGCTCCGGCTGCTGTAATCTATATCGTTCTTATTATCGGGTGCATAAAAATCCTGCTGAGAAATCCGGTAGCGGAAGGGCATAGACTTAAAGACAGGATGATCCTGGCATTGACTGTTCCGAATTTTATTATGCTACTTCTTAAGATGGAGGTATTTCTATACTGATAATGCAATTATTACAATGCATCAGGCGCACCGGACTTTTCAATATGGAATATTTCTTTCAATTTTTTTATAGCAGGCTTATCAATGAAGAAATTGCTTATTGTCCTGTATTTGTTGATAAGCAGACTTACTTTGATATTCGGATACCTGCTGACAAGATAATTCTTGCAATAAACCGCAGCGTCCTGATCCGATGTTGCCCTGCCGATTATTACCCCCATCTGTCTATCACCATAACAGTAGTAGACATCCTGAAGGATAATACAACCTGAAACCATTGGAGTTACAACAATATCCCCTGTACTTGATGCATATTCATCAGCCATAACCACATGCATTTTTTCAATCTCAAGCAGTTGTTCCTCATTTTGCGTTTCTGCAAGTATTATAAATTCAGTTGGCAGTCCAACACGTTTCCAGTTTGGAACAATTGTATAACGGTCGATCATTCCGTCCTCCTGCATGGTTCGTGTGTGATATGCAGTAGAATTCCCGTCCTTGAAATTCATTATTTTTGCAAGCTCCGCATTGGTCATTTTGCTGTCGGCAAGCAGGGACAGCAGAATAAACATGTCTGTTTCATTTAAATGCGATACTTCAGATATAATCTGTGCGGTTTTTTTAACTCTTTCCGGAATTATCTCATTCATTATAATCAACGACAATAATTATTCGCTTTACTAAAATAACTTTCGATAAACAAAAAATCAGGAATTTCTATGCACCGGTTTTTCACTGGTATATGAAATTCTCAGATATCTTGGTATATTTCTCCAGTTCTTTCTTGGGTTCAATTGCTTTATGAATTCATCATCTAATTGGAATTCCCAGAACAATTTCAAAAACCTTATAAATGAACCCAGCGAAATTCCGGTGTGATCAAATATGGTCGTTAAAGTAGGTTTTATTAAACTTGGAAATCTTGGAACCTCACAGGTAATAGATCTATTACTTGATGAGATAGCAGCGAGAGAGGGAATAGCAGTCCGTGTATTCGGAACCGGTGCAAAGATGGGGAAGGATGAAGCCGCAGAAACAGCATCCTTCAAGAATTGGGGGCCGAATTTTGTTGTTATGATCAGCCCCAACTCAAGTGCGCCAGGCCCGACAGCAGCACGCGATGTCTGGAAAGATACACCCACAATAGTAGTATCCGACGGCCCAACAAAGAAAGAGGACAGGGAAAAACTGGAACAGGCAGGCTTTGGATACATAATCCTCCCGGTTGACCCGTTGATCGGCGCAAAAAGGGAATTCCTTGATTGCGTTGAGATGGCTACCTTCAATACAGATGCTTTAAAGGTATTATCTATATGCGGCGCAATAAGGCTGGTCCAGACCGAGATCGACAAAGTGATAGACCAGGTAGCGGCAGGTACAAAACCACTTGTGCTCCCCAAGATCCTTGCAAAACCTGATAAATGTGTGGAGAGCGCGGGATTCAACAACCCATACGCTAAGGCAAAAGCCCTGGCAGCCCTGCACATCGCCACCAAGGTAGCAGAGATCGACTTTCCGGCATGTTTTGTTTTAAAAGAGGCAGATCAGGTAGCCATAGCAGCAGCATCAGGCCATGAAGCCATGCGCGCGGCAGCAAGACTTGCTGATGAAGCCCGCGAAATGGAAAAAGCAAATGACTCAGTGCTCAGGAAGCCCCATGCAAAAGATGGCAGATTGCTGACCAAGACAAAATTACTGGAGAAGCCCCAGTAACAGTAAAGTGAACCTCTTCACAGCAAGTTGTGAAAAATAATCAAAACATCCTATCAGGAAGCATTTTTGCTTCCTGCTTTAACTTGTATCTTCATTGCCAAATCTTAAATAATAATAAACTGCTTTTGAAATTGCTTCTCTTACATGCGCTTCTCGTGTTTTCACTTTCAACGCAATAATATCATCCTGGGGAAAAATAGATTGTACATGAACCAGGTTTTTTGGTTCGTTTCCTTCTCCCAATAAGCTGGCTGGATTTTCTTTATTATTATCATTTTTTAAAAGCATCCCATTTCTTCGCATCTCTTTTTCAGCCTTTCGTTTTTGTTTTTCGCGCTCTTCGATCAGTTTAATGGCAGTTATAAGTTTCATATTTTTCAACCCGGTCAGTTTATGTCATGATAATAAGTATCATGATTTCACAAAGATAAAAAGATACTTCACACAAAAAGGCTACAATATAATTTCAAAGAATATTATAAATATCTATATTAAAAAGAAAATCCAAAATGAGAGATATGTTTTTGAACCCACCCCACAAGGAATAATTTATATTTTGATCTGTTCCGGCAAAAATCCTTTCTTAATAAGAACTTCTTTCATTCTGCTTTTATGATTTCCCTGAAGTTCGATAACATTATCTTTTATAGTACCACCGCATGCGAATTTTGATTTGAGATAAGATGTTAATTCCTGCAAATTAATCTCGCTTGGATTAAGACCATCGATCACAGTTACTTCTTTTTTATATTTACGTGTATCTACCTTAATTACTATTCTCTGTTGTTCTTTTGCTACTTCTTCGCAGATGCAAAGCTCTTTTGGCAAGCCGCATACAGCACACATTTCTGAACTCATTTATTGGATTAATACCTCCATTCTTATATTACACAAGATTGTTATATAGCTACTTGATGCTTCCCGTATTAAAATATGATGGTGTAATGATAGCAAATAACATTGAGTTTGCACGAACAATGGCAAAACAGGCAATGGGGTTGATGTTCCGGAGAAGTATTCTCCCGGATTATTCAATGATATTTATCTTAAAAAAACCATCCGAGGTCAATGTTCACATGCTCTTTGTATTTTTCCCGATCGATGTAATATTCTTAAATAACGAAAAAAAAATCATGGGCTTTTCAGGATTAAAACCCTGGGTTGGATATAAAACAATGGAGGACATCAAGTATGTTCTTGAAATGAAAGCAGGAACAATCGTAAAATTCAATCTGTCTATAGGCGGACAAATGGAATTTGATGAAAATTTAAATAGATAGAATATAACTGGAATAATAGAATATTAATTAATATTATGACACTCAAAGGAAAATTAACTGGAGATAATGTATTACTTGAAAAAAATGCAATTGAAGAATTGCATAATAAGAGTTATTATGGGCGGCCTAAGGGTGACAACCTCGAAGTTTCTCTTACCGAAACCGCCTTTCTCATTTATATGGGAAAAATAAAAGTTGAATTTGGGGGAAAAGAAATTGGTTTTGAGGATTTTTTCCTGAAAGCATCCTCACTACTAAAAAATTTTGAATTATTTTATATCGTTTATAAAGATATGAGGGAACGCGGATATTATGTCCAGCCAGGGGTAACTGGCTTTCGTGTTTATCCACGTGGTGGACACCCCGGAAAAACACCGGCTGAATTTTTCATGTTTGTAACTTCAGAAAGGATACCTCTATTACTATCCCAATTAAGGACTCATCTCGGGACGGTCGAGAACCTTAAAAAACGCCTGGTTCTTGCTATAGTTGACGAAGAAAGTGATATTACATATTACGAGGTGAAAAAAATCACTCCGACAGGCACTTATGAATTAAAATTGGGTAAAAAGCTGTCAACTGCGATCCTGCTTGAAGACAGGGTGATTGTCTGGAATCCGGATGCTTCTTTAGCACTTCAAAAAGATGGTTTTTTTGGCAAACCTATGGATGAAGGCCATCTGCAATTATCGCTCATTGAATCATGTTATCTTTTAAAAAAAGGGATACTGGACATTGAGAACAGGAACAAAGAACTGCTTGATTTTGATAGTTTTTCTAAATCAGCTTCAGGCATAGAATCAAATTTCATGGTAAAATATTCTGTTTATGAAAAACTAAGGAATGAGGGACTCGTTCCGAAGACAGGATTTAAATTCGGGACGCACTTTCGGGTCTATAAGAACATCAAAAAAATTGAGAATACTGAGAATATTGAGGACATCAAGAAAACTGATGATATGATAAAACTGCCCCATTCAGATTATCTTGTCCATGCAATAGAAGAGGATCATGTTTTTTCACTGCAGCAGCTTTCACGCGCAGTGCGCCTGGCCAACAGCGTAAGAAAAGAAATGATTTTTGGCACAGTCGATTCGCATGTTGATTTTTTTATGATAGGGCGGATGCGACTGTAACCTGTATTTATTCTTCTTCTTCTTTCTGTTTTCTTTTTACTACTTTTTCAAGTTTCTTAGCCCACATATCCTCTACTTTTGTATATTCACACTCAAGGTAATGAGAAACTGCTTTTGCAATTGCATCTTTGGTGCTTGTCTCCCCTGTTTTTTGTTTAAGTGCTTCAATATCATCTTCTGTAAGAACTGTTTGTGCGTGCATTATTTTTGCCATTTTATAACTCCTTAAAAAAAAGCAATGCCACCACATATAGGCATACTTTTAATTACTACCTCATTATCATAGGATAGTATTTAAACATTACTGATAAAAATAAAAAACGCTATGGTTTAGACCTGATTATCCTCAATATCATAAAAGAACTTATGATCATAAGAATCAGGCTAACTGCATCAAAACCAGGAGTTTCGTTATTTTCTTCTGTTTCTCCTGTAGCCTTCACTGTAGCTTTGATTTCTGTCTTTCCTGATGTAGCAAAACTCTTTTCAGCAAGATTTAATTCATTCTCGGCATATCCAATGAATTCAAGAGCAGATGTGTCATCTTTTTTCCAGAACGAAGATAGGGCTGAATTTGCATTATTTGTATTATAATCTTCAGCTTGCTTAAGGTATGCTTCAGATTCTGTGACATCAATACCTTTCGTTTTTGCTTCTTTTATTTGTTTGGATAATGTCTTTGATCTTTCATCGATATCTGCTATTTTTTTTAATATTTCTGAAAATGAGCCTTTCAGTATAATAGTGTCCTTCATATGCAGATTTTCCGGGGTCCATGTCGGAACCATATGACTATTCTGGAAAAGTATCCTGAATGGTTTGGGTGTTACTGATGTCACTTCAATTCCTTTTGGCAAGAATACCTGGCTCCTGATATCTGCGTCCTGAGAAACCCCGATATCCGCAGTTTTCCCGGCTATTATTGCCTGCGGCATATCAATGGGAATTTCAATTGAATAATTGCCGTCTACTTTCCTGGCAAAATTCTCTGCCCTGAAACCGATACGCCCGTTCCATGTTTCGCCGGTTTTTATAGACGTATTGAAATTCACGGTCAATTTTATTCCATTTCCAACAATCTGCTGTTCTACTACCTGGCCTTTTGAGCTGAAAGTATGTTCGAAATCATATATAACTATAATATTCGATGCAGGGACTACGAATGAAATACCATCAAGAGGTGATGGGCCGCTATTTGCAACTTCAACCTGTATTAACTCATCCACCATGCCGTCTTCATTCACAGTTACGTTCAATATCCAGCGGTTAAGGCTTATATCTGCTGCCGATGCCGGAAAAATCATCAACAAGACAATAATAAAACAAACAACAATTTTTTTTATGGACATATAAAATCTCCGATCCTATTGTTTACTTTTAAAACTAATAACTTTTGCGTTCTGTAAATAATTGTTGTTACTTAATGTTACTTAATAATTTGTACTACTTCCCCTGTTCTTTCGTATGCCCTTAGCCCCGAAGGTAAATTATCAATGAGCTCTTGCGATCTAAGCCCTTCCAGGAATTTCTTAATCTCATCATATTCCATAATTCTTTTTGGAATCACAAAATCATATTCCTCATCAGCTATTTTTATGAATTTTAGATCATTCAGTTCTGCAACTGTACGAATTCCTACCCCGACATCTGCTTTACCCAGCTTTACCGCAGCAGCGACCGCACTGTGGGTTTTTGCTTCAGTATGATAACCTTTTATCGAATTAGCGAGTTCTTCAAAAGATATTCCACGCTGCTTTGCGACCTCCTTTAGCTTTAGATCGGTCATGACTCTTGTTCCCGAACCGGTATTCCTGTTAATGAACCTAGCATTGATCAAATCCTCAAATTCTTTTATTTCGCTGTCCTTTCGTATTATCAGGCCCTGTTCCCTGAGGTATCCTTTTATAAGAACAACATTAAAAAGCCCGGTTCTTTCAAGAAAAGTAATGTTATAGACACCGGATTCATCAAGGAGATGCACTCCGGCTATATCAGCAATATTGTTTTTGACCGCACTTATTCCGCCAGATGAACCCACATTTATTATTCGCATTTTAAGTCCGGTTAGGTCTGCGAGCGTATCAAGACCAAGACAATGGCTGCCAACAAAGAATATATCCGGTTTTTCAGGTTCTCCGTACAATGTGACTTCAACATCATCGCCTGCTTCTATGATCTCAACTGTTGGCGGGATCTCTATAAAACCGTCCGCCTCGGAAAGCGTTGTAATAGCTCCCGACCCTTTTTCGATAGGATAAGCGATACCCCTTATAAGACCCACAGGAAGAAGCTGGCTTCTGCCCTCGGAACGTATCCTTATAGCCGCTCTGGCATGTGTTTTATTATTTATGTTTGTTTTTCCGGTCATTTTCCTGATCAATGGCGCTACAAATTCATTGAAAATCGTAAGAGATGAAGCCGGATATCCAGGGAGCCCAAAAACAGGTTTTCCAAAAACCTTTCCGATAATTGCAGGTTTTCCAGGCTTTATATCAATCCCATGGGCAAGGACTGTGCCATTTTCTTCAATTATCCTGTACATTATGTCGCCAGAACCCGCTGACGTGCTTCCTGACGTGAGAATGAGATCACAATTTTTTGAGAGTTCACTTAATGCTTTTCTGATCTTTGTTTCATCATCCCTTACATTAAAGTAACGGATAGGAGTGCCTCCGCACTCACTGACCGCGCATGAAAGCGAAAAAGAATTCACATCATAGATCTCACCTGCGTCAAGTGGGCAGCCTGGTGCTTTCAGTTCATTTCCGGTTGAGATTATTCCCACTGTAAGCCCGAAGACGCTTATTTTCGGTTTACCAATCGCGCAAAGAACACCTATTTCCCGTGCACCAAGACAGGTTCCCTTTCTTAAAACCCTCTCCCCGGCCATTATATCCGAACCTGCCTGCATAACATTTTCATTAATGGAGACAGGACGGTGGATAAAAACATCTTTATCAAAATGTGTGTACTCAACCATAACAACGGAATCCGCCCCTTCAGGCATTACTGCACCGGTTGCGATTTCAGCGGCCTCTCCCTTTTGAAGAAAAACACCGGGATCTATTCCTGCAGGGATGGATCCGATAATTTTAAGCCGGATCGGCCTATCCTCACGCGCAGCGTAAGTATCAGACGCATAAACTGCATAACCATCCATCGATGCCCTGGTAAAAGGGGGAACATCCACCTGCGAAACAACATCCATTGCAAGGGTATGTCCAGAAGCGCCTTCTATATCCACTTCGAATATCTGGGGTTTAATATCAAGGCTGTTGATGATCCGCCTTGCTTCATCACGGGTTACAAGTTTCCTGAATTCTTTTCTCACATGCATTATCATGAATCCTGTGGTTAAATCGTTTTCCGGAATTTTAGAAAATCTATTCAGATATTTTTTTGTACAACTTATACATTTATAATAATATATGTCAAGTGTAACCTTTCTCGGAACTGGTGGTGGAAGGATGGTTGTTCTTAACCAGTTGCGAAAAAGCGGCGGGTTCTGGTTAAAACTTGATGACCTGAATATCCTCCATGATCCGGGGCCCGGTTCCCTTGTAATGATACACCAGCTTGGCCTTAAACCAAGAGATCTTGATGCTATTATTTTATCCCACAGGCATATAGATCATTCATGTGATGTGAATGTTGTAACGGAAGCAATGACGGGTGGAGGATTTACTCCAAGAGGGCACTTGATCGCGCCTTCTGATTGCTTTAATTCTGACCCGGTTATACTCCAGTATGTGAGGCCATTTGTTGAAATAAATGAAATTAAAAAAGGAATGGAAATAACCCTTAAGGATATCACAATGAAGTTCCCTGTCGAAAATATGCATCCTGTGGAAACTTACGGGGTCATTTACACATTCAGATCAGGGCGCCTGGGATATATTCCCGATACTGAATATTTTCCAGGACTGGTAACTGCTTATGAGGGTGTTGATTACCTGATTCTTAATGTTGTGCGGATGAAGACCGATAAAAGGATCCGTCACCTGAATATGGATGAGGCGGCAGAGTTGATCAACATGATAAGACCGAAAAAGGCTATATTGACCCATTTCGGTTTACAGGTTTTGAAATCATCCCCGGAGCACCAGGCAAAGCTCATATCAGAAAAAACCGGTGTGGAAGTCATTGCTGCCCGGGATGGCATGACAGTGAATTTTAAGAACGGGAATGTTAATAATAGTAATGTTTAATGCTATTCATGTGCTAAAACAGATTCATTATGAAGGACATTACTGCTGAATTGAGAACTGCCCTATACGGCAGGAGCAGTGTTTTTATGGGCTCTGCAGAGACGCCCACCGAGCGTATTGTGTACCATATATTGTATGAAAATATCAGTGATAAAAAAAACGTTATATGGATATGCCTGAGGGACACACCAAATACAATACTTTCCAAGTTCTCCTCCTATGAGCTGCCTCTGGCAGGATCGATTGAGAATATATGGTTTGTTGATGCCACTATCATCGGAGACAAAACAATTGCGCATCAGACCTCCCGGTGCAATCCCATGGACTACACATGTATGATCATGGAAGTAGTTAAATTGCTGAAAAAATATCCTGCATCCCTGGTTATGCTTGACAACATTGGCATGATGGCGTTGCTTGATCGTCTGGATGTTATTGTGCGTCCCCTGAAATACCTGGATACAAGAATACGGACCGAAGGAGGGGGTCTTGTGACAATGCTGGTAAATAAAGCATTACCGGGAAGCGTTGAATCTGAACTTCTTGGACTTATCGATGTTATCATCAGGGTTGAACAAAACGAAATTCATGCACAGGTGGGAAGCAAAGAATTGAGCATTCCGTTTTGCTTCACAGGCAGTGAGCTTATACTTGGTAGCGTTAATGCAGATAAAGATCTACAGGAATTATTCAGCCTGACATCTGAAGAAAAGAAAAAACTGGAGCGTGAAGTAGAGGAGAAAGCGCATCTTTATGGGGAACCAGTTGATTGATTGATCCGTTCCCAGAGTTGCGCGATCTGTTTACTGTATTCCGAATTGGGATAAGCATGTACCATGATCTTTCTTGACCAGGCGCCTGCCATTGCTTCGTCATAAAGGATAACTCCGATAGGCTCAAGACCTAATTTTCGGCTCAGTTCTTCAAGCGTTTTTTTTGAAGCTTCATATTTATTTTTAGGAAGCTTGTTGAACAGGATCCGTGGCCTGGATCTCAAACGCTGGGCCACACCGGAAATAACATAAGTTCCCCGGATATCCTGTTTATCCAGTGTACATACTATAATGCTGATTTCTGTCGTACCCATGATAAGTAGGCTTGACCTGTTAAGCCCTGGGCTGCAATCAAATATTATATGGTCGGGATTATACCTGGTCTGGAAATCCCGCAGTAACGCCTGAAGCTTTTCTTTTGCCTGGGCAGGGTCTTTTGAGAAGCTCACAATATCTTCCTCAGTTGCATATGACGGGATAATATAAAGCTCCCCCTCACCTCTCTTGTGTACGATATCTTCAAGTGCTGCCTTGTTCTGGACGTAATCTACTAATGTCTTTTTGGTATTCAGGCTAAAAAGTGCATGAATGCCCGGGCCTGAAAAATCAGTGTCTACCAGTCCGACTTTATAACCCTTGCTGACAAGATAGCAGGCAAGGTTCCCTGATATATTCGTCTTGCCTGTCCCGCCCTTATAAGAATGAAAGCTTATCCACATTTCTTGCACCTTAAATAAATTCTATCCATAATATCTTAACCCAGTATCTCTTCAAGTTTCTTATCCAGTTCATCTATTGATCTGATCACTTCAGGAGACTCTTCCTCTTTCTTTTTTCGTGATGAGTAGTATACTTTTTTTCCGACCCGTTCTCGTTTTAGCCAGCCCGCCCTGACAAGTTCATTAAGGTATTTATTCTCAATTGACCTGTGACGGCCTGTTCGAATGCACACTTCGTCCGCAGTTGCCTTTGATAATTCTGATACTGCAAAAAGTGATTTCCTTAAACTGTCTGGGATTGTGAGGTATAGAGCAATCTGGTCTTCTACAACCGGGTGAAGACGCGATTCAATCTCTCCTACCCTGCGTTCAAGTGACTGAAGCCTTTTCTCAAAGACCTTCATATTATCATTTGAGTGTGTTTCCATATTTGAATTCATTTTATCTCCAGTGCACAAATGCAAGTCGCAGAATTGGAACGTGATGAGCAACCTTTGCACATTTACAGTATACTGTGCAAACACATATATATACCTAATCAATGTATTACGAAAAGCAACTAAAAAATGTATATGCAAATGTTATCTTTTTGCACAAAATTTAAATATTGGTATGGACATATTATGCAATTGTGAGGAAGTTGCACAATAACGCCTCTTCATCCACCCTCCATGCTGCAACTTCCCTCAATATAAAAGCTATATCCCATGAAACAAATATGGCTTCTATATGGCAAACATCGGGCTTATCGCACCTACTCCTTTAGAATCAGCAGGCTTGAGGTGCCAGATCAAACCTTCGCCTCATGAAGAACAGGGAGTTATTATGAAGGGTTATTTACACAGGCATCATGTTATTTTTTCCCATTGCGGCGTAGGCAAGGTGAATGCGGCGCACTCCACAACCCTTATCCTTGAAAACAACGAAATAGATTTCCTGCTACTTTTCGGTATTGCTGGCGCATATTCAAATGCAGCTATCGGAGATGTTGTGGTTGCAGAGACTGAGAATTACGGAGAGGAAGGAGTAATGACCGGCGAGGGATGGAAACCTATGGATTTCACAGGTTTTACACTTCTGAAAAATAAAATCGAATATTTCAATACTTTCCTGATGGACCGGAAGTTATTGAAGCTTGCAATAAATGCTTCAAAAGACATTGGATTGAACACGCATGCAGGTCATTTCATAACAGTATCCCAGTGTTCCGGAACACGCATTAGCGGTGATATCATGCAAAAGCGTTTTAATGGCTTATGTGAAAACATGGAAGGTGCAGCTGTAGCCCATATTTGTTCCATGTACGATATCCCGGTGATCGAGGTCAGGGGAATAAGCAATATTATTGAGGACAGGGATATGAAGAAATGGAACATTCCTCTTGCGGTATCGAATTGTAATAAGGCAGTCAGTGAACTGATCAGGAAGATGGAATGAAAATCTCTATAGGTTATTCACCATGTCCCAATGACACATTTACTTTCTATGCTCTGACCCATAATAAACTATCTTCCGATGTTGAATTCAGGGAAACTTTAAAAGATGTGGAAACCCTGAACCGCCTGGCTTTGCAGAAAAAATTTGATGTAACGAAAGCCTCATTCCATGGATTTGGTTTTTTAAGGGACGATTATTGTCTCCTGCATTCGGGAAGCGCTCTCGGTAGAGGTTGCGGGCCTCTGATAGTGGCCAGGAAAAGAGTAGGTCAACAGGAACTCAGTTCGAAAAAAATTGCCATACCCGGAAAAATGACAACTGCTTATCTGCTATTGCAATTGTTTGCGCCAGATGCGAAAAATATTGTTGAGATGCCTTTTGACAGGATCATGAACGCGGTTAGCATGGGTACCGTTGATGCAGGCTTGATAATCCATGAGAGCCGTTTTACTTATCCACAATATGATCTTGTAAAAGTAATGGACCTGGGTGAATGGTGGGAAAATGAAACAGGTTTACCTATCCCGCTTGGAGGAATCCTTGCAAGAAGAGACCTGGGAGCAACCGTGATCGGGAAAATCGATGGGTTCATCAGGCAGAGTCTGGAATATGCATTCGAGCATCCTGAAGAAACAGTGGAATATATCAAAAAGAACGCACAGGAGCTTGATGACGATGTGATTGAACAGCACATCAGGCTATATGTAAATGATTATACGAGGGATTTAGGGGACGGCATCGTCGCAGTAGAAAAACTGCTGAAAACAGCAGAGGAATTAAATCTTATTCCGCATTCTGGAAAAACGATTTTTGTTGATTAAAGGAAATTCTTTATCAAATCATCACTTGACTGTCTGTTGTTGCCATCATTTATTTTAATGATTTTCTGGGCTTTCCTTTTTGCCGGGGGGCAGCCTGAACATTCATATATAAAATGGATAAAACCTGTTTCCGGGTTCTCCACTGTATTTTTGTGTTCATATTCTGTGTTGCAATCCGAACATATTCCGACTATCGGGACTATTTCATTACAATGATTGCATTTACGAACAACAACATTGATCACTTCATTCTTTGTATTGATCGCAGATAATGAATATTCGTCATCGCACTTGATTTTTAATTCTGAAACCATATTCCATTTTAACTTAATAATAACAGGATATATTAAAACTTTACGGGTTTTTTGCGATAATCCCAAAATCATGCAAAACAGAACATTTATTTTTACAGACGTTATCATAAGAAAGAGGTGAACAGTTTGACCGAATTATTTACATCTAAAATAGATTATCTACGCGCTATCGAAAAAGGCTGCTTACATTGTGGCGACAAACACAAACCGGATTGCCCTGTGGGAATGGCAAAAGCGCAAATCAATTGTACCAACGATTTATTAACAGAATTTTATAAACGTAAATAAACCAAAAGCTATTATATTCCTGAAGGTATCAGGGCATCCTGTGACCAGAATAGCAGTGCTTGCTTCAGGAAGAGGTTCAAACCTCCAGGCTATCATAGATAGTATTGAAAATGGCTATCTGAAAGCTAAAATATGTGTTGTGGTAAGCGATATAGGAGATGCTTACGCACTGGAACGCGCCAGGAAACACGGAATAAATTCTTTTCATGTAGATCCGAAGGGATTTGGATCAAAGGACTTATACGAGGAAGAGATCCTGAGAATTTTGAAAAACAATAATGTTCAACTTATACTTCTTGCAGGATACATGAAAATTCTCGGAAAGACACTGCTTACCGCATATAAGAACCGCATACTCAACATCCATCCTGCGCTACTTCCTGCTTTTCCCGGCCTTCATGCGCAGGAACAGGCATTCAGGTATGGTGTAAAAGTTGCGGGATGCACAGTTCATTTTGTGGATGAAGAACTTGACTGCGGACCCATAATACTGCAAAAATGCGTGGAAGTGAAAGAAGACGACACGGACCAGACTCTTGCGGAAAGGATACTTGAGCAGGAGCACAAGATTTATCCCGAAGCGGTTAAATTATTCGTCGAAAATAAGCTGCGTCTTGAAGGACGGAAAGTGAAGATCATAAAATAAATTACGATGAATCATACGATAGATCATATGATAACAGAATAACTTAAGAGGAATTATTATGCCGTTAAAAACAATAGATCCTGAAATTTATGAAATAATGAGACATGAAATTGAAAGGCAAAGAACCAAACTCAACCTGATAGCCTCTGAGAACTATGCAAGCCGCGCAGTCCTGCAGGCGCAAGGCTCTGTAATGACAAATAAATATGCTGAAGGATACCCGGGTAAGAGATATTACGGAGGCTGCGAGTTTGTGGATGCCGCAGAAAATCTTGCAATAGACAGGGCAAAGAAACTATTCAGGGCAGAACATATCAATGTACAGCCGCATTCAGGGTCGCAGGCGAATATGGCAGTTTATTTTGCTATGCTCAAGTACGGGGATACGATAATGAGCATGGATCTGTCGCACGGTGGTCATCTTTCACATGGCAGTCCTGTGAATTTTTCAGGAAAATTATTTAAGATAGTCCCGTATGGTGTTTCAAGGCAGACAAAAGCGATAGATTATGATGAATTATCAAAAATCGCAAAGGAACACAAACCAAAGATCATAGTTGCAGGAGCAAGCGCATATCCACGTGAACTTGATTTTAAAAGATTCAGGGAAATTGCAGATGAGGCAGGGGCGATGTTGCTTTCGGATATTGCGCATATTGCAGGATTGGTTGTTGCAGGAGTACACTGTGACCCTGTGCCATATTCGGATTTTGTTACAACGACAACGCATAAGACCCTGCGTGGACCGCGCGGCGGCATGATAATGTGCAGGGAAGAATATGCAAAAGATATAGATAAGACGGTTTTCCCGGGGATGCAGGGCGGTCCTCTTATGCATGTAATAGCAGCAAAAGCAGTGGCATTTAAAGAAGCGATGAGTAAAGAATTCAATGACTACCAGAAGCAAATCGTGAAAAATGCAAAAAAAGTTGCTGGTGAATTGATGATGCGAGGCAACGAACTTGTATCAGGGGGCACGGATAACCATCTTATGCTTGTTGACCTGAATCCGATTGGCATAACCGGCAAGGAAGCTGAAGCAAAACTTCAGGAAGCAGGTATTATCCTTAACAAGAATACTATTCCTTTTGAGACAAAAAGCCCCTTCATTACAAGCGGTATCCGGATAGGCACGCCGGCTGCAACTACACGGGGAATGAAGGAAAAGGAAATGATAATTATTGCAGAGGCGATCGACGAGGTCATCCGGAACATTAATGATGCAAATAAGATCAAGGAAGTAAGGAGAACCATTCTTGAGCTTTGCAACCAGTTCCCGATCCCATACGAGTGAGGTAACTGATGGAGCCGCTTCCCGAGGTTACTGATCCCAGAATAATAGATGGGAGAAAAATAGCACAGGATATTGAAGCTAAAGTAAAGAACGAAGTTGAGGTATTTGTAAAAGAACATGGCACAAAGCCGGCTCTTGCCACAATTCTTGTAGGGGAACATCCCCCGTCAAAACTGTATGTAAAACTTAAACACTGGGCTGCAAAACGCGTTGGTATCATATCAGAAGACCACAAATTTCCCCATGAAACAGAACAGGAAGAGATAATCGGGCTCATAGATACCTTGAACAGGCGTCCGGAGATACACGGCATACTCGTACAGCTGCCTTTACCCAAACATATTGACGAACGCATAGTGATGATGAAAATAGCGCCAATTAAGGATGTGGATGGTTTCAATCCTCTCAATATGGGTAAAATGCTAATCGGAAGCGAAGGTTTTGTTCCCTGTACTCCTAAAGGGATAATAAGGGCACTTTCTGAACATAACATCGACCCGAAAGGAATGGAAGTTGTTGTTGTCGGGCACAGCAATGTTGTGGGAAAGCCTGCCGCGATTATGCTTTTAAACCGCAATGCGACTGTGAAGATATGTCATGTTTTTTCAAAGGATCTTAAGAGCCAGACACAAAAAGCCGATATCCTCATTGTGGCAACAGGCGTGCGGGGACTGGTCAAAGCTGATATGGTGAAGGAAGGGGCGATCGTTTTTGATGTAGGTATTACCTGGCAGGATGAGAAGGTCTATGGGGATGTGGATTTTGAAGACGTTTTGCCAAAGGTAAAATTGATATCGCCTGTTCCCGGAGGCGTGGGTCCCATGACGATAGCCATCCTTATGGAGCATACGCTGGAGGCAGCGAAAATCCAGAGTGAATAGGTCATCAAAAAAAACAGAAGGGCGCAGGCATCAAGCGAGCGCCCCGGCAGTCTGGTAACAGACTGATATCTGATCGATCACACTAAGTTTATTATTGTATTCCTGGTTATTAAAATATGCCGTCAAAGATTGTGTTTCGCCGTATTTCAAAACTCAATCCCCCAACCTATTAACTTCACACCTCACTACCTTTTCCTCACACCTCCTCTTAACCCCTTCAAAAATCTCTCTATAATAATCCTCCCCTCTTAAAAAAATCCTTTCATAATCAGCAAGCAGCTCAGGCTTAAATCCTGCAATAAATCCCCGAACCCTCTCCCATACTCCCTCCTTCAGCCTCAACCTATCAACAAGCATATACTTCGGTTTCACCTTTGCGATGGTATCAACGAGCGCATCAACATCAGTAATATATGGCATTACCGGCCCCAAAAAAACCCATGTATTAATCCCATTTTTCGAAAGTTCCTCCAGCGCACGTAACCTCTCCTCAACAGTCGATGCGCCAGGTTCCATTTTTGCCCTCACGCTCTCATCAAGCGCTGTAAGAGTGACACCCACTTCCAAGTTTGAAAAACTTTTCAGCAAATCCATATCCCTCAATACAAGTGACGATTTTGTCTGGATGCAAACCGGGAAATCATGCAATGACAGCAGTTCAAGGCACCGGCGCGTAATTTCATATTTCTTCTCAGCAGGCTGGTAAGGATCAGTAACCGTTCCAAGCCCCACAACACCTTTTTTCTTTACCCTGAGTTCTTTTGAAAGTATCCGTGGCAGATTCACTTTTACCTCCACAAGCTCGCCCCATTTCCCTTTATCCCAGTGAATGACCGAGGGCGCGTAGCAATAGACACAGGCATGCGCGCAGCCCCTGTAGGGATTAAGGGCATATTCAAGCCCGGGAAGTTTTGAAGGTGAGAGAGCAGTTTTTACTTTTACTTCTTTTATCATTTGATGACCTTAGCATTTATGTAAAGAAATCCTCAAGTCCTCTCTGGTATAATGTATTTTTCAAAACCGTACTTTCCTTGATCCACCGGGCTTTCGGGATAACAAGCCTTGTAGAGATGTATGAAAAAGCATCATCAAGAGATGAGAATTTTTTAGGCGCTGCCTTAAGGGCTGCCCGGACATTCTCCCTTACATTCCACACGCCCACTGGCATGATATAACCGGGATGGGCTTCCCTCAAGATCACAACGCGCGCCTGCCGTCTTTCTTTTACGAGATATTCATTCACTGCAAGCCGCGCAGCATAATAGCAGCCCCCGATTTCAGCATAAGTCGTGCGCCCTTCATAACCCTCGGAAGATGACATTATTGCCACATCTTTCCCGAACGGGTTCCATACAGTATTTGGATACCATGCCTCAATAAGTTCATAGCTCCAGGCGCGGGGTATCATCATTACGGCAAACCTGTTATCAAGCTGCCACGACTCAAAAACAAGATATTCATTAATAAGGGGAAAATCCTTCATTTTCTCCATAAGATTCGCGCCTATCATGCTGTCAACTGCTGTTATGCTCCACCTTGTCGGAACAAAGCGGCGCGCTTTTCCTTCCCCGAATGCACCCACAGAGAACGCTTTCTGGATGCTTGATATGATCGTATCTTTTTTATAAAGCTCCAGGACTGCATCTTTTGCTTTGAGGTCAGTATCATTAAATGCCTTCTCCATCCTCCGGTCGAATTTTGTGTTCCCTACATCGATCTTTTTAAGCGGAGCCGTCGGGCCAAAAGGCTGGACTTCATCATCCAGTACGAGCCTTGCATGTGGTTTTTTCAAGAATTCAGCCTCTACATCAATAGGAGATGCACAAAGAGCCATCTCGCGGGTAGCTTCTACGATGCGGCTGCTGTCAAGGTCTCTTATATGAACAAGATGTTTTCCCCGGA
Source organism: Candidatus Methanoperedens sp. BLZ2 (assembly GCF_002487355.1). Lineage (GTDB taxonomy): Archaea > Halobacteriota > Methanosarcinia > Methanosarcinales > Methanoperedenaceae > Methanoperedens. The sequence goes on along the minus strand of NZ_NTMG01000049.1, from coordinate 2,710 downwards.
CAAGCTGCGAGCGAAAATCCACTATCTCATCGATACTTTTCCCGAGCCACATTTCAGGGGTATCAAGAAGGGTCGTATCGCCGTGTGTCGGGGGAATAAGGGGCCCAACAGAAACATAAGGGTAGCCGATCCTGCCTATAAAAACCCCCGGCGGGGAAGAGCCATCGATATTCAGGCTGTCTGTCAGGGATTTGACTTTCACGTTCGAATAGAATTTGACAAGGACCGGACACCTCTGCTTGCCGCATAGCAATTTTGAACCGCGGCAGAGGATGCACAGGGCATCGCTCTGGCCGCTAAATAGCGAATCCGGGCTTTCCATATATCAGTTGATGATACAAAAGGATATAAAATAAATGCAAGCTATCTGAAAGTGATTGCCCTTACAGTGTTGGTCGTGGTCGTCTTCAATAAATGAAGCTCTCCACTCCGAACTCACCTATGGTACGGATCTATCTCGCCAATCGAGCTGTACATTGCGTTGCGCAAAGCAAGGTCTCGTGGGTCCTCCAGGTATCTATTCATCCGATTGGGGGCGTATCCGTATCCTATCTTAGCCTCCGGGTCTGCAAACCCAAATGACCCTCCCGATCCCGCCATTCCAAAGGAGCCCGGATGACCGAAAGGATTCTTCGGACCGGGCTTTGCGAAACCGAGTGAGAATCGGATGTCCACTTTCAGGGCTTCATCGTGGAATCCATGCACAGGCGCGACAGGTGGTGCCATGAGCTGCCGGAGTGTTTCCTCTCGCAACCCAAGCTCTTTTCCGCCCGTCGCAAAGACGCTGTATGCACGGGCAATGGCGCGAGCTGTTCCCACTCCCCCACCTGCTGGAACTTCGAAATTCCTGGCATAGATGCGTTCTTTATCCAGAGGTAAGAGCGATCCCAGCAATGCACGTCTGATGTTCGAGCGCGGGTTCATCACAGCGAGGAAAAAGGGGATAGGCAGGCGAGCGCGGAACGTTGCCAGAGAGAGGTTAGCTTGCTCGAGGGTAGCCAGTCTCGTATTGGGAATTTCTTCGGGCAGGCGAATGTAGAAATCCAGTCCAAGCAGAGCTGCAATCTCATCCTGAAAGTACTGCCCTAAGCTTCGGTGTTTGGGATCGACTCTGCGCAAAAGCTCGCTTTCGTAGTATCCAAGGGTCATGCCATGGTATGCCTGCCGCGTTCCCGGCTCCCATACCGGTTTCTGCCGCGCCAGGACCACAGCCAGCCGGTCGAGATCTGCTATGATGCTCTTGTCCCCTGTCTCATCAAAGGCAAACAATCCGGCCTGGTGCGCCAGCAGTTGCCGGACGGTGATATTATCCTTACCCTGTTGGGCAAACTCCGGCCAGTACTTCGAGATACGCTCATCGTAATCAAACAAGCCCCGCGAATTGGCAAGCGCCATAGCCAGACCGGACATTCCCTTTGTTGCGGAGAACACAATCACCATCGTATTTTCTTCCCAGGGTTCGCAAGTTCGCTTGTTCCGGACGCCGCCCCACAGGTCAACGACTTTTTCACCACGGTAGTATATGCAACAGGCGGCCCCAAGCTCATTGCGGCGAGTAAAGTTCTCGACGAACGCTTCCTGCACGGCCTCAAACTCCGGCTTTACATGACCCGATATTGCGACGTTTGTTTGCTTCATCTTCATGCCTCAATTATGCTGCTTTATAAACTGTGCTACTTCTGACCGCACTTCCTCCTCTTGTCCGGTCAGCAGATGACCGCCGGTTTCAAACCCTATGAATTTCGCACCAGGTATATTTTCGGCAGTATATTTAGCTGCATCAAAAGTTTTCCATGGGTCATCGGCAGCGCTAATTACCAGTGTCGGCGCAGTGATATTCTCCAGTGGATACCGATTAAGGGACGAGGCAATCTTACCCTCATTAACCATTCCATCTATACGCGGACTGAACGGGAGCAAACTTCGCATGAGATCATCCTTTTGTGCGTCCGTGAGCCTGGCCTGGGATGATGGAGGCACTCCTATGGTATAGAGCACACTCGATGGGTATACTTTCATTGCAATCCAGAGTGGAAAATCCGATTTGAATATCATACTAAGTATGAATGGCAAAGGTACCGGTCTTGGGCTTTCAACAGGTTTGTCGGGGGTATAAGTTCCGGGCACTATCAACACCAGCGAAGAAGTCCTCTCAGGATAGCGCAGGGCAAATTGCATAGATGAAGGTGCTCCAGCCGAGACGCCCATGACAGCTACCTTGCTTATATTAAGTGCATCAAGCAGGCAAGCATGTGCATCTGCCTGGGCAGCCGGGGAAGCATCTTGAGGAAGCGGTGTGCGCAGGTAACCAAAACGCGAAGGGGCGATAATGCGGAAACTTTCGCCCACACTATCCCGTGCTATCCACAGCCCCTGGTCATACCCACCGCCAGCCCCGTGCACCACAAGCACAGGAGGGCCTTCTCCCATTGTGGCATATTCGATCGTGCCGCATCTGGTCTCTATTACCTGGCTTCCTGACATAACCCGCTCTCGTGCTGCACGGATGTCGCTTCGATAGCTCGGGTAGGTCGCAATCAAGATCACTGCTATGATACCGCCCAGAATTATGATTATTAGTGAAAGTCGGGACATAAGTCTAACCTCCAATAATTCCCTATATATAGTTTATTGAGTAAACTATTAAAACGTATCGTACAGGCTGTCCCAAAACTTCCTATTTTTAAAAAAAATCACTAGTTCTACATTT
>NZ_NTMG01000003.1 GCF_002487355.1 Candidatus Methanoperedens sp. BLZ2 | reverse complement strand
CTGTTTATAAAGATTGTAAAATTGAGATATTACTTAATTTAGGCAGAGTTAAGGATTAAATGGTGAAAAATGTACTACCAGGAGCGGATATTACAAACAAATAACCCGGGTTCAAACCCCGATCGGCGCACTCTCTGTGTGCAAAGTTTCTCAGGATGATTGGAAAAAAATAAAGGATTTCATAGATGGTAAAAGAATAAGTGGTCCATATCGTGGGACTTGTTTCAAATTTGGGGAAATTTACGGTAAGACTTGTTATGCATTTTCATTTATAAGACCATAAGGAGTGAGATGAATGGATGAAGGATTAGGATTTGCATTAATACCGATATTTGTAATAGTGTTGCCGATTGTTATATCATCTTTTATTCTTTATTTCATCTTAAGAAATAAAAAGATGAGTATCATTGGATCGATTATTGGATTTATAGGGGCTTTTGTTATTGGATTTGCCATTCCTGTCCGGGATGGAGAAGGTATTATTCAGCTTCTTATGGGCATAGATATTATGCCACAGTCGTCTCTCGCTCCTTTAATAATGGTTACGTTGTTTGGTTTGCTAACGGCCTTCGGGGTTAATTGTTATTAAGATATTTCGGAGATGACCTATGATCGAAGTAAGTTTCAGCAATAAGGATGCTTCAGGCAATGTGTACAGGCGGGAGGAAGAAAGAGTAATCACGAAATCAAGGAACACAATTGTAACCACCGTCCTGATATTTCTATTATTGTCGGTTTTGCCTGGCGGATGTCTTAATTCTGAGACATCGATCAAAGCGATTGCAAAAACTTCCATGGATGAACATTCACCTTTATGGAGCCAGGATGGAAAATTTGTGTTTTACATACGAGAGAACGAAAAACAGGATTCACAGAAAGAGATATGGAAAGCGGATGCAGAAAGTAACAGCGCAACTTTTTTAACAGGTGTTTGCTGTGATGTTGTTTTTTCTTCTGACAGAATGGATATATTTTACATAGAAACCAATAACTCTTTGGAAAAAGAAGATAGATTCGTAGCCTATACGATGGGAGTAGATGGGAAAAACAAAAATAAAATAGCCCAACTCACTCTTGAGAAAAAATATGTTAGCGACGGAAGTACCCGGGGACTAATGTATGATATGCATTCATGGAATCCAGATAGGACAAAGCTATTCTTCACCAAAATGGAAGAAACTGGCTATACATGGGTATGGAATGAAAAAGATGGAAAATGGATAAGATACAAAGCCGGGACGAAAGCCTCTATACCCGTTGTGCAGGAAGATACCTGGAATGGACAAAAGCTGATCGCCAAAGAGCATGAAAGAACTGCATGGGTATGGGATTTGAAAGATAATGAATTGAGATTCGTTGGTCATTTGAGTTATGGCATCGTACAATACTCCGCTCACGGGGCAGTCGTATGGAGTCCCGATGGCAAGTATGTAGCCTTGCCTTCTGTTGAACTTTCGGAAGCAGGAGCGGCTCAGCAGATTTTTGTTATAAATACAGAAAACGGAGAGAGCAGGAGATTGACCTCATTTGTTGGGGCTGACGCATGGCCTAAATGGAGCGACGATAGTAAGAATATAATGTATTTGCGAATGCAACCTGAATACTGGTGGTCGCCTTATCTCGCTGACAATCAAAAGGGTTTTGATATCTGGATGGTGGATCTCGATGGAAGTAATGAAAAACAATTGACAAATCTTTCGAACAACTCGGAAGAGGGATGGTTGAGCCCCGATGGGTCAAAGGTTGTTTATAGCTCCTGGAAAAAGGCTTTTTTGGACGCAGACGAAACCCAGGAAATTGAGATCTGGATTATGAATGAAGACGGAAACGATAGAAAACTGCTTACAAAAGTTAACACCGGAGGTATAGATCAAATGGAGTGGAATCCAGATGGATCTAAGGTAGCTTTTGTGACATGGGAATTAGGGAAAGATGGGTTAGACCGTAACATATACGTGGTGGATGTGTCAAATGAAAAGTGGCATGAGATCTCTTCTCAACCTGATTCCACTGCGCCCGATATTTCAAAAATAAAAATAAATCCTGTTGAATATGATAAAACTAAACTTCTGGATTATTACCTGAATTATACGACCCTGGAAGAAAAAGATATTTGTGGGCGTCCCGGGGACCCGGCGAGAGCGGGAGATGCGGGAATTGTTATTCGAGGTACTCTCAAAAATGAATATGATAAAGATTACTATATTTTTCTAAGCGCAGAAGCCTATGATTCAAAGGGGAATCTGCTCGGGCGCAGCTTAGACTCCGGACCGATCTGTGGAATGGTCGCTCCATATGTAATCAGCAATAAAAGCGAAAAATTTGAACTTCATTTGAAATATTACGACACGATCTCTAAGATCAACCTATTTTCAGGAGGTGTAAGCGAGATTCCGCCACCTTAACAATAGAGGAATATGAAAAAATACAATAGCATAACAATCACGTTGATCGTTCTGGGCGTGCTCGTGAACACATGCACAAGCGCCCTTGCAGAATCGAGTGAACAGTTCCTTGAAGAAGAATGGAACCGGACTTATAAAGTCGGAGATATATACAATGTTCAGAGCATCCAGAAGACCTCTGACGGCGGGTACATTATTATTGGTACTTTGAGTAAAAATTCAAATAATGGAAGGTATCCTGAAGATTACTTCCTGGTAAAAACCGACTCAATGGGGAATGAGCAGTGGAACAGGATATTAAGAGAGAAGAACGAAGACAGGGGAGTTTATATCACCTATATCATGCAAACCTCTGACCTCGGATACCTCATCGCAGGGGGCACTAATAAATACGACACAGGCTCTTCCCAACTTTGGTTCATAAAGACAGATACGCAAGGGAACGAGCAATGGAAAAAGGAGTTCAAGGAGGATAGACCATCCAGGCAGTCTTTCGGAGGAAATAATATCACTGGTCGTATTAATGAGGCGCACAGGTCTGTGAAGGAGACGCCAGACGGCGGTTTCCTTGTTATGGGAAATACTGGTCCGTGCCAGGATTGTAAGGTTACAGAACACGCCGTGGATATATGGCTCATGAAGATCGATCCAGAAGGCAGCGAGGAATGGAATCTGACGCTTGGGAAAACAAACGAATCGGCTTTTTCGTTCCAGGTGACATCCGACGGAGGCTTTGTCCTTGCAGGAACATATAATTCTAATATCACCTGGCTTAAGAAATCGGATCAGTCTGGAAATGAATTGTGGAACAGGACATATCAGGAAACCGGAGGAAGAGCGGTCGTTGTCCAGCAGGCTTCTGATGGTGGATATGCAATTGCAGTTACAGACACTTCAGGATCACAAACAATGCTTATAAAGACCGATCCGGATGGACAGGAACAGTGGAATAAGACTTACAATTCATTTGATTTATTTCTTCAGACCCAGGATGGAGGCTTTTTTATCCATTCTGTCTCGCCTGATGAATCGCTTCTAAAGGTAGATTCAAACGGAAATGAGCAGTGGAAAAAAATTATGACAGAGATGTCTATAATGTCAATATCATATTTTGAACAGACAAATGAAGGTGGATACATATTTGCAGGAACAAAATATTATTATGATTCAATTTTGGGTTCATGCATTGTTAAGCTTGACTCTCGTGGAAACAAGCTATGGGAGAAGGTCTTAAGAGACGAACTTTCATGGTCCATTGATACTCAGGCAAAGAAGACGCAAGACGGATATGTTGTTGTGGGAATCAGCCCCGACCGCCGGAATTTAAAGCTGATGAAGTTCAAAAGCAGAGATAATCCATTTGCTGTGTTCACTTATGAGCCTGAATATCCGGGAGTGAACCAGACAGTAACGTTCGATGCATCGTTGAGCAATGACCTGAAAGGGAATATTACGAATTACAGATGGAATTTCGGGGATGGGAACACCAGTGATACAACAGGGAAAAAGGTCACTCATTCATACGCAAAGACCGGGGAAGTGTCAGTAAAATTGACTATAATGAATAACAGCGCAGGTGTGAACTCAACCAGGAAAAAAGTGTTTGTTCAGGAATTAATAGCACCTGTTGAAACAATGAATGTGACTTTTGGAAATTTTAGCGGTGCAAAATATGCGAAGGAGACTGCTGATGGGGGTTTTATCATTGCGGGGAGGAACGATTCCATCTATGATGGATGGCTTGTAAAGACCGATGCGGATGGAAAAGAAAAGTGGAACATGACATTCAAGGGAGTTGAATTAAAATCCGTCATCGAGACCTCAGATGGCGGTTTCATGGCTGCAGGGGAATACAACATGTCGGATATCCGGCTTATCAAAATAGATAAAACCGGAATGGAGGAGTGGAACAGGCTCTTTAATAGTAAAGGATTGGGATCAATTATGGGTTTCGGGATAATATCCGGAGAAAATGGCACCATCGCACAGACGAATGATGGCGGTTATGTCATAGCGGGAATCAATAAATGGGGATCTGGTGATAATCTGGATGCCTGGCTTTTGAAAACCGATCCTGATGGAAATTATAGCTGGAGCAGGATATTAAGAGGAAACAGGACAGGACAAAATATTTTGTCAAGTGTTCAGGAAACCCCTGACGGTTTTTACGTTACTGGAACATGGTGGAATCCATATGGTGGTCCCCATCCTGATGCAATTCTTATAAAAACCGATCAAAAAGGTAATGAAAAATGGGCATGGACACACATAAAATCTATAATGGATCATGCCGGTCCGGGTCTTCAAACTTCAGATGGAGGTTTCGTAATGATGGGTACTTCAAGCTACTTTAATCCGTCGAATTGGACTGATTATAAAGCTGATTACACAGATAAATATACAGGACCTGAGTGGAACACAGAAATATGGCTCATGAAAATCGATTCGCAGGGAAATGAACAGTGGAGAAAGGGCAACAGAGTAAAGAAACTGGCATATGAAGCATCTTTTTCTGCGGCTCAGGATGGCGGTTACATTTATTCAGTGATCGTGCAGGAACGTCCTGAGAATGACTATGAGACTGATATCTATGGTGAAATCTACAGTGTAAAATTCGTTAAATTGGATCCTGGTGGGAACATCGAGTGGCAGAAGAAAGATGAGGGATATTCTATCAAACCGACATATGACGGCGGGTATGTGACGGCAAGAGGGTTCCAGCTTGTTAAGTTCGGGGGAGTCAAGCATGAGCCATTGCAGTCTGAAATACTACCAGAAACACCAATCGCAACCCCAACTATCAGGGCAGTTTCAAATGAAACCAAAATTGTAACCCCTCTGGAAAAGTCAGCAGGATTTGAGGCAGTTCTAGTAATAACGACATTTTTATTGGCAATTATGGTCCGGCGAAATAGGAGAAAATAATATACGGGCAAAAAAGAAATTTAAGATAGAGAGATTAGAATGAACTCAAAAAAATCAGGATTTTCCACACGCGCCATCCATTCAGGAGAAAAACATGAAGATACCGGGTCAGTCACAACCCCGATCTACCAGACTGCACCTTTTAAATTTAAGAACGCTGCACATGCATCCGACTTGATGGGCGGGCGCGAAAAAGGATATATTTATTCACGCGGCCTGAATCCAACGACTGAAGTGCTTGAGAAGAAAATGGCAGATCTTGAGGATGGGGAGGCAGCGCTTGCGCAAACAACAGGTATGGCAGCGATTTGCGCCGCTGTTTTCACATCAGTCAAAGGTGGTGACCATGTGATTGCCGATGAAGTGATATATGGAAGCACATATGACCTGTTCGTTGGACTTAAAGATTATGGCGTTGATGTTACTTTTACCGATACATCAGATCTGCGAAATGTAAAAGAAGCTTTTCGCCCGAATACAAAACTTGTCTTTTTTGAATCTCCGGCAAATCCAACGATGAAACTCACGGATATCAAAGCCGTAAGCGATATTGCGCATGAAAAAGGTGCGAAAGTGATGGTTGATAATACATTCCTGACACCTTATCTCCAGAAGCCGCTTATACTTGGTGCAGATGTGGTTGTGCATAGCGCCACAAAATACCTGAACGGCCATGGGGATACTCTTGGCGGGATAATCGTAGGTTCTTCGGATTACATAAAATCAGCAAGGCACACGGCAAAGAACTTTGGCGGCTCCATCACCCCGTTCTCGTCATGGCTCATCATAAGGGGAATGAAGACCCTTCCTATCCGGATGGACAGGCATAACCAGAATGCAATGGCAGTTGCAAAATTCCTGCAGGGACATGATCTGATTAAAAGCGTAATTTATCCGGGACTTCCGGAGCATCCGCAGTATGAACTCGGAAGAAAACAGGCAAGTGGAGCTGGCGGCGTGATGGCATTTCTACTGGAAGACGCAAAAGATGTGCCTCTTTTTCTTGATTCCCTCAAGCTTTGCACGCTGGCGGTAAGCCTTGGTGAGACTGCAACGCTCATACAGCATCCTGCCACGATGACCCATGCAGTTGTTCCGCGGCAGGACAGGATAAGATATGGGATTTCGGATGAACTTATTCGTCTTTCAGTTGGCCTTGAGGATGTAAGGGATATTATCCATGATCTGGAACAGGCGCTTGAGGTTAATCAATAAGAAGCCCTGAGAATTTATTCCATAACAATTCTTTTTTAAGCTTATCATCTTTCAAGGAACGGGCGCGCCATCTGCAGACGGCGGAAAAATGGGGCTAAAGCCCGGTCAGGGAATGACCCTGCGCCGCCTGCGGGCGGATGGATGATCAGGGCTTGTTTTAAATAATAGTATGGGGTTCTATTGTTTTTTGGTTCTTCAGAAACTTTAGGAAAAAAACTTTTTACATCATAAAATCGTTATTTGAGCAGGAATATTACTATTTCACAGTGCGTGAGCTTGCGGGTTTATAACGTGGGGTCAAGGGGTAGAGAATACCACCGGACTTGTCCGGGGGATGAATCGTACCCCTTGCAATTGTAATGCCTAACCCAAAAAAGGATTTGTTCAGAATCAGATTTAGGGTTAGGCATAACGAATATATAGTGTCATAACCATATATAGATTGTTCAGAGTCAGCATGAAAAAAGCATATCAATTCAGAATATATCCAACTAAGAATCAGGAAGTTAAACTGGATAGAACACTTTCCACATGCAGACATCTTTACAACGATTCTATTGCAGAACGAAAGAGGCAAGCAGAACTTAACGAACTGGAAAGAACATTTGGGGTAACTCCCTGAGAAAAACAGGAATGGTTGAACTATTACGATCAGGCTAATGGTTTGTCAGATTCAAAAACAGATTACCAGGAAGAAGTATTCTCTCAGGTTCTCCAGAATGTCCTGAAAAGAGTGAATAGAAGTTTTAAGAATTACTTTAATGGTTTCGGCTATCCGAGATTTCAGGGAAGAAACAGATACAATTCATTCACATATCCACAATCAGGTTTTAAACTTGAAACTGAAAAACTTAATCTCTCAAAGATAGGAAATATCAAGATCATTCAACATAGAGAGATCGAAGGCAAAATCAAGACATGTACCATCAAGAAAGATATTGACAAGTGGTATGTTACCTTTTCATGTGATATTGATATTCCAATAATACCTGTTCAGATCAAGACCAAAACAGGAATTGATGTTGGATTGATTTCACTGATAACAATGAGCAATGGGTCACAGATTGAACCACCTAAATTCTTAAGACAATCTGAAAAAAGACTTGCAAGGGAACATATACACCTTTCAAAAAAGAAACTCCGGTCAAAGAATAGGAACAAGCAGAGAATCATTGTAGCTAAAGTACATCGAAGAATCAGAAATCAGAGAAAAGATTTTGCCCATAAAATAAGCAGAAAACTTGTTGAAGAATATGACCATATTGTATTTGAGGATTTACAGATCAAGAACATGGTGAAGAATCATCATCTTGCTAAATCCATCTCAGATGCAGGTTGGTCACAGTTGATCAATTTAACAAAATCCAAAGCAGAATACGCTGGGAAAATAGTTGAACGGGTTAATCCAGGAGGAACGTCACAAGTATGCATTTGCGGTCATCCAGTACCAAAAAAACTATCAATGCGGATACATCGATGTCCTAATTGTGGTTTGATAGCTGGTAGGGATCATGTATCGGCAAATGTAATAGAAAATAGGAGTACCGCAGGAACTGCGGGATTTCAAGCCTGTTTAAGCAATCTCAATAGAGAAGCAATGAAACAGAAAGCCACCCTACTTGTAGGGTGGTAGTTCACTAAAAGTCCCTGTTGAAAAAGCATATACTATTATTGCAAGGCTAAAGGAGAGAGGGTTTATTAAATCCGTAGAGAAAGGAAAGTATCTCTTGCTTGGTTTTGAACCAGAGCACGTTCTTTCAAATCCGTTTTTCATAGCGTCAAGGGTTGTTTATCCTTCATATGTGAGTTTCTGGAGCGCCCTGAATTTCTACGGCTTTACAGAACAGGTTCCGATCATGGTTTTTCTTGCATCTGCCAGGAAAAAGAAAGAGGTTGAGTTCAACAATTCCAGATTCAAATATATACTGATAAATCCGGAGAAGTTTTTCGGATACAGGAAAGAGAGAATAGGAGAACTTGATTTCCTGATCGCAGAAGAAGAAAAGGCAGTCATTGATAGTCTTTACCTCCCTCAGAATGCAGGCGGAATGGCTGAGGTGATAAAAGCGGTTTATAATGCAAAAGATAAAGTTGATCCTGAGAAACTATTTGAGTATGCATCAGCCATGAAGACCAGGAGCCTTTGCTCAAGATTAGGATACCTGCTTGAGAGATTCGGCGCTGATGCAGGGATATTATTGGAATGTTCGTCGAATGAGTATGTCAAGCTTGATCCGGCAAGAAAAAAGTGCAAGGTCTGGGATAAAAAGTGGCATGTTAATGTGAATATGAAAGAAGAAGAGATCCTTGGATGGAGGGAAACTTAGCATGCTGACGAGGAAACAAATCGAAAAGATCGCCTTGAAGAACAGGGTATCGCTATTTACCCAGGAGAGAGACTACGTACAGGCAGTGTTCCTTAGCCTTCTGTATTCGAGGACAATCGGTTTAATAGCGGCAAGTCTTGACCATATATTTGCTGAAAAGGTGTGGGCGCTGCTGGTTAGAGGAATGGCAAGAGATCTCTATGACCTGTGGTTCCTGCTGGAAAGAGGGGTAAAACCCGATATTGAATTAATAGACAGCAAGCTTGCTCTTTATGATAAGAGTTATTCCAGCAAGGAAATGAATGAGCGTATAGCGCAGCTTGAGAAAGGCTGGAGCAAAGACCTTTTACCGCTGCTTGGCGTGGTCATTCCATATGAGGTTGCGGCGAAGAGGGTGGTTGATGGGTTGATGTCTGTTTCATAGCATCAAGTGCGGGGAACTTTTCATATAATATAACAATTAAAAACCGCATGTTTATAAATATATACTTAGTTATATGTCAAATCATTAAAAAGGATGTCTTACATCCTTTGAGGGTCAATAAAAAAGGAGAAAATAGGTATAAATATGGCTGGCAATCATAACGAGATCGAAAAGCGCCTGTGGTCTGCCGCAGACGAGCTTCGGGCAAATTCTAAATTGAAATCTTCGGAATACTCAGTTCCGGTTCTTGGAATGATTTTCCTGCGCTACGCAGATCATAAATTTACGGTTGCACAGAAGGAACTGGAAGGAAAGAGCACAGGTCGTCGGGCCGTTGGCAAGACCGATTACCAGGCGCGAGGTGTCCTTTACCTGCCTGAAGCCTCAAGATTCTCAAAACTTCTCAACCTTCCGGAAGGCGCAGATATTGGAAAAGCCATCAATGAGGCGATGCGTGCCATTGAGATTGAGAACGAAGAACTAAAGGACATACTGCCGAAAAACTATAATCATCTCGATAACAGCACCCTCGTCGAATTATTAAAGACTTTCAACTCTGTGCCTATGGATATCGAAGGCGATGCATTCGGCAAGATATACGAATATTTCCTGGGCAAGTTCGCTATGAGCGAGGGACAGAAAGGGGGCGAGTTCTTTACACCCACTTCTATCGTCAAACTCATAGTCGAAGTAATCGAACCATACCATGGGCGCATCTTTGACCCTGCATGCGGCTCAGGTGGCATGTTCGTCCAGAGCGCGCGCTTTGTGGGAAACCACAAGAAGAATCCGAATGCTGAGATCAGTGTTTATGGGCAGGAAAAGACCGCTGAAACTGTGCGCCTGTGCAAGATGAACCTCGCAGTGCATGGTCTCTCAGGTGATATTCGCGAGGGCAACAGCTACTATGAAGATATCCATAAAAGTGTAGGTAAGTTCGATTTCGTGATGGCAAATCCCCCTTTTAACGTTGACAGGGTGGACAAGGAGCGGATTAAGGATGACCCCCGCTTTCCTTTCGGAATGCCAAAGCCAGATAATGCAAATTATCTCTGGATACAGGAATTCTACAGTGCCCTGAATGAGAACGGACGCAGCGGATTCGTGATGGCAAACTCTGCCAGCGATGCAAGGGGAAGCGAGCAGGATATCCGAAAGTCGCTTATCGAAAAATGCGCGGTGGATGTGATGGTCGCAATAGGCTCAAACTTCTTCTATACGGTCACGCTGCCGTGCACGCTCTGGTTCCTTGATCGCGGCAAGGTAAAAACCCCACGCAAGGACAAAGTACTCTTTCTTGATGCGAGGCACATCTTCCATCAGGTTGACCGTGCGCATCGCGATTTCATGCCAGATCAAATCGAATTCCTTGGCAATATTGTGAAGTTATACAGGGGCGAGCAAACCGAGACAACGAATGGCAGCGCGCCGATGATGAAAGAAAAGTTCCCTGACGGTAAGTATATAGATGTGCCTGGATTATGCAAAGTGGCTTCACTTTCCGAGATAGAGGCGCAGGGCTGGAGCCTGAATCCAGGACGTTATGTTGGAGTGGCAGAGCGAGAGGCTGATGATTTTGATTTCAAGGAGCGCCTGGAGGAATTGAATGAGGAGCTTGAGATTCTCAATGTTGAGGCGCGGGAACTGGAAGGACGAATATCTGAAAATGTATCCAAATTGTTAGAGGTGCAATGAGTGCTATAAGCTATCTAAGAAACATGCCGGTCTTTCAAATCATTTTCAGAAATCAGCAGACGCTGTCTGCCAAATTAAGTTCGTCCAATTATATTCACTATTTATGCCACCAATTGTGGCAGAAATTTAAGTGTGATGAAAAACTGCAGCAAATGGTTGCAGAATATCTCTTACATTGTAATTCTCGCACCAATGGTGCGAGAAATATGCAGTATCATTTGAGTCACATGAGGACAAACTTCACTCTCATTTGCACGAAGGCGGATGATACGGAATGAATCTGAATCCGAGGAAAAATAAAATATCCAAAACGATTCCCTCTGTTGATTCCACTTACAAGAGCATAAGACAAATATTAGAAAAAGCTCGAAGCGCAGTTTATCGAAGTATTAACTTCGCCATGGTTCTGGCATACTGGAATATAGGAAAGGTAATTGTGGATGAGGAACAGCATGGAAAAGAGAGGGCTGAATACGGGAAAGCGCTTATTAAGGAGTTGTCCTTAAGGCTTACTAAGGAATATGGAAAAGGTTTCGACGAGACAAATCTAAGAAATATAAGACAATTTTATCTAACGTTTCCAAATTGCGACGCACTGCGTCGCGAATTGACCTGGACTCATTACAGGCTGCTTCTCAGGATAGAGAAAGAAGATGCAAGAAATTTCTATATGCTTGAAACTGTTGAAGGCAATTGGAGCACGAGGGAACTTGAAAGACAGATTGGGAGTCTGCTATATGAAAGAATTGCATTGAGTAAAAATAAGGATAAAGTTAAAGAGTTATCCACAAGAGGTCATGTTGTCCAGAAACCAGAGGATATTATAAAAGACCCTTATGTTCTGGAATTCTTGAATTTGAGAGATTCCAGGGATTTCATGGAGAGTGACCTTGAGCAGGGATTGATCAATAAATTGCAGGAATTTTTGCTTGAACTGGGAAAAGGCTTTGCCTTTGTTGCAAGGCAGAAGAGAATTACCATCGACGGTGACCACTTTTATATTGATCTTGTATTTTATAATTATCTGCTTAGATGCTTCCTGCTTATTGATCTGAAAATCGGCAAACTTACGCATAAGGATATCGGGCAGATGGACTTTTATGTGCGCTATTTCGAGCAAGAAATGAAACAAGAAAGCGATAATCCTACTATCGGTCTGATCCTTTGTTCGCATAAAAACGAGGCGATGGTCAAATATACCTTGCTTGAGAACAGCAATCGGATTTTTGCTTCTAAATACAAACTCTATTTGCCATCTGAAGAAGAGTTGAAGGAAGAACTGGAGAGAGAAAAGCAGCTTTTGGAACTGGAATTGAAAGAAATAAAGAGAGATCGGAAGCTGCTGGGGGGAGCAGGTTGATGGTTATAGGAGATTACGGCGCAGCTCACCGCAAAGCCGGCAATGAACATGAAAAAAACAACGAACTGATACGAACTGAAACGAACTCCGATAGCATGAGTTTGTATGGAGTTCGTACGAGTTCGTTGTTAATTTTTTTTATACTAAGACGCAAAGAGCGCAAAGCACAGCCGCAGTTCAGAACACGGATGACGCGGATCTTCATGGATAATATCTTATCCGAAAAATCAATCAATAGTACATATCCGAATGAACCACAGAGCACACAGAGAGCACAGAGATTTTTTAAACCCATCTCTGTGTCCTCTGTGCACTCTGTGGTTTTAACTTTTAGGAAATTCGATCCGCGTTTATCCGCGTCAACCGTTGCGTCAGTTGACGTCGCCCACACGTATGGCTCTCGCCATGCGTGGAGATCCGCGTTCCATCACGTTTGCTCTTCTCTGAAAAGTCCGGCATCTGGCGCAAGCGTATCTGCGTTAATCGGCGTTCATCTGCGGTTTTTTATTGATGTGATTTTTCAGACAGGATTAACAGGATCGACAGGATACGTTTTTAATCCTGTTCATCCTGTTATCCTGTCAAATTTGAAGCGCCAGTTTCTTGCGCCCCATCTGAATGCGAAGCTGATGGAGGGGTAAAATGATGAATGATGCCCTGAGACTGGGTTGGAGTTATATAAAGCTTGACGAGTTAGGCTTCATTGGAAGAGGCAAATCAAAGCATCGTCCAAGAGATGATCCATCTTTATATGAAGGTAAATATCCTTTCATTCAAACAGGAGAAGTCAAAGCTGCAAATCTATACATCTCACAATATAGCCAGACATACAATGAAAAAGGCTTGTCCCAAAGTAAGCTCTGGAAACCAGAAACTCTATTAATAACTATAGCAGCTAACATCGCTGAAACTGCAATTCTTAAAATCGAAGCGTGCTTTCCAGATAGTATTGTTGGTTTCGTTGCTGACCCGAAAAAAGCGGATGTGCGCTTTGTAAAATATTGCATGGATACGATGAAACTAAGGATGCAAAATGTCTCAAAGGGTACAACACAAGATAACCTTAGTCTTGACAAATTATTAACTTTTAATTTTCTGATGCCGCCCCTTCCCACCCAACACAAAATCGCCGCCATCCTCAGCGCCTACGACGACCTCATCGAGAACAACACGCGGCGCATCAAAATCCTGGAAAAGATGGCGCATGCGCTCTACCGCGAGTGGTTCGTTAATTTCAGGTTTCCGGGGCATGAGAAGGTGAAAATGGTGGAGTCGGAGCTTGGGATGGTGCCGGAGGGGTGGGAAGTGAAAAAGCTCTCTGCTTTTGTTGAAACACAATATGGTTACACAGAATCTGCAAGCGAAATTGAAATTGGCCCCAAGTTCATTAGAGGAATGGATATCAATAAAACCTCGTATATTCAATGGGATACGGTACCATTTTGCCCCATCAACGCAGACGATTATTCTAAATACAAAATCAAAGTTGGAGATATCTTGGTAATCCGCATGGCAGATCCAGGGAAAGTTGGCATTATTGAAAAGAACATTGATGCTGTCTTTGCATCCTACCTCATTCGATTAAAGATCACATCGAACTGTATATCACCTTACTACCTTTTTTATTTTTTACAATCGGATCGCTATCAAGGTTACGTGACTGGAGCAAGTACAGGAACGACACGGAAAAGTGCAAGCGCTGGGGTTATTACAGATATTAATATGTTTATTCCACCTGATGATATTCGCATTCAATTTGAAGATTCTGTCTCAACAATTAGAAGAATGCTAAATAATCTTTTAGATAGAAATACCAACCTCCGCCGCACCCGCGACCTGCTGCTGCCGAAGCTCATATCTGGCGAGGTGGACGTGTCCAACCTCGAAATCAAAACGGAGGTCTAACATGAACAACCTGAAACGCTTAGGCGACAAAATCAGTATACCAATTCCGCTTGATGAGAATGGCTACATAGGCCGTGAATGCCCTCAATCCGATTGCGAAGGCTACTTCAAGATTATCTCAGGTACAGGTCTAAAAGGCGATCCACTATTCCATTGCCCTTATTGTGGCTATAAAGCAAATCAGAAACAGTTCTGGACTAAGGAGCAGATAGAATACGCCAAATCTTTCGCTATCAATCAAATAACTGGTGCGCTGCTTAAAGATCTAAAATCAATGGAGTTCGAGCATCGGTCTCAAGGTAGCTTTGGGATTGGAATCAGCTTGAAAGTTACTGGCAAACCTCACGCGATTCGTTACTACAGAGAAAAAAAACTTGAAACAGAAATCGTATGTGACCGCTGCACTCTTCGCTATGCAATATACGGAGTGTTCGCTTTTTGTCCTGATTGTGGCACTCACAACTCACTACAGATATTGGAAAAAAACCTTGAACTGGCTGAAAAGGAAATCGTATTGTCTACAACTGTTCAAGCAGAGCTTTCAGCTTGCCTAATTGCTGATGCATTAGAAAATATGGTATCAGCATTCGACGGATTTGGACGTGAGATACTTCGTGTCTATGCCTCATTAGCCACTGCTCCAGATAAGGCTGAGAACCTCTCATTTCAGAATCTAATTCGAGCACAGAAACGCATCCAAGAAATCTTCGACTTTGATTTTGCTTTTGGATTGACCGATTCAGAGTGGGAGCTTGCCTGTCGATGTTTTCAGAAGCGTCATCTTTTGGCCCATAAAATGGGAGTAGTGGATGAAGCATATCTAAAATTGACGAATGATCCATATGCTGTCATTGGTAGAAAAATTCACATCGATAGTGGAGAGGTCGTTACTTTAGCAAGCTCTTTAAAGAAACTTGGTGCATATCTCACCCAGCAGTTAGAGATAAAAAAGAAAGGTACGCCAAGCATAATGAAAAGTGATCACATATGAACACTGGCGACTACTCCACGGATACCTTTGTCAAGCCCATATTCTTTCGCGAACTGGGAAATATTGATATATGGCTACTGAATAACATATTAGGAGGAACATGAATAAACCCCATCCTCTCTGGTGCCCTCGCTATACCCTCACCCCGCAATCGCCCATGCGCTCATGGGCATCGAAGCCGCGCGTCGTGGTCGAGGCTCAATAAATTTCCGCTACGATCTTATTCCCTTCAAGCCAGAGGTCAACGTTCTCTTTCTTCCCCAGCGCCCGATCGATCTCCTCAGGTATCCCTATCACGCGCCTGCCTCCGCTTACTGTGACCTTCCGCTTGAAGACGATCGCTGGCTTACGGAATTTATTGGCGATCTCCAGGGCTTTCCTGCTTGATTTTGCATCCACATACTGTTCGCCGCATTCAGGGCAGCGTGTGCCGGTAAGTCCAGTGATCACGATTTCACGGCCCTGAACTGTTGAAGTTATAACGAGATCTTTCGCTTCTTCGGTCTGTGATGCGCATACAGCGCATTTAATATCAATTTTATTCATATCCCTTTAATGTATTCCTGATAAAACCAAGAACCTCTTTAAATGCATCAATGTTTTCAGTATTCAAGCCGCTGCTCTTGACATTGCCCTCTTTACCATCGTGGAAATGGTGCGGAAAAGTCTCGATCTCAGGATGATCGGGAGCATTATCCCATCGATGAACCAATCCCCTCACTGCTCTTTGCTCCCAGTGGAATGAATAATCGTCCTCGTCGCTGAGCCAGACATCAAGGAAACTCCCCTCTTTCAGATATATTCTCAGCTTATTTGGCTGTGCAGATTTGCCGCCAATAAGTGCTGTATCTTTGACAATATCTGAAAAATCGGTTCTCGCGATATCTTCAAGCGCTTTATACGTTAAAAGCATCTATCGTACCCTGCCGAGGCGAACTTTCAAATCATTGATATATTTTTCTTTATTCTTCCAGACAATGTAATCTTCCCAGGCTGGATGGCTTGGCATCTTTTTTGACTTGATTGCCTCATACAGATCCTCTTTCAGGGCAACATTATACCTGTCAATCAGATCAGCTATATCTGCCTCTGCAAGCCTGATTTCCTTTTCTATAAAGGATACCAGACCTCTATGGATAAGCTCATTCTCAGGTAAGCCTATCATATGACTTAGATCTGCTGTAATTCCCGAAACAGAATCTTCACTGTGCATAAATATACATTAAGATTTATGATAAGTTAAAACTTATTGTTAAATCGCTATTAAGGATAACAGGGCTGGCAGTAGATAAGGAAAAAACAAATAAAGTTGTATATAGCGCGCTTAAATATGCAGTGAGAAAGCATCATGAAAGCGCGGTTAATATATACACATCTTTAAATAATAATTTAACATAAAGAATAGCAAATGAACGATTACTCCGAAGATTCGCTTGTCGAGCAGCCAGCAATCGAACTATTCCGCAAGCTTGGCTGGGAAACCGCTAACTGTTTCTACGAGAAGGTCGGCTCAAACGGCACTCTTGGACGTGACGCCACAAGTGAAGTGGTACTTGTGCCAAGACTGCGCTCTGCGCTTGTGCATCTGAATCCCGACCTGCCATCAGAGGCTATAGAGCTTGCCATCGAAGAACTGAAACGCGACCGCAGCGTCATGAGCCCTTCAAATGCTAACCGTGAGGTTTACCATTTGCTCAAGAACGGCGTGAAAGTAACGTTTCGGGGCAAAGAAAACGAAGAAACAGTTGAGAACATCCAGGTAATCGACTGGAATGAGCCGTCTAATAACGACTTCTTCCTTGCATCGCAGTTCTGGGTAACAGGTGAGATGTACAAGCGCCGCGCTGACCTTGTCGGATTTGTCAACGGTCTGCCGCTTATCTTTATCGAGCTTAAGGCATCCCACAAACGAATGGAACATGCATACAGGGATAACCTGCGAGACTACAAGAATGCAATACCGCAGATATTCTGGTATAACGGCTTAATTATCCTTTCAAATGGCAGCCAGAGCAAAATAGGCAGCATGACAGCAGAGTGGGAGCACTTCGCTGAATGGAAAAAGATCAATAGCGAAGGCGAGGAGGGTATTGTTTCACTGGATACAATGATCCGGGGAACATGCGATCCGGTGCACCTTCTTGATATTGTCGAGAATTTCACGCTGTTCAGTGAAGCCAGCGGCGGGATTGTTAAGCTGGTTGCGAAGAACCACCAGTACCTTGGTGTGAATAATGCTACTGAGGCATTGAAGCAGATCGAAAATAACAGCGGGCGCCTCGGTGTCTTCTGGCACACCCAGGGCAGCGGGAAAAGTTTCTCCATGGTCTTCTTTTCGCAGAAAGTGCTTCGTAAAATTCCTGGTAATTTCACGTTCCTTATCGTGACCGATAGGCTGGATCTTGATAATCAGATATACAAGAATTTTGCAGGCACAGGTGCTGTGACTGAGGAAGAGGTGCAGGCAGAGAACGGAGATCACTTAAAGGAGCTACTGCGTGAAGACCACCGCTACATATTCACGCTTATCCAGAAATTCCATACAAAGAAAGGCGAAACCTATCCTATGCTTTCAGATCGGAAAGATATTATTGTCATCACAGATGAGGCGCACAGAAGCCAGTATGATACACTTGCACTGAACATGCGGAATGCTCTTCCCAAGGCTGCATTCATCGCTTTTACAGGCACTCCTCTTATTTTTGGTGAAGAAAAGACAAAAGAGGTTTTCGGGGACTATGTCAGCATCTACAACTTCAAGCAATCCGTAGATGACGGCGCCACAGTTGCGCTTTATTATGAAAATCGTATTCCAGAGCTTCAACTCACCAATAAGGAATTAAATGAAGACCTGCAGCAAGTTATCGATGAGGCTGAACTTGATCCAGACCAGGAGAATAAACTTGAACGTGAGTTTGCGCGTGAATACCACCTGATAACAAGGGATGATAGGCTGGACAAGATAGCCAGAGACATTGTAGCTCATTTCATGGGACGCGGGCAATTCGGGAAAGCAATGGTCATTTCTATTGACAAAGCAACTGCTGTTCGGATGTATGATAAAGTGCAAAAATACTGGAAATTGTACCTGAAAGATTTACAGGCCAAACTTGTAAAATGTGCAGACTCCCAGAAAAAGGAACTTGAGGAAAAAATCAAATTCATGGAAGAGACCGACATGGCGGTCGTGGTATCCCAGTCACAAAATGAGATCGAAGACTTTAAGAAAAAGGGTCTGGATATCGCTGTCCATCGCAAGAGAATAGTAAAAGAAGACCTTGACAAGAAGTTCAAGGATTCGGATGATCCGTTTCGCATTGTATTTGTGTGCGCTATGTGGATGACTGGGTTTGATGTACCATCCTGTTCCACCATCTACCTTGACAAACCCATGCGTAACCATACACTCATGCAAACCATAGCACGGGCAAACCGTGTTTTCGGGGAAAAATCAAATGGACTCGTAGTGGATTACGTTGGAGTATTCAGGAACCTGCAAAAAGCACTCGCAATCTACGGCTCAGGCGGCGGGATAAATGAAGGGGAAACTCCAGTAAAGGACAAGAGTGTGCTCGTTGAACAACTGAAAAATGCTATTTTGGAAACCACAGCATTTTGTACAGAACGAGGCATTGACATCCCAAGGATACAAACAGTCTATGGTTTTGATCGCATAAAGTTGATAGATGATGCTATTGATGCGATATTAACAAGCGATGAATCAAAAACGAAGTACCTTTCAATGGCAGCTACTGTGGTCAGAATATACCGGTCTATCCTCCCCGACGCGGCAGCCAACGAGTTCTACCCGATGCAGGCTCTCTTTGGAAAATTAGCAGAGAAGATACGCGGAATGGCAATAGAGGCTGATATTTCAGGAGTTATGAAAGCAGTGGATGAGCTTCTGGATGATTCCATCTCGACTGAAGGATATGTTATCAGGCAGCCGCTTGAACCCTCTGATACTGATCATCTGGTGGATTTAAGCAGGATAGACTTTGAAGCGTTGAAGGCGCGTTTTGAGAAAAGCCGAAAGCACATCGAGACTGAGAAATTAAGGAGTGCGATAAATCTAAAGCTTGTACAGATGGTTCGATTAAATAAAAGCCGGACGAATTACCTTGAAAAGTTCCAGAAGATGATAGATGAATACAACTCAAGTTCTTATAACGTGGAAACCTTCTTTGCAAGCCTCGTGGAATTTGCACAAGAACTTAATGCAGAAGAGAAACGGGGGATCGCAGAAAAATTGACAGAGGAAGAATTGGCAATATTTGACCTATTGGTAAAGCCTGAGATGACACTTAAAAAGAAAGAAGAGCAAGAAGTTAAGAAGGTGGCACAGGAGCTTCTTGTAATCCTTAAAAAAGAAAAACTTGTTCTTGATTGGCGAAAGCGCCAGCAATCAAGGGCTGCTGTTAGGCTGTCTATTGATGAGATCCTGGACAAGTTGCCGCGAAGCTATATACCTGATTTATATCGGCATAAGTGCGATCTGGTGTATCAGCACGTATATGATTCTTATTTTGGGCAGGGATTAAGTATTTATGCGCATCCTGGATGAATATAAATAATGAATACATCGGTGGTACCCATTTCATTAAACTCCCTCCCCAGCCAAAAACCCCGCCAGCTCACCTTAATCTAACACACCCAGCCCCCCAGATCCATGCAACAACCTTCCATATTCCTCTGCGCTAGGATCATTCAGACAAATGCAGTAATAGAAAATTATTAATATCTGTGTAATCATACTCTCACTTAACAAGAGTATGATTACAATAAAAATAAGATTAGGATCAAACGAGTTAAGGCTGCTATTCACTTTAGAAGAGGAAGGAATATCAGTCTTCTCAATAAAAGATGCAAAGAGAATTCTCAAGACATCCACCCCCTCAGTCTGGAATGTGGTTTACCGTTTAAAGAAAAAGGGAAGGATCGAAGAGATAGAAAAGGGAAAATACCTCCTTATTCCTGCACGAGCAGGATATGATGGATCCTGGTCTGAGATTCCCTATCTGATCGTTCCATATATCATAGACGTTTATTATATCGGTTTCTGGACAGCTCTTAACTATTGGGGCATGACCGAACAGGTTCCCAATGTTGTTTTCATTGCAACAACACAGAGGAAAAAAGATTTAGATTATGGTGATACACGATTCGAATTCATCACTTTGTCGAAAAAGAGATTTTTTGGATTTGTAGAAGAAAAGGCCGCAAGGAGCACATTCAATATATCTTCAAGAGAGAAAACTATCGTTGATTGCATGTTATATCCAAAATACTGCGGCGGTCTGGATGAAGCTATAAAAGGGATATGGAATGCCAGAAATGAACTGGATTTTGTAAAGCTGCTTGAGTACTCAAAACAGATGGGGGTGAGCGTGGTTACCAGAAGGATAGGTTATGCACTGGAATTACTGGGGCTGGCAGAGGAAATAAGTTCCCAGATCGCTTCTTGCAGATCAAAAGGATATATGTGGCTTGATCCTCTAGGACCAAAAAAAGTTATACAATACTCAAAAAAATACGGACTCATTATCAATCGCAAAAAGGATGAATTGATGGGTTGGATGGAGTATTAAAAATGGATGAAAATGATTTAAGAAGGCGAGCCAGGAAGACAGGTTTCAACGTGGCTACCCTGGAAAAAGATTACGCTCTGACATGGCTGCTGAGCGGCATTTACCAGGAAGACTCAAAGCTAAGGGAGATCCTGATCTTTAAAGGAGGGACAGCGATACGAAAAATTTACTTTCCCGAATGGCGCCTTTCCGAAGATATGGACTTCACTATCATGCAGGAAGTTGATCCTTCAGAGTTGAAACAGGGTTTTGAGCAGGTTTTCTCATCTGTTAATAAGAAAAGCAGCATCAATTATTCGTTCACTTCTTTTAATGTAGGAGAGTTTGCTATTTTTGCTGATGTCCAGTTCCTTGGTCCGATCGGATTCAAGAATAAGATCGCGCATGACATCTCCCTGAAAGAAAAATGATTGAAAAGCCCATGCGGATAAAAGTGAAGCCTGAATATGAGGACATCCCAGATTTTGAAGTACTTGTTTATTCGCCAAATGATTATGAAAGAAAAAGAGTTCAACCCGGATAAGATCAGGGAACTTTTTATCCTGAAATTTGCAAGACTTACAAAAAACCTTCCTGATTTCGAGTCAGTAGTGAATGATTTGAGGTTGATGCTGGATTTCATCAAAGTAAAATAGCTGCCAGAGTATTAATATGATTTTAATTAAAGAATTATTTATTTTAATTATAGGGAGTGTAATCTTTTTTGCTGATGCTTCTATTATGTAATAGAAATATTATAG
>NZ_NTMG01000045.1 GCF_002487355.1 Candidatus Methanoperedens sp. BLZ2 | reverse complement strand
TATGCTAAAAGAAGCCGGGCAATATGATGCTAAATCACTTGAACAGAAAATCCATAAATTATGGGAAGAAATTGATGCCTATTCCCGGGTGAGAGAACAAAGGGTAGATGGGAAGAAATTCTTTTTCGTTGACGGCCCGCCTTATACTACCGGACGCATACACCTTGGAACTGCCTGGAATAAAATTATAAAGGACTCAATACTGCGTTATAAATCCATGAACGGTTTCCATGTTCTTGACAGGGCAGGATGGGACATGCATGGTCTTCCCATAGAAGTAAAAGTTGAAGGAGTTCTTGGATTCAAATCAAAAAAGGATATTGAAAAATACGGTGTGGGAAATTTCGTGGCAAAATGCAAGGAATTCGCTCTTTCACATCGTGATGAAATGACTCTCCAGTTCCAGAACCTGGGTGTCTGGCTCAACTGGAAAGATCCATACATGACGCTGCGTGATGAATATATTGAAGCTGCCTGGTGGACGCTTAAAAAAGCGCATGAAAAGAACCTTCTTGAAAGAGGTCTAAGGGTCGTGAACTGGTGCCCCAGATGTGAAACTGCCATAGCCGACTCCGAGGTTGAATACTCGGATGTTTCAGATCCCTCGGTCTATATCAAGTTCCCTGTTGCCGATGAGGAGAATACCTTTATAGTAATATGGACAACAACCCCCTGGACTATTCCTGCCAATATCGCTGTGGCGGTCCATCCTTCTTTTGAATATGTAAAAGTAAGGGCGGTCAGGAACGAGAAGGAAGAGATCCTGATAATGGCAAAAGAACTTCTGAAAAATGTCCTGAAACAGGGAAGATACAAGAAATCTGAGATTCTTGAGACTATTCTGGGTGAAGATCTTAAGATCGAATACAAAGCCCCCCTCGGTCATAAAGTGCCAAAACAAAATACGTTCCCTCATAATGTTTATATGGCAGACTTTGTTACTGCTGAAAATACGGGCTGCGTCCACATCGCGCCGGGTCACGGTATTGACGACTTTGAACTGGGAATGAAATATAAGCTCCCCATTTTCTGTCCTGTCGGGCCTGATGGGAAATATACCGCGGAAGCAGGCGAATATAAAGGAATGCATGTCAGGGAAGCTAATAAAGTAGTTCTTGATGACCTTTCTGAAAAAGATCTCCTGCTGGCAAGCGGAAAGATCTTGCACAGGTATGGTCATTGCTGGAGATGCAAGACCCCGATAATATATCTTGCCACAGAACAGTGGTTCCTGAAGGTCACCGACCTTAAGGAAAAAATGCTTGAGGAAATAAAGAAAGTGAAATGGTACCCTGATTGGGCAGGTTCAGCCCGTTTTGCCGACTGGGTAAAAGGGTCCCGCGACTGGTGCATTTCCCGCCAGAGGTACTGGGGCATCCCGATCCCGGTATGGATATGCGATTTTTGCGGCGAGACGGAAGTAATGGGAACAATGGAAGAGTTAAAGAACAGGTCGGGTGTGAAAAATCTCACAGACCTTCACCGGCCCTATGTAGACAATATCCATATCAAATGCAGTAAATGCGAAAAGAGAATGACCCGGGTTCCTGACGTGTTCGATGTATGGTTTGATTCAGCAGTAGCATCATGGGCGACATTGAATTTCCCGCGCGATGAGAAAACATATAAGGAATGGTGGCCTGCTGATTTTATCACCGAAGGCCATGACCAGACCCGCGGCTGGTTCTATTCCCAGATGGGAGCAAGCATGGTCTCTTTCGGGAAAGCGCCTTATAAGAGCGTCCTGATGCATGGTTTTACCCTTGACACCGAAGGAAAGAAGATGTCAAAGAGTCTTGGCAATGTGGTTTCTCCTGATGATGTTATTAACAAATATGGGGCGGAATCCCTTCGCCTGTACGTGCTTTCACAGAATGCGCCATGGGATGACCTGAAATTCATATGGGAAGAAGTCGGGACAATCAACAGGATGCTCAACATCCTCTGGAATGTGTATCGGTTCCCGCTGCCCTATATGATCCTTGATAATTTCAATCCTGTAGACGTTAAAGAACGTCTTGCCGCCCTGCCGCTTCGGGTTGAGGACAAATGGATATTGTCAAGAGTGCAGAGCCTGATCAAAAAGGTTGAAACTGCAATGTCCGAGTACAATCTTCATAAAGCCACGCGGCCAATATCGGAATTCATCCTTGAGGACCTCTCGCGATGGTATATCCAGCTTATAAGGCCACGGACATGGACTGAGGCGAATGACCCTGACAAACTTGCAGCATATTATACTTTATATGAAGTATTAGTCACATTGACAAAAGTGCTGGCTCCGTTTGCACCACATATATCTGAGGAAATGTATGGGAACCTTGTGCGAAATATCCATCCGGATGCGCCTGAAAGCGTTCACATGTGCGATTGGCAGGGTCCGGATGAGAAATTTATTGATATTGAGCTTGAGAAAAGGATGGATATCATAAGGGAAATTGTTGAAGCATCATCGAATGCACGGCAGAAACTCAAGCGCAAATTGAGATGGCCTGTTAAAAGAATAGTGGTTGCGCCAAAGAATGAAATCGTAAATGAGGCTGTTTTGAGCCTTGAGACCGTATTGAAGGAACAGACAAACGCCAAGGAGATCGTCTTATTAAAGACCGGTGAAACTTTCGATGAGCTTGGCGTTGAAGTCCTGCCCAATCATGCAGTTCTTGGTCCTGCTTTTAAGAAAGATGCAGGAAAAGTCATTGCCGAATTAAAGACGGCAGACGGCAGGGCAATAAAGAAATCCATTCTGGAAACCGGAAGTTTCGAATTGAAGGCAGGAACCATCACCGCCGATATGGTGACTTTCAAAGACCTGATCCCGCCTGCCATTGCAGCAGCGGGATTCTCAGCAGGGGATGTGTATGTGGACACCGAGCTTACGCGGGAAATTGAATCCGAAGGCTATTCACGCGAAGTCATCCGAAGGATCCAGGATATGCGAAAAGAGCTTGATCTTGCCGTGGAAGAGGAGATAAGGGCAAACGTGGAGATCAAGGATGAAAGGGTTGCAGTACTTGTTCTTGAAATGAAGAATTTCATAGCCGGTGAGGTACGTGCGAAATCATTGTCAATAGGCCCTGAGGTTGAGGTAGAGGGCGAGCTTGTGAAGGATTGGGATGTAGAGGATGTTAAGATGAGGATAGGGATAGGGAGGAGGAAATAGGGGAAGATGATTAGCATCCATGACTCACATTAGCTTAGGTAAATCAATCTCACTATTTTTAATTGACGGAACTCCAGATGGGGTAATAGCATGCGAATTATCAAACTGGACTGGAAAAGGCTATAAAATTCCTAGAAATAATTTAAAAGATGTTTCAACTCGAAGTGAGCTAAAAAAACCTGGAGTATATTTTTTAATTGGACACAATGAATATGATAAGGAAACCGTATATAGGAGAAGCTGAAGATGTTTTTAAAAGGCTGTATCAGCATCAAGAAAAGAACTTTTGGACTGAAGCCCTTGCCTTTATAAGTAAAGATGAAAATTTAAATAAAGCACATATAAAATATTTAGAGTTTTCATTACATGATGAAGCTGTTGAAGCAAATCGTTATAAAGTTTTTAATTCTAATGTTCCTACAAAGCCGGCAATTTCTGAAGCAGAAATTGCCATAATGAGTGAATTTTCAATAAACCTGAAACTTCTTGTTGGAGCACTTGGATTTAGGATATTTGAAAAATTAACTAAATCATTAACTTCAAAACAAGATAAATATTTTATTTCTGCAGCATGAGGAGCAGTAGCTACTGGAATAATGACCTCAGAAGGCTTTGTGGTTTTTAAAGGATCAAAAATCGCAAGTACAGAGGTTCCATCAATGCCTGAATCTTTTAAAAAGAAAAGGGCTCAAATAATAAATGAAAAAATTGTAATTGATTTTGAATTCAATCAGGATTATTTATTTTCAAGTCCTTCAACTGCAGCGGCCGTTGTAATGGGAAGAAGTGCAAATGGTTTAAAAGAATGGAAACTTAAAGATGGAAGTAATTTGGGAGAAAATGAACAAAAAGATTAAGAAAAATCCGCGCAACTAAAAAGCCCTAATAAGAGAAGAAGTTTACTACAAATTCCAAGTAATTTCTTCTTCTTTTTCAGCATGCAAGTGCCATATTCGTATTCCAACGTGGGATATTTGAACTACTTGACCTATTCTTTTTTTATTATTATCAAAAGCCGGATGTTTGAGAAAGCGCCGTATGAAGCTTGCAACTTCATGCTGGTATACGGATAAACATACGATACAATAATTTGGATGACATAAAAGCCGATCATAAAATCCAAGATCACGAGTGAAAAATGTGGGATATCGTAATTGATGTAACAAGGGAATTATTTCTTCATCCTTCATACCCAGAAAACCAACTTCATGACCAATCCTTTGAACTTTTATATGCCAGCCTCGAAGAACCTGAGTCTGGCTCTCCATTATATTTTCATCCAGAATGTTCATGTACAGGCGAATTCCGTGCTAATTTCAGGATCATATACACTCAATGCCTCACGAGCAAGGTGAATAGCATCTGCAATCGCATCTCGTGTCAATTTTCCTCCCCATTCTTCTATGATCGCTTCCCATGCCATTCCGCTTTCTATCTGTTCAAGAACATCTTTAACAAGGATGCGTGTTCCTCTAAAGGTTGGTTCCCCATGACAGATAGAAGGGTCTGCTATAATATATCGTCCCAAAATTTTTATTGTCATAATACACTTTTTTCTTTTTGAAAGTATTTATACCCTTCAACGAAAGATTTTTCATATTTATTCAAAATACGAAGGTAAGTACAGAGAATAACAGGCTTGAAAGCTATTCTTCTTCGTATTTGAATAATTCTTCAATTCTCACATTAAATAATTTTGCCAGTTTGAAGGCAAGACTTAAGGACGGGTCATATTTTTGCAGTTCAATGGCGTTTATAGTTTGTCTGGTAACACCCACTTTTTTTGCAAGATCATCCTGAGTCATATCATGAATTGCCCTTTGTACTTTAAGAGTATTTTTCATGCTCTATCGCCTACATTCTGCTTTTGTAATATGCAAAGAATAACTGATGGCATGTCATCATGATAGCAGCGATGTATCCAAACAGGCTGCCTGCATCTTCGGATGTCAATGGTCTTATAAAAGGATAATAGTAGTTGATAAAAAATAATAATGCAAACCCAACAGTAAACACTCTAAAGGTTGAATTGCCTGCTTTTAGCCATATCACTTGTATTCTTTCATCTGCCACTATCACTTTATACTTTCTCTGGATACTATACAACAGGATTATTCCAACAACCACGCTTATTAAAGCGATAATGGGATTGTTCTTTATAACTCCTATCAGAACTCCACCCACAACAGCGATTAGAATCGCCAAACGAAAGATTTTATGTGTTTTTTCATGGTTACTTTCTGTCAAATTATATCACCTTTATGTAATGTATATTGTACATTAAGTATATAAAATTAATCTTTTTGTCTATAATTATGTATAAATGATAACTCCAAACAGCTTGAAATCAACAATCTCATATAACTACTTCACACCTTTTCGATAATTCTGCCACTTTTACCCGATATCTCCCACTTACTTCACTCTTAAAATAGGTCGGCAGCTAAATAAATTTCGTCTAAAAACTATGACGAGTTAATTATTTATAGTACATTATCATTATGACAATCATTATAATTAAATGGAATTCCCTACTTGCAAATTATGTCAATTAACAGAAACATCACAGGCAATAGAAAAAAGAGGTAGAAATTTTGAAAACAAAAGTAACCCTGTTACTGGTTGGCATAATTTTGATAACAATAATCTCTGGCTGCATGACAACTGGAAGTACTATAACTGAAAGCATGGCAACTGAAAGTCCCACAAAGGATATCAAAGTCGGTGAAGCATCCACGAAAACTTTTGAAGGTAAAAAAATTCTATACATAGATTCTTATAATGCAGGCTATGAGTGGAGCGACGGTGAGACAAGAGGTATTGAAAACATACTTAATAATACAGGTGTTGAACTTAAAATCCTCAGGATGGATACCAGGAGAAACGATTCTGAAGATTTCGGAAAACAGGCAGGAATGAGAGCAAAATCTGTTCTTGAAGATTTTCGGCCTGACGTTGTTATCACTTCCGATGACCCTGCTTTCAAATATGTAATAATGCCTTATTACAGGGATGCAGCCCTGCCTGTTGTTTTCTCTGGTATAAACTGGGATGTTTCTATTTATGGCGGACCATACGAAAATACTGCTGGAATGATAGAAGTAAGTCTAACGCCGCAGCTAATATCTTATCTGAAGGAGTATTCAAAGGGTGATAGGATCGGGTTTATTGCAGGAAATACCGCCACTGATCGGAAGAATGCAGAATATTATACGAAATTATATAATATCAATTTCACCAGAAAATATCATGTTACGACATTTGAAGAATGGAAAAGAGATTTTCTAAAGCTTCAAGAAGAAGTTGACATCGTTATACTTGAAAATAATGCCGGAATAACAGACTGGGATAATAATGAAGCTCAAGCCTTTGTTCTGGAAAATACAAAAATACCTGCTGGTGCAACTATGGACTGGATGCCGCCCTATTCATTAATCGGTATGACAAAAATAGCTGAGGAACAGGGAGAATGGTCCGCAACGACAGCTTTGCGTATTCTTGGCGGTACCCGCCCATCGGATATTCCGATAGTTACAAACAAGAAGGTCAGGCTTTATCTGAACCTGAAGATCGCAGAAAAGCTGGGTGTGATTATCAATCCGGAGATACTTAAAAACGCTGAAATTATTCAATAATTCGAAGAAAATGTCTAAAAAATTATTCAAATTATCGATTGGAAATAAGATTTTACTTGGTTTCTCGATTTTTATTGGTATTTATTTGGGTATGGCACTGACAAGTTATCATGAAATGGAAGAAATAAGTACTCTTGCAGACCAGGCAGCGCCATTAAATTCCCAGATCAATTCGCTGCAAGAATTCGCTATTTCCATGGAAATCCTGGATAGGGATCTGGATACGTATTTTGTAGTTAATAATGACGATAATCAGGACAAAGCAAATAAAGATTTCCAGAAGATGAATTTAATTATCGAGTCACTAAAAAAGAATGCCAGTAATAATTCAATAAGTAGTTTTCAGGATATGAAAATGACATTGTATGAAATTAATATGAATTTCAACAATATAGTGGCTTTAAAGAATAATCCTGCAAATTCAAGAGAAATCAATGAAAAAAGAATTTTAATTTATCAACTGATAAATAAAAACAGACAGAAGAATAGTGAATTGTTATTAGAAACTACTAATGATATACAGGATAATTTTCAGGATCAACAGAAGCTTATTTATAAAAATATCAAAATATTCCTGATCCTTAACGTCTTTATTCTAGTGCT
Source organism: Candidatus Methanoperedens sp. BLZ2 (assembly GCF_002487355.1). Lineage (GTDB taxonomy): Archaea > Halobacteriota > Methanosarcinia > Methanosarcinales > Methanoperedenaceae > Methanoperedens. The sequence goes on along the minus strand of NZ_NTMG01000045.1, from coordinate 21,972 downwards.
CGGGATATTCCTCTCTGCCTTTACTTTAAGATCCATTTCCCGGCCAATAGACAAACTAAAGGACGCAACCAATGAAATCGGTAAGGGGCGCTTAAATGTAAATATTCCGATCCAATCGAATGATGAAGTCGGGCAACTGGCTTCTGCCTTCAATAAAATGGCCAAAGAGCTGCAAAAAACAACTGTTTCAAACGAATATGTAGAGAATATTATCAGAAGCATGTTCGACTCACTGGTAGTCGCTACGACTGATGGTAATATTAAGACAGTGAATAAAGCCGTATGTGAATTGCTGGGATATAGATCAGAAGAGCTTGTGGGGCAACCTGTTGATAAGCTATTTTCTCATGAAACTACACAACCCAATAGTCCATGGCTGGATGAATTATTCAAAAAAGGTTCAATCATTAATTTAGAAAAAACCTGCATTGCAAAAGATGGAAAAAAAATACCCGTGTTGTTATCAATATCAACCATGTACGGGAATGAAGGAAACATACTCGGGATTGTATATGTAGCTAAGGACATTACTGAGCGTAAGCAGATGGAGGATACACTGCGTCTTAAGGAGGAACTTTTCCGTTCACTCATCGAAAACGCTCTGGATACTATTACGATTCTGAATAGAGATGGAACAATAAGCTACCAGAGTCCCTCTGTTGAACGGGTGCTCGGATATAAAGCTGAAGAGTTGACTGGCAAAATCGCATTTGAATTCATACACCCGGAAGATTTGCCTGGTGTTATTAGCTCTTTTAATCAGTTAATTGAAAATCCGGGTTCTGCTCAGTCAACTGAGTTTCGTTTCAAACATAAAGACGGCTCATGGCGCGTTCTTGAATCCGTAGGCAAAACTATAAATGATAATGCCGGATTGAGTAATGTTCAGATCATAATTAATTCCCGCGACCTTACCGACCGTAAGCATGCAGAGGAGGCGCTAAGAGAGTCCGAAGAAAAATATCGTGTTTTGATGAATGATGCCAGTGATGCAATTCTATTGATAGATATGGAAGCAAACATTGTAGATGTAAATAAAAAGACCGAACAACTTACAGGCTACACTAAAAATGAGCTTTTAACTATGAAAATCTTTCAGCTTCATCCAGAAGAGGAGCTTGAAAGAATTACGGTTTCATTTAAAGAAGGAATGCAAAAAGGGTCAGCGGTTATAAATGATCTGCCGATACTGAGAAAAGACGGCAAGACAGTCCCGGCAGATATAACCGGGAATAATGTTGTATTTACGGGTAAGCAAATGGGGTTGGCAGTATTCAGAGATATCACCGAGCGCAAGCTTGCTGAGGATAAAATTAAGACATCTCTCCTGGAAAAAGAAACTCTTCTGAAAGAAATCCACCATCGTGTCAAGAACAATTTGCAGATTGTTTCCAGTCTTCTGGATCATCAAACTCAGTATATTAAAGATAAAAAAATGATCGATATTTTTACAGAAAGCCAGAACAGGATCTCATCGATGTCTCTTGTCCATGAAAAACTTTACCGGTCAAAAGATCTGGCAAAAATCGACTTCAATGATTACATTAACGATCTGGTAGCTAACCTTTTTCAGTCTTATAATTCCAGGTCGGGAAACATCAAGCTCAACATGAATATCCAGAACATTCGACTGGATATTGATTTTGCTATTCCATGCGGGTTGATAATCAATGAACTGGTCACTAATTCTTTGAAATACGCTTTTCCAGAAGGAAGAAAAGGCGAGATCCAGGTCGCTTTTTTCAAAAATGATGAAAATATGCTTGAACTTATGATCGGGGATAATGGCATTGGTATATCTAAAGATACGGATTTTAGAAAAACTGAATCATTGGGTTTACATCTGGTCACGATACTGGCAGAGAAACAGCTTCATGGCGAGATATACCTAAATCGAGATCATGGAACGGAATTTCATATTAAATTCAGAGGGATAAAGTGAAAACTGTGAAACAAATACTGATAGTTGAAGACGAAATAATTATTGCAGAAGGATTACAGAGAAAACTAAAGGCAATGGGATATGCGGTTCCAGTAACAGTATCTTCAGGAGAAGAGGCTGTCAAAAAGGTAAAAGAAAATAATCCTGATCTTGTGTTGATGGACATCGTAATATATGGTAAAATGGACGGGATCGAAACTGCAGCACAGATACATTCACTTGATATCCCGGTCGTGTACCTTACTGCTTATGCCGATGAAAAAACACTGGAAAGGGCAAAAATAACAGAGCCTTTTGGGTATTTAATTAAACCATTTAAAGAAAGAGAATTACAAATCACCATTGAGATAGCTCTCTACAAACATGAAATGGAAAAGAAATTAAAAGAGAGTGAAAAGAATTTGAGAGAGAAAAACCAATGGCTTGTTGCAGTTATTGAGAGCATAGGTGATGCAGTGATCGCTACAGACCCGGAAGGAAAAATAAGACTCATGAACCCGATCGCAGAAGCACTGACAGGCTGGAAGCAGAAAGATGCGGTAGGAAAACCTCTGGCAGATGTCTTTAATATTATCAGTGAAGAAACGAACACAAAAATAGATGACCCTGTAAGAAAGGCAATTAATGAAAATGTGTTCTATGGCCTTGCGGATCATACAATATTGATATCAAAAGACGGTATGAAGATACCTGTTGATATTATCGGTTCAACCATCAGAATGGACGGAGATAGTATAATTGGCATTGTACTGATTTTCTGTGATATTTTTGAACGCCTCAGGAATTACGAGGCAACAAAAATATCCGACAGAAAGAAAACATGAGCGATTGAGTTGCATCATATCATATGATATCATATCGCATACTTTACGGCCTCTTCAATAGTCCTGACCTCCATCACTTCGATCCCGATATCCCCCACTTCTCCCTTTTGACCGGGAGGCACAATGAACAGCTTTGCGCCATTCTCACGCGCAGCAATGCCTTTTGCCCTTGGCGCGCCAATCTGTCCTATTGAATGGTCTTCTCTTATCGTTCCTGTCATAAGCACATCCTGTCGCGGCTCTGTTCCCTTCATTGCCGCAATGGCTGCTATTGTAATGGCCCCGCCTGCGCTACCGCCTGATATACTCAACTTCCCCTCCTGTGCCGGTGCTTTGATATTTATCTGGATATCTTTGTCGGTAAGGCTTGTCCTTGTTACTTCCCGGGCTACGCGTATTGCGGTCTGGGCAGATGATTGCATTGACTCATCAGCAAGAATATTGGCGACGTCAAGAAACAACTTTCCATCACCATCTTTAATTATAACTTCAAGAGGTATCACTTTCCCGATATTATTATCATCAACACCAAGTACTCCGTAATCACTTTTGGTGACCATCTTAATGTTTATGATCTCCTCTTCAAGCCTCTGGCGTGTTTGTGTTTCGTTTCTCAGGAGCGCTTGTGTCCTGGATCGATCTTCCTGAAGGTTTGAGATGTTAGATTCAAGTTGTGAAATTTGTTGTTGCTGCGACGTTATCTCAACAGACAAAGATGCGATAGCTGCATCTTTTTGTTTTATTTCATCAAGACTTATGAATAAAAATGCAGATGATCCGATCAATAATATTGAAAGGATGAAAATAATTATTTTGTATGTTCTGTTGTTTTCTCGCATAAGTCAATTAATATATTCTAATTTTCAACTATTATTCTTCCATGAGGCATGGCAGGATGATTGGAGGAATTATATTCAAATATTCCGGTTTTATTGAACGTATGGTTCCAGGAATTTCTCTTATTAAGAACAGGCGATTGCACATCATCCACATTCACTATATACGAAACACTGTCCGCATTCGTCCATTTTACTGTGGTGCCATTTACAATTTTTAATTCGAGAGGATTGAACATGCTTCCTTTTATTTCAACATAAACCGTCAACGGTTCAGGAACTGGAAATCCCACGGCTGGAGTGACGGCTGATGTTTTTATTATTGTCTGGTTCGCGCTGGTAATAGGACCGGCATTATCATCAATACAACCCGATATAGCAACGATCAATACTGTCAGGATCAATAATATAAGGATACATCGTTTATCCATTACTATAATTATAGTGGGCATCCATATTCAATTTATCGAAAAATCTAAGCTTCACATCTCCAATGATCCCGCATTGCATTGCATATTCAAAAAAGAGCCTGAGGCTTTCCACAGTCTCTTCATCGAAATCATAATTCAACGTGTGTAGATATTCCCGCATGAAATTACAATCGATATTTTTCTGCCGCCCTATATGGCTGGCTATCCCATTAATGTTTTTATATGCAAAATCCTTTGATTTGAGGAGTATTTTATGGACGTATTTTACTTTTCCAGGATATTTTCTTGCAAAATCTCCCCTCACGACCCAGAGTGCATAGACCATTTTCTTTCCGGTAAGCTTTTTCCACTCATTCCCAAGGTCAGCGATTATATGGTATTTTCCAATAGCATGAATGGCGCTATCCCCGATCAAAAGAGCAGCATCCCCCTGTTCCAGCATCTTTTCAATATCAGTTCCCCTGCATTGCCTGATTTTTACATTCACTCCCTTTAAACACAAAATGATTTTTACAAGAGTAGCCGAACTGGCAGTAGTCTCGGGAATGCATAGTGTTTTTCCCTCAAAACCAGACATTTCAATTTCCCCATTTGAGCATATCAGGACGCTTTTTGTAAAGTCGTTTGAAGTAATGGAAAGTCCGGGTAATATAAGAAGGTCATTCTGTTTTGCATACATGATTGATGATATCGGGCTTATATCAAGCTCACCGGCATCCAGTCTTCGTGCAAGTTCAACCGGATGCGCTTCAATAATATCAATATCATCTGTTCTTATCTTTCCATGTTCCATTGCGTAATAGGGAAAATCACAATTAGCAAAGGCAATTTTACCAAGATGAACCATATTTGTCATATTATGGCCTCGCATGGTATTCACCCAGCGATTTTATTGAAATTTCACCCCTGTTCATTGCTTCAATAGCATCAGCAGCAGCAAGCGCAGCCTGGATAGTTGTAATATAAGGCACACTGAAATCAACAGCCGCACGCCTTATCTGGAAACCATCCTTAACAGCCTGTTTGCTCGTGGGAGTATTAATAATAAGATCTACTTTCTTATTATGAATAAGGTCTACCACGTTCGGTGAGCCTTCACTTACCTTGTTTATGACCTCTATCCTGATTCCTTTATCAGCAAGAAATTGCGCTGTTCCCCGTGTACCAAGAATATGAAGTCCAGCTTCCTGCATTTTCCTTGCCACGCCGACGATTTGCACTTTATCAGTATCTCTAATCGACAGGAAAACCGTGCCTGACATGGGGAGTTTATTATCTGCTGCCCATTCGGCCTTGAAGAACGCTTTTCCGAAATCGTAGTCTATCCCCATAACTTCGCCGGTGCTTTTCATCTCAGGTCCAAGCAGCGGATCAGCGCCAGGTAATTTATCAAATGGTAAAAGGACTTCTTTAACTGAAACGTGTTTCGGAGTAACATCGCCTGTAATCCCAAGCTCTTTCAATGTATGCCCTGCCATGACCCTTGCAGCGATCTTAGCAAGCGGAACTCCCGTAGCCTTACTCACAAACGGAATTGTGCGGCTTGACCTGGGATTGGCTTCAAGAACATAAACGATCCCGTTCTTCGTTGCCATCTGGATGTTGATTATTCCAACGACATGCAGAGCCTTCGCGATCTTTTTGACATAATCGCGAACAATAGCGAGAATTTCCGGTTTAAGGGACTGGGGAGGAATAACACAGGCTGAATCCCCGGAATGGATTCCTGCTTCTTCAATATGTTCCATTATTGCGCCGATCAGTACATCCTTGCCATCACAAATAGCGTCCACATCAATCTCCACAGCATTATCAAGGAAATCATCGATAAGCACCGGATGCTCATTTGAGACCTTTACTGCTTCTCTCAGGTAGCGGTCAAGGTCGCGTTCGTCATATACGATTTCCATGGCTCTTCCGCCAAGAACATATGATGGTCGAACGAGTACAGGATATCCGATCCTTTTGGCTTCATTGAAAGCTTCGGTATAATTTGTGGCGCATCCTGCTTCGGGCTGGAATATTCCCAGTTTTTTCATCATTGTATTAAAACGTCCCCTGTCCTCCGCGATATCCATATCATCAGGCGTGGTTCCCAGAATGACTGTTTTAAGGTCAGTTCTCCTGTCAAGTTCTTTCTTAAGAGGTATAGCCAGGTTCACAGATGTCTGCCCCCCGAACTGTACCATTACTCCAAAGGGCTGCTCCCTGTCAATCACATTCATGACATCTTCAAGCGTCAAAGGTTCAAAGAACAATTTGTCTGATGTATCGTAATCCGTAGAAACTGTTTCCGGATTGTTGTTCAATATGTGGGTCTCTATACCCATCTCGCGAAGCGCAGTTACTGCATGAACAGTACAGTAGTCAAACTCAATGCCCTGTCCGATACGGATCGGACCTGAGCCAATGATGAGGACTTTCTTCTTATTCGAAGGCATATCTTCGCATTGTTCTTCATATGTCGAATAATAATATGGGGTTGCAGCTTCAAATTCTGCTGCGCATGTATCAACCATCTTTAAAGTCGGAATTATACTATTGTGCCTTCGCATATCGTTTATCTCTTCGCGGGCCTTTCCTGTTAAAGATGCTATTCTTTCATCACTCAAGCCCATGCGTTTGGCTTTCCTGAGATTTTCCGGGGATAGGTCGGCTTTTATTGTGTCCTCTATATCAATGATATTTTGGATCTTTCTGATAAAGAAGGGATCGATACTGGTAATTCGTGATATTTCATCCGCTGGCATTCCATCACGCAATGCCTGGTAAATAACGAACATGCGTTCATGGGTGGGATGGCGGAGAATTTCAAGAATATCCTCCTTGCTCCATTCCCTGAATCCAAAGTCCATGTCCACCTCAAGTGAGCGTATAGCTTTCTGTAGCGCCTCTTCAATGGTGCGCCCTATCGCCATTACTTCTCCCGTGCTTTTCATTGCAGTGGTAAGATGCTTGTCCGCTGTTACGAATTTGTCAAATGGCCAGCGCGGTATCTTGACCACAGTATAGTCAATAGTGGGTTCAAAGGACGCCGGAGTTTTTTTGGTGATATCGTTGGTAATTTCATCAAGCGTCATGCCGATAGCGATCTTTGCAGTTACACGGGCTATTGGATAACCCGTTGCTTTGGAGGCAAGGGCGGATGATCGCGAAACACGCGGATTGACTTCCACGATCCTGACTTCATTATCGCGCACAGCAAACTGGATATTGCATCCACCTTCTATTCCAAGGGCTCTTATGATCTTAATTGATGTACTTCGGAGTTTCTGGTGATCGGCGTCAGATAGTGTCTGGGAAGGCGTTACTACTATCGATTCCCCGGTATGTATTCCCATGGGGTCGATGTTTTCCATGTTGCATATGACAATACAGGTATCATTTTTGTCACGCATGACCTCATACTCGAATTCCTTCCAGCCCATAATGCTCTCTTCGATCAGTACCTGGCTTATCCGTGATCGTTTAAGCCCCCGCTCTGTTATTTCAAGAAGCTCTTCTTTTGTATAGGCTATGCCCCCTCCTGCCCCACCGAGAGTATATGCGGGGCGGATAATGAGCGGAAGACCAAGCTCCTGAATCAGCGCCTCAGCTTCCTCAAGTGTGTTCACAGCTTTTGAGCGCGGGACTTTTTCGCCAATGCTTATCATTTTTCTCTTAAATAGATCCCTGTCTTCCGAGTCCTTGATCGCCTGCAATGATGTGCCAAGAAGCTCCACGCCGAATTTCTCAAGCACTCCCAGTTCTGCAAGTTCAGTAGTCAGATTAAGACCGGTCTGCCCGCCGATTCCCGCAATAATGCCATCGGGACGTTCTTTTTCAATGATCTTTGCCACGATCTCAGGTTCAAGCGGCTCGATGTAAACCGCATCCGCCATATCGGTATCTGTCATAATGGTTGCAGGATTGCTATTGACCAGGACAACTTTTATTCCCTCTTCCCGAAGAGAGCGGCATGCCTGGCTGCCTGAAAAATCAAATTCTGCCCCCTGTCCTATCATTATAGGGCCTGAACCTATAAGCAGTACTTTCTTGATATCGGATCTTTTTGGCATTGTACCTCTGTTTTTCAGGCTAAATGGCAAGATGTGTTATTAATTCTATCCATCACAAAGAGACAATCCTTCAATTCCTTCAAAATGGTCTCTGTTATTTGTGAGAAGCTTGCATCCGTTCTGCAGGGCAATTGCAGCTATGAGCAAGTCCCTGATCTCAATCATTTTTCCTTTAGCCCTTCTTTGTGCGAAAATCCTGCCAGCCGTCTCCATACTCTCCTCCTGCGTGTGGAGCAGAATCATAGTCTTAAGTAGCCCTTTAGTTGATGCGATATTCTTCTCATTATCTTTGGAATTGTAGGCTCCGAAGTACAGTTCGAAGGCGTTTATATCCGTGGTGGCAAGTTCTTCGTTTTTCTCAAGCTCTTTTATCTTGCTGACCGTAGATTCCTTATTCCTGAGAAGATCGATCAGGATATTAGTATCTATTACAATTCCCATCTTTTCCAGCTTTCCTTTAATTCCTTTTTGATTTCTTCAATTTCCTCTTCACCCATATTCCATCCGCCAGCGAACATACTTGGCTTATTCTTCCTGCATTTGAGCAAATATCTCAATGCTTCATCAATAGATACCGGTCTTTTGAGTTCTTTCATCAGGTCACCTACCAAGACGTTTATATTTTCGTATGTTTCATCCCTGATCTTTATTGTTTTATAGGGCACATTTACCACCTTATCTACATTGTCACATATTAATATATAGTTGCTGTTTGCTGACTGGGGCGTATATTATTATGATTCCAAATTCTATGCTCATCACTTTCTCTCCAGTCCTGAAACTTCACGGGATGCGATCTGTTCCCGCGCCAGGCGAATTGCCTCATGCAGTTTTGCTTCAAGAAGCGGACGCGGCGGGAGTTCTGTAAGATACTCAGCAACCCGTATCCCGCTTGTCTCAAGCTGCAATAGTTCAACATGCTCTGCCGTCTTCTCCGCGCATAATATCAAACCCAGCGGGCTTTCTTCACCATTACGACTCTCATATTTCTCCAGCCAGCGAAGATATAGCTCCATCTGCCCCTTATCCTGTGCCTGGAATTTTCCAAGTTTCAGCTCAATCGCCACCAGACGGCGCATACTGCGGTGATAAAATAATAGGTCAAGATAATAGTCCTCACTATCAATGGTAATCCGCTTCTGCCGCGCTACGAATGTAAAATCCGTTCCAAGTTCAAGCAGGAAGCGCTCAAGTTCTCGAAGGATTGCAGACTCCAGGTCACGCTCACTGAATGAGTCGGATAAGCCAAGAAAATCAAGAAAATAGGGGTCGCGAAACACAAGATCAGGATTGAACCCTCTCCCACGGCTAAAGCCGGGAGATTACTTTACGCTCCTATAAGCTCTCTATGGTTCTCATCCGGGAGGATTACAGCATCCATAGCCTCACTTATAATTCGTACAGGATTAACGAGCGAACCGCTCTGGCTCTGGATTCCTGTGAATCCAAAGCTGGCAGGACAAACCATTCCTATCGCAGTTTGTTTCGCCCTTGAAATCGCTTCGCTAAGGATAGATTCTATACCTTGCCAGAGTTGTTTTGCTCTGACAAAATCAAGGGCACTTGTTTCTTTATCCACACATTTTGCCAGAAATGCAGAATACAAGTCCCTCTGCATCCTGATACCACAACAAACATGCCATCGCTTGCTAAGGGGTTTTTTTATTGCCTGTTCGCAGATATGGCATGTTTGGGATAGTTTCGTTGTCTGTGTAGAAAATTCAAATAAGTAGCCACCAGCATTTTCAGCTTTTCGTTTGAGGCTATTCATGAACATGGATGGAGCACGCATATTAATTGACCTGCCGTATCGCTTTTGCCAGCCTTTATATGATACGTCTTCAGTCTGGATTCGTGTGCCCATTGCTATTATTTCGTTTATGTCTTTTCCGTGAAGGGATTTCCGATGTGCAGCTAAGATTCGATCGGTTTCAGCAAGGTCTTTGCTTATTGTTTTATACCGATTTGATTTTTTAAACTTCTTCCCCTTCTTAACTGTTCCGTTTTTATTATAATTATCAGGATTGGTTGCCCTGAGTGACCTGTCCAATTTTCTTTGTAGCTTTCGTTTCTTTTTCTGATCTGAGGTTAACTCACCGCAAAACTGTTTCAACGTAGCTTTTGTATCTGCAACCATTGCTATTGTACCGACACCTACATCAAGCCCGATTTCTTCTATCCCGATCTTGTTTTTCGGGTTCTGAAATGGTGTTCCTTCATTGATTAGTTGAAGATAAAATCGGTTCTTGCAGTTGATCTTCCTTCGGACAATTCGGCAATACTTGACTCTGTGGTTTAAACCGTATGTGATTACATCGTTATCCGGGTCAATGATGCATGGGATTTCAAGATCAGACCAGGAGAGGGTATTGTCCCTGAATATTAATCCGGTTTCGTTGTTTTTTCCTTCAAGAGAGTCCATCTGGTTTTTTCCTTTGAATCTCACGTTTTTCGCTTTTCCAAATGCTTTTTTCTGGACGGCTTTGAAGGCTCTCGTTGCTAATTTCTGAGCGATATGAGCATGGATATGTTTTTTTATCCAGCTATTCCTTATTCCAGTTGCATAATGCTGAATATCGTAATCAGTGAATTCTTCTTTCTTGTTGAGGTCATCGAATGCTTTTGTCCGTTCCTGATTCTGTTTACCGTTAATTGTTTTTGGAAGTTTCTGGATTTTCTGATACTCTTTTGATTGCCGAATCAGTGCAAGTCGCTCCAGGGCTTCTCCAAGACAGGCATGATATAACTGCCTTCCCGCATCCAGACGTATAAGTATAGTAGCTTCGTCTGCGGATGTAGTTTTCAATGGAAGTTCTGTTATGAACGATGGAGTGTTTGATCTTTTCATGCAATCCCGACAGTTTTATATTGTTGTAGTCCTATTTATATTTTGTCTATCCCCTTAAATGCAGTCTCGACAACTCATTTTTCAGGGATAGATATTACAATTCTAAGGGGTTCGCTATCCCCACGGCTGAAGCCGGGGGCTTGCGCTCACCCCTTAACCCCACGATTTGTCATGCGATCTTCTTCGCGCAGTGCGGCAAGCTCCTTCGTGATGAGTTCCTCCGACTTTTTTGAGAGAACTGTTCGCTCATAGAGCATACCCTGGATTTTGGCGTGCAGAGTGCGGGTGCTCCAGCGTTCGATCCTGCACATTTCGGCATAGAAATCACGTTTAAGATTATCTTCGAGGTAGATTATTTCTCGAAAATGTGTCCAGCTCAATTGTCCACTCAGTGCGTGGACAATCTCTTTCTCTGGAAAAACCTCAGTAAACCGGATCATATTGAATAAATTTGTGCGAGTAAAACCACGCCCATTTTTCAGATAACATCTGAACTATCCGTTTTCCCTAATCAGCCCGCTCCTGGCCAAGAGTATCTCTCCTTATTCGCTCTCCAATATAGATTATATCAAATAATCTTGTACATCTTGGTCGTGTTTGTTTATTATTAAGAGTAGAACAATTCAACAACGTTCCCCATGCAGACTCCCGCTGTGTCGTCCGTCGTTTTAACATATGTATTACTAAAAACTATTCGCAATAGAAATTTATGAAGACTTTCTTAACCTTATCTCAGCAATTTCTTTTAAATTTTCTCTTCCAAATAATTGAATAGGCCCTAAAGGAGTTTTGAATTCTTGTATTTTCAATTCCAATGCATTTTTACTTGAAAAAGAAATAATACTGGGATATACCTTTTTATTAGATCTAATAAATATATCTTTTAGATTGTCAAGATGCGCTTTTTCAAAGTCAAATGGGTTTACCTTGCACTCAATTGATTCTCCTATTTCCTCAGTCGTTACATAGAAAAAGACATCTATACTCTTTGAGCTTTTCCATGAATTGAAACATATATAACAACTGATATAGGATTCATAATCTGTAACATATTTCTTTTCTAATAACTTATAAACTAATCTTTCCAGCAAAGCTCCTCTCAAATTTCCACAATTTGTATTATCCTTGTAAATATACCATAAAAATGTGATATAATCTCCTAACTTGTCGTTAGATTCCGAACGATCATATAAAGCAATTAAACTTGGTATGTAATCTTCAAATTCATTGAAATGAAATATATTATTAATTACATTAACAATTTCTTCGAATAAACTTGTATTTTCATTTAATAATGAATCAACAATTTTATTTACTCTTGGATCCTTATGGAAAGCATTTCTATCATTTTTAAGGATTATTTTAAAATTCAAGAGAATCCTCTTCTGATTTATTAAAAAGGCTTTTATACTTTATGTTCATAGTTCTAAAAATTGGATTTAATGCTTTATCCATCTCTTTAGTTAATTTGGGTAGAATTTTTCCCTCTATTAATTCTTTCATTAAAGTGGAGTCTTCGTCTTCTTTTTCAATATCAAAAGGTTCTTTAAGAGAAATTAATCCAGTGAATTCTGCATCGATTTCTAAATCATATTCAGCTATTGATGGAATTCTATAGTAAGAAGAAATCTCTATTTTATTCTTATCCTGTTTTTGTTTAAATGCGATACTCATTTCTGAGGGTAAAGATTTTTTTACATTTTCATCGTGTTCTTTTTCCTCAGACTTCTTCATTTGGAAATCAGTTTTTATTGCATTAATTTTTCTTAACCCAAAGCTAAAATCATCTATCTCTAAAGATTCCATAAATCCACCTATTTTCTCATTATCTCTTTTCCTGCTTTTATAACAAATTCCTCAAATTGTCTTCTAGAACTCCTATCGCTTTTATTACATTCTAGTCTGATTTCTGTAACTTCACCTTTAGATATCTTTCTTATTGATGCAACTTCACAAGCAGAATCGTGTTTAGTACCGGTTAATTCTAAATTATCCAATCTGCTTAAATATCTATAAAAAATATCATATATTTCGATATCTGTATCCTTTTCTCTATATGAAAGTTCTTTTTCCAATAGATTAATTATTTGTCCAAGTTTAATAAGTTCATCTATATTATTTACATCTATATTATCAATAGCATCTCTTAAGTCACCTAGGCACTTTTCTCTTAACCATTTGATAATAGGTTCATTTTCTAATTCAGTAATTCTGTTTTTAATTTCTTCGATTTGATTTGTATTCTCAAAATCGATTAAAGTCCGTTGTGGAAATCTATATTTTTTCTCTATAACATCATTTATTATCTTAAGATAATTAAGAGTAAACTCGGCTAATAAATACTTTGAAGAGATTGATGAAATATCCTCATGATTTTTTTTATTGAGAAGATAAAAAATATCTACATCTCTAATTGTTTTTTCCGCACCAGGAAATAGAAATTTCTTTCTTTTAGATGTAGCGATGAATGTAACAAGTTCTGGTGGCAATTCAATTATTTCATCTTTTTCTATATCTTTTCTTTTCACAATATCATTACTTGTCATAATCTAATTCAAATCAATATCAGATATATATAATGTCCTGCAGTGTATATTAATCCTACTCAAATGTCAAAATTTTCAGTTTTTCTAACAAATCATTTGGATAAGTGTTGCACGATGGGATAATTTCCAACACGAATTGTAACGGTCACCCTTAAAGAAGGACTTTATTTATTATACTGTCGATATTGGCTCGAGTAGAGACAAATGACTTCTGGAACCTACTCATTTCAAGAATGGTCTTATACAATTACCCTCTTCGCATATTCCACAACCCGATTGAAATCCTCCGCATTCGGTTCATATTTTGCAAATTTAACAAGATCGCAGAGCATAAAACACTCGCTGACATCCCTTACATATCCCTCATCTTTTGATCCGCGGATATTCTTTATTATCTCATCGCTTGTAAGTTCATTCATCCCTGAAGTTCCCTTAAAATATGATCTCACAGCATGTGAAGCTTCCACATATGCCTCTCTTTGCATACCGTTATTAAACATACCTATTGCTTTTTCAAGCATTAAAAGAGCATTCTTCTTAGGGTCAATATATATGATCTCTCTCAGTGGTTCAACAGGCTTTGCATTATTCCTGAACTTCGAGTATAGATAGATCCCGAGCAAAGGCATAAGGAGAACAGCAAGTATCCAGTATGGGAATGGCGGCTCCGGTTCTTTTAGCGAGATATCTTTTATCTCACCTGTATCTGTCACATTACCTGAGATCGAAGCATTCCTTCCCTGCCTGTCACCATATGAATATTCAAAACTGCTGATATTTGTTTTCATATCAATATTCTTACCAGTCAGGTTATATCCTTTATCTGAGAGCGTCTTATTCATTTGCATGAATGTTTCATTACTCCCGATATACTGTTCCAGCTTCTTTATATCTTCAGTGCTCTGTTTCGTGATATTTTCCATTTCTCCGGCATTCATCCTGCCGCTTATGTTCGCAGACTCCTGGCCTTTCTTGTACCTGTAATCAAAATTCCCGGTATCATTGGACTCCGGTTTTATTTCCTGGCCCGCAGGCTCATACCACTGTTTTTGAAGCTGCTCATTTAGTTTCCGGAAATCGCTGTTATTCTCGATCCTTTCCCTTAACTCGTTTTCCATTTTTTGCTGTTCCTGCTTCTGGCGCTCCATTTCCTGTTTGATATTTTGCATATCCTGGGCGCTCTGCTGGATATTTTCCGGAGAACCAGCAGGCTGCGGATTGTTATTCTGGCCTGTCTGCTGGCTGCCACTGCTTATCGAAATTGAAGTTGAGCTGCTTGATGATATAGAAGTGCTTTGCATGCTCACACCGCCGCAATTGTATATCCTGGTAATACCCTGCTGCTGCCCTGTTGTTCCCCCCTGTTTTATGGAAACCCTGACAGGCCCGGATGTTACAGATTCCTCTGTCCCTGTTTCCGGATTTGTATAAGTAACTGTTGCAGGGTCAAGTGTAAACTCCCCGGCTGAATAGGCCTGTATCGGAAAATCGTATGAAACTCCTGTATGCGGATTATTGGGAAGAGTATATTCGTAACACTGGATCTCAAGCCCGTTATTTCCCAGGATATTATTATCCTGGATTTTAATTGGTATGGATTTATTGAAGGGATTTTCAAACTCAAGCGTAATATTGACGCTATCGCCTGTTTTTATATCCGTATTCGTAACTTTTTTGACTGTTAGTTGTTTTGCAGATGCTGTGCCTGAAAATAGAATTAAGAAACATAATAAAATTAATACTATCTTTGATCTTTTCATATTCTCACATCGTTGGGGTGCAGGGGTAGAGGAAGCCCCTGATTTATAATCAGGGGAGGAATCGTACCCCGCTTCATATTCGTATTTTTATCGTTCTCGTTATCTATATATACTTTCATATCATATCATTCCTTAACATATCGATTTGGTACAGCAATGTACACCTTGAAACATCCTTTGATGGGAGTTCGATATTGTGGGCTGCTCCGACAGTACAATAGTGTAATCTGCTTGGTAGGTTGGAAACCCCGATGTCAACCAGCCTATCGTAGTCCGTTCTTGATATTTGTATCATGCGCCTTATGGAGAACCAACTCTTTAGCGAAAATTGGAATTACAAGCCTCCCTTTTCAAAGGGAGGTAGTTGACCTCATGGCAAAATCCTGTACCTTCCGAATCTCAGATACAACTGTGCAAGCAGAACCCCTATTGAAGCCATAATGACCCAGTCCTTAATGCTTGAATCTTCGGGCTCACGTTCTATTTTTTGTGGAAGCTCGCTGTATATTTTCTCAAGCGTTCCAATATCCACTGATTTAAAATACTGGCCATTCGTTTCTTTTGCTACTTTTTGCAGTGTTGCTTCATCAAGCTCGGCATACTGCGGACGTCCGAACCAGTCATAACCCAGGATGACTTTTTCGTTCGATCCTATTCCAACGGTATAGACCTGGATATTATTCGTCTTTGCATATGAAATGGCATCATCCGGGCTTATCACACCTGCATTGTTAACGCCATCGCTCATGAGAACTATGACTTTTTTCTTGTTCGGGATAGAAGTTGCCATGTCCACAGCAAGCGCAAGACCATCACCCAGAGATGTTTCACCTTCTGTCTGCTTTATCCCTGAAAGTTTCTCAATCACTTTATCTTTAAAAGGTGAAAGATACGCTGACGTTGTCGCACCGCTTGAAAATATAACAATGCCTGAATTGTCTTTATTATTTAATTCGTCAATCAATATCTTTGCGCTTTCCTTAGCTGCCTCAAGCCGTGTGGGCTTATAATCATTGGCCGCCATGCTTCCAGAGACATCCATCACCATGACCACATTTACACCTTCTTTTGTTTGTTTGAGTGGTATATGGGGATCGGCCAGAGCTGTGACAAGCAAGGCGATCAAAAGTATATTCATATAAAAAAGGACTTCCTTTGCCCTTGATTTTCCCATACCTGCTTCTTTGATAAGCGAAATATTGCTAAACTTAATAGCAAGAGATTTTTTCTTTTTAATGGATTTCCTGTAAAAATACCAGACAACAGGGATAATCAACAGGGCAGCAAACCATAACGGGTTCCCAAAATTCAAATTCATCGTCTCACCCTCATTTTAAAGAATTTCAATATTGGTTTTATCCAATCCTGTGCGGTTGAAATTTCTATCAGATCAATTTCAAGGCGTTTTGTGACATCATTTAATTTCTTATTCCTGGATTTTACATTTTCCGCAAATCGCATCCTGAATCCGGCATCTGCGGTATCAACAAGTATCTGCTCACCTGTCTCCTCATCTTCAAGCTCGATAAGGCCAATATCAGGAAGTTCCTGCTCCCTCACATCCCATAGTCTCACTGCTATTATGTCATGCCTGTTCTTTAGCACCTGAAGCGGCTTTTTTATATTCCCCGGATCATCCTGGAAATCCGAAATTATAAAGATCACACTCTTTTTCTTAAGAATCCTGGAAAGCTTTACAAGCGGCACGGAAAGGTCGGTTCTATCATGTTCCGGCTCATGAAAAATAGTCTCTCTTATTATCCTGAATACATGCCTTTTCCCTTTCATTGGCGGAATATATTTCTCCACAATGTCCGAGGTGAGCACAAGACCTACTTTATCATTGTTCCTGATCGCGGACATGGCAAGAGAAGCACATAGCTCAATACCTATATCCTTTTTCAGTGAACCCACGGTTGCGAATTCGGATGACCTTGAAATATCAAATACTATAACTATTGTCAGGTCTCGTTCCTCAATGAACTCTTTCACAAATGGATGGTTCATCCGTGCCGTAACATTCCAGTCAATGGTCCTCGGATCATCTCCAGCCTGGTATTCACGCACTTCCGAGAATTCAATGCCAGTTCCTTTAAAGGCAGAAAGATAAGCCCCGCTGATAATTCCTTCCACAGGCCGGTTGGTCTTTATTTCGATCTGTCTTACTTTTGAGATTATTTCCGAAGTTGTTGGACGGGCCAAAATCTCACGCTCCATGTCACCTTTAATTGATCAGAATCAGGGAACAGGCACTTTTTCAAGGATCGATGCGATTATCTTATCCGGTGTCATCTCTTGCGCCAATGCTTCATATGTCAGGATGATGCGGTGCCTCAGGACATCCATTGCTATTCTTTTTATGTCTTCAGGTACCACATATCCTCTCCCTGCAAGGAGAGCGCTTGCTTTTCCTCCGAGGGCAAGATATATTGATGCGCGCGGGGATGCCCCGTATTCGATGAAGTTCTTTATATCAAGCCCGTATTGCTTCGGGTCTCTTGTAGCCTGGACAATATCGGTGAGATATTTTGAGATCTTTTCATCCAGATAGATGCTATGATTGAAATTCTGGATCTCGATTATCCTTGAAGGGGCAATGATCCTGCTAATTTTTGATAAACCCTCACCTGAGACCATTTTCATGATTTCTTGCTCCTGCTTCTGGGTAGGATAATCCAGTATTATCTTGAACATGAAGCGGTCAACCTGAGCTTCAGGTAATTCGTATGTTCCCTGTGTCTCGACAGGATTCTGGGTAGCCATTACAAGAAAGGGTTTTTCAAGTTGATGGCTCTCATCCGAGATAGTGACCTGCTTTTCCTGCATGGCCTCAAGGAGAGCGCTCTGTACTTTAGGAGGAGCCCTGTTTATCTCATCAGCAAGGATAAAATGTGCGAATATCGGGCCTTTTCGTGTTGAAAACTGGCAAGTATTCTGGTTATATATCCGTGTCCCGATAATATCAGCGGGGAGAAGGTCAGGAGTGAATTGTATCCGTTTAAAAGATGCCTCTATTGTATCGGATAATGTTTTTATCATCAGTGTCTTTGCAAGACCAGGCATGCCTTCAAGGAGCACATGACCATCCGCAACCAGAGCAAGAATGAGTTTTTCAAGGACATTATCCTGCCCGATTATTACCCTGTGCATTTCCTCAATTATCGCTTCGAGATCTTTTGAATACAGTAGCGCCTGCTTATTGAGTGTCTGTATATCTTCGTTCGTTTTCATCACCTCATCTCTATGGATTTACCATTATGTACAAAATATTTATTTTTTACTGCGTTTTTTCCAAAAAAAACGGAAACCATTAAATAGCGATATTTTAATCTATATATTGATTAATAGTTGATTGAATATTATTGAGGTAAATCATGAAAAATTTGATGAAGATCTTGTTTCTTATCATTATAGCAATTTTTGTAGCCGGATGTCTTGAAAGTGAAAAAACTCCGCAGGTCAGTGAGCCAATTAACCTTGTGAAAATGAGCGGACAGGAAATGGTACAGAGATTGGGGACCGGTGAAATTGCCGGATTCATAATGTGGGAACCATATCCTGCAATAGCTGTCACCAAAGGGTATGGGAAAAACCTGATATTTTCAGGAAATATATGGACTGATCATCCCTGCTGTGTTGTAGCTTATGATGACGATTGGTATAAGAAGACTAATAATTCTGACGAGATCTTAAAGCGCATGGCTCTCGTGCAGTTAAAATCGGTCGAATATATCAATAATGCAAAGCAGAGCGATTCACCCGACCATGAACAATTGATAAATTATACAATGCAATTTGGTGGAATGACAGATCCGGTCGCTGCGAACCTGAGCCTTGCTGATGTCGAATTCGTTTACAATACAAATGTGGCTGGGACAGCTACATTTATCCAGAAGATACAGGATTTTGGAATTTTTGATACGAAGAAATGGAACATGTCAGGATACAATAATGCGCAAGATTATGCCGATTCGCTCGTAACTAACAATTATGTCGATTGGGCGGTCAATAATAAAGATGAAAATATTTCCAGAATTGCATTGGAAGAACCGGTAAACATTCGATATGCTTATCTTGTAAATGATATCCATGAACTTCCATTCTATATAGGATGGCAAAAAGGATATTACAGGGATTTAGGAATAAATATTGTTATAGCCGAAGGTGCCCCGTTCCAGAATGGCGCTTTTGAAATGCAGCAGGGCTTTAAAGGAAATACGGTTGATGTCGGGAGTCTGGGAATACCTCCTGTAATTATTCACCGGATCAATAGCAATGATTTTTCTAATAATGATACAAAAGTCGGTGTTATCGCCGGGATGAATAATGAAGGGTCGGTTATCGTTGTTGCCAATAACATAACTTCATTAAAGGACCTGCAAGGACAGACCGTTGGGTTCCCGGGGCAGGGGACGATACAGCATGTTCTTTTCCTCATGGAGGCCGATAAGGAAGGACTTAAGGTCAGCTATTGATGAAATTCGAGACCGGGAAAAGAGGATTGTTAATAAACATCCTTTCCCTTATCGTTTTTACTCTTGTCTGGCAAATACTGGTGATACTTGCAAGGAATGATATTTTCAATATTCCTTTCATTCGCCTCAGGGACATTCCCACACCTGTTGAAACATGGTATGCTCTTGCTGGTTCGATGTTCACAAGAATATACGGCCCGTCCTTCACGTACGGTATAATTAACCACGTTTACGCAAGTCTTGTGCGGGTGATCGAAGGCGGGATAATTGCATTTATCATTGGAGTACCTGTGGGTATTGGTGTAGGATATTCAAAATTTCTCGGAAATTTATTTAATCCCATAATTGAAATCGTTCGCAATATGCCTCCCATGGCATGGATACCGCTATCAGTATTTATTTTCGTATCAGGCGGATCGATATTTATTGTTTTTATTGGTGTGGTTTTCCCAATTATCCTTAACACGATCCAGGGAGTTAAATCAACAGACACACGACTGATCGATGCTGCAAAAACACTCGGGGCCTCAGAATCAATGATTGTAAAAAAAGTGGTTATTCCTTCTGCGCTTCCATCCATTATGACCGGATTGAGGATCGGCCTTGGTGTGGGATGGATGGCAATTGTAGCAGCCGAGATGGTTATCAAGAGTCCTGTTGGCCTTGGTTATTTTATCTGGAACATGGGAGACCTTGGCCGCTATTCGGAAATGGTGGCAGGAATGATAGTAATAGGCGTGATCGGATATATTATGAACATAAGCATCCTTCTTTTACAGAGGAGGTACATAAATTGGGTAGATTAGTCTTTAGCTCGGTTTCCAGGAAATTCAATAATTTCCAGGCGCTCCTGGATGTAAATTTTGAGGTTGAGAATGGGGAATTTGTATGCCTTCTTGGCCCAAGCGGGTGCGGAAAAACAACAATTCTACGCCTTGCAGCAGGGCTTGTTGCGCCAGATGAGGGAATTATATCCCTTGATGGTAAAAAAATAGACGGGGTAAATAAGGAATGTGGTTTTGTGTTCCAGGAATATGCATTATTCCCCTGGAGAACCGTGAAAGAGAATATCGAATTCGGACCTCAGGTAAAAGGAATGACTAAAACGGAATGTGAAAGTATCTCAAAACACTATATCGACCTTGTAGGTTTGAACGGGTTTGAGAACCATTACCCCAATGAATTGTCAGGGGGAATGAAACAGAGAGTGGGGATAGCCCGGGCTTATGCAAATAATCCGAAACTGCTGTTGATGGATGAACCTTTCGGGGCGCTTGATGCACAAACAAGAAATCTTATGCAGGGAGAATTACTCAGGATCTGGGAGACAGAACACATAAGCGTGCTTTTTGTCACCCATAGTGTTGATGAAGCGGTTTATCTCGGAGACAGGGTAATTGTCATGTCAGCCCGCCCTGGTAAGGTTAAAGATATATTTGATGTTAAATTAACGCGCCCCAGGATACGGACAGGCCCTGAAGCCAATATCATCAGGGACAGCGTTTTGAAATCACTAAGTACACAGATAAAATTGGCATCTCACGAATACATATAATTAAACTCACGGACTGGCCTTTCTACTTTAACTTCAGTGATCTGAGGCAGGCTCGTTTTATCCGCATTGAGATTTGTGGCAACTACCTGAAGGAAACAATCCTCTATGAAAGAGACTTCTTCTTTAGTCATTCCTTTTTGGTCTAATATCAACTCGTTTTTCTCATTATAAACGTGAAGCGTTCCTTTTTCAATATCTGAAACTACCTTCCATATCCTATCCACAGGTTGGACCCATGCCCATATTCCCATATTTGAAACCTCCTTTTATCTGTATTTTTCATACTTCCCCGATTTGTTGGCTTCTTCCTTTATTTTCCTCAATTTGCCGTGAATCCAACATGTCGGGTTTGACACACATATCCAAGTTTAGTTATATTCTTATTTAAATTTATCCATTAAAATTTTAATAATCATGATAATAACTATCAGGCCAAACCAATTGTATAAAACCAGTGTTTTAACCACGTGGATTCAAAGGGTAAAGAATTCCCCTTCCGTGAGGGAGGGGATGAATTGTACCCTTTGCAATTGTTATTACTTTCATCCCGCTTGGGTCATGTATATATGGTATCATACCAATCTTCTGATGACGAACATCACACCCATGTGGTATCAAAGTTGATGTTGTCAAATAAGTGAAGTCTTGATATTGTTCAAGACCGATGTGGGTAAACGGTTGCAGCACAGCGTAAAAC
>NZ_NTMG01000048.1 GCF_002487355.1 Candidatus Methanoperedens sp. BLZ2 | reverse complement strand
TTCAATTTCTCGATGCAATATGATTTTCAAACCACCTATTTTAGAGAGAATGAGCTTACCTTCATTAAGATTGAGTTTCAGACCGCTACCGGGATATGTGAATGAATTATATCTATTCCTTCCTTGAAATCTCGGATATCCTGCGCCATTAAAGAAATTCTGGAAACTTCGTTCGACACGCTTCAGGGTATTCTGTAGTACCTGTGAATGTACTTCTTTCTGGAATGCTGTTTTTGTCAATGGTAGTTGATTTGCTTGGTCATAGTAATTAATCCATTCAGGATACCCCCACAGGAATAGATCGAATGATTTTTGAAGTCTGTTAAGTTCAGCATTTCGTTTTCTCTCTGCAAGAGCATCATTGTAAAGATGTCTGCATGTAGAAAGAGTCCTCTCAAGAGCTACTTCTTGCTTTTTGTTTGGGTATATCCGAAATTGAAATGATTTTCTCATGCTATCTGAACAATCTATATATGTATTTGATACTATATATTCGTTATGCCTATCCCTTAAAATGCTATCTGAACAATACTTTTTTCGGGATAGGTATTACAATTGCAAAGGGTCTGATTCATCCCCCACCTATCGGAAGGGGTATTCTCAACCCTTTGAACCCACGAAGATAAATAATATGATGAATACGCTCAAAGTGCAATTGCAGGATTTTGGGAAAGTTGTGCAGGAAAAGATTCTCCTGATATTGTGGGTTCAAGGCAAACAGACTTGCTGACGCAATAACGCTGACTTCCAGCGCAAAGTATATGTGGATAAATGTGAATAATATTAAATGCTATTAAGCAAGGAGTGGATATATGCATCTATTTGGGTGGGACAATGTTTCAGGAAAAGATAATGGAAGACTCGTAGAGTATCTGGAATATGGTGTTTAAAATCAGGAGGATGTTATGGCATATATACTGCAGATATTAATAATTATAATCGGAATTATTTATGGCTACATGAAACCGGGCAAAGAAGACCGTTCAGCATTATTGAAAAGAGGAGTGGTGATCGGAATAATCCTGGGTGCTATAATGGTAGGGCTTGGATTATTATGGGGCGGAGCGATTCTGCTGCTTGGCAGTTTAGCCGGAGTGTACTTATTTATCGAAGTTATAATCCTTGCAGTACTATTCATCATAGGCACCTACATAGGAGATATGCTGGAGCGCAGATAGTTAAAATTACAATCAGATAATAAGGGAGGAATAATATACTATGAAAAGCAGCACAAAAGATCAGATTAAAGGCAAAGTTCACAAAATAAAGGGCGGAATCAAGGAAACTGCGGGGGAACTCACCGATAACCCTGAACTGGAAGCAGAAGGCAAAGTAGAAAAACAGGCCGGCAAAGTTCAAGAAAAGGTCGGCCAGGTCAAAAAAGTCTTTGAGGAATAACGCCGTATAATATGCAAGTGTTTGGGGCCACAACCTCAAACATTTTCTTTAATTTTTTTCTTTAACTTTTTTATGAATTTTGCCACATAATCTTGCTGAAATCATCCTTGTTTCTGTAAGCAAATATTAATAGTCATAAACCAATATACGATCATTTAAATTTAAACAAACTTGAAGAGTAAAATATGCACTGGCGAGAAAAAGAATTGCTTAACGTACTAAAAAATGGAAAACTAACAACTACCGAGATAGTCAGCAGGGTAAATATGAGCAAGGCAACTGCCCTGAAATATCTGGATGGTATGAAAGAAAAAAACCTGGTTGATGGCGAAGAGATAGGCACAACAAAAATCTGGTTTTTAAAAAATGAAGAAGAAATAGTTGAAAAGAAAATCAAAATACTCATTGCAGATGATGATAAAAATGTTATTGACATTGTCCGGTATTCTATAGATGATCAATACGAGATTTTGGAAGCTGCAAATGGAAAAGAAGCTCTGGGTATGGTCTTTGCCAGGTCACCTGACATCCTGGTCCTGGATATCATGATGCCTGAAATGGATGGCTACATGGTCTGCAAAGAGTTAAAAGAACATGATTCTACAAAGAATTTGCCAATAATAATTTTGTCTGCCAAGGCCACTGTAGAAGATAAGCTTAAAGCGATAGGTTTTGGCATAGATGATTATATGATAAAACCTTTTGACCCGAGGGAATTAGAGGCAAGAATAAAAATGAGGTTAAAACGGACTTCTATGGATTAAGATGTTACTATGATTTAAAGTCCTGCCAGCTTACACCAATAACAACGATGCCATTGATCCTGAGGTACAATGATTCGATATCTTTACCGGTGAGGCCGGCTTTGAGAAGTGCAGCTCTTTCCTCCCTGAACGCGAGCATCAAACGATTATTGCTATCATTTCCACTATCGTTTCTATCATGTATGTCTATATTATTATGCTCAAAGGAAAAATGCCCGTTTTTCTGGTCATATAATGAAACTTCAGCTTCTGTCATCTGTATTTACTCGGTCAGCAGCATCGTGCCAGAACCTTTTTTTCAGGAACTTTGTATGCCCACCCACTGAAGCTGTTTATATACAAAGTGCTTTCATTAGAATTTTCTTCTATGAACTTGATTTCTCCTTTATGCGTTTCAGCAGACCCGGTCTTAAATTTTACTATATCTCCTATAGAATATCTCATTTATTTCACCTTCCTTATCCTTATTCTGGAAAAATTGCTTGCTGGCACTGTACCAGGAAATTTGTTATAGGGATTGTGCCTTCCCCACACCAGATTTTGGCGGGAGGCAGGCACGATGAATTCCCACTCCCATAGTTCACTTGCTTTGCAAACAATATACAGATAAATTCATTGGTATTTAAAACTTTCCAATCGATCGTTTATTTTTAAACATGGTATAATAAAGTTGGAAAAACAAATATGATGAAGGCAGAATTTTTGCAGAGGATTTATTAACATGAACTACTCCCCGCTAAAGCTGGGGAGCTTCCTGCTTCATTGCTTCTCTATTGAGATTGCTCAGGCAGGCTTGAAATCCCGTAGTTCCTGCGGTACGTTAAGTTCATCAACTGTGACCATCCTGCATCTGATATGGATTTAGCAAGATGATGGTTCTGCACCATGTTTTGTATTTGTAAATCCTCGAATTCAGGTTCACAGGAAAAAGTAACATATCACTGGTCAATATCCTTCTTGATTCTTGCTTGGATATATCCTGAATTGAAATGCTTTCTTCATACTACTTCAACAACATATATATTGTTTTGACACGATATTATCTTTGCCTATCCCTTTCATACAACTTCAACAATTGTTTTTTGGGAATTCGAAACATGACCAGGAAAGAAAAAAAAGCTAAAATTGATAATCTGCAAGGGCTATCCATTACGGACGCCTGGAGCATCATAGATACAATACGAGAACCTATTGTTGTTCTCGATTTATATCAGCGTGTGAAGATGGCGAATAATGTTTTTTATAAGATGTTCAAAATATCGATCGAAGATGCCCGGGGCAGACCATTATATGAACTTGGGAGCGGCGTGTGGAATATTCCCGGGCTCAGGGAATTACTTGAAGATATTCCCAGGGATAGCCAGTTCAGGGATTTTGAAGTTGAGATGGAGCTTCCTGATACAGGGCGAAAGGTGATGCTGCTCAATGCCTGCCAGATCAATCGGGCGGGTGCGGATATGATTCTCCTTGCGATCGAAGACATCACAGACCGCAAAAAATTGGAAGAATTACGTTCTGAGAATGAGCGTCTCATCTTCGCAAACAAAACCAGATCAGAGTTTCTGGCAATTATGAGTCATGAACTGAGGACTCCCCTAACATCTGTCATTGGATATTCACTAATTTTGCAGGGAAGGGCACAGGGCAAATTGAATAAAAAACAGATGTTATTTGTGGATAATATTCTAAAAAGCAGCAAGCATTTACTTACCCTTATCAATAATATTCTCGATATGGCTAAGATGGAAGCAGGAAAGCTGGAAATGGCTATAGAAGAAATATCTGTGCCTGATACAGTAAATGAAATACTCGACCTTATCAAAGAAAATGCCGCACAGCATAATATAATCCTGAAAAAAGAATTCGACTCTGAAATGACGGCTATAAAGGCTGACAGGCGGGCTGTTAAGCAAATATTTTTCAATCTGCTGGGCAACGCGATAAAATTCAGCAAGCAAGAGGGAGGAATTGTTACAGTATCAGTAAAAAAAGAGGGGGATATGGTCAAGATCTCTGTTTCTGATACCGGTATAGGGATCAAGGGAGAAGATATGCCAAGACTCTTCCAGGAGTATGAGCAGCTTGATTCAGGAATATCCAGGAAATACGAAGGTACAGGTCTTGGTCTTGCTATTACAAAGCACCTGGTGGAACTGCATGGGGGCAAAATCTGGGCAGAAAGCATAGCTGGTGAAGGGAGTAAATTTACCTTTTTGCTGCCAATTGCAGGGAAAAAGAAGAATGGTATCGTTTGATTCGTTCATCTCTCTATCGAGTCCAGCACAGCGCGGATTTTTGCCTTGAGTTCATTCAGGTCAAACGGTTTTGTGATATATTCGTCCGCCCCTAATCCCATACCTGCAATCCTGCCTGTCTCACCCATTCCGGTTAGCATAATTATCGGGATTGATCGGGTCAACGGGTCTTTCCTGAACTTGTTGCATATCTCATAACCTGTCATGTCAGGAAGCATAATGTCTAGTAAGATCAAATCAGGAGCTTCACAGTGCACCTTCCTGATGGCCCCGTCGCCAGTATACGCTTCAATAACTTTGTAGTTATCACATTCAAGAGACATCTTCAATGCGTTGACTATACACTTCTCATCATCTACAACCAATATTTTGATCTGCATACCTCACTCATATTTCATCTGTCGTTTATACTATTCAAAGGTTTCATTATTATCTTATTCTGTGCTTATGATTTCATGTATGGTTTTTAACAACTTCTCAGCAGTGTAAGGCTTTGATAAAAAAGCTTTTGCATTAGATGTTCCTATTTTTGCAATTTTATCCTTCTCTGCTAATCCGCTAACTGCAATAATCTTAACCTCAGGATTAATTTTATGAATCGCCCGGATGCTTGTATAACCATCCATAACCGGCATCATCATATCCATAAGAACAACTTTAACTTTATCCTTGTTCTGGGCATACAATGCCACAGCCTCCGCACCGTCGCTGGATATAAGGACTTTATATCCATATGTTTCCAATGTCGAGGAAGTAATTTCACGAATTGAGCCTTCATCTTCAGCAACGAGAATCAACTCTCCATGCCCGATGTATAATTTAAGCTGTTCTTCTTCTTCTTCTTTTTGTATATCGGTTTTAACCGCGGGCAAATATATCTTAAACGTCGTTCCTTTTCCAATCTCGCTGTATACGTTTATAAATCCGCCATGGCTCCTCACAATTGCAAGTGCTGTTGACAGGCCAAGTCCCGTACCTTTACCGAATTCCTTTGTTGTGAAAAACGGTTCAAAGATTCTATCTACTATCCTGGGAGGGACGCCACTTCCGGTATCTGAAACTGAAATGATAACGTAAGAACCGACTTTTGCCTCTTTATGCATCCGGGCATAATTCTCATCAATGAAAAAATTCGAGGCTGTGATACTTAATACACCGCCATCAGGCATAATATCGCGGGCATTCACGCTCAAATTCATTATAACCTGATGCAGTTGTGTGGCGTCTCCTGAGATAGTAAAGAGATCTTTTTCTATATTGGTCTGAATCTCGATATTTCTTGGAAATGTCTCTTTTGCGACCTTCTCGATTTCTGCGATAACATGTTTTGCCTGAAGAGGATTGCGTTCACCCTCTACCCCTCGTGCAAAAGACAGAACCTGCTTTATTAAATTAGCTCCGCGCTGGCAGTTCTGCTCAAGAATGGTAAGCAATTTCTGGCCCTGTTCATCTTTGTTTTTTTCCTTTAACAACTGCAGCGACAGCATGATCGGCGTCAGTACATTGTTGAGATCATGCGCTATGCCGCCTGCAAGAGTGCCTATGCTCTCCATTCGCTGCGCGCGTAATAATTGCGCTTCAAGCATTTTCGTCTCAGTGATATCTTTGGCAATAACAGAGAGACCGGTCTTAGTTGGATAAATATTAATTTCAAAAATGTAATTTTTGTCCCCAACCTGGAACCCACTCTCTAAACGCCCGGGTCGCTGTTTTTTTAATGATTTGATATAGAACTGCTCAACTTTTGTCCCTTTTAGACCAGGGAAAATTTCGTAGAGAGATTTTCCAATAGCATCTTTCGCTGAAATCCCTGTGAGAACTTCAGATGCTTTATTCCAGTAGGTATATTTTAAATCTCTATCCATCGCATAGAATAGGTCGTTAATGCTTTCAGTAAGCTCCCTGTAGCTTGCTTCTCTCTCTGCCAATGCTTTGTTAGCTTCTTTCAGTTGTGCTGTCCTCTCCTGAACTCGTAGTTCTAACTCATCATGCGCTCTGCGCAGCGCCTCCTCAGCTCGCTTGCGCGCGGTGATATTATAAAACACAGAAATAAAGTAACCTGGCTGCGGACGGTAAACATTCACATCATACCATCTATCAGTAGCCGGATCGTAAGTCTCAAAATGGATATCCTCACCTGTCACAGCTACCCGGTTATGCTGGTCAATCAAATCCTGGGAGATACCCGGAACCGCCTCAGTAATCCTTTTACCAACGATGTCCTTTCTCTGTATGCACGTCAAGACGGTATAAGTTTCATTAATGTCCAGTACGGTATAGTCAACTGCACGATTATGTTCATCAAAGATCGTTTTACAATACGCTAACCCAACGGTCTTGTTATTAAAGAGACCACTGTAATTCCGGTGTGCCTCCTGTAATGATTCCTCCGCCTGCTTGCGCTCGGTAATGTCGCGAAAGACAAGTACCACGCCCATAATCTTCCCGCCCCCGTCTCTAATCGGTGCACCACTGTCGTCGATCGGGACTTCTGTTCCGTCCTTCCTTACAAGGATCGTGTGGTTGGCAAGACCGACAATGTTCCCTTCAAGGAGCACCCTGGTGACAGGGTTATCAACTTTCTTGCGAGTGTATTCGTTGATAATGTTGAACACATCGGTTATCGGTTTTGTCGAAGCCTCAGCGAGAGTCCAGCCTGTCAATGCTTCTGCCACTGCGTTCATGAAAGTGATCCGTCCTTCGACATCGGTGGAAATGACCGCATCGCCGATACTGGCCAGGGTTGTGGCCCAGAGCTGCTCGCTCTCCCGCAGTGCCTCTTCCGCCTGCTCGCGCTCGGTCATTTCAGCCTTCAATTCTTCATTAGCGTTTACAAGCTCTGCGGTTCTTTCCCCTACCTTTATTTCTAATTCGTCATGTGCCTTTTGCAATGCCTCCTTGGCAGTTTTGAGTTCGGTTATATCTGTGGCAACAAGATAAACTGTCGATACCCCGTTCAGCTGCATGGCATTGATAGAGATATGCGCCGGTACAATCGTCCCATCCCCTGCCAGGAATGTGACTTCTCCTTTGCTGCCGCCTTTTTTGCCCTGCCGCAGCAGCTCATCGAATACCAGCCTGTCCACAGGCGAAACAAATTGTGAAATTCCGGTGCCGATCATTTTTTCAAGCGCCGATTTGAGCATCCTTGCAAAACCCATGTTGCAGTAAAGAATGGTATCATCTTCTGCCAGTGTAACAGCACCTTCCTTCATTTCCTCGATAAGGATACGGTAGGGCTGCTCAGCGCCTTTGAGTGTGTAAACCCTGTCGCCTTGTTCTGTTGATACGACCAGTGCATCGACCTCACCGCTGCGGATGGCACGCAGGGTCTCTTCAGCCTCCTCAAGCCGTATCTCAAGCTCCTGGTTTTCGTGTAGAAGTTCTTCTTTTGTTTTGTTTTTCTTCATATTCTTATTTCTTGGGGCGCAAATCCAGCCCTACAAGAATGCGTTCTTTATCTGACATATCACCGATAATTCTCCTTAAAGGAAGAGGAAGTTTCTTGATGAGCGTGGGCGCGGCGATTATCTGCTGGTCTTTAGCAAGAACAGGCTGCTGGTATATATCGATTACCTCAAGTTCATAGCGGCCTTTGAGACTTTCTTCGCATATTTTCTTGACGTTCAGAATAGCTTTTGTGGATTTTGGAGTAATACCGGTAATGTATAAACGCAGGATATATTTTTCCTCCCCCGATTTTGCAATTGCCTCCTCATATTCTTTTTGAGTATATTTTATCGGTGTATCTTCCATAATTCTTAAATCTCCTGTAAGCTCCTTACGTATATGTATTCCATTTTCACTTTTCCCTGAGTGGACGCAGGTCAAGTCCCACGAGGACACGCTCTTTATTTGAGAGGTCCCCGATAATTTTCTTCAAAGGCTGGGGAAGTTTTCGTACAAGGGTCGGGATGGCAAAGATCTGGTCGCCCTTCGCAAGTTGCGGGTTTTTTAGCAGATCGATTACCTCGATCCTGTATTTGCCAGCCAGATGCTCTTCGCATAGTTTTTTAAGATTGTTAAATGCTGTTATTGATTTAGGTGTCTGTCCAGCCACGTACAGTCTTAGCTCCCATGATTCCGGTTCGGTTATATCATTCATTTAATATTCCTCTTGCCTGCCTTTTTTGGTTGGTTGATCACGCCCTTACTCGCATCTGCCTTGCGAATATGCGCCATTTCTTTCCTGGCTTCTCTTTGTGTCTCCTCTTGAAGTTTTTCGTGGTGAATAAGCATATTTACTTCTTCTTCCTTAGCTTCAAACTCTGCGTGAAGTGCTGCGATCTGCGCTTCCAGCGATTTGCGCTGGCGTTCAAGTTCACGCTTCTTGCGTTCGATTTCTTCAGCGTGCATAAGTCCTGCTGTCTTTTCCTGCATCTCAATAGCGGCCCTCGCAGAACCTGTCAGTACGCCTGAGGGACCAAGATACACATCTATCAGGTCTATACCTTTATCGGTCAACAGGAACTCACGTATCTGGTTGGAATGGGACATGCCGCGTGACTTTAGTATATACAGACCGCGGTTACGTTCGCCACCGACCTCAATATCCCGAAGTAATAGCCATGAATCCATTAAGGATGAAATACCGAACTCTGTCTGTTCAAGAGGACCTCCGGCTTGCGACAGGTTCGTAAAGAGAGCCGTGATCTGTTTTGCTTTCAGGTAATCAATAAGACGCGCCAGCATTGCTTTTACCTCAGTTTCATTACCTATAGAGATCAAATTTGTAATCGGGTCGACAATAACGACTTTGGGCTTAAATTCATCTATTAATTTTGCCATCTTTACAAGATGCATTTCCAGGCCGTAAATCGTGGGGCGCACCGAGTAAATTTGCAGAAGACCCTGCTTCATCCACGGTTCAAGATCAATGCCTATTGAGCGCATATTGCGGATAATCTGGTTCGGAGCTTCCTCAAATGCAAAATAAAGACATCGTTCACCGCGCTTACATGCTGCATTAGCAAAGCTGGCAGCAGTACTTGTTTTACCTGTCCCGGCCGTGCCTGATATCAGAATACTGCTTCCGCGATAGAATCCCTTTTCTCCAAGCATGGTATCAAGACGGGGGATGCCTGAGGAGATCCGTTCACTGGATACATCGTGCTGCAATCCGAGTGATGTAATGGGCAGCACTGAAATCCCCTTTTCATCTATCAGGAATGGATATTCATTTGTGCCGTGTGCTGAGCCGCGGTATTTGACGACGCGCAAACGCCTGGTAGAAATCTGGACATCCACCCTGTTGTCAAGAAGGATCACGCAATCCGAGACATATTCTTCCAGTCCGTGCCGCGTCAGGGTACCTTCGCCCTTTTCTCCTGTAATAATTGCAGTAACGCCTTTTTCTTTCAGCCAGCTGAATAACCTTCGAAGTTCGGCGCGAAGTATGCTTTCATTGGATAGTCCGCCGAAAAGCGATTCTATGGTATCAAGCACCACCCGCTTTGCGCCGATTGAATCGATAGAGTGGTTGAGACGGATGAACAGCCCCTCAAGGTCGTACTCACCTGTCTCTTCGATTTCGCTTCGCTCGATGCGAACATGATCAAGAGACATCATTTTCCTTGCTTCAAGGTCTTTTAGATCAAAACCCAGAGATGCAACATTCTGAACCAGTTCTTCTGAGGATTCCTCAAATGACATAAAGACGCCTGGTTCTTTATATTGAACTGCACCGCGAACAAGAAATTCCATTGCTAACAACGTTTTACCGCACCCGGCACTGCCGCATACAAGTGTCGGACGACCTTTCGGTAATCCTCCATCTGTTATTTCATCAAGTCCCCGTATTCCTGTCTGGCATTTTTGCAGGCCCTCCATGGATTTTACATTACTTTTTTCTTTAGTCATTGGCTGGTTCCTTTTTTAATGATTTCTGCTTCCCACTACGTCGTGATTACTAATCAGGTTTTCCACTTTCGATAGTTTATTATTTATCCATCTATATAGCCTTATTTAAACATGATGGTCATATATGTTCAATCCGCTGAACAATGCAATAAAATTCAAAAAACGAGAAAAAAGAGGGGAAGGGGTTAAAAACGTGGCTTATAATTTTGAAAAAATTTATTTTAACTCCCCTTTCTCAATAAATAATTAGGACAATCACTATATATACATATTCACGCGCATGTAAATTGTTTTGTAGAGTTTCTCAAGTTTGCATTAGGTTACTCAGGATAATTGTGTATGTTTTCTATTCAGTGCAACTCATCTTGCTGATGTCCTTTATAAAGGACTTTGCAACAAGTTTTACTGCTTCGGTCATGGATCATATCTGCTGCAAGCGAAGCCAGTATATGAACTTCCACAATTATCGCACCATTCTTTCCAACGGCTGCACTAACTTTTTCCCCTGCCGAGCAGGTAGCCCATGAGAACCCCGCCCACGAGCGCTCCTGCCATATAAGCAAGAGGGTTTTTATTCCCTCTCCCTTCAGCAGATTTTTGCTGCTCCCTGACTTTTTTCCCTATTGATTTAGATAGTTCATCAAATTTGGTGTTCAGTTCACTGATTTCACGCTTTATCTCTATTAATTCTAATTCTTTCATAAAATTACTTCCCCATTCTATCTCTTATATACAAGCGCCCCGGCCAGTATCCCAATTAAACCTGTTAATACAAAACCAAGGCCCCGCATAGTGAACATTGCATCAATTGCAGATGCAATCCCCCAGAAAGTCAGGAAAAACCCCGTGGCTGCGAGTGAGATCGCAACCGCGGTAATAAATAACTTTTTTCTGGATTTCTTTATGCCTTCTTCTATGGAATTGCCAATTCCACCACGCTCGATAAATCCCTGGGTTATCGATTTTGAAAGGCCGGAAAGAAAATCTGTTATACTTTGCTCCACTAGTCTTTTCCCCTCCCGAGCAGATAACCCACGAGAATCCCGCCCACGAATGCTCCTGCCACATAAGCAAGAGGTTTTTCATTTACTTTCGCTTCAGCCGATTCTTTTTTCTCCTTGACCGCTTTGCTTATTGATTCAGACAGTTCATTATATTTGTCTTCATATTTCGCGGTCAGCTCACCGATTTTATGTTTTAGATCTTTTATTTCTTGTTGTTCTTCTTGTTGTTCTTCTTGCATAAATTAACCTCCACAACGAATATTATGTATGAATCTACAGTGCAGATTGATTACACCGGCCTACGTCCCTGGATGATTCTTACCAGTACCACGATAATAGCGATCACCAGCAATATATGAATTAAGCTACCAAGATAACCGAACCCATATCCCAACAACCACATTATCACCAAAATTACAACTATTGTCCAGAATAAGTCCATGCAACTAACCTCCTCTTATGTAATATTTGTACTAATTGCTAATAATCTTTTCGCTTGTTTCTGGCTCTCAGTCATTTTTAAAAGTAAACTTGACTTCTCCACTCTGCTCGAAACAAACAATTTTACAGCGTTTTTTGCCGCAAACCATTGCAACTGTCAAATCATATTAAGCATTTTTGAGGAAACCTAATTGAAAATAAATTCAGTAAGTATAATCAACAACAGAGGACGCAGGCGCGCCGAGCAAAGTTCGTAGTCGCCAGCTGGTGCAAATCCAGCATGAGGAAAGGCTAGCCGCCACCTCAGAACTGAACCCCACACCCTGTCTGGTAACAGACCGAATGTGAAGCTGGGGGGTAGGGATACTAGGCCGCAATATAATGGATGTGAAGGTTATAAGCCCCGAAATTCTGTTGATCTTGGAAGCCGACGTTATCTGTGTAACGGAAGGCAGAAATCGCAAAACCGATATTAAGCAACTCCAGTCTT
>NZ_NTMG01000079.1 GCF_002487355.1 Candidatus Methanoperedens sp. BLZ2 | reverse complement strand
AGCGGGATGAAAGTAATAACAATTGCAAAGGGTACAATTCATCCCCTCCCTCACTGAAGGGGAATTCTTTACCCTTTGAACCCACGTGTTAAAAACCTGAATCCCTTATATAGTCTAATGAATGATTATAAACCAAAACATTTAAAACTATATAATACCCTAATTAGCGTGGTGAATATATAATGAGTAATAAAGATTCGAAGGTTCCTATTATTTTTGTGATCGTGGTGGCCGTCATCCTGATTGCAGCCGGTGGTTATTATATCCTGGGCGGTAAAATTACCCCTGGTAAAACCGGAGAAGTAAATAGAACAACTCCTGCGCCAACAGCAACAGAGACAACAGTAGCAGGACAAGAGACACCAGGAGCAAACCCGGCAGGAACTTCTGCTGTAGTAACAGCCCCGGCAAAAGTTGATACGATCAAATGCGAGTTATGCCATAAAGACCCGCAAAACTTACAACCCCATGTAAATGGAGGAAGGCTCTGTGTGACATGCCATGGAAGCCAGGTGCATAATATCCATATTGGCCCGGGAACAGTTGGCCTGGATTGTAATACCTGTCATGGTTCCCCGCCAAAGATACCTGTCGTTGATAAATCTGCAGATGGACCTGGCCATTATTCAGTCTGTGAAAATTGCCATGCTGCACCGCCAGATTCACTTAATCCAAGTTTCGGCAATCTCATAACAGTCCACCTTTCAAGATCAAAATATTGCACCAACTGCCATGGAACAGACATCGGTGTCATTCATGCAGAAAAATTGGCAAATGCGACCTCACAATAAATAAAAGGGCCAACACCCTTTTATTTATTGTTATTTTTAATTTTATGTTGCTTTATTAATATGACTTATTTTGAAGATTTTGCAAAAGTATGCAGCGCGATAGAACATATTTCGGGTTCTCTTGAAATTACCACGAATGTTTCGAATTTTCTTAAAGAAGTAAGTGATGAGGAGCTTCCGATTGTTACACGTTTCATTATGGGGCATGTGTTCCCTGTATGGAGCAATAAAGAACTTGGTCTTGGCCCCAATCTTCTATACTCAGCAATATCCAGAACATCATCATTGCCAGTAAAACGAATTGAAGAACTTATCAAAGAAACAGGGGATGTAGGACTGGCTTTAGAAAAAGCGATCCTGTGCGGCAAAACCCATCTCAGTTTATTTTCCGAAAGCGAGCAGCTTTCCATCAAAGAAGTATATCTGCGGTTTGAAAGGATATCGGAATTGAGTGGAAAAGGTTCACAGGACGCTAAAATAAAAAATCTCCAGTATTTATTCAGCCAGGCCAAACCCACAGAAATCGTTTATCTTTCACGGTTAGCGATCGAAGAGATGCGTATCGGCGTGGGTGAAGGGATAGTTCGAAATGCAATAGCAGAGGCATTTGGTGTACCTTCTGAACTTGTCGAGCGTGGAATTTTGCTGACAAATGATTCAGGTCTTGTCGCAATTACCGCAAAAAAAGAAGGAAAAGAGGGACTTATTAAGCTTGGAGTTATGATTAACCGCCCACTGAGAATGATGCTTGCGCAAATTGGTGCTGGTATTAATGAAACTATAAAAGAAATGGGGCATGTAGCAGTGGAATGGAAATATGACGGCGCACGCGTCCAGATCCATAAGAACGAAAATGACATTACGATATATTCACGAAAACTTGAGGATGTTACTTCTTCGTTGCCGGATCTTGTAAAATCCATAAGAACAAATGTATTGACAAATTGTGTTATTCTTGACGGTGAAGCCGTAGCTATCGGAAAAAATAACAGGCCGAAGCCATTTCAGGAAATACTCAGGCGTTTTCGCAGGAAATATGATGTCTCAACCACTGCAATTGAAATCCCTTTGTGCCTTAATCTTTTTGATATTCTTTATCTAAATGGTGATAGTCTTATCGATATCCCATTGATCAAGAGGCGGGAAAAGCTTGAGAAAGTTTGTGATAAGAGTGTTGTTGCAAAACAGATAATAACCGATGATCCGGCAGTTGTTGAAAGTATTTATAATGAAGCGCTTGCTGCGGGGCATGAAGGTGTAATGCTTAAAAACCCCGGATCACCCTATTCTCCCGGAAAACGGGGAAAGAACTGGCTCAAATTAAAACCCATCATGGAAACACTTGATCTTGTTGTTATCGGGGGAGAATGGGGGGAAGGAAGACGAACTAAATTCATCGGTTCGTATTTACTGGCCTGCCGCGATCCTGACACTGAAAAATTCCTTCCAATTGGACGGGTAGCGACAGGTATTACAGATGAACAACTGGAAGACCTCACAAAATTATTCAAGGACCTGATAATTTTAGAAAATGGAATTCATGTTGATATCGAACCAAAAATCGTTTTTGAAGTGGCTTTTGAGGAAATCCAGAAAAGCCCTAATTATGGATCAGGATATGCGCTTCGTTTCCCAAGGCTTGTCAATGTAAGAACCGATAAATCAAAAGAAGATGCTGATTCAATAGAAAGGATTGAACAACTTTATATAAGACAAAAGGGAAGATGAATTAAAGGTTTTTTATCAACTTCAATGGATTTGTGGCCGTTGCTTTTTTTGCGCCTTTATCATCAAGACCAGCCCCCATAGCGATTTTAAATGCTGTTTCATCGTTAATCAGATCATACGGTGAATGTGAGTCCGTATCTACGATAAGGTCTGCGCCAATTTCCTGCGCGATCCTTGCTACATGACCATTCGTCCTGTTGTGGCCGTTTCTTGATGTGATCTCAAGACATATTCCGTTTTCCTTTGCGGTCCTGGCGTCTTCAAGAGTAATAAAACCCGGATGTGCAAGAATATCAATATCAAGCGACACCGCGGCATGATTTGTTCCCTGAGGTACCGGCTCAACTGATGTCTCACCGTGAACAACTATGACCTCGGCGCCCAGTTTTCTTGCCATCTTGACAAGCCCGGGCATTTTAGCAGGAGGGACATGGGTTATTTCAACCCCTGAAAATATCCTGATGTTATAATCATCCTCCAGGCTCTTCACGTTGCCTACGCAAGAGAGGATATGTTCGATATTTGTATAATCAACATGGTCTGTTATTGCTATTGCCGTATATCCAAGAACAACTGCGCGGCGAACAAGTTCGCTTGGTATGAGCTCCCCATCGCTAAAAGATGAATGTGTATGCAGGTCGATCATTTCTGTCCCCGTGTCTTGGTTATACGCTGCGCTATCTGTTTTGTGATCACTGATTTTGGTCCTTTCTTATCAACAAGCACCCTTCCGCTTTTAACCCACCATGATTGCGGGTGGGCTTTATCGGATTCAACAACAGGAGCAAGATTCAATTCAAGAGCCGCTTTCTCTATCTCTTTTAATACAGGCGATTTTACAGAATCTTTCATGGAAAGAAGGCGTCCTTCTCCCCTTGATTTTGTTGCATCAAGGTATATGGGCCAGATGACAAGCTTGGTTTTATCTTTTAACATTATATTCCTTTTATCTTTTTAAAAAGTAATAAGACTTTTCTCAAAATCGGAATATGGCTTTCATTACAGAAAAAGTCATTCCTGAAATTATCGCAGTTGCAGGAATTGTTAAGATCCAGGCACCAACGATCTTACGCGCGATACCCCACCTTACCGCAGAAAGTTTATCCGTAGCTCCTACGCCCATTATTGAAGAAGATATTACATGAGTGGTGCTTACTGGTATGCCGAATGCCGCCATGCTGGCAAGCACAATGCCGCCTGAGGTCTCAGCACAGAATCCCTGATAAGGTCTTAGTTTTGTGATTTTTTGGGCCATGGTTTTTACAATCCTCCATCCTCCTAAGAAAGTACCAAGTGAAATTGATATATGAGCTGCCAGTATTACCCATATCGGCACATTGAATGTTGTAAGAGAACCATACGCTACAAGCAGCACAGTAATAATTCCCATTGTTTTTTGAGCATCGTTCGTACCATGTGTGACAGAATAAAAAAAAGCTGAAAATAGTTGCAGGCGCTTAAAATATATGTTGATCCTGGAAGGAGCGACACGATAAAATGCCCTGATGACTAATGTTGTTAGTATGAACGCTGCGATCAGCCCGATGATCGGTGATATTACCATGAAGGCAACGACTTTTTCAACACCGACAGGATTTATGGAATTGCTGCCTATTGCGACTAATCCTGCACCTACAAGACCACCAACGAGTGCATGGCTGCTTGATGTGGGAAGCCCGTAATACCATGTGATCAGGTCCCATACAACAGCTCCAACCAGCGCTGAAAATATAATGAATACAAGGATCTCTTTATCCTGAACAAGTTCAATTTTTATTATTCCTTTCCCTATGGTAGCAGCTATTGCGGTTGAAAAGAAAAGGGGCCCTATGAGATTTCCCACAGCAGCCATTCCAACTGCCCGAATCGGTGATAATACCTTGGTAGCGACTACTGTAGAGATCGCATTGGCTGAGTCATGAAACCCATTTATGAAATCAAAGAGCAAAGCCAAGACTATTGTAAAGATGATAAATTCCTGTAAGAATAGCAAAATATCACCTTTTAACTGTTCTTTACCACGATATCGCTTATTACGTTCGCAGCATCCTCGCATTTGTCAGTCGCAAACTCAAGCCTTTCATAGATCTCTTTTAATTTCATTATCTCAATAGCGTCTTTTTGCTTGAAAAGCAGGGCTACCGACGATTTGTATATGTCATCTGCGACATTTTCAAGCCTGTTGACCTCAATGCATCTCTTTTCTATATCTTTCGGGTTCTTAATGTTTCGAAGCCCGCAAATTGCAAGGTTTAATTCAGTGGCCTGTTTTAGGATAACTTCAGCTAATCTTATCATGCTCTCTTCTGGTTTTTTGATCTCGTAAAGGACAAAGCGTGCAGCTGTGCCATCAATATAATCAAGCACATCATCAAAAGCCGAGGCAAGAGCTGATATATCCTCGTGGTCGATAGGAGTTATGAATGTTTTATTCAATTCCTCAAAGATCTCATGGACAAAATCATCTCCCTGGTGCTCTATATCCTTTATTTTTTGCTGCTTTTCCTTGATATTTTCATAATTATTAAGCATTTCAAGAAAAATCTTCGAACCATCCAGAACATTATTTGATTCGTTCTCCAGCATATTAAAAAAGTGTTTATCCTGCGGAATAAGCCATTCTTTCAGTCCCATATTTCAATCTCCATTTATGCGTTTTCTTTGTAATAATTCCTAATCTTAATGTTTTCTATTTTGTTCTATGGGGAGTGGTCTTTTGATATAATATAGGTTTTCCCAATAATATATAGATGATATATAAAATCAGTATTTCTTAATGATTATTACTCAAGAAAGATTATCCTGTTCTTTTAAAACAATCCTTTTAGAGTATTGAATCCCGTTTCAAATGCCAGCTTGAGTATATCAAGCGGATTTGTTATTCCAAGATAATGGACCATAAAAGGTATCGCCACAAAAGTTCCGGCCATACTTCCAAGATTAGCCAATCCTGCCACCAGCATGATACGGAATAACCTGTTCTGCATTAATTCAGTCATGGTATCAGATTTCATTATTGTCTTAAAATCCTCTGTCGTGGGTGGACGAAGATGTGCTTCTACAAGACCGGCCAGCCAGCCTACTGCAAGGAAAGGGTGCAGGAAACCGAACCATGCCAGGCCAAAAGAGGTCAAAGCGGATAATGGATGACCCCGGGCAACCAGGACGCCAATTGCTGAAAGTATTCCCTGGGCCACAAAAAGGTAGAGCATTGCCGTAAGAAGCTTCTCAAGGGGATAGCCCCCGAAAACCAGCAGAGCAAGCACCCCGACGATCATTAAAATGATTGCAATAGTTATGGCTTTTAGCCAATTAAAACCTTTTTTTGGAATAGTTGAGAGTTCTCTTATGGAAGGTATGGTTTCAGGATTATTTAGGTATTTCTGTATTCCCTGCCTGTGGCCCGCACCAACAACTGCTACTACTTTTCCCTGGTTGGATAGATCAACCAGGTTCTTTGCCATAAAGGCATCTCTTTCATCGATCAGGACGGTCGCCGCACCGGGAGCAAGTTTTCTTAATTCATCAACAAGCTGGGTCACTACATCCTCATTTGTAACAGTTTCCATATCAATTTGTTGCGATCCGGAACCAAGCGAAGCACCGACGAGGGAACCAAAAAGTTTCAATTTTTCAAAAAAGGACATTTTTTTCCAGAAACGTGTCAGTGTTAGCTGGATATCTCTATCAATGAGTGCGATCTTTGCCCCCGACTTTTCAGCCTGTTCAATTGCAGCCATCATTTCAGCGCCTGGCTTGACCCCTGTATCAGCGCCAATTTTTTTCTGTACATATGCAAGAAGCCAGTGAAGCATGAAATAGTAGAATTTTCCTTCACTAAGAATGTCTTTAACATTGACATCTTTTACCTGCTCTTCTTCACCCTTGATGGCCTTGAACCTGGCCCTGTCAAGTTCAACGGCCACAATATCAGGCTTTTCACGTTCGATTACTTCATTGACTTCGGCAACACTTTTTTCAGAAACATGAGCTGTCCCTACAATAATTATACTTGCCCTGGATGCTGCCGGATTCTGTATATTAAAATTATGGTTTGCTTTATAAATACCGTTATTCATGTTATTCCAGTAATTGTACAGACCTCAGAAGGTCTGTTCTTGAAACGATACCTATAATTTTCTTATCCTGCGTTATAATTATTCTTCCTATATTATTTGTGGTCATAATTTTTAATGCCTTCACTGCTTCATCATCTTCCTTTGTGCTGATAATCTCTTTGGTCATTATATTTGAAACATTAATGGTTTTTCGCTTTTCCTTTGGAATATTTTGAACATCTGTAAAAGTTACTATACCTTTTATTTCTGCCCCATCCACGACAGGATATCCCATATGTTTGTGCTTGAACATGAAATCCACGAGCTCTTCCACAGTCATAGTGGAAGGGACGGTTTTTACATCTTCTGACATTATATCCTTCATTTTCATACCTTCAAGTGTAATACTGACCTGCGTGGATTTTTCCTCTTCCGACGCACCGATATATATAAAAAATGCGATGAGCATGAACCAGACCCCATCAGGAACAGTTATAAATCCGAAAATGCCCATCAATATCGCAAACATCTTTCCCACATATGCAGCAATATGTGTTGCTTTCATATATGACATTCTGTCTGCAAGCGCTGCTCTTAATACCCTTCCCCCATCCATCGGAAATGCAGGAAGCAGATTGAAAACGCAAAGAACAACGTTAATATACCCTATCACCTCCATGAGTCGCAGATAAGGATTACTCATCGGTATATTGACCTTAAGAATTCCGTAAAAAATAATAAGTATTGACCCGATCAAAAGGCTGACAGCGGGTCCTGCCAGTGCCATCTTGAACTCTATTTTTGGATTCCTGGGGATATCCTCAAGTGAAGAAACGCCGCCAAAAAGGAAAAGTGTAATTTCCTGGATATTGGAACCATGTTTTTTGGCAACATATGAATGACCCAGTTCATGTAATAGAACACATGTGAAAAGCAGGAGCGCTACTGATAAACCGAGAGCATACCGGAACCATAACGGTCCGATATCACGAAAGCCGAACCCGGGCGGATTGTTTGCAAAAATGTATCCGAACACAGGAAGTATCAGAAGAAATGTTACGTGCAATTTAATGGGGATACCCATTAATTTCCCTATTTGAATTGATAAATTCATGAAGTCCTCTCCTCTTTTAATTAATCTTGATATGAGTTAAAAGTTACTTTTTCAATACTTTTCAATACTATATCCTTGATTTGATTTATTATTTGTTATATGTTTTGTATTATATTTATATTCTACAAGCTACATAAAAACTGCCCTTTCATCAAGTAAAAAAAGAAATAATAACTTTAAGATCTTGTTAAGCAAAGAATATTGTTATCGGAACAAAAAATAAAAGAATTGCTATAGTCCTTAATTTGCTAAGTTGAGGATGAACCATATTTCGGAGCAATATTTCTTCTATCTATTCCAGAAACGATGTTGTGCTATAGCTTTAATAAAGTCTTTTGCGTTTGATGTTGCTCCTTTTGCATGTGCGTTCACGATTATTCCCTTTGCCGCAAGATCAGTTTCTTTCAAGGTATCTGAAAGCATTTTATTACCAGGATATGATGCCTTCAATAACCCACTGTCATCATCCATAGCAATGGCTTTGTAGTGTCTATAAGCCTCATAAATGAACTGCAGCGCCTTAGCATTTTCTTTTAAAGATGCCGAACTTTTAGCCCCCCCAGGCACATATACCGCATCGAATAGGACTGAAGATGCTGTTAAAAAACTCTGGTCAACTTTTATTTCTTTTCCTGTTGCGCTTTTTATGTATCCAAGTTTGGGAGCTATTATTGCTGTTTGTGCGCCTTCGGCTTCCAGTGCGGATTTCATTTGACTGATCGAAGCTTCATCCACACCATCCGCGGCAAGTATGGCTATTTGTCTTGTCTTGATCGTATTTTTTATGGTGTTGGCCATGCTCAATGCCTCCGATTTTTTGATTGACTGCTTTACCTTTACAGGTTGATATTCCTTCGGGTCGCCATCTGCGGGAATTATATGGTTCATCGGGTATTCAGGTTGCCTGGGTACAGGAAGTCCAAGAGCATCTGCAACGTTCGTAGCCAGCGTTTCATCAACCTGGGTGAGTAATCCCACCATACGCTGGCGGATTTCAACACGCTCCACTTTTCCTAATTCAAAGCTTAAAGCATCAGTCAGGTGTTTTTTTTCTACATCTGACTGGCTATTGTAGAACAGCGCTGCCTGGCTGAAATGATCAAAGAAACTGCGGCTTTTGCCACGGATTTTATTTACTTCAATCCGCTCGGTGTAACTGGTAAATCCGCCTTCAGCAGCTTTTGCCTGGATGGGATATCCGCCTTTTATAGTATCAGGCTGATAACTTGCCTTACCGCGATTAATGGTTTGCCTCATGTGCCCGTCGCGTTGATTATTATGTACAGGGGCTATCGGGCGGTTAATCGGGATTTCATGAAAATTCGGACCCCCTAAACGCAAAAGTTGCGTATCAATATAAGAGAACAACCGTCCCTGCAAAAGCGGATCATTGGTGAAATCGATACCTGGCACAACATTTCCTGGATGAAAGGCAACCTGTTCGGTTTCAGCGAAGAAATTGTCAGGGTTCCGGTTGAGAGTCATTTTACCGATACGCTGCACAGGAACTAATTCTTCGGGAATTATTTTAGTAGGATCGAGCAAATCGAATTCATATTTATGTTCATCTTCTTCAGGAACTATCTGTACGCCTAATTCCCATTCAGGGAACGCACCTTTTTCGATAGCTTCCCACAGATCCCTGCGGTGGAAGTCCGGATCTTTACCTGATATCATTTGAGCTTCCTCCCAAACTACAGAATGAACACCCAGAAGGGGTTTCCAGTGGAATTTGACAAAAACCGATTCCCCATCTTCATTGATTAAGCGGAATGTATGCACCCCAAAGCCTTCAATCATACGAAAGCTGCGTGGAATTGCACGGTCTGACATTAACCACATGATCATGTGCATCGATTCGGGTGCCAATGATATAAAATCCCAGAAAGTGTCATGTGCAGAAGATGCCTGTGGGATTTCATTGTGAGGTTCAGGTTTGACGGCATGAACAAAATCGGGAAATTTAATTGCATCCTGGATAAAAAAAACGGGCATATTATTACCCACTAAATCGTAATTGCCTTCCTTTGTATAAAATTTTACGGCAAATCCTCTTACATCCCTTGCCAGGTCAGAAGAACCGCGAGAACCGGCTACTGTCGAAAAGCGCACAAACACAGGCGTTTTTTCCGAAGGATCGGTCAGGAATTTTGCCTTCGTATATTTGGCCATTGATTCATATACCTGGAAGTAACCGTGTGCTGCTGCGCCGCGGGCGTGCACAACCCGTTCAGGGATGCGTTCATGATCAAAATGAGTAATTTTTTCACGAAGAAGAAAATCTTCTAAAAGAGTTGGTCCTCTTTCTCCGGCTTTCAGAGAGTTCTGGTTATCATTAATGCGTGTACCCTGGTTGGTTGTGAGAAATTCTTCAGCGGCGGATTCAGTATGATATGTCAGGCTG
This sequence comes from Candidatus Methanoperedens sp. BLZ2, assembly GCF_002487355.1. Lineage (GTDB taxonomy): Archaea > Halobacteriota > Methanosarcinia > Methanosarcinales > Methanoperedenaceae > Methanoperedens. The sequence goes on along the minus strand of NZ_NTMG01000079.1, from coordinate 9,053 downwards.
CTAATTTTTTCATTGATGGTATCTTTTTCAATTTTTTCTTCATTCACGCGTGTATCTGATGTTTTCCCAACTCTTTCTTTCACTCCCATAGATTTTCCTCCAATTCGTGGAACACTACTATTATTTATACTAATATTATTTATAATAATTATTTGTAGTAATCCTTACTCCCTATTATATGATCATGCAATTCATGGTATTTATAATTATATGCCAGGTCGGCTGTATGTAGTCTTGAAACTGACCTTATATACCCATCTTCCATCTTCCCGACAGGGGAAAACGGAGTACTTTTATAAAATTAACTAAGAAATCCTGATCAATTTTTTCGCATCCAGAATGTCCTTCCCGGTAACATCTTGCATATCCTTTACAAAATCCTTTATTTCTGCAAGAACCGTTTTGATATATTCTGCGTTTTCAATATTCGAAAAAACAGCAAGCAAAGCAGCATACTTTTCCATCTGTATTGTGGTTCGGTCTCTTCCAGTCCTTCCAGTCCTCCTTCTGATATGCATTCTGCCCCGTCTGTGATTCAACTTCTCAATTCCATTATGGCTGATTATCCTGATTTCTTCACCATTCATATCTTTCACTTTAACAAATAGTTCATCCATGTGATCATGACAGTTCTGAAAAATCTTCTTTGATATCTCAACATACTCACCCCCGGATCTTTGACCCTGATCCCTTATTTTGATAATCATATCGTAAAATTTTTGTTCCATTTCATTTTTATTTACTTTTGTGGGTATGAGGTTTTGCTCTTTATCACTGAATTCCGGGTTCACTTGAAGCTCTTTTCTTATTTCTTCAAACCATGACTGGATATGTCTAATCTTGTTACAGCATACTTTTATTTCCATTATCTCTGTCAATTTTTTCAGATATTTTTCAAATTTTAAAATAACTTTGACACCAATGTTATGCTTTGCATTCCACATTACGATCTTTTTGAGTATTTTCAGAACTTCTGTAATTCTATTAATAACCTCCAGATATGGCAAAACAAATGGATAATCCGATTTTCTCTCTATTGGATATAGAACATATTCTATTGCAAGCGTAATCCAGTAATGCTCTGCTATCAATGTTTTCTCGTATGATGAAATTCCATCCATACATGTCTTTTTCAGAGCAACAATTCTGGCAATAATTTTTGTTTTCAAAATTATTCTTTGAAGCTCTTCGTATCGATGTTTGAATATGATAACTCCAAGCCTGTGAACAAAATGATAGTGACAAACTTGTTGAGAGACCCTTGGAAAAACCTTCGAAACCGAATCAGCGATCTCTTCAGATATATCTCGCACAACAGTAAGCGGTTTTCCATATTTTTTTCGAATAGATCTGAGAAATGGTATGATATACTCTCGACTTTCTGAAAGCATTATACAGCTATCGATTGTAAATCCTGTCATTTCTTCTCTGGCAGTCAATGTTATTTCATTGCCTGATCCTGCACTTCTATCCAGATTAAGGATATATCCTCCATTTTTTTTGAATATTTTCTTCATCCGGGAACGATGTTTATTATGGAGAGCATAGAACCTGAGAAGAAATTCTTCGGACAATATGGATATCTCACCTGTTGAAATATGGATGCCCTGGCCTTCAAGAAGCATCTGTATCTCTTCACGTTGATAGTTGAATGACCATCTTAAAAGACCAATCGCAATTATCACTTTTGTGTCGAAATTTCTCTTTATCGGACAAATTTTTTGAATTGCCGAAATTGTTTCTTTGTTTATAAGACCGTGATATCGGCAATATTTTTTTTTGAAAGAAATTATATGTTCACCGGATAGTGTTGTTATCTTTCTTTTATATGTGGTCTGTCTTACCGGATATTCTTTGCAGATCGGGCATCGATCCGGGTTCTTGATCTTGAGATCTTCCTGTAGAAGAGGTAGATTGAGTATGTTCTTTTTTTTGAAATCATAGTTAATACCTATTTTCTCAAGTGCTTCTTTTTTTACTGGTTGTCCTATTTTTTCCAGCATTTCGAATAGATCGTTTGGTTTCAATGTGTCCTGCATTAGTCGCAGAGCAAGATATGAAAAACGGACTGGTTCGATGGGTATGTTCTTTGGATGTTCCGGGTCGATACTTAATGGTCTAATATATCTTTGAAATACTTTATCTCCAACTCTAACAGACTCTACTTCCGCATAATATGTCCTTACTGTTCCATTTTTGTTCTTTCTTTTGAATGTGCGGGTGAATGACATAATGTAGTGATATTAAATAACCAAATATATATCACTACTGAGGATAGATTTTTATGAGGATAATAAAAAATGAATTAGGTTTAATATTAACGAAAATAGCAGGTAAATTTTTATAAATCTTCTATGGGAATTGGCAATTTAAACATACGTTAGATTGACGTTATAAACACCATAACCATAAAATTTATACTATCAATATGCATACAATATGGATGTACTATTAGTACAAGGAGTGTGAAGTTGTGAATGCAAAAAGAACTAGTACAGAGTCGTCAGAATCTAAACAAAGCAAACGGGGAATGGAATCTGGAGAAAGAATGAGATCCAGACAGGGAATGGGAATGGAATCAAGCCAAGAAATGAGGGAAACCGAAAGGGGATCGAGGAGCTCCCCAACTGCAACTGCATCTTCCTGGTGGAAGGAAAGATCAAAGATAATAAAACCAAAACCAGAAGAACAGGAGAAGCATTACAGGGAAGAACAGGAAAGATCAGAACGAGAAGAACGGGGAGAAGAACGGGGAGAAGAATATAGACCCGGGGAGGAAATGTCAGAGCAAGAAAGAAGATACAGACCTGAAGAGTCAGGAAGATACAGGCAGGAAGAATCCGAGAGATTCGGAAGAGAGTCACAGATGTCCAGACCTGAAGAGTCAGGAAGATATGGCGAGGAAGAATCCGAGAGATTCGGAAGAGAATCACAGATGTCCAGACCCGAAGAGTCGGAAAGATATGGCGAGGAAGAATCCGAGAGATTCGGAAGAGAGTCACAGATGTCCAGACCTGAAGAGTCAGGAAGATATGGCGAGGAAGAATCCGAGAGATTCGGAAGAGAATCCCAGAGATTTGGAAGAGAATCCCAGAGATATAGACCTGAAGAATCAGGAAGATACAGGCAGGAAGAATCTGAGAGATTCGGAAGTGAGTCACAGAGATTTGGAAGAGAATCCCAGAGATATAGACCTGAAGAATCAGGAAGATACAGGCAGGAAGAATCTGAGAGATTTGGAAGAGAATCCCAGAGGTATAGACCTGAAGAGTCTGGAAGATACAGGCAGGAAGAATCTGAGAGATTCGGAAGAGAATCCCAGAGATATAGACCTGAAGAATCAGGAAGATACAGGCAGGAAGAATCTGAGAGATTCGGAAGAGAATCCCAGAGGTATAGACCTGAAGAATCAGGAAGATACAGGCAGGAAGAATCTGAGAGATTCGGAAGAGAATCCCAGAGATATAGACCTGAAGAGTCTGGAAGATACAGGCAGGAAGAATCTGAGAGATTCGGAAGAGAATCCCAGAGATACAGACCCGAAGAGTCTGGAAGATACAGGCAGGAAGAATCCCAGAGATCCGGTGAGTCACAGAGATTTGGAAAAGGGTCAAGGGGAAGTAAGCAAGAAGAAGAGTCCTGGAAGTTCAGGCAATAATCAGGGAAAATAGTTCGAAAAATAACTAATAAACGTCTCAAAAAGTCCAAAGCGAATCAGGCAAAAAGACAGTTGCACTAAAAGAAATACTCCAGAAATAGGAAGATTTGTAGATCAAGTTAGTGCGACATTGCTATATTGCCTGATTCCTACCCTGAATAGTGGTAGAACAAGTACAACAACATACTTTGTTAAAAATTCTATAACCGTACCGGATATTTCTTAGTATCATGAGAATTTTATCAGTATGGTTAGAGCTTACCGGAAGCAAGTCGAAAATTACCGGATAATTAAGCTATAGAAAAAATACACTAAAATGAATATTAAATGAAAGGGAGATAGATAATATGGCAACAAACAAAGCAGTATTTGGAATATATAAGACACGAGTGGGAGTTGAATCTGCTGTTGATGCTCTAAAAGCTGCAGGTTTTCGCAGTTCAGACATCTCGGTACTCATGCCTGAAAAGACAAGTACAAAAGAATTCGCACATGAGAAACACACTAAGGCTCCTGAGGGCGCAGCAACAGGTGCAGGCTCTGGACTTGTAATCGGAGGGGCTCTTGGATGGCTGGCAGGTATTGGCGCACTGGCAATTCCAGGTGTCGGTCCCTTTATAGCAGCAGGCCCTCTTATGGCAGCTCTGGCTGGCGCTGGTGTTGGCGGTGCGGTCGGTGGAATTGTAGGAGCTCTTGTCGGCATGGGCGTTCCCGAGTATGAGGCAAAAAGGTACGAAGGACTGGTTAATAAAGGCGGCATCTTACTATCAGTTCATTCAGATAGTTCTGATTGGGCAAAGCGCGCTGAAGAAATCCTGAAAAATACTGGAGCTGAAGACATTTCTACAGCAGGAGAGGCAAAAGCAGAAGAAACAGTGCCACCCCGTACAACAGCAGTGCCAACCCATACTGTAGAGAAAGAAACAGTAGTTACAGAGACAGAAACAGTAGTGCCGCCCCGCACTGCAGAGAAAGCTCCTTCTACTGAGTATTAGCAGGGATTTTCCAGACGGCAGACAGGTTAGTTAGCCGGTATCTAACCTGTTCTTTTTATATTTTGTTATGAGAAAGATAGATTTGAATAATAAGTTCAATTCAAATTCACTTTTTTAGTGGCAGTCGCCCACTTTCACTTGCCTTTGAGGCATAAAATATTTGTGACTGAAATATCATAAAAAAATTCTGATCGTAAGCTTAATATGAGTTAAATCATATAGACTTTTTAGATATAGAAGCGAAAAAGATATATAGGCATATTCTAATTATCATCATTTCCCTAAATGCGATAATCTTAAGACTAATAAGCTATTTATTTATAATATCAGGTAAAATATGGAAAATACTGAAAACGAAGTAAAGAATCATGACCTTCTTGGCGGGTTAGAAATAACATCTACTAAAGATATTGAGGTTCCTAAAAAATTGATCGAACAGGTCATTGGCCAGGAACATGCCGTGGAGGTAGTACGAAAAGCGGCAAACCAGAGAAGACATGTAATGATGCTTGGAACACCGGGGACTGGTAAGTCAATGCTTGCAAAAGCAATGGCTGAATTGCTTCCAAAAGAGGAATTACAGGATGTTCTGGTATATAACAATCCGGATGATACCAATAACCCGAAGATACGCATAGTGCCTGCTGGAAAAGGCAAAGAGATCACCGATGCCCACAAAGTGGAAGCGCAAAAAAGAACAACAGCGCGTAATATGTTCATTATGCTTCTTGTCCTTGGCATCGTAGGATATTCATTTTTCGTTGGGGAATATCTCATGGGAATCATAGCAGCGGTATTAATAGCTATGATGATGCGCCAGTTCATGCCAAAAGAAACAGCTTTGATCCCCAAACTTCTCGTTTCAAACAAGAGCAAGGAGATCGCCCCTTATATTGATGCCACTGGTGCGCACGCAGGCGCGCTTCTTGGCGATGTGCGCCACGACCCTTTCCAGTCAGGCGGACTTGAGACACCGGCGCATGACAGGGTAGAGAGCGGTGCTATCCATAAAGCCCATAAGGGTGTTCTGTTCATTGACGAAATAAATACGCTCAGGATCGAGTCCCAGCAAAATCTTCTGACCGCACTACAGGAAAAGGAATTTGCAATCACAGGACAGTCTGAACGTTCAAGCGGAGCAATGGTTAAAACAGACCCTGTACCCTGTGATTTTATAATGGTGGCAGCTGGAAACCTTGATGCTATCAAGGGAATGCATCCTGCGCTTCGCTCACGTGTCAAAGGCTATGGATACGAAGTATATATGAGCGATACCATTGAGGATACGCCAGATAACAGGCAAAAGCTTGTCAGGTTCGTTGCCCAGGAAGTTGTAAGAGATGGCAAGATACCTCATTTTGATAAAGGCGCTGTTGAAGAGATAATCCGCGAAGCACGCCGCCGTGCGGGGAGAAAAGGGCATCTGACACTTAAACTCAGGGACCTTGGAGGTCTTGTTCGTGTTGCAGGTGATATTGCACACGGGGAAAATGCACCGCTCACCACAGCTGCACATGTGTTAAAAGCAAAGAGCATTGCCCGTTCTGTTGAACAGCAGCTTGCGTACCAGTATCTTGAACGAAGAAAAGATTATAAGCTTTATATAAAGGAAGGCGCACAGGTTGGAAGAGTAAATGGTCTTGCTGTCATGGGTGAGGATTCAGGTATAGTCCTTCCGATAATAGCTGAGGTCACACCAACGCAGTCCACATCCGAAGGCCATATAATCGCTACAGGAATGTTGAAAAATATTGCGCGTGAGGCTGTGCAGAATGTTTCCGCACTTATCAAGAAAACAACTGGCAAGGATATTTCCAGAATGGATGTCCATATCCAGTTCGTGGGAACGTATGAGGGCGTAGAAGGCGATTCTGCAAGCATTTCCATAGCCACAGCGGTATTATCCGCGATCCAGGGAATACCTATTGACCAGACAGTAGCGATGACCGGTTCACTTTCGGTCAGGGGCGATGTGTTGCCTGTAGGAGGCGTCACATACAAGATAGAAGCAGCGGCACTGGCAGGAATAAAAACAGTCCTCATTCCAAAATCAAATATGGGAGATGTACTTATTGAAGATGAATACAAGGATCAGATAAGAATAATCCCTGTGTCAAATATTGAAGAGGTACTGGAATACAGCCTTGTTGGTGTGGAAAAGGATGGTCTTATTGCTACCCTTAAAAAATTCGCTTCAAGAACAAAATTCGCCCTCCCTATCCCTGAAACAAACCCAATAAGTATAGTGTGAGAAATCCATGGATTTTTATGATACACGTATTATAAAGAGTATCAGCACATCAATTGTTCTTGATAACGGACAGATACGTGAGATCTCGAATAATTTCTCAAGTGGAGGAGCTGTAAGAGTTCTCGACGGCGGCTCATGGGGATTCGTGTCCCTGGATGGCGTTGTTGAGAATACCGATGCTGCAATTTCATCTGCGGGAAGGCTTGCGGAATCTGCAAGAAACAGGAGTCCAAGGAACCCTATTGATCTTGCCCCTATAAAAAACCCCGATCTTAAGGATCTTCCGGTGATAAAGGAAAAACCGCAGGATATTCCAATCGAAGACAAAGTCAAATTACTTCTTGAAATCGAAAAAAGTGCAAAAAAACCCGGAATACAAAGTACAAATGCCGTGTATTCCGAATCACTGATAAATGTCAAATATTCGAGTTCCGAAGGGCTTGATTGTGAATATACGTTAACCCGTGTTGGTTTTGCGATAAGCTCAATTGCGCAGTCAGAAGGCGTTTACCAGATCGGAAGGGAAAGCAGGTTTGGAGTAATGGGATTTGAGATATTTAAGAAACATGATGCTTTTGCACTTGCAGAAAAAGCAGCTACTACTGCAATAGAGCTTTTATCTGCAAAAACGCCAAAAGCAGGGACATACCCGGTTATCCTTGACCAGGAACTTGCCGGTGTTTTTATCCATGAGGCAGTTGGTCATGCAGTAGAAGCAGACCATGTTCTTGAAGGAAATTCCATCCTTTCGGGAAAAATTGGCGAACAAATAGCATCTCCCCTTATTACGGTTTATGACGACCCGTCCCTTCATGAATATGGATACTATCCTTTTGATGACGAGGGCGCAGGGTCAAAAAGAACTACATTGATACAGAATGGTGTACTGAAATCCTTTATTCATTCAAGGGAAACAGCAGGCAAACTTGGGGGTGAATCAAGGAATTCACGCGCCCAGGGGTATGCAAGACCCGTGATCAGGATGAGCAACACCTTCATAGCCCCGAATGGGATGAAATTTGATGAAATGCTCTCTGAATTAAAAGACGGTATTTATCTTAAAGGCTCACGCGGCGGCCAGGTGAATCCTGGTGAAGGGGTTTTCCAGTTCAATGCAGAGCGCGGGTTCATAGTCAGGAACGGGGAGCTGACGACGTCACTCAGGGATGTTTCCCTTTCAGGGAATACTCTTGAAATATTAAATAATGTATCAGCAGTTGGAAATGACCTGGAGATGAATTCAGGACGATGCGGTAAAGCAGGCCAGCTTGTGCCTGTCAGCGACGGGGCGCCGCATGTTCTTGTTAACAGGGCGATGGTCGGGGGAAGCGGATGAACTACCAACAGCAGGTGAACTACCTTACGAGTAGGTAGCTTCCTGTTCCATAGTTCTATACTTAGATTATTTAAGCTCAAACAGGCTTGAATTCATGCAGTTTCTGCGGTACTGCTTCTATTATCAAATATCTGAAACGAATAGTAAACCTTATCAACAAAACAGTTCTTTTTCGCCGCCTTACATGCACCTAAAAAATGACAGATGCCATAAAAATATCCATTTCCTCCGCGATGACTCAGCCCGCGTTCCCTTCGCTGTTATCGGCATATTCCTCGTGATTTTATCCACTCTCATCTCACTCAATCTCACACGCATGGATATAAAAATGGCAAAGACCATGTCCTCAAATATCGAAATATCAGCGCCGGACCAGGCGTTGGCATACGCAAAGTTTTCAAAGCAAGAATAAAGGCAGTTTTGAATTCGATGGGAGTTGAAATTAGTGAACATAGTATCGATCGGGGAGTGCAAAAAGGCGAATCGGGCATGATAAAATTACCGTTTAACATTCAATTGAAAAACAACGTCAGAAGCGAGTTTTTGGGCGATATTTCTAAAATCAAACCTGAAATCTCCTGTAATTCCGAGAGAATATTATATCTATTTCCAATAATGAATACATCTTTTTTTCCTGCGGTAAATATAAACACACATTATACTTCAATTTGTATTGATGATCATGGGATACATTATAATTTTAATTAATCGAAAAGTAATTGCCTAATCGTAATTTTATTACCGGTTATGTTATTCCACTAAGAGCTTGTCTGAATATTCAATCATTGTTTAGAAATCTGAATTTGTGACAAC
>NZ_NTMG01000070.1 GCF_002487355.1 Candidatus Methanoperedens sp. BLZ2 | reverse complement strand
AAATAAAATAGTTGATATCATTCCTTTTCTACCTGAAGGTTCAATACTACTTGCGGATGCTGAGTTCGATGTTGTGGAAAATTATCTAAATGCAAAGGCTGTAAATATGGATTTACAGGTCAAACAGAGGAAAGGAGAGGCCAGGAAGTCCATAAGAAAAATAGCACGTATACGTTTTGACACGAAGAAATACAGAAAGAGGAAACTTGGAGAGAGACCATTTGGAAATATTGAAGTTAGAAGAAGTAAATGCTATTACAAGAAGCAAGAGAATAAATTAAAAGGGGCTATCCTTATAGCTAATGATGGAATGGGAGGAATTAATTAATGGATGGGCTCTCATAATTCAAAATCTTTAAATATAATGAACATAATTGTACATCAATGTACTAAAATGTACAATTAGAATGACACTTATGCACCAGATAATCAATGAAATAATATCATCAACAAGAAACAGGGTCCCGCTTGCTTCAAATATGATGACACTGCGAATAGCTTCAAGAGATTTCAGGAAGAACATCAGGAATAAAAAGCAAAAGGGTCTCATTCCATTGATCTCGGAAGTAAAACCATCATCTCCAAATCGCTTTATCAGGAATGTTACACCCCTTGAAGCAGCCGGGATTGCAGGTCAAATGGAATCTGCGGGTGCATCAGCGATATCTGTACTTACAGAGCCGGACTTTTTTAAAGGCAGTATCGAGAACCTGATATCTGTAAGGGAGAATGTTAAAATACCTGTATTAAGAAAAGATTTTATTATTAGTAAAAACCAGATCCATGAAGTGGAAAGCGATCTGATCCTTTTGATAGCAGGAATCCTGGGCGATGAACTTGATGATTTCGTAAATGAAGCAATATCCTCGGGCAGGGAGCCTCTTGTTGAAGTGCATAACAGTGATGAACTTGAAAACGCGCTTGCAACGCGGGCAAATATAATCGGGATCAATAACAGGGACCTTACTACTATGAAAGTTGACATAACGACCACTGAAAAACTGGCGCCTCTTATCAGCAACAGGATAATTATAAGTGAAAGCGGGATATCATCCCCTGATGATGCAGTCCGCATGATGGACGCAGGCTCTGATGCGATACTTGTGGGAACATCCATTATGCTTGGAAATGTTTACGAAAAGACTTACGAATTAGTACATGCATTGAACACTAAAAATGATCATTGAGAAAAGAATAATTAAGAAGATTAATTAAGAAGGATAAATAAGAATATGACACTTAAGCTTGAGTCCAAATTTGGTAAATACGGTGGCCAGTTCGTACCTGAAGTATTGATGCCTGCGCTTGTTGAGCTTACTGAATATTATGAAAAATATAAAGATGATGCTGTTTTTAATGATGAACTGAATCATTATCTCCGGGATTTTGCAGGCCGTCCCTCCCCGTTATATTTTGCAAAAAGATTGAGCAGGGAATACGGTGTAAAGATCTACTTAAAACGGGAAGATCTCATCCACGGCGGCGCACATAAATTGAATAATACGCTTGGCCAGGGGTTACTTGCAAAATACATGGGGAAAAAAAGGATAATTGCCGAGACCGGTGCAGGCCAGCATGGTACAGCATGTGCGATGGCGGGCGCAGCGTTTGATATAAAGACCGAAGTTTACATGGGCGCAAAGGATACTGTACGCCAGCGCATGAATGTTTACAGGATGGAATTGATGGGAACAAAGGTCATTCCTGTAAAAAGCGGTTCACAGACATTAAAGGATGCAATTAACGAAGCGATGCGCGACTGGGTGGCAAATGTAGAGACAACGCATTACATGATCGGCTCGGTAGTCGGGCCGCATCCATTCCCGACAATGGTGCGGGATTTCCAGAGCGTCATAGGAAAAGAGGTGCGCACCCAGATACTGGAAAAAGAAGGCAGGTTTCCTGACTCCATAGTGGCATGCACAGGCGGGGGCAGCAATGCCATGGGTATATTTCATCCCTTCATAGAAGAAGATGTTGACCTTTTCGCAGTAGAAGCAGGAGGAAGCGGCATGAAAACAACTGAAAAAGAGGCGCTTCATTCAGCAACTCTTTGCACAGGCGAGGATGGCATCCTGCACGGCATGCGCACAAAAGTGCTCCAGAATAAGTACGGGCAGATACTTGAATCAAGTTCGATCGCAGCAGGTCTTGATTATGCAGGCGTTGGTCCTGAACTTGCGTACCTGGCTGATATCGGACGTCTCAAACCATGTAATTCAATGGACAGCGAGGCACTTCTTGCATTCCATGACCTGTGCAGATTTGAAGGGATCATCCCGGCGCTTGAGTCATCTCATGCTGTGGCATATGTCAAGAGAGCGGCGGCATCAGGAGAGCTTGGGGACATTGTTGTTATCAATATTTCAGGACGGGGCGATAAAGATCTTGAGACCGTTATGGGGATGAGAAAATGAGAATAGAAGAAAAATTCAAACAGCTTAAAGAAAAGAAAGAGGGCGCTCTTATCGCATATATCTGCGCTGGCGACCCCACGCCGCAAGCCACGAAAGAGTATGTGACAGCACTTGTCCGGGGCGGCGCCGATATTATTGAACTTGGTCTTCCATTCTCAGACCCGGTCGCTGATGGCCCCACGATCCAGGCAGGCATCCAGAGAGCACTTGACGGCGGCATGACGCCTGACGTTTATTTCAGGACGATCTCTTCGCTAAAACTACATATTCCTCTTGTCGTAATGACATATTATAATCTCATATTCAAACGCGGCCTCGAAAAATTCGCAAAAGATTGTGCAGCATCCGGGATATCCGGAATGATAGTTCCTGATCTTCCGCCTGAAGAATCAGATGAACTCCAGCAGGTATGCAAAGAGAATGAAATAGACCTCATTTATCTTGTTGCTCCAACGACGACTGAAGAAAGAATGAACCAGATACTTAAAGAAGGTGCTGGCTTTATATATCTTGTGGCACGGCTTGGTGTTACTGGCGCCCGGTCAGATGTTGCCGGTTCGACACGTGAACTTATAAAAAGGGTAAAGACTACCACGCCCAGAGCCGTAGGATTCGGTATATCGAATGGCAAGCAAGCATCAGAGATAATCCGCGCCGGGGCTGATGGTGTGATCGTCGGGTCTGCATTTGTGGATATTATTGCAAAAGGTGAAGATGTGCCTGTGAGGCTTGAGGCGCTGGCGCGGGAGTTGAAGGACGGAGTCAAGGGTCAGCAGTGAATGAGCAAAAACTACGAAGGAAAAACATTTCGACTTAAACACCCATTAGATTTAAAACCTGGCCAGGAAGTAGAATTGATAATTCGGGAGATATCGCCTATCGAAAGTGATCCATCCTTCGATTTAGCATCTTTGGCGGTAGATACTGGAGTCAGTGACCTTGCAGTTGAGCATGACCATTATTTATATGGCATTTCAAATTGTATTCTTATTGAAAGCAATCTTAATCATATACCACAACAATATAAATATAATGTTCGAAGAAATCAAAGAATCAGTCAGGGATGTTTTAAGACCCCTGGCAAAAAAGACCACTGAAATAAACCCGAACACTCTGACCCTTTTCGGACTTCTGTTAAGTCTGGTATCAGCATATTTTTTTGCACGGCAGGAACTTTACTGGGCCGGGACTTTTCTACTTGCAGGCGGGTTTTTTGATTCCCTCGATGGTCTTGTTGCGCGCGAAAATAACAGAATGACAAAGTTCGGAGGTTTCCTTGACTCTGTATGCGACAGGTTTGCAGACGCTGCAATCATAATCGGAGCAATATACGGCGGCTTGACCCGGTTGGATTTCATTCAAGGCTGGTTGATAGGGACTATTGCGATTTTCGGCTCCCTGATGGTCAGTTATACCCGTGCCCGCGCCGAAGCAGCCGGAGCGAGCGCATCTGTTGGGTTTGGAGACCGTCCTGTAAGATTAATTATAATTATCCTGGGGGCTTTCTTCAGAATGGTAAATTGGGCTATTCTCTTAGTAGCAGTTATATCTTTAATAACTGTTTTCCAGAGGATAACATTCGTAAGAAGAGTCCTTAAATAACAAATTTTAAGTTGTATAAGGAATCAATAAGCGGGTATAAGAGGAAATTTAATGGCAGGCATACGTATCGCGATAGCTGGTGTAGGAAATTGCGCTTCATCCTTAATTCAGGGACTTGAATATTATAAAAACATAAAAAATTCCGATGATCTTGTTCCCGGACTAATGCATAATTCGCTGGGCGGTTACTTGATATCAGATATTAAACCTGTGGCAGCTTTTGACATCGATATGCGTAAAGTTGGAACTGACCTGTCCGAAGCCATATTTTCCGAGCCGAATTGCACGAATAAGTTTTCCGATGTGCCTGGATTTAATGTTGAGGTCATGAAAGGACAGGTTCTTGACGGTGTTGCTCCTCACATGAAGGATTATTTCAGGGTGGACGAAAAACAAAAACCTGTAGATGTGGCATCTGTGTTGAAACAATCAAAAGCAGACATATTGATAAATTATTTACCTGTGGGTTCGGAAGAAGCCGTTAAATGGTATGCGTCCCAGGCACTTGAAGCAGGCTGTGGTTTCATAAACTGCATCCCGGTCTTTATCGCTTCGAATAAACAATGGGCTGACAAATTCAAAAAAGCAAAGCTCCCGATCATCGGGGACGATATTAAAAGCCTTGTGGGTGCAACTATAGTTCACCGGGCACTTACCCAGCTGATAGTGGACAGGGGTGCGAGGATCAACAGCACCTACCAGTTAAATATCGGCGGGAACACGGATTTCCGGAATATGACCGACCAGGCAAGGCTTAAATCCAAGAAGATATCAAAAACAGAATCCGTGGCTTCCCAGATTCCTTATGATGCTTATGTTTACGCAGGCCCCAACGGCTGCATAGATTGCCTGAACGATAATAAGATATGCCACCTCAAAATTGATTTCAAGCTCTTCGGGGATGTCCCGGCTTACATTGACCTTAAACTCTCTGTGGAGGACAGCCCGAACAGCGCAGGTGTGGTCGTGGATGCTATCCGCGTGGCAAAAATCGCACTTGACAGGAAGATCGGCGGACCAATACTGCCAGCATCCGCATATTTTATGAAGCATCCCCCTCTGCAGATGCGGGATGTTGAGGCACGGGAAAAACTTGAAGAATTTATAAAAGGCTAAAAAGTTATTTTGTTAGAACCACAGGTTGCCCTGACGGGATTACCCAGATGACGTTTTGATTTCCTTTTAGCGTGTCGTACAATGCCAGTTTGGCATTGAAATCGAGCTGTTCCGGAGGGACGTTCTTTAAAATGTCTGCCTGGCTCTTTTGCGCTTTTGCAATAGTTTCTATTGCTTCTGCCCGGTTCTTAGCCGCATTCAATTCACCTTCGGATTTTGCCTGTATCGCCTGTTTTTCCGCAAGAGCATCCAGGGCGATCTTGGTAAATGTGGGTCTTAACAGGGATACGGAGTTTACTTTAATTCCGAATTGATCTTCGATCTTTGACTCTTTTAATTTCTGATATAATTCGTCATTGATAGAAGTAATCTGGGTTGTGATCTTCTCAGAGGACTGGGATTGAAGATAATTGAAGACCAGACTATCATACGCTTTTTGCAATTGCTCCTGTGGATGCGTGTTTTTAACTCCGAATTGTATCAGGTCCACAATTTCAAATGACATTACAGCGCCTGTATCGACTACCTTATCGTCCGTGGTTTTAATATCGAATCCGATCGCCCCCGATTGAGTATCCCCTTTGAACCTGGATTCAAGTTCCAGATAATCGGCCGGGAAATATATGTTATTATTTACAACGCTATATTTTTCAACATCAGTAAGTATAGGAGTTCTTGTATGCCATCCCACTTCTGTCATCGGGACCTTATTTCCATTTACTTCAGTTATTATTGCCCCCGTTCCTGTTTCAATACGGTAACTTCCAAGAAGAGCAACAATTACAATGATAAAAAGTAAAAATATTACTACACCGATGATTATTGATATACTTCCTTCTCCTTTTTCGTTGTTAATAATTTTCACTTTTTTTAGTTCGGATTTCTCACCGTTTTCTTTTGCGATCAGGTTAATTCCTATTATAATTGCAATGATAAGCGGGATTATTGCCAGTCTGCTGTGTTCTATTGCCATCCCTGCGGTCAATAAGACCATTACTAAGAAAAGAACGAGGTTGGTGTTAATTTTCATATTTACTCCTTTAATACTATTCATTAAATATAGTGAAAGTATATATATTAATTCCCTACTACCTTCATTTTTCCAACCCTGACCGTGGGAGTTATGACATTCCCTACTTTCCTTATATCTTTCCCGATCCCGTCGATATTCTTCAAAAGCTCAAAGATATTCCCGGAGATCATCAATGATTTGATGGGTGATGCGATCTGGCCATTCTTTATCTCAAAGGAATTCCTGGCCTCAACCGAAAAATCCCCTGAAATTGGATTTGCTGTATGAGCACCGATAACGGTATTGACAATAACCCCGTCTGATGTTTCTGCAATGATATCTGATGACGGATGTTCAATTATTAAGTTACGAATACCAATTGAAGGCGTGGACGTGTAAGATCCCCTGATGGCATTGCCTGTGCTTTCCCGCTTCTCTTTCCCTGCAGCATAACAGTCATAAATGAACGACGATAAGATACCGTTTTTAATAATAGGAGTTGTCTGGGACGGTGTTCCCTCTTCATCGCATGATGATGTGCCAAGACCACCGGAAAAAATCCCGTCATCGATAATGGATAGTTGATCCGAAGCTATCGAAGTATCCATTTTCCCTATCAGGGATGATCTGCCTTTCTGGATATTATCCGCATTTACCGAAGTCACGATCGTATTTTCGAGAAGATCTGCTATAGCCATGGGTTCCAGAAGTACGGTGCAATCCCGCGTTTGCGTGCTTATGCCATTTTGTGACCGCAGGGCAAGGGATGAGGCTCGTTCCCCGATTTTGTAGAAATCCATATCCAGTTTTCTCGACATATCGAATTCGGAAGCGGTGGAAAGAGGTAAATCCCTGGTAATCGCATCTATTGAAGCCTGTACGATCGTATCTTCTTCCTGTGTCTCAACGCCGTTTGAGTTCAAAATGAGCTTGGTTGAATTCCCGCATGCAAAATGTCCTGAAGTAGGCACAATATTCCGGATAGACTTTGCGCCATTTATCAGTTCAGTAGTGAAATCAATGCATGACTCGATCTGGATATCTGCAATTTTCTTATCAAAAATGCCCTTAACCTTCGGAAGTTTCTTTTTTACTGGAAGTCCTGACCATTCAGGATCACTGCCTCTTACGCGCGCTGATTTTACAGCAAGTTCGGAAGCTTCTTTAATTCGCAAAACATCGTTAGTACTTGAAAAACCCACGGCCCCTTTCACGATCGCCCTTATCCCGATGCCTGAAATAAGGCTTTCTTTTGCAAGATCAATTACGTCCCTGTGAATATCTATCGAAATAGACCTGCCTTTTATGCAATATATCTCAACTTCATCCGCTCCTTCTTTTTGTGCAAACTCAAGAGCTTTGTATGCATTATCAAAAATATCATTCATGGGAATCATTAATTTAAACTTTAAGCAAGTTAAAGCTTTCCAAAGGACATATCATTTTTTTACTTTTATAATGGTTGCTCAGCAGCAAAAGAACTTAATAGGAGTCTTCCAAAAAATATATAGCTATGTAATACATTTCCGTTAAGGTGGTGACCCAATGGTACTTCCTGACAAATTCAAATGTGTAATCACGAACTGGGACTATATTTACGACTTATGCAGGCATGTAGCAAACGATGTGAAAAGATCAGGGTATAAACCCGATACGATAATTGCACTGGCCCGGGGGGGATGGTTTGCCGGAAGGGTGCTTTGTGATTTTCTGGGGCTCAATGACCTTACAAGCCTTAAAATCGAACATTATGTGGGTACTGCAAACGCCGGAGGCGATCCTCGTATTAAGTATCCGCTTGCAGATAATGCAGTTGCCGGGAAAAGAGTCCTGATCGTAGATGATATTACCGATACGGGTAAAAGTATCGCACACTCAAAAGAATATGTGAGCAAACATAATCCAAAAGAGGTCAGGACAGCAGTACTCCAGTACCTGTACACATCGGAGATAAAACCCGATTATTGCGGCGAAGTCGTCCAGGAATGGGGCTGGATCGTATATCCATGGAATTTTATCGAAGACATGATAGATATCATCTCCCGCCTCATGGCCAAGGAAAAACAGAACGAATGGAATGTTGAAAAAATAAGGGTAGGACTTTTAAAATATCACAATATCGATCCCATAAGCTTTGAGATAGCGCAGCCCGACAGAATGGAAGAGATACTTGATGAAATGGTAAGAAGAGGGGTAATAAAAACAAAAAACATTCCAGGAAAAAAATCATGGACTTATGAAGGAGCATAAAATAAATGCAGGCAGATATAGCAGTAATTGGAGGAACCGGTGTTTACGATACGGCAATGCTGGATAATGTGCAGGAAGTTGAAATCGATACCCCTTTCGGAAAACCATCAGATGCTATCACAATCGGGTCTTTTGGTGAAATTAATGTGGCATTTCTCCCGAGACATGGGAAAGGGCACAGGATCTCACCCGGTAAATTGAATTCGAGGGCAAATATTCTCGCACTTAAGAAACTTGGCGTGAAGAGGATAATCTCAGCGTCAGCAGTTGGAAGCCTGAAACTTGAACATAAGCCGCTTGATATCGTGATACCTGACCAGATATTTGACAGGACACGTTTGAGAGATAGTACTTTCTTTGAAGACGGGATAGTTGCGCATATCGGTTTTGCTGATCCTTTCTGTCCCGATATGTCTTCTATGATCGCCGGCATCACACGGGATCTTGGATATTCAATACATGAAAAAGGAACATATGTCTGCATGGAAGGGCCGCAATTTTCAACACGCGCTGAATCAAAAGTTTATCAAAGCCTGGGATTTGACATTATCGGGATGACTGCACTTCCTGAAGCAAAACTTGCACGGGAAGCAGAGATCTGTTACGGCATGATCGCAACTGTTACTGATTATGATGTGTGGCATGAAACTGATGTCAGTATTGAAACAGTAATTTCCAATGCAATTAAGAATGAGGAAGCAGTCAGGAAAATTATTAAAGAAGCTATTCCAAGAATCTCTCTTGAGAGAAATTGCGTATGCTCAAATGCATTAGCAGGAGCAATTGTCACTTCCCCGGACAAGATACCTGTTGAAACAAAACGTAAATTAAATGATCTGATTGGAAAATATTCATAATTGTTTATACCTGTAATATTTATAACATTTATAAAGTTTATAATATTTTGTTAGGATATATAAATGAGTTCAAAAAAGGAGGCAATGGATAAATCAATATTTTTTAAAGATGGTCAGGAAGTAAATATAGTTGAACTCGGGCGCGATGATATTACTATATCCCTTACAACAGGCAAGATCATGTTATGGTTTGGCAGGCAAGCGGGTGAGTCGTTAATACGTGATGTTATATTTGGAATATCCAGTATCGATTCATCGGTTGCTCTTGAACAGGAAATAATATGTGATTTCAAGAGTATTGGTAAATATGAGAATATGGGATATGTTTTGACGTCATACGCAAAAACGAATGGAGGTTATAGGGTCATTTTTAATATACCCTTTTCCAAAAAGATAGCCTTAGCCCATTTCGTCAGGTCGGTCGTTGACCAGCTCTGTGAAAAGGACATAAGGAAAACACTTCACTGGGATGGAAGTCCTGAGAAGATCATCTTTATCTATAATAAGTTGAAAAACCTTGATGGATGGAAGGTAAAAAGAATAGAATATAAAGACAAAGAGGAATCAGTATTAAAATGAAATCCGAAAAGAAAGAATGTGAGGCAACTATTGTATCGATGAACCTTATTGCCGATCATATAAAAAAGGTTGCATCAAAACTTGATACGTGCTCTGTGACATCGCTTGTAAATGGAATAATGGATTCTAAAAGAATATTCCTGATGGGAGCCGGAAGATCCGGGCTTGCGGCACGGGCTTTTGCGATGAGGCTTATGCATCTTGGATTTATTGTTTACTTCGTGGGTGAAACAACAACCCCGGCCGTGCAGCCGGATGATCTTGTTATTGCAGTTTCAGGTTCAGGTGAGACACCTTCTATCGCAAATCTGGGAGGAATATCCAAGAAAATCGGATCAAAACTTGCTGTTATTACATCAAACAAGGATTCTACCCTGGGTAAAATTTCAGATATTGTTGTCATTGTTCCGGGACGACCCAAGGAAGATATTGTTTATGAGGATTATCACGAGCGAAGGATGATAGGCTATCCCCAGTTAGCGCCCCTTGGAACAATTTTTGAGATATCTGCTCTTGTTTTCCTTGATGCTGTGGTCTCAGAACTTATGGTCAGGACAGGAGCAAGCGAGGCAGAGTTGAAGAAGAGACATACGGTTTTTGAGTGAAATGATGTTCTCACAACGCGTAAAAAGCATTGATATATCGGGAATCCGCAAGATGTTTGAAGGCGCCGGGCCGAATTCGGTCAACCTGGGGCTTGGCCAGCCGGATTTTGATACACCGCAGCACATCAAGGATGCCGCTATCGAAGCCATTAAAAAAGGCCTGACCGGTTACACAATGAATCTTGGCTTTCCTGAATTGCGGTCAGCCCTATGCCATAAGTTTGAATCGGAGAATCATTTTACGGTATCACCGGATGAGGTCATAGTTACGTCAGGGGCTTCTGAGGCGCTGCATCTTGCATTGCAGGCATTGGTGGATAAAGGAGATGAAGTTCTGATCCCGGATCCGGGATTTTTATCATATTTTGCCCTGACAAAGATGGCAGGAGGAAAAGTCGTAGGTGTTCCGCTTGGTGAAAAATTGACCATGACACCGGAAGCAGTAAATGAATTAATTACACCAAAGACTCGCGCGCTTATTATTAATTCACCCTCAAATCCAACAGGCACCGTGCAGACCAGAAAAGAGATCAAGGGCCTCGCAGAGATTGCGCAGGATAATAATATTACGATAATCTCGGATGAAGTGTATGAGCATTTCATTTATGAAGGCGAGCACGTCAGCCCGGCACAATTCACTGATAATGTGATAACAATAAACGCTGCCTCAAAGACATACGCCATGACAGGCTGGCGCATTGGTTATGCAGCCGCCAGAAAGGAGTATGTAGAGCAGATGTTAAAAGTCCACCAGTACATCCAGGCATGCGCGAATTCGATAGCCCAGAAAGCGGCGCAGGAGGCCATCGAAGGGCCCCAGGATTGCGTAACTGTAATGCGTGAAAGTTTCATGAAGCGCAGAGATATTATTATGGAAGGATTGGGATCGATAGGAATCAAATGCGTTAAGCCGGAAGGTGCGTTCTATGCATTCCCTGAAGTTGAAGATGAAGATGCGCCGCAGAAATTGCTGAAAAATGGCGTCATTGTTGTTCCGGGTTCGGCTTTTGGGGAGAACGGAAAGGGTCATATCAGGATTTCGTATGCGACCTCGGAGGAGAATTTGAGAAGAGCAATCGGAATAATGGAGCGAGTATTATAGGGCTAAACAGACCGTACGTAAATCTTTTATACCGAATGTTATAATTAAATAATGTTAGCATTTTATCCCGTGTGGGGATTACGGGATGATTTGTGATACTGGCATGGGGCACTGGAGTTTAATAATTTATGGATTATAAACTTTCAGGTGATTGGATTAAAATTGGGGAGTAAATATGGATAATACATCAGAAAACAAACATGAGCCCGCAGGTAAAGCGGAATCATTCTGGATAGCAACAACTCTGGAAACTGAGTTCCCCACGTTAACAGAAAATATTTCTGTCGACGTGGCAGTACTGGGAGGAGGAATAACAGGGATAACTTCGGCATTACTATTAAAGGAGGCGGGTTTCAGCGTTGCAGTCATAGAGGCTGGCAGGATCGTAAAAGGGGTGACTGGATATACGACAGCCCATATAACTTCAGCCCATGATCTGATCTACAAGTATCTTATTGATCATTTTGGCAAAGATGGGGCACAGCAGTATGCGAATGCTAACCAGGGAGCGATCGAGAAGATTGACCTGATGGTGAAAGAGAAAAACATAGATTGCGATTTTAAAAGAACATCAGAATATATCTATGCAGAAGGTGAAGAGGACGTAGAGGAGCTCAGGCGCGAATTTGATGCTGCTAAAAGCCTGGGTCTTCCTGTATCTTATCTTGATGCCGCACCTTTGCCTTTTAAGACCTATGGCGCTATCCGGTACCAGAACCAGGCTCAATTCCATCCGCGCAAATACCTGTTAGCTCTTGCAAAACTTATTCCGGGCAAAGGCAGCTTCATTTTTGAAAATACACGTGCGTTTGATATTGATGAGAGCGAACCCCACAAAGTTAAGACCGACAGGGGACACCTGACAGCAAAATATGTAATTGTTGCTACGCATTTTCCTTTTATTAACAAGGGCATGTTCTTTGCTCGCATGGAATCCCACCGTTCGTACGTCCTGGGCATCCGGGTCGCTGATAAGATTCCTGAAGAAATGTTTGATAGCAGTAAAGACCCGTCTCATTATATCCGTACGCAACCCACTCCTGATGGTCTTCTGGTCATAGTCGGGGGCGAAGATCACCCGACAGGCCACGCGGCCAATACGATTGAGTATTATAAACGACTGGAGCAGTTTGCCAGAGACCATTTCCAGGTCAAATCAATCGATTATCACTGGTCTACCCAGGATAATTACTCATTTGATAGGGTTCCTTTCATCGGAAAATTCCAGGGCAGCAAACATCTTCTTATAGCTACAGCTTTTAAAGGCTGGGGTATGACCCATAGTATGATCGCAGGTATGATTTTATCAGATTTAATCCTCGGCAGGCCGAACCCGCTTGAGGAATTATATAATCCGGGTCGCTATAAACTCCTCACCACCGGAGGTAAATTAATTACTCAAAATATACAGGTTGCTGAGACGCTCCTGAAGGGAAGGCTTTCAAAACCTGAAGAATTTTCCAGTATCAACACAGGCGAAGCAAAGATCGTCGATATTAAAGGTGTAGAAACTGCTGTTTATAAAGATGAAAACGGAAATATCCATGCTGTTTCTCCTGCGTGTACCCATATGGGATGTATCATTAGCTGGAATAATGCTGAGAAATCATGGGATTGCCCCTGTCATGGTTCACGTTTTAATTTTGATGGGGAAGTTATCCAGAGTCCGGCTGCAAAAAATCTCGAGAAAAAAGAGGTTCGGGAGGGATAGCACTTTTGTGAAAGAAGTATTGAGGTAAAGATCTTTCTTATTAGTTTGGAGGTAAAGCCACCAATCTCACTCAGCACCATAATAAATAATGTTATTGTATAATATATATCTATATATGCCGATAAATTACGATTATGATTATAATCAAAATGGAGTAACACTACATGTCAAGGAACGACATTGCTGATCTTCAAGCATTTGTGTACATCGGGATCGCAGATTGCAGTTAAGCCCGATGTAAACATTAAGAAGTTTGCAGCTTGCGGCTTGCATGCGCGCGCTGCGCGCGCCTGAGCGCAGGTTGAGACCGGACAGGTTCCAACTGTACCGAAAGAATTTATTATAAATAAATGCATTAATACATAAGATATGAAAAGCAAGATCCTGGCAGTGTTACTTTTAATATCGATTTTAATGAATATATATCTTATCCAGGCTCAGCCTTCTTCAAAAGATCTTCTTGAGATGAAGGATAAGATAAATCAACTTGAAATAAACAATTCAGAGATGAGTAAACAAATATATAGAGATAATCTTTCCATACAAAATTATGCCTCGCAGCTTGATCTTTATAGGGAAAAAATAGCAGGTCTTGAAGGAAAGATTAACAATACTCCAAGCGGTTTATCCGGAGCCGCAAAACTTGAGGCACCTGCTGTCATGCAGAAGGTGGACTACATCGAAGATTATCCATTTGTGAGACAGCAAATCACTGAAATTGGTTCCATGATGAACATTTCAGTGGAAATAAAACCAGGTAAGGGAAGGGTACTGGTAGATACAAAACCTCTTATGGGCGTAGTATTCCAGGATGCAGCAAACACAGCGGCTTATACAGCCCAGAAAAAAACAGGAAAAGACCTCTCCGGAAGTGATATAATTTTTAGCATCGATGCCACGTATGAAGTTCCATCAGTTGATGGGCCCAGTGCTGGAGCACTTATGACTTTGCTTGTTGTAGGAGGTCTCAACAACCTTGAGCTTCGAAAGGATATGACCATGACTGGCACGATTGACAAGGATGGACATGTAGGTGAAATAGGAGGAGTAATCGAGAAAGCAAAAGCTGCAAAAGATAGCGGGAAAAATTTAATCTTACTCCCCGGGGAGAACAGCAGGCTCATTCAATATATTGAAAAGACAAGAAATTATTATGGAATTACTGTCATAGAGAGGGTACCTGAAACCATAGATGCAAAAGACTATATTGAAAAAAATATTGGAATAAATGTTGAATATATTGATAATCTTGATGATGTACTGAAATATGCTACATAAAGTCTAGAATTAATCAATGCATTGTGAATTTTTAAGAATATTTACTCTTTCCATGCCAGAATTCCGTCCCTTTTTCCAGCCTTTCAGGGTATATACTCTTTCGTCTTTAATATCTCCATTTCAAAAGGTTCGATTTTTCGAATTATCGAGTTACAAAGAGTACATCTGTTCATTTCCGGTTCAAAAGACAATTTGAATTCCGAACGCATCTCTCTGAGCTGCCCTATGATTATCCTGTTTTCTAATTGGAATCCCGGATTTATCCATTTATACCCATGATCCGAGCCATGAAGTATCGTTTCACCAGCATACATTGTCCCAGGTCATCCACCGCTGTTTCAATCCCCAATAGCAATGACCAGCATTTTTGCTTAATTTCGGCCGTATCGGAGTTGATCGGCCCTCAATGGTTGGCTCGGTTGCGAAGCGCTAATGCTGCCAGTTCGACCGTAATGCACGTTCTGGTAAATCTTTCGGAAAACTTTTGAATTCCTTATTTGGAACAGCAGCTCCAGCAAATACTACAGCAACAAGTAGCATCGCCGCAAGCATCGCGCCTAACTGCACTCCTTTAATTTGTTTCATATTTTCATTTTTCCTTTATATTTTCTTTGCTATCCTCAGGCGCAGCGCTGGCTTTAAATAAGTTCAAAGCTAATCTTGCCTTGCCTTCGGGCGATCCGGGGTTCAGTTGCTCTCGCAGAACCGCTGAACCCCACGTTTTTTATGGGTTGTAAATCCGTTGTTAGAGTTTTATTTTCCCAACCTGCCAACTTTACCGACCCATTTTATACAGATTTTTTATATGTATACCAGATGTATTATCTTTTCCAATATAGATGATATATTTCTGACAATAAACTCATAACTAAATTCTACAGAACTAAAAATAAAAATTGCAGCTAAGAGTACCCTAGCTGCTTTTAAATAAACTAAGGTTTTTTCTGTAACTTCATAGATAGCTTTGAAGGTATTTCCTGTGAAAATGCTTTTTTAAATCTTTCTACCTTATTTTTATGATCTGTTTGGTCCTTAATAGGAAGATCACCGTAGGCAGGTACAAGAGTATACCATCCATCAATGTAGTTAAATTTGGCTGCAAACAAATAGGTTTTACCCGGCTCCAGAAGTTTGTCGCCCTCGATAAGAGTTAGCTGAATTACACTATATTTCTCTTTGTAGCCGCCCTCCTGGCTCATTGTTACTATCCCACTGATGTTTCCTTTTATATTCTCAAAAACCTCAACGCTAAACTGCGTTTGTGGTGAAAAACCTGGTACATCACCAGCTTCTGGTGGTGGAGTGTTTGATTTATTGCCAGTTTGAGCAATGACCTTTCCAACGAATACATTATCAGCAAAACCTACTAATTCACGGTCATCAGTAACATTAAATATAAAATCAGCACTTAAATAGTTGGTTTCACTTCCACTTCTGTATCCACTTGTCTGCATGATTAAGAAACCTGTGCCGACCAAACCTGCCAGCACTACAAATACAATAATTATTTTAGTTTTTGTTAACATATTAATCACCTATATATTTTTATGGATATAAATAATTGTAGTCCTCGATATCGTGTGAACCTAATTGCGTGTATGAATATTGTCCCTGTACCATCACATTGGGAATGTAACTGTGTTCAAGTCCCAGTGCATGACCTAATTCATGTATAGCAACCTTTTTCTTTTCGTCACTTGTAAGTCCGTTCATCAAATATTGATTAAACATGAGATCATCACCGTCATAATCATTAGGATCATAATAAGCCGGGAACCCGCTCGATGGATTATAATAATCACTGTAAGTAAGATCTTCATAAGTCCAAATCGTATCCGGTGCTATATTGACTTTACCAAGGGCATTCCATATATCGATTGAAGGCTTTGAGCTGTGGTATACATTGTACTTCCATCGTAGCGAATCTCCATATTATCTACAGCACTATACCCTTGGAAGTGTGCGGATGCTGCAATTGCTAATAGTGTTAGGAAGCCTACCACTGCCAAGAGAGTTTTATTCATTTTCTTCATAAATAATCTTCCCTCTCAGCAACATCGCCGCAAGTACCGCGCCTAATTGCGTTCCTTTATTTTTCATATTTTTATTTCTCCTTTATATTTTCTTTTCTTGATGCCCTCAGGCGCGGCGCTGGCTTTAAATGAATTCAAAGCTAATCTTACCTTGCCTTCGGGTAACGTGGAGCTCATCCGCTTTTCTCATTTAATCTTAGTTCCGTCCCTTAAAAAAAAAACCTACAGTGGTTTCAATAATATTCTCATCTCTATCCAACTGTTCCATTATGTTTTTACTTTCTGTTTGAGGCGTTTCAGGTCCATAGACTAATATCATAACCATCGTCTTTCTCAACTGTATGCCGCTTGATCTAAGCCCGGGAAGAATTTCATTGTTTACACCCCAAACCGCAGCTGTAAAGTTCTCACCTGTTATTTTTATTTTGTTTGCTAGTTGAATATTACTATATTCATCCCCTTCAAGGCGGTTCTTGATACTTTCAAAATCGCTCTTGGGAGCACTAATATAATATTCGGGATATGAGAAGCTTCTTTCTACACTACGAGGCTTGGGTATTTCATATCCCGATATTATCTCTTTCACCTCTTTTTCTGTGATGTTACTATCAAATATTACATTGACATTCCAGTAAGCATCTGAATTTTCCATTATTGGCTCTTCTCCGGTGAAAAGTTTACCCCTAATCTTAATATAACTTTTTGTAATGGGATTTTTCTTGCCTATATCTATATTGTTGATATGAGTTTGATTTTCTTGGTCTGTATAATTCTCTGTCATTTTCCCGGGACTGAGACTTATATCGCCCTCTATTTTTTCCATCACTTTATGATTTATATCAGATAAATAAACAAGAGATAATGCTGTTATGATAAAAATCCCGATTATATAATATCCTTTTTTATCCATATTATTCTCTTAGAGTATAATAAAAAAATAAATATCTATTATTTCATTGTATGTAGATATTATTTCTGAAAAAGAACATATAATCAGTGGTTTCCCAATATGTATCGCCTTGGTTGACGGGATAGGGGTCCAAGATATATATGTCATTATATAACCATATCGAATAACCTGCGCCTGTCATTACATGATTCGCAGAATAATCTATTATTGCAAACGGTATTCCGGCATCGATCATATCTACCATATCCTGCCAGACAATAGAATATTCATTTGAATTGGAATAACCCAGGTCATTCCGATAATAGTTCAACATACCGATTGTATTGGTACCAGTAGAGGTCGTACCCATCCTTCCAGCAATATAATTTTGTGTGTGACTTACACCGAAATAATCAGCGACCATCTGTCCAACGGCGGGTGCACAATAATTCCATTGCTCCTGTGCAAATAGAGAGATGTCGAGGACGTTTGATGATTGCGTTGTAACAAGGGTTTTTGAGCTTTCAATTCCATTAGAGCTCTTTTTTTCTACTATTTCACGGAACTTTTTATCATTTTCCTCCCAGGCAGATATGCGTTTTACCTTTTCATCATCCGGCATATTATCGTATAGGGACCACACGCCTGGTTCGTTATTCTCAGGATTCTTTTCTGGAACAGTTGAGTAGTCGTAAGCATCAACGAACATCCGTTGCTCTTTATTTGTATTTAAGTCGCGTAATTGCACCATTATCCCGATTTTCGGATAACTATAAGATACCAGTGTGGTTGAAGTGATTTCACTATTTTTATAATTTTCTTTTGCATTCTTTTTTGCCATCTGTAACGCAACATCAGAATCCAATATCAGAGGCTTGAGTCCTATAGTCCGGATTGATTCTCCAAGTACCTTACTTGCACTGGTTTTGATTGATCCAACACTTTTACCTTCTTTTTCAACTGAGAATTGATAAAAGAGCTTTTTGCCATTTATATCATGAATAATCAATGGGTCGGGATTTATTGTTGCACCATTCCAGTCAGTATTCTTAAGTCCTGGAGATCCTGCTGCCACAAATTCTGATAAAGTAATTGTAGCATGTTCTCTGGCTTTTTCTATTGCAACATAGTTGTTTTCAACTATATCCAAATCATTTTTTGCGCTTGCCGCAGGCACAAACGCCATGCTCAACAGCAACATCGCCGCAAGCACCGCGCCTAATTGCATTCCTTTTATTTGTTTCATATTTTTATTTCTCCTTTATATTTTCTTTGCTCCCTCATCAGGCGCGGCGCTGGCTTTAAATAAATTCAAAGCTAATCTTACCATGCTTTCGGACGATCCGGGGTTCAGTTGCTCTCGAAGAATAGCTGAACCCCATGTAACATCTTTTTTTATGTATTCGACTTTCTTCTAAATAACCACACATATAACAAGGTGATTAATCCACCCAACAATCCAAAACTTGGGACTGATTTTCTTGACGCATTATTGGATGGCGGCATACTCTTATTTTCAGGTTGAAGCGTGCTCTTATTTGGATTTCCTGTACTGGCTGGATGGATGATTTCTCCCAAAACGAACCTGACAGGAACTTCATGGATCCCCCTCTTTTTTGCTTCTTCATCAACTAATCCATATATTTCATCCAGCAGTGGTTTCTCAACAGTTAAGCTTTGATTAATTATTACCACAAAATACCCATCGAGTTCAGTACCAAAACCTATCAGAGGCCCTTTTGGACTAAAATATGGCGTTAATTTATCACTCAAACCTTCTATAATAGTTCGTTGAGTTTTATACGTCCAATTCCACCTTTGCTCTTCAGTCTTTAGTTCAGGAAGGTTTCCATAAGTAGCGATAGCTGCCGGTTTGCGCGATTCCTTACCCTTTTTCTCATATTCCTCAGATGCAGTTTTTTCAGGTTCTGGCAGATTTTCATTCTCAGTTTTGTGGAAAATTCCACGTCCGAATTCCACTGGAATTCCTTCAATATCCATATTTCTGGCTCTTTCATCCAATAATCCATAGATTTCTCCAATCAGGTTTTTCTCGATTGTAAAGTTCTTATAGAATACGATTACTAAATAACCACGAGAGTTTTCACCATAAGCTATCACTTTGCCATATGGATAAGTGTAGTTGATAGATTGTTCAATATCCCAAATTTCTATGAGTTTTTTAAGGCTATTAGACCAGTTTTGCCTTTGTTCTTCAGATTTAAGGACAGGGAGTTTTCCATATGTAGCAACAACTTCATAGTTCATTGGAGTTGTGCCAACTAAATAAATATATTCGGTGCTGTTTATAGTTTTACTGTTAAAATTTTCATTTTCTCCAGTAAAATTGCTACCTTGTGATGTAATAGCTGCGAGACTAAGGATGCTAAGTCCTATTACAGATATTATTAAACGGTTTGATTTTCTCATTTCTGCTTCTCTGTAAAAAATAAATGATTATCAATAAATTGATAACCATGATTTATATATCTTATCTGGTAAGAACATTTACGTTCAAACTATTTTTCACATAAGAAATCTGTGAAAAATAAGTATATTCCGTACCATCTATAATTTGCCCTGAAGCAAGGATTCCTACTATTTTACGGTCTGAATTAGGTTCTAAATACCATACTGGAGAACCACTATCTCCTCCGTCACTGTGCATTGTTGTTTTTGCCTGGTTGTAGTAAGTTACCCCATCATAAGAAGTTATTTCAGAGATCCCCACTACATTTCCACCCGTTATGCCTGATGTTATTCCTGATTTATAGACTCTCCAGCCAATCTGCGGGTTTCGGTCACCTTTAACGGGCACATAATACCCCCCGCCAATATGAATTGACGCTTCAACATTATTAAAGGGTATAAATGATGCATCTGCAGTATTAGTTCCGATTTTCGAAACAATTCCAGCTTCATTCTCAGATGCCTCATATGGCTGCCATAGCTGCATACCAACTTGAGTAGCCAGGTGCCTTGCGGTTACATAACCTTTATTTCCATTAGTGTCTTGTACAGCAAAACCCAGAGTACCACTATGAGTTGGTGTCTCAAATTTAATTCCTCCCACTATAGGGCGCCATTTAGTATCATAACCTGCTCTTAACCGGGGAAAATCTCCTATTCTAAATGCTACTGGAATTTTCTGAAGGCCTATATTTTTTGCCTGTTTATCTACCACAGCATATATTCCATCAACAGTAGACGTCTCCATTGTTATATTTTCATAAAACATTACATCGAGGTAGCCCTCATCATTCCAACCGTACATAATTACTGGCCCATTTGGATAAAGATACGGACGCATATCTTCTCGTACGCTTACTCTGATTTCGTCGAGCTTATTGAGCCAATCCCTTCTTTCTTTTTCAGCTTTGAATTTCGGTATTTGTCCACGTGTTTCACGAACTTTCGGCTCTTTTTTTATTTTTTCAAAAACTTCTGGTCCAAAATCAGGGATTTCTTTATCTTGAAGTTCGGAATCGTTTAATCCCAGTAAGACACGTTCTGGTAAATCTTTCGGAAAACTTTTGAATTCCTTATTTGGAACAGCAGCTCCAGCAAATACTACGGCAACAAGTAGTATCACTGCAAGCATCGCGCCTAACTGCACTCCTTTAATTTGTTTCATATTTTTATTTCTCCTTTTATATTTTTTTCTTCTTTGCTATCCTCAGGCGCGGCGCTGGCTTTAAATAAATTCAAAGCTAATCTTACCTTGCCTTCGGGTAACGTGGAGCTTATCCGCTCTTGCTGAACAGTAGAGCCCCACGTTTTTTGTTCTGCAAAAATCCTTGGGTCTGATTTTATAAAATCCACCTTCAGCCTTCACAGACAGTATTTGATATGGACAAAGGTGTATTTATAATAAACGGATTATAATTTTTAATGGCATTGAAAATTACAACGACGTTGAAAATTTTAATGCTGTTGAAATTTTCAATGAGTTTATAATATTAATGAGGAGTATATTTCTTGGGGCGTGAAATTCCTAAACTTACCTACTTTACGCCTGTTGAATTCCTCAACTCTTGTAGCTTTCTCAGGGGCTCTCAGGCTGCACATAGCTTTTTTGTTCGCAAGTATCGAGCCAAATATACCAGTTTATCTGGGGATGGGACTGGTCATTTATTCAACTTATACCCTTGACCGCGCACTTGATAGTGAAGAAGACGCAATAAACAGGAGCGAATTAACAGGCGCAAATAGGCACGCTGCTATTATTGCAAGCATAATTGCGTTCTTTGCAGGGGCTTTGATATTTTTTTTAAATTATTCATAAATTCAGTCCTGTATGATTTCAAAGACATAAAAGGCGATACAGCCGCCGGGATAAGGACTTTACCTGTTTATTTTGGAAAAGGAAATGTAAGAAAAATATTGCTGGTGTTGTGCCTGGTACTCCACTTCTTTATGATCCTTGTGTTCTGGATGGGTTATATAAGATACGAACCTGTAATTCTCTCAATAAGAAAATATTCAAGAGAGATCATAATCGATGCTGAGTCCACCATTGCTCTTGTCTTCAGATCAATTATAAATTCTCAATTTTTTTAGAGCGCTCCCTATAATAATTAAAAAGTTCTTCTCCCCATAAAAGAGAAGATTTATCAAAGCTAACAAGGCTCCTTCGTAAATCAAAAACTCCGTTTTTCAAGAAAAAAGATGTGAAACAGAAGATATCAGATACCACGAAGGTGAGCTTAATATCTTCGTCCAGCATATAAAAGCTCAGATTCTTAAGATCCAATCCACGCGCAAGCTTGTCATAATATTCCGTCTCAATTTTGTTAAATGCTTTTTGTGTAAGTATGAGGGAAATTTCAGTCCCATTCTCGGCCAGTTCTAAAAAGAAATCCGGATAAATCGGATGGACTATCGGAGATATACCAAATAATTTTTTAGATTTTGAGACATTATCCAGGAATTCTTTGTGAGGTTCGTATATATCCTCGATGCTGCTTTCAATTACCTGATAATCGCCAAGCTGATCAATTCTCATAAGCAACCCGGATGGAATCGAACTAATGTCATGCTCCTGCCAGAATACTTCCTGTTTTTCGATAACCTCTACTGTTTTTACTAAAGGTTCCAGGCGCTTTATGATCATCTGACCGATCCTGGTCAGGGCATACTTTTTACCCTCACGCTTCACCAGATTCTTCTCCTCAAGTATCCTGATCTGTGGAAGCATTCCAGTTTTTGTGAAACTTAATGCCGACATAATTTCACCCATCGTTTTTGGCCCATCCTTCAGCAGCAGAAGGAGGCTTCTTCTCTTATCCGAGGATGTAATGATGTTTAAAAGGTCTGACATGATCGTAGGATAGTTATGTTTTAATAATTTCTTTCTATTGTGAGTTACAAGCAGATAAATATCTCTCAATATTTCTCAGATTATATTAAATGATCCTAAATATTGAAACCCCGGCAATTGAGTTTTCTTTCTTTGACTTTTTCCACTACCCTGTCAGCCATTCCCCCTGAAGCAAAAACCATTACATCCAGGCCGCGAAGTGCTGCTAACATTGCTGATTGTATCACATCGAACTCGAAATCGCATTTTAGTTCCATCTTATTCATCAGCGCTTTTGCTGATGTACCCATTGCCCCTATCTTTTGTTTCTTATTTTTATCAAGAAAACCATAAATTTTTTCCATATCTGCTGCTCTTGATCCGCCTTCAATAACAGCCGGAACCCTGATAACGGTGATTTTTCCTTCATGATGCTGCAAATTCCCCACAACATCCTTTACTGCAATATCTTCACCTTTATTCCCGTTAAACATCGCAATTCCGGTCACGCCATCAGAACCTTTGTCTGCAACAAGCATCCCATCCCTGATTTCAAGTGAAACTTTATCTCCGGTCTTAAGGTCACATCCTGCGATCGCACACCTGATATTCATTACCTTTATATTTTCCATAGATTCCATAAAGTCAAGAACAGAAAGCGGAACCTCACCTTTTGAAATTCCTCTTGCCCTGAATTCGCGATAGGTCTGGACGATCACAGGCTGCCTCAACCCGGCTTCTGAGATAAGTTTCTCGTCTGAAAAAATATGCTTCGGGATCCCTGACCTGAAAACTTTTCCTTTGTTAAGTATATAAATGCGGTCTGCCCAGGATGCTGCAAGGTCAGAATCATGAGTGGAAATGATAATGGTTTTTCCTTCGTTGTTCAGCTCTTCAAGGATTCCCAGCGTATCGTTGATCCCACCCGCATCCATGCCAGATGTCGGTTCATCAAGAACAAGGACATCAGGTTCCATTGCAACAACTCCTGCTATTGCAACTCTTTTTTTCTGGCCTGCGCTCAGGTTGGCTGGATTTTTTTTCCCAATGGCCTCGATATCAAATCTATGCAGCACATAAGAAACGCGTTTTTTAACTTCATCATGAGATAATCTTAAGTTTCTGGGACCAAATGCAATATCCTCAAAAACTGAGGGCGCAAATAACTGGTTATCAGACTCCTGGAAAACAAGACCGACCCTTCTTCTTACCTCATCGATATCGGTTTTATTTATATTCTCACCGAATATCCGGACTTCGCCTTTTGCTGGCATTATCAGCCCGTTAAAATGATAGAATAATGTGGTTTTTCCGCTGCCGTTCGGGCCAAGAACTGCGACTTTCTCTCCAGCACGTGCTTCAAAATTCACACCAGACAGGGCTTGCGTCCCATCCGCATAAACATATTCAAGTCCGATCGTCTGTATAGCTGTCATATTATCTCACAACATTCTGTCTATTCCAAGAAGTATCATGATCCCGGATGTAAAAACAAACCCCATAAGCAGATCATTATGATTTAATGGCTGATGACTTGTAAAACTCCGATCATGTTTCCAGCCCCTTGATAACATGGCCCTATAGACCAGTTCTGCCCTGACAAGCGCTCTTGTAATAAGCGCTCCTGTTATTGAGGCAACATCATGCATTTTATCACTGAATCCCGATCGTTTCGAAAAACCACCGCGTGATTCCTGTGCCCATTTCATTTTTTTGGCTTCAGCTGAAAATGCTTTAATGTACCTGCTCATCAATGAAGAAATATCAAGCATTGTACCAGGTACCCTGTACCAGCGCATTGTTTCTGTAATCTCATTTTCAGGAGTGTTTGACAGCAAAAGGATTGCCAGGGAAGCCGCTGCTGTCACTCTTGCAAATATGAGTAACCCGGAATCTAACCCTTCGGCGTATAATGGAATTCCATAATATATCTTATTTGTCCCATAGGTCAAACCCTGGATCACGACAATAAAAAAAGCCAGGATGACAGGAAAGATCATTTTCCTGCTAAAATTTTGCAATATTTTTGATTTTAATGCAAAAAGAGTACAGATGACTGTAATTCCTATTGGAAAATACCAGTGTTCCATAAGTGTAATGGAAATTATCAGAATAAACAAAAAGAGAATTTTTATCCTGGGATCTACCAATTTCCCTTTGCTGCCATGTGCAGCTCTTTTTTTCCTGAGATACCTGCCAATAATTACTGAAATGAAAAAAGTGATCGTTATTATGATCCCATTTAACGGATCAGTGGTAAGCCATTCAAACATCAGTTCTTCCTCCTTAATTCACTCCAGAAATATCCCGTAAAAAGACCGCCTGTTATGCCAGCAAGGGCAAAACCCAGTGGTTCTCCGAAGATAGACATTAATCTGACGCCGATCCCGCCAGGTGATGCAGCGGGTGCTGCCATTGCTTCAACTGTGCTGTCAGTTCCGGCCATATTTGTACCGCCAGGATATCCGATATACGCACCTATCGCAATAATTGAAGCAATTGAAACCATAAGCATCAGGGCGGTTATTGTAAATCTGTCTAACGGGCAGCCTGACTGGATATTTTTCATGCTACTTGTTTCTGATATATATTTGACAACATAAGCTGTGAATGCGAATTCAGCAAATGCAAGCGGGAGCTGTGTGGGAATAAATCCGAGTGAGTATAATTTCCAGTAATAAATGACATTTCCCGGATTCAGGGAAAGAGCAAGTTGCAAAGCAGTTGTCATATATGTAAGCATACTTCCGACAAGTCCTGCCATTCCTGCAGAAATCCATAAAGGAGAGATATTTTTGAGGAGCCTGTAAACAAAATAGCCTCCAAAAGCTCCCGCTATTCCCATTGATAAAGTATTTGCACCGATTGTAGTAAGCCCGCCATGAGCGATAAAGGCCTGGAAGAACAGAGCTATTGCGCTTATCACCACTGCTGCAAAAGGGCCAATGATGATAGAAGCAAGGGGCGTTCCTACTGGATGGGATGAAGAACCCGTAACCGGAACAGGGATATGCCAGACTGAAATTACGAATACCACAGCGCCTATCAGTGCGATGCGCGGGAGATATACAGGGTCAGCTTTAATGCGTTTATTGATTATCCGAAGGCCAAGCGCGATAAATAAGATTGATATTGCATACCAGAAAAAAATCCATCCTGGCTCCAGAATCCCATCCGAAATATGCAAAGTCATCTCCTCCTGATCAAGTAAATTTGTTTTCACTAAAGTTTACTTGATATAAATAGTTGATGACTCAATCGCAACTCAGATTAAACTTTCTTCACATTTCCTGATTCACACGTGGGGCATTTTACCTTTTTTCCGATCCCGCGGAACTGGGAGTTGCAATCACTGCATTTATACTGGTCAAATACAAGATCTCCTTCCTCAATTTCCACGCTGACTGATGAATCTGCAAAGCACATTTTTTCACCTCTTTTGTTTATTATTTATTTGACGGATTTTAAGCAATTTATTCGATAAATGTTAAGCATGATAATATTCACTGGTTGCGCGCTGCTGCACTGGTGAGCCGCAGGGTTCTGCACCCGGGACACCAACCGCATCTGCGCGGCACTGCCTGCACAGCCGAAACTGCGGCAGGAATTCTTCCGCAATGGTTCTTGCAATGTTAAGTTCATCGCAGTCCGGGGGTCTTTCCTTTTCAAACTTGTTAAGAGGTATCATGGGAATGATATTCATTATTATTGCGCCGTTCTCTGCTGCTTTTTTTGCAATTTCCTTTATCTGGGAAAAGTTGATCTCAGGAATAAGCACAGTGTTGACCTTAACATTCAGTCCGGCCTCACTTGCCTTCTTTATCCCTTCGAACTGTTTCTCGATCAGGAGTTTTGCGCCTTCCACACCTTTATATGTTTTATCATGGTACCGGACAAAGGAATATATCTTTGCGCCTACCTCAGGGTCAACTGCGTTTATTGTTACAGTGACACTTGTTACTCCGGCTTTGACAAGGTCATCAACCCTTTCGGAAAGCATAAGACCGTTGCTTGCCACACATTTTATAAGCCCGGGATATTTTTCATGCACAAGGCGCATGGTCTCAAAGCTGTCTTCATTTGCAAGAGACTCACCGGGTCCTGCGATACCCACGACCTTGAGATTTTGCATTTCCTTTGCATATTTATCAAGCCTTACAAGGGCTTCACGGGGATTAAGAATACTTCCTGCAACACCTGGCCTGTGTTCGCATTTATCTAATTTTCGAATACAATAATTGCATTGTATATTACAGCGCGGCGCAACCGGCAGGTGTATCCTTGCTGTCGTGAAATGCGCTTTTTCATTATAACACGGGTGAGCGCTCGTAAGATGCGCGAATTTTGAGCCTAAGTTATCCCAGCGTTCTTTTTTCATGTCTTTCCTCACATTTATTCGTATTTATACGAACTACACATGGTGTCAATACTATTTAGGTATTTTCCCAATTGTCTTTTTATAACTTTTTCGTAATAAAGTTGCCGTATTTCAGGACTTAAAACAAGTCAATTGATTTTATGCAATTATTTGAACAATTGCATTCCTGCAATGTATATAATATTCTCTTTCCAGGAACGCCTGGTTCGCATTTTTTCAAGCGCGACCAGGCCTTCTACTTTTGAGATAATACCTTCTCTATAAATATAATACAGCAAATGACTGCTGAAAATTATTGGCAAATTAGCCCTCTTTAATTTTGGAATAGCGCGGATATCATCAGAAACAATAAAATCGCACCTATCCTGAAGAGCAACTTCTATCAGTTCTTCTTCGCCACTCGATCTTGGCGTTGTTTCCAAGATTGACAATCCGGATAATGATCTTAAAACATCCCCCGCAGCACTGCCATCATCATCATGGATAGCAGAAATATCTTCAAGTTCGGAAATGATTTTTTTCGTGATCAAAAGACGTCATTTATCAAATAGTTTGTCAATTTCTTTTTTACCTTTTTGGGTCATCTCATGGATCAATTTGACATCGTCGGCATCTTTGCCTATTAAAGTATGTAATTCCTCATATGAAATGTGTCCCATTGTGTATTCCAGCGCCAGTACTTCACGATATTTTAAAATGTTATCTTTTACAACTTCAGCTAATTTCATTCTGAGCCATTCAGATCTCGGAACATGGAGCATATGTGAAAGCGCATCTATCTCTTGAAGGAGATGTTCATCAAGCCGTATGTTTACCTGGGTAGTCATAGTATATCAATTACTTTTATATTGGTAGTGAATGCTATAAGATTTTCTATGGTACAGGAATGGTGTAAGGATAATCGAGGCCATAAACCCAATCCGAAGATAATATGTACAATAATTTACCTCATGTAACCGATGAAACTGACTCTCCCTGATTCCCAGGCATTCCTGATGATGAGTGAAAGCGAACACAATGCTGATATGTATTATGCCAGCGGGTTCCTGGCTTATGATTCATTCATTTACCTGAATTCCGGGAACGATTTAATACTTGTATCGGATATGGAACTGGGAAGGGCAAAAAAAGAATCTAAAGTCAAAGAGGTGGTCCCGACATCCAGATACAACATTATGGATAAGATCCGGAAGAACAAGGATGTTGATGCCGCATATTGTGAAATGATCCGGGAACTACTTCATTCCAGGAATTTAAATCGTATTGCAGTACCGTATAATTTTCCGGTTCAGCTTGCTGATTGCCTCAGGAGAGCAAATTTTGAGATTATCCCGGTAAAAAGCCCATTGCGTGAAATGCGCGATATAAAAAATGAAAAAGAGATAAATGCAATCGAATATGCCCAGAGAGCAGGCGAGAAAGCACTTTCAGAAGGCATCAATGCGATAAAAAACGCTTCTGTCAGGAATGGTGTTCTTATGTACGAAGATTCGCCTTTAAAAACAGAGGACGTGCGGGCAATAATAGACAGATCACTACTTTCGTACAATTGTGAAGCGCCGGATATTATTATCGCATGCGGACAAGGCAGCAGCGACCCGCACTGGAAAGGGGAAGGAGAGCTGCTTGCTGATGAGCCAATAGTTATTGACATGGTGCCGCGGTCAAGGAAAGAAAGGTATTATTCTGACATGACAAGAACCGTCATGCATGGAACACCCTCTGAAGAACTTAAAAGTATGTATTCTGCCGTGCTTGATTCACAGGAAGCTGCCTTAAACAAAATAAAAGCAGGTGTAACAGGCGCCGAAATTCATAACATCGTATGCGATGTACTGGAAGAACGAGGATATGAGACCTCAAGAGGAAAAAGCGGTGAATTCACAGAAGGTTTTATTCATTCGACAGGGCATGGCGTAGGTCTTGATGTTCATGAGGGTCCAACCTTAAGCGAAAATGGAAAGGAGTTAAAAGCAGGATGTGTTGTCACAGTGGAACCCGGGCTTTATTATAAGAAGATCGGCGGCGTTCGCCTTGAGGATGTTGTGGTTGTTACGCACAGCGGATGCAAGAATTTAACTATGTTTGAAAAGAATCTGGTGTTATAATGACAGAAACTGATGAAATAATCGAGAAATACCGAAGAGCAGGAAGGATCCTGTCCGAAGTCCGCAAACTTACGGCAGAAAAAGTAACCGAAGGCGCAAGCCTTCTTATGGTCGCGGAATTTGCGGAGAACCTTATACGTGAAAAAGGCGGGGAGCCTGCGTTTCCGGTGAATATCTCGCGAAATGACGAGGCTGCTCATTCCACTCCATGTCTAAATGATAAATCCGTATTCGGGAAAGATATCGTAAAACTTGATATCGGGGTTCATATCGATGGATATATTGCAGATACCGCAATAACTGTTGACCTTTCCGGTAACCCGGAGCTTGTCAAGGCTGCTGAATCAGCACTTTCTGAAGCAATTGGAATTGTCAAAGCGGGTGTAAATACTACAGATATCGGAGGGGTTATCGAAGATACCATAACTTCCTTTGGTTATAAACCCATAATCAACCTGACAGGACATGGGCTTGCACAGTACATCCAGCATGCTCCGCCTGCGATCCCGAATAAGAGAATGCCAGGCGGTGTAATTCTGCAGGAAGGTGATATCATTGCAATTGAACCTTTCGCTACAAACGGGGCTGGAAAAATTCATGATGCCGGAAGTGCCGAGATTTTCCATATTGTTTCCGAAAAACCGGTCAGGCATCCGTCAGCGAGGAAATTATTGCAGGACATAGAAAAATATAAGACACTTCCATTTGCAAAAAGATGGCTTGGCGAGCGTGTGGATTTTGCAATGCTTGCCCTTTCCAGAGCAAATATTATCCGGCCTTACCCGATACTTAAGGAAATCCAGGGCGGCCTTATTTCCCAGGCAGAACATACGATCATAGTAACAGCGGATGGATGCGAGGTAATCACCAGATGAAAATATCGCAGTTATTTTTATCCATATTTCTTCTTTTTGCCTTAGCAGATGTGGCTGCCGCTGAAATTCAATGGATAAATAATATAACTGTGAATGAATACAATGTTACATGGGGTTACACTGAGATTTATACAGGTATTGATTCCATAGGGTATAAGATCAGTATTGATACAGGGATCGGGAATAATGACAGCTTTGTTAATGCATGGGAAGTCCTGAAAGCTGATAAGGAAGAGCGTAAAAGGTTCAAAAGCGCTATCGAAAATGAGCTTGATATCAAGATAAATAATGAGACATCGGGCATAGAAATGGTAGATGTTGATTCTTCATTATCACAGGCAATTCTCGGAAATACCCATATTCCGGATACAATTGAGAACAGATATAACGTAAATTACAGGTTAAAGGAAAGCATTTATAACGCAAGCAGTATCTGGTTCCTTGGTGAACCAAAATCTCCTGTAACAATAATTCTGCCCCGGGGCATTGATGTTGCGGGTATTTCAGGCATAGATAATGAAACAAAGATTGTCGATTTGCATACTGAAATCACAGGTTTTTTTTCTAATTCATCTGATAAAAGGGGAGAGATAACCATCAATATCACAAAGAATGAATCATATAATGTAACTGTCCCTGAGAGCAATATTCCTGAGAAGAATATAACAGAAATGCCTTCTACCGGAATAAATGAAAATGTTACAAAGCCGGCATCTGAGATTTCTAACAAAATAAGAAACTGGAGTATTTTCGGGATCGGGATAGTTTTTATTGTGATAATATATGTTTTTAAAGTAAGAAGGAACTTGTAGATGTTCTGATTCTGTCCTCCTGCTGTTTTCGCTCAATTATATCATAGAAAACCAGGACTACACCAATAATATCGTTTTTCTCATCCGTTATCGGAGTACCTATCAGATCAATAGGTATTTCCATATTATTCTTTGTGATCAATATTGTCTGATCTGACAGGCCGTAAAAACTGCCTTCACGTATCACCTTAACTACAGGGTCTTCTACATTCTTGTTCTTTTGAGAGCTTGCAACATTGAAGATAGTTGAAAGATGTTTGCCTGAAGCTTCTTCTTGTTTCCACCCTGTTAAGGCTTCAGCAAAAGGATTCATAATTTTTATTACCCCTTTTAAATCCGTGGTTATAACCCCATCTCCTATGCTTTTAATTGCAGCACTGAGCCATCGTTCGCTCTCTCTTAGTCTCTTTTCGCTCTCTTTTAATTTTTTCTCCATTTGATGTTTGTAGATGGCCATCTCTATTGTGATCAATAATTCCCTTTCTTTGAAAGGTTTCAGGAGATATCCGAATGGTTCTGTTATTTTAGCTCGTTCCAGGGTTGTTTGATCAGCATAAGCTGTTAAATATATAACTGGAACATCTGAAAACGAATGTATTTTTTCTACAGTTTCAATTCCATCAATTTCTCCATGAATAATAATATCCATAAGAACCAGATCAGGATTATTTTCTTTTACCTTCCGGATAGCATCTTCTCCTGAAGAGACTACAGCAGGAACAGAGTATCCCATCTTCTTCAATTTGTTTTGCAGATCCTCTGCAATAATAATTTCGTCTTCCACAACCAATATCTGTGATGTCATGATTTCACACTTTTGAATTCAATTTTAAATTCTGTTCCTTTATTGCCATTCATATCGATTTTACCATGTAGTTGATTTTCTGTTAGTATGGTGACAAGATGTAATCCCAGCGATCTGGTTTTCCTGAAATCCAGATCTTTCGGAAGACCAATGCCATTATCACTGACCACAAGTTCAAGTATTTCCCCCCTTGATCTGAATATTATGGTAATCTCACCATTAATACCTTTTGGAAATGCATATTTTAATGAATTTGTGATCAATTCATTTATAATTAATCCGGTCGGGATTGCAAGATCGATATCCAGGTATACATTTTCCACATGAATATTTAATTTTATATTTCCCGAATGAATATTATAAGATTGAAATAGACTGGCTCCCAGATCATTGATGTATTCTCCGAAATCAATATTCCTCAAATCTCTTGACTGATAGAGTTTTTCGTGTACAAGAGACATGGATATTATCCTGTTCTGGCTATCTATAAATATTTCGGTGATATTTTTATCTGTGATATTTTCCATTTGATGTGACAGAAGGCTGGAAATGATTTGCATATTATTTTTAACACGATGATGAATTTCCCGCAGCAGCACTTCTTTCTCCTTGAGGGATGCTTTGATCTGTTCATCGGCAGACTTACGTTCGGTTATATCCTGTGCCACACATATTATGTCCTGGGAATTTCCGTATTTACTCTCTATGAGAGAAGCTGAAAAAATAACAGGTATTTTTTGCAATCCTTTTGAAATAAAAGTTGACTCTGCATTATGGACAATATTAGTTTTATCATTATTATTTTTGTCGCTATAATTAATTAATGAACTGGCTAATAATGTTTCTCCATCGATAAGCACTTTACTTATTGGTTGGCCAATGAGCTCTGTTTCCTTATAATCAAGAAGTGAACATGCAGCGTTGTTTATTGTCCGGATAATACAATCTCTTGATACAATGATCAGGCTATTGTCCATTGAACTTATAATATTGTATATATATTCTTTGGATGAAATTATCTCGTCATTTGATTTCTGCAAATCCTGTGCCATCCTGTTGAATTCATTCGATAATTCACCAATTTCATCATTTGATCTAATATCGATCTTCGTACCAAGATTACCTTTTCTGATATTGATAGCCGCATCTTTAAGTTTATAAATGGGATTTGAGATACTTCTATCAATTACGATTCCAATGACCATTGAACTAATAAGAGCAATTCCACTTAGTATGAAAATAAGGTTATATAATGAAGCTGCATCTTGTTTTGCCTTTTGGTTAAGTTCCTCCTCCAATCCCAGTTCTATCTCTACGAGGTCAAGACCATTTTGACGAATGTTTGAGGAAACAGTATCCAGCCTTCGTATCAACTTTTCATGATTTTTAATATCAAATGTTCCGGCTTCCATTTCAGAATCATAAATTTTGATCAATGATTCTATAATTGATTGCATCTCATCTGTTTTGGCCTTTGTATCGTTTAATATCTTAAGGGCCTCAGGATTTTGTATTTTGCCGTCCATTATTGCTATTTGTTCCCGTAGAGAAGCGACTCTTTCTGATGCTTTCTTCTTATCGGTTCCGTTATTTAACATCAAATACAGCATTGTGTGACCCTGTGCCCTTTTTGAATAACTGCTCACTTCGTTTGAGGCCTGTAGTATACTCCCGAAATGCACCTCTCCTTTTTCAAAGGAAGTCACAACATGGTTATTAGCGTAAAGACCAATATACCCAACAAGACCTGCCAACAATGA
This sequence comes from Candidatus Methanoperedens sp. BLZ2, assembly GCF_002487355.1. GTDB lineage: Archaea > Halobacteriota > Methanosarcinia > Methanosarcinales > Methanoperedenaceae > Methanoperedens. The sequence goes on along the minus strand of NZ_NTMG01000070.1, from coordinate 63,535 downwards.
GACGATAACGAATCCTGATATCAATTTCGCTTTTATCCTCATACTGGCACCAATTTATTTTTGAAATGTATAAAAAGATTATTTATAACATGAATCTGATTTAACAATCTGATTTAATAAGTAGATAAATAGATTTGTGAAAAAAGTGTGATTATTTAAAATCAAGACCTGTACAAATAAAATCTTGCTTTTTGATAATTCACAAGGGAATACTCTTTAAAATATTTTATCAAATCTGCTTTTTCATTCCCGAATGGCCGTATAATAAGATCAGCCTTAACTTCCCTGGCAATTGCAGCGATAGCATCCTGGAGATCAATGGGAGGTCTGATAGCATAAATAAGAGATGCATTCCTGTATATTCCCATATCAGGTTTGAAGATATCATCCCTGCAAAATCTTACTCCTGCATATTTCTGTTCATTGATATCCGTAACTACTACATCCAATTTATCTTTGAGGAGAAGAGCAACCTGGGGAAGACTTCCAACTCCTACTTCCACGACTTTATTCCTGTAATTAGTAATGATATATTCTGCAATATCTTTGTAATCAAGAATCATTGGTATAGTTTAACAATCTATTGATTTAAGAACCTATCTTATGTTTCGATCAAACCACTTGACAAAACAAACTATTAATATATATCCAAACAATAGCTATAGATGGGTGAATGGGGAAATCCATGAAATTTAAGATCAAGAGATTCGATGGGGAGAATTCTAAATTTGAGAGGTTTGAAGTAAAACCAAATACTCAGATGTCCGTGCTGGATGCGCTTTTCCAGATACAGGATGAAATTGACAGCACCCTGGCATTTCGGTATTCATGCCGCGGAGCAGTATGTGGTTCATGCGCCATGCTAATAAACAAAAAGCAGCGGCTTGCATGCCGTACCCAGGTGTCTGAAATTGCTGATGAGAAAGTGCTAACGATCTCACCGTACGGCCCTCTTGCAAAACCAGAATTTAAAGCAAGGGATGAAATCCTGATAGAACCTTTACCGAACCTTCCTGTGATCAAAGATCTGGTAGTTGATATGAAGCCTTTTTTCAAACATTATGAATCAGTTGAACCATGGTTCGATGTTGAAAATACAACTCTGCAAGAGAATATGATGTCGCAGGAGGACACGAAAAAAGTTGATATATACGCCTCCTGTATCCTTTGCGGCCTCTGTTACGGCGCATGTCCTGTTTCTGCAAGAGATAAAGATTATCAGGGTCCTGCCGCGCTTGCAAAAGCATGGCGGTTTTATACGGATCCACGATTCCCGGATCGCCAAAAAATGCTAACAAGAGTGGACTTTACAGACGGCGTCTGGGCATGTGACCGCGTTTACAGGTGTGTGGAAGTCTGTCCTAAACAGGTACCTCCCACAAATGCTATTACAGGACTTATAAGAAAAATAATAGTGCAGAAAATCAAAAATATATTGAGGTAACTATGGATAAAGAAAGAGCTTATGGCACAGGTATGTGGGCATGGCTGCTCCAGCGCGTTACGGGATTATTGCTTGTGATTTACCTGTTCATCCATGTCTGGTGGGTTCATTTTTCTGGTGTGAAAACACCCTTTGATTTCTTGATAAATACGCTTTTTTTACCAGGCCGGATCGCTTTATTCATCCTTTTAGTCCTTGTGATCCCTCATGCGCTTAATGGTTTTCGGGTATTTGCGATCGATTTTGGGATATCGGATAAAGCACAGAAAATACTATTCTGGGCTCTTACGGTTTTTGGGATTTTTTTGATTATTTGGGCATATTTAAGCAGGTTCTCACGATAACCAGTATTGATCATAAGATACGGCAAATTTAAGATAGCAAGAGGTTATAGGAGTTCAAGATGTGAACAACGTGAAAAACGAGTAAAAAATGATTATAACTGAATCCATAGGAATATTTAGACTAATTACTGAGCTGGAAATATCCACCAAATATGGAGGATATTATAATGTTAAGTGACTTTCTTGTTAAAAATCTGGATTTTGTCTTCTTCATATATGGGTTTGCCTTTACAATCCTTGGTATTATCATATTTTTGCAGCTAAGGGTTACCAGGGAGAGCGAATTTAAATTGCTTGATATTTTATGGCTTCTGGCCTGGTTTGGATTTATTCACGGAATAAACGAATTTATGGATATGTTTATGCTCGTTAAAGGGGACTTTCTTTTCCTGAAAATTCTTGGCGCCTCGGCTTTATTTCTTTCTTTCTTATTTCTCTTTTTATTCGGTTACCGGATGATTAATATCGGCAAGAGAAAAAAAGTCGGCATCTGGCTTCCATTTATAATAGCGCTTTTATTCATTGGAATGCCAATCTTATCAGGAGAAACATCTTTTAATATCTGGAATATTTCATCAAGGTACTTTTTAGGTTTTCCAGGTGCGATTTTAAGTGCTATTGGATTTATTTCATATTATAAGAGTGAAGCTAAGAAATTAAGTGAATCTAAAGTTGAAAAATATTTTATTCTTATTACTTTATTATTTGGACTTTATGCAATATTAGGAGGGTGGATAGTACCCCAGGCGAACTTTTATCCAGCTTCGGTAATAAACAATGCATGGTTTTTTTCCTCGTTTGGCATTCCTGTTCAAATTTTTCGCGCTTTTATTGCTGTAGGAATTTCCTGGTCTCTCTGGAATATATTAAACATTTTTAATATAGAAAAGGCTGCCGAGCGTAAGCGGGTGAATGAGAAGCTTCGGGAAAGCGAGGAACGCTACCGTACGATAGTTGAGTTTTCCAATGATATGATATGGATTCTGGACCCGGGTGGGCTTTACCAATTTGTCAATAAGCGTTGCGAGGAATTCAGCGGGTTTAAAACGGATTACTTGTTGGGAAAGTCATTTACTCCATTTATCGATAAGGCAGACTTACCTAGAATTATAGATATTTTCCATAATACATTAAACGGAAAGCCCGAACAATATGAGGTAGCAGTTAAAAAGGAAGCTGGCAGTTACTTTTTCCTGTCAGTAAATACGACTCCTATTTATTCAAATGGAAAGGTTGTGGGAACGGTGAGTTTTGGCCGGGACATAACAGACCATAAGAAGGCTGAGGAGGCATTGAAACAATCTGAGGAGAAATATCGCATGCTAATAGATAACATCCAGGATGGCGTGTTCATTATTCAGGATGATAAGATCCGGTTTGCCAATGAAGCATTTGCCAGGGTGGGTGGATACACGGTCCAGGAGGTTATAGGAAAAGATTTCATAGAACTTGTTGCACCGGAGGATTTAAAGATAGTTGCAGAGCGCTATTATCGCAGGCATACGGGAGAATATACCCCTCATGAATATGAATTCCATGTGTTGCACAAAGATGGAAGAACCAGAATACTTGTCAATATGAACGTTGGAATTATTCCTTTTCACGGCAGGATGGCAAGTATGGGGACTGTGAAGGATATAACTGAAAAGAAAATGCTTGAGTCGCAGTTACTCCGTGCTCAGAGGATGGAGAGTATAGGTACGCTTGCCGGCGGAATAGCACACGATATCAACAATGTGCTGACACCAATTATGCTATCACAGGAACTTCTACGAGAAAAATACACAGATGAAGAAAGCCAGAGGTACCTTAGTGCAATTGAAAGGAGTGCACAACGCGGAGCCAGGTTGATGAAACAGGTTATGTCATATGCAAAAGGTGTTGAGGGTGAACGCAATGCTCTTCAAGTATCGCAACTTATATTGGAAATAAAGCAAATAGAAAAGGAGACTTTTCCAAAAAATATTGAAATTAGAATTAATATATCTAAAGACCTGTGGAATATCTCCGGAGATGCCACCCAATTGCATCAGGTTTTAATGAACCTGAGTTTGAATGCACGTGATGCGATGCCAGACGGTGGAATACTTCACATCGATGCTGAAAACCTTCTCATTGATGAAGACTACGCTCATATTCATATTGATGCCAGGATCGGTCCGTATATTGTCATCACGGTATGTGATACAGGAACTGGAATTCCTTCCGGTGTACTGGATAGGATTTTTGAACCGTTTTTTACAACAAAAGAACATGGAAAAGGCACAGGACTGGGTCTTTCAACGGCCCTTGGAATTGTGAAAAGCCACGGCGGGTTCATTAGTGTATATAGCGAAGTCGGAAAAGGGACTGTATTTAAAGTTTATTTGCCTGCTGTTACAACAACTGAAACACTAAAAGCGCAGAAGCGTCAATATGAACTGCCAATCGGTCATGGGGAGTCAATTCTTGTTGTTGATGATGAAGATAAGATTCGTGAGTTAACCAAAAAAACATTGGAAACACATGGATATAGAGTAATCACAGCCAATGATGGAGAAGAGGCCATTACTTTGTACAAACAAAACAGAGATGAAATCAAACTTGTTCTTATGGATATGATGATGCCGGTTATGGGAGGATCGGCGAGCATTCGAGAACTGCGTAAGGTTAATCCCGATATAAAGATAATTGGAGTCAGTGGATTAACCGAAAAAGATAAACTTGCAGAAGTTGCACATATTAATGTGAACGCCTTTTTGTCAAAACCTTACACTGCTGAAAAACTGTTGAGAAATATATATGTAATTCTAAGATAAAAATAGGATGCGAAATCTTTTTATAGAACTATAAACATGAAACAACAGAACGTCAAGGGTAAATCCATTACTGGAACCAGGGACGCATTTCATTTAATTATCTGATACAGGAGAATATCTATGCAAGGTCAAACTGGCGGACAGCCAATCATTATTTTAAGACAGGGAACGGAAGAAACAAGAGGAGACGAAGCAAAGAGAAGCAACATTATGGCAGCGCGCGCTGTAGCTGAAGCCGTGCGGACAACTCTTGGTCCAAAGGGATTGGATAAGATGATCACAGACCCCGCCGGACTTGTTATTATCACAAACGATGGCGCCACTATCCTTGATGAGATGAAAATAAAACACCCTGCCGCAAAACTTGTTGCTGAAGTTGCAAAGACGCAGGATGATGAAGTCGGCGATGGTACCACAACAGCAGCGGTTTTGACAGGTGAATTCTTAAAAGGCGCCCAGGAGCTCATGGAAATTGGGGTTCATCCAACAACTATTATCCATGGATACAACCTTGCATCCCACAAATCAAAAGAAATCCTCTCTGACATAGCTGTTCATTCTACAGATGAACATCTAAGAAAAATAGCAGAGACCGCACTTACTGGAAAAGGCGTTGAATTCTCAAGAGAAAAATTAGCTAATCTTGTAGTAACGGCTGTAAAATCAATAGTAAAAAAGGAAAACGGTAAGAAGACCGTTAACATAAAGGACATCTCTATTGAGCGCCGCGGAGAAGGTAGCGTTGAGGACAGCGAACTGGTAGAGGGTATAATCCTTGATAAGACAAAGACCCACCAGAGCATGCCTTCAAAAATAGAGAATGCAAAGATCGCGATTCTTGCCACACCAATTGAAGTCAGGAAGACTGAGACAAAATCCGAGATATCCATTGAATCGATTGGACAGACCCGGATGTTCCTTGAACAGGAAGAAAACCTTGTACGGGCTGCGGCTGATAAGGTAATAAAAAGTGGCGCTAACGTCGTTTTCTGCCAGAAAGGCGTTGATGACATGGCCAGGTATTTCCTTGCAAAAGCAGGTATTTTTGTATCCCACAGGATCAAGAAGAACGACCTTATAAAATTATCAAGAGCAACCGGAGGAAAGATCATTACAAGTCTTGATGAAATAAAACCCGATACTCTGGGAGAAGCAGGGCTTGTTGAAGAGAAAATGGTGGGCAACGGGGAAATGATCTTTATCACTGGCTGCAAGAATCCTGATACCAATTCAATATTGTTGCGGGGCGGCTCGGAACATGTTGTGACAAGCCTTGCCAGGGCTATGCATGATGCCCTCAGGGTCGTAGGTGTAGCCATCGAAGATGAGAAAATACTCGCTGGCGGCGGTTCACCGGAGATAGAACTTGCACTTCGCCTCAGGGAATATGCTTCAACACTTGAAGGCAGGGAACAGCTTGCGGTCAGTAAATTTGCCCTGGCGCTTGAGATAATACCCAAGACACTTGCCGAAAATGCAGGGCTTGATGCTATTGATATGCTTGTTGAGCTTCGCAGCTCGCATGAGCATGGAAATAAAACCGTTGGCCTTGATGTGTTCGAGGGCAAACCCGTAGATATGCTCACAATCGGGGTTATCGAACCGCTTCGTGTTAAGACCCAGGCGATAAGTTCGGCAACAGAAGCAGCTTCTATGATATTGCGCATCGACGATGTGATCGCATCTGCAAAAGACGCAAACCCAAAGAAAAAACCTGATATGAGTGGTCTGGATTAGGTGGATATGATCAACAAACGGTCATCCTCTATATCCAGAATCACACGATGTTCACCAACACGGTGAGTATAGAGAGGATGGTTTTTAGTCCCTTTGATCTTTTTTACATAAGAATATGGATCGATTTTAATACTATTTATTGACAGGATTATGCTCTGCGTAATATCTAAGGGTAGCTTTTTGAGATCTTTTCTTGCTTTTGAGGTATATTCAACCTGATAGCTCATTTCAGGCCAAACTCTTTCATAAAATCGATCATTCGGTTTTCAATCTTCGATCGTATATTCAAATACCATTTGTGCTACTACAAAAAAAATGATGTCATATACTACAAGTATCTGCATCTCTCCTGAAACATCAGAAAAATCCCCATTTGCAAGCATCGTTCCTGTCGCAGTTACTGCGGATAGTATCACAGGGATAAGAACCGGAAATAAAATAACCGGAAGAAGGATCTCGCGGGTTCGTGTGTTTACGGTGAGCGCCGAGAGAAGAGTTCCTACAAAAATGAATCCTAAAGTACCCAGGATTATCACAACAATCAGGCCCGGAAGGTTTTTAATATCATAAGTGAAAAGCACAACAAAGATCGGTAACGTTGCCATCTCCATAAGGAACATCAAAACCGCATTGGACAGGACTTTCCCATTATATATTGCGCTCCTGTCGGCCGGGCAAAGTTTCAGTCCTTCAAGGCATCCCTCTTCTTTTTCTCCTGCAAATGATCGTGACAGCCCGAGCATTCCTGCAAACGTGAACGCTATCCAGAGCATACCAGGGGCAAGCAGGTCAACTATCTTTTTATTAAGATTTGACACAAATATTGTGGCTTCATTCCCGAATGCAAAGCTAAAGATCACAATCACAAGAAGCGCAAAGATCACCATGGAATTCAGCATCTGCTTGGTGCGAAACTCTGCTTTCAGGTCTTTTTTTGCGATCTGGAGGAATTTCATTTTCGCTCCTCCACGTGCTTTTCATAAATCGCCCTGCACTGGAGCAAGTCGCTGATCTCGTTCCCGGTCATCTCATGGGCAATATGCCCGCCTGTGAGAATTATTGCCCTGTCACATAATGAAATGCCATGCTCAATATCATGCGAAATAAGGACTCTTGTTTTATCCATAGCATTCATGCCTCCGAGTATTCTGTCAAATGTTGCTATGGCATGCTGGTCCAGTCCGGTATAGGGTTCATCAAGAAAAAGAATCGGAGGATCATGTATAAGTGCTCTTGCTATCGAGAGACGCTGTTTCATCCCGCGGGAAAAAGTCCTGACGCGGTCATTTTTCCTGTAGGTCAGGCCCACCTGCTTTATTAGTTCATCGATTCTTTCTTCAAGCCCGGGTGTGTCATACATCTTCCCGAAGAACCTGAGATTTTCAGCTGCTGTCAATTCGGTGTAAAGATAGGTTTCATGCGAGATGACACCGATTTTCTTCCTGATCTCAATCGGATTCTCCTTGATGTCAAGACCTTCGATAAGCACTTTCCCGGAAGTAGGAGTGACGAGTGTTGCCATTATCTTGATGAGCGTTGTTTTTCCTGCGCCGTTTGGGCCAAATATTGTGAGGAACTCACCTTTTTCTATCTTAAGATCGATATTTCGAAGGACAATATTAGTGCCGAATACTTTTGAAAGCTTTTCAATTGAGATTATATTGATTTCTCCTGTTCGATACTAGATAATCTCATACAGGCTTTATATTTTCTCCTGGTGTATTAAAGAATTAATCTTCCAGCAGACCATTAAATCTTTATTCACATACGCTAACTTATGAAAAGGTGATTTATATCAAACCGGTACTACAGGTGGCCCTTGATGTTTTAGAGACTGAACGTGCCATTCAGATCGCCAGAGAAGCGATAACTGGCGGCGCTGACTGGGTAGAAGCAGGAACCCCATTGATCAAAAGCGAAGGCATGGATGCTTTAAGGAAACTAAAAGCAGCATTCCCTGACCGGGTTATCCTGGCTGATATGAAAACGGTAGACACGGGGGCAATGGAAGTGGAAATGGCAGCCAAAGCCGGTGCTGATATCGTTATTCTTCTCGGGAGCGCTGATGATTCCACGATACAGGACGCTATAAGATCAGCGCGCAAATATGGCGTGAAAATAATGGCCGACCTGATTTCTGCGAAAAGCCCGGTAAAAAGAGCTAAAGAACTTGCAGAACTCGGTATCGATTATATAAATATTCATGTTGGGATCGACCAGCAGATGATGGGCGAAGATCCTCTTTCGATCCTCAAGTCGCTTAAGATAAATGTACCCATTGCGGTCGCAGGTGGGATTGACGCAAAGAGCGCAGCAGCAGCAGTATTATCCGGTGCAAGTATCATCATCGTCGGCGGAAATATTGTCCGGTCATCCAATGTTACAGCATCTGCAAGAGCGATCCGCGAAAGTCTGGATATGCCGCAGTTATCAATTGAACCGGAAAAATCGATCGATGAGAAAATCATCGAACTTCTAAAACAGGTCTCCACCCCCAATATCTCGGATGCCATGCACAGGAAAGGCGCTATGAAAGATATCCATTCGATTTGTAAAGGGACAAAAGCAGTGGGTAAAGCAGTCACAGTACAGACATTTCCCGGAGATTGGGCAAAACCCGTAGAAGCAATAAATGCTGCGCTTCCTGGTGATATTATCGTTATCAATAACAACAGCACTCATGTCGCCCCCTGGGGAGAACTTGCAACGTTGAGCAGCATCAATAAAGGCGTGGCAGGCGTTGTAATAGATGGCGCGGTAAGAGATGTTGATGATATCAGGCGGCTTAATTTTCCTGTTTTTGCGACATCAATTGTCCCGAATGCAGGCGAGCCGAAAGGTTTCGGGGAGATAAATACCGAAATACAGTGCGGGGGGCAGACCGTAAAACCAGGGGATTTCATCGTTGGAGATGATAATGGTGTTGTCGTAATACCACGGGAACGGGCATATGAGATAGCAAGGCGGGCTGTGGAGGTTGAAAAGAATGAGAGGCGAATACGTGATGAAATAACAAGGGGAAAAACGCTTTCTGAAGTATTATATCTTGAGAAATGGGAGAAGAAATGACCTCTGAGATCACATTCTTTATTTCTGTTTTCACTGCATTATTTTCGATCATAAACCCTGTCAGCGGAGTGATGGCATTTATTTCCATGACGTCCAATATGAAAGAAGAGGATAAGAATTATGTGGCACAGCGTTCTGCAGTTATTGGTTGTATTATTGCGATAATATTTACGATATCAGGGAATTATATAATGGAATTTTTCGGAATTACTGTGGATTCCCTGAGAGTAGCAGGTGGAATTTTACTTTTCCTTGTTGCCATGGATATGCTTTTTGCAAGGACCTCAAGAGAAAGTATTACATCCGAAGAATTATCTGATGCTGTACACAGGGAAAATATCTCAATTTTTCCAATGGCCATGCCCATGCTGACAGGACCAGGGGCCATAACTACAATAATCCTGTATTTAACGAAAGGGATTGAGGATTATTCTCTCAATCTGCGAACAGTGATATTAATTGAAGTTGGTGCAATACTACTTATATTTATTATTACGTTCCTCATTTTCAGATATTCGGATTATTTTAGAAAGGTCGTAGGAATGACAGGCATGCTTGTGATGACACGGCTTATGGGTCTTTTCCTCGGGGCAATAGCAGTCGGATTTATCGCAGATGGGATATGGAATATTTATACGTTTAAACTGGCGGGTTAAAGGCTAAATGAGAAAAATGAATATTCTGGTAGTTACAGGAAAGCTTGCAAGCAATACAGTAAAAGCTTCTGTTAATGGTGGGGCTGATGTCCTTGTTCTTGATATCGAGGTCGCGGCATTTACAACCCCGGCTCTGCTGAGGCGTTCCCTCCCTCCAAAAAAATATGACCTTATACTTATTCCCGGCCTGGCAAACGGTGATTTTCCAGGACTTGAAAAGGAGGTTGGTATCCCGATAAGACTTGGACCAAAGCATGCGGTGGATCTTGGTTTTGTACTCTCGTTTTCAGAAGGGCTGGATTTTTCATCAAGTATACCTGCATGCGAGCTATTGACCGAAAAAAAGCGTTCCAGCGCATTCCAGAAAGTGTTTGAACTGGAACAAACAGCAGATTCATCTTTATCGTTAAAATCGGTGAAGATCGGGGGGAATTCCCGCATGAAGGTGATGGCTGAAATTGTGGATGCCGGTTCAATGAATAAGAACGAGCTTACTAAAAAAATAATTTATTTTGTAGAACGCGGGGCGGATATTATTGACCTCGGGATTTCATTGGACACATCGATCGGTATGGTCAGGACTGCTGTTGAAACTGCAAGATCCGTAACTGATATTCCCCTCTCCATCGATACGCTTGATCCCGATTCAATAAATGAAGCGGTTGATGCAGGGATAGACATTGTTCTGAGCCTTAATTCAAAAAATATTGATGAAGTAAAGGATAAAATAATCCGGCATCACACCGCTTCGGTCTTAATTCCTGATCAAACAGGTGATATTGAAAGTCTTTTCCAGAACATACGATCAGCGCAGGATTCCGGGATCAGGAATATTATCGCTGACCCCGTGCTTGAACCTGCAGGTCATGGTCTTACACAGTCGATCAACAGGTATTATGAATTCAGGAAACGCGACAGGTCTACGCCTTTATTCTTCGGTCTGGGTAATATGACTGAGCTTGTTGATGCAGATTCTATAGGGATACATGCAATTCTTTCAAGCATTGCAATGGAGCTTGATGCAAATATCTTATTTACACCGGAATTCAGCCATAAGGCACATGACAGTGTCAATGAATTAAAGACTGCTTCAATGATGATGATGCTTTCCAGGGACAGGAAAAGTGCGCCAAAGGATCTTGGAGTTGACATGCTGGTAATAAAGGAAAAGCGCAGGAGGGAATTTGGGTTGATGCCCGGATCTATTATAGAAGCAAAAGGCAGTGAAAAATGGCAGCTTGACCCGGCTGGATGTTTTAAGATAGAGTTGACAGATGATATGATCCATAACAATAAGGTAATACCTGGAAAAATAATCGTGCGAAATGTTATTGACAAAGATAATCCAATAGCCGGATCGGCCGCAAAGGAAATACTGGATACTATTATCGAACGCGGACTTATTTCACGTCTTGACCATGCTGCTTATCTGGGGAGAGAACTTATGAAAGCTGAAATTGCATTGAAATTCAAGAGGAGCTATTCCCAGGATGACAAATTTTGATATAATAAAACAATTATCCGATGACACTGAAATTACAGAAATTCTTGATCGTGCAGTGAATCATGGATCACTTGATATAAATAATAATAATATGCAAAATAATATATATGATAGTATTGATCCAATTGATATAGGTGATGGAAAAAAACTGCTTGAATGTAATGATCTTAATCTTTTAGGGGCAGCCGCAGATGCTTTGCGAAAAAAAAGTACAGGGGATCTTGTCACATTTGTTATTGACCGCAACATAAATTATACGAATATCTGCACGTCTAAATGCAAATTCTGTGCTTTTTACCGTGAACCCGATGCAAAAGACGCCTATGTGCTAAGCATTGAGAAGATACTTGAAAAGGTTGACGAAGCTGTCAGGTTGGGAGCGACCCAGATACTCATACAGGGTGGATTGAATCCTGATATTCCCATTGAATATTATGAAAAAATGTTAAAAGAGGTTAAGAAAAAGTTCGATGTCCAGATGCATGCATTCTCCCCTCCTGAGATCGTGCATATATCAAAGTTATATGGAGCCGGGATAAAAGAAACGATCTCGCGCCTGCATGAGGCGGGACTTGATTCAATACCAGGTGGTGGAGCAGAGATACTTGATGACAGGGTAAGGGATTCTGTTTCGCCAAAAAAGATCGGGTGGAAGAAATGGCAGGAAGTAATGCTGGCAGCGCACTCACTGGGTATCCCGACAACTGCTACAATGGTCTTCGGGCATGAGGAAACACTTGAAGAAAGGATAAAACACATAATCAGGGTGCGGGATATGCAGAAAAAGTACCATGGTTTTACGGCATTCATACCCTGGACTTTCCAATCCGAGAATACAGGATTGATCGGGACTTCAACCGGGATAGATTACCTCAAAATGGTTGCTGTATCAAGAATTCTTCTTGATGGTCATATTCGGAACATCCAGGCTTCCTGGGTGACCCAGGGCATCGATGTTGCACAAATGGCATTGGATTTTGGCGCAAATGACCTTGGCGGGACAATGATCGAGGAAAATGTTGTTCGCGCTGCAGGTGTGCCTTTTCACAGTAAGAGCATTGACGAATTTATCCATGCTGCCAGGAAATTAGGGCGTCCTGTGGCAAAAAGAGATACATTGTATAATATAATTGAACGATATTGAAACAATTTTCTTTATTTATGGACAATAAGCTTTATTACTATGTCAAAACAGACTTAGTATGAGGTTGGGGTTAGTGGCAAAAGACCTATCCTATCCAAAATTTGTTTTTTTACCCAACCTCTAAATTTTCTCTTTAGAGATTGCTGGATTGTTCAAATTATATCGAAATATTTATCTTTAAGCATAGTATTGTAATATATAACAAAAACAGGCAAAAGGTTGGCAAAATAAGGGTGTGTGAAGTCAAGCTTTGTAGCATACGGTTAGTTAGCATTCTTAGAGAATTGGGAGTGAGTCAATATGCTTGAAACTCGTAAAGAAAGAGTAGAATTATTAAAAGCTGGTATTATTGGAAAGAAAATTGAAGATCTTTATATTTCAGGTAACCATATCAAAATTCTGAAGCATCCGGTTCTTTTTGAGTTAGAATCACCTGAAACGGGAAAATATCTTAAAAAGTGAGATAGCGATATTCTCCACCAGGTCCTTATTTTCAAGGCTATTGATCCATTTTTTAGAAAAACACTCAATACCATGAAAAGCTCCGCACAAAGCGCCTGTTATACATCCAATAGAATCCGCATCCCCACCAGCGTTCACAGCTTCGATTATCGCCATTTCAGGTTCTTCAAAATACCTGAAAAAACAATAAAAGGCGCAAGGGACGGTATCGTACACGTAATATGATGTTCCAAGTCTTGCAAAAACAATATCCGGTAATTCGTTTCGCGATTCATAAGCCAGTCCTATCTTCGCTGCAAGGCCAATGTCATGGTTTGATGCTCTTTCACAGGTTTTTCTAATGATTTCAGAGCGATCATCTCCCTCAATTGCAGATCGGACGGCTACCGCAACTGCTACTGCGCCTGCAATTGCGCCTTTACTTTTATGCGTCGGTATTGAGGAAAGGACTGCATTGGATTCCACGTTTTCCAGGCGATCATAAAAAAGCCCGATCGGGGCAACTCTCATTGCACTACCGCAGGATGGTATATCACTCCCTGATTCTTTCCAGGAAATACCTGAATTTAATTTCTCAATAGCATAAGAACTTGAAGGCCCGATAAATGGACTTCTTGCAGGATCATTTCGGACTTCCTCTCCCCATTTTGCTATCCTGCTGGCAAAATCAGCAGCATCAAAACCATTGCAAGCGATCAAAGATTGAGCAAGGACAAGCATTTGTTCAGTATCATCCGTATATTGTCCTGCCCTTAATTTCTCCCCAGGGCTCCCTTTTGGCGCCCTCCCGTGATCTTTTATGTACCCCATTTTGAGGATTTCTTCTCTTCGTACTCCTTCATTTTGTTTACCCAGGGCATCACCTATTGCAGCCCCAAGCATACAGCCAGTGTATTTGTTTTTTAATTTATCAGTGATCAAAAATTTGGAATTTCCCCTATCTTTATTAGTATGTAATTCCTGCTTATAAAATATTTTGGCTATCATTCTATGTTCTTCATAAATGGCTTTCTTCAGCCGGTTTTTTATGTATCATATGAGAAACCATTTCCAATACCTGAAATTCTTTATTCTGACTAACTCAGTGCTATCCCTCTTATTCAGTTAATTGTAATAATCGTTCAATTGTCTCTCTTACCGCTCTTTGATCCATTCGTCCATATTTTCCTATAGCGTCAAGATTTTCTGGGATTATCCTTAAACATCCTCTGAGAAAATCGAATTCAGTAAGCTTTTCTCCGAGAAAATCAAAATCAAGCTCCCTTCCTCCATGCATGGGGTCAATAAGTGCAATAATATCAGCATAATCTTTAATGAGTTTTCCATGTTCCCATTCTGGATCAGTACTTGTTTCCGAGTTTAGCCTGTACGCTCTATCCCAAGAAGCCTTTAATTTGAATAACATCAGTAAAGATCGAGTTGGGACCGCTGCAAAGATCTGGTTCCTTACATTTTGAATTATCGTTTGTCCATTAGGGATATCAAAATTTAATTCTTCAACTCTTCCTTCAAATGGATAATGTTCATCCCTACTGGCAAAATCGATGATTATCGGGCCGTAATCCGTTTGTTTATAGACTGTATGAACTCCTATGCGGTAGTGATCGTATTCGCGCTCATCATGCAAAATATGCATAAGGCTATGTTTTGTTCTATTGTTTGTTACCAGATCGATATCTATAGAGCCATACCACGGATTATAGGCATCTATAGCCCACCCACCTATAAGAACAGTTGTTGGATTATTTGCTGTATCCTCTCGCTGCTTGATCCAGTTTAAAATATATTCAAGTTCTTCAAGAGACTTTTCAATTATCTGCTGATTTGGTTCATATGGAGGCATATTTCTCTACCATCGCTTTTGTGATATCTCGTCCACTATACCCTAAACCAGCAAGATCCAGTAATGTCTGAGACGGGGAAACGACCCGAACTCCCTCTTTTTCTCTAATATTATTGAAGACATCTCTATCTGGAATATATATTCGTACCTTGATGCCTTGCTTTTCCTCCTCTTTGAATGTATTTATGAAGAAATTTAGTTCATTTTTTTCTAAATATAAATATACAGTATCATGCCGGATAGCATATCCGGTATATAATCCTCCAGATGTATAGCTGGTAAAAGCAAACTTGACCCCTTTGTTTTTTAATATATTGGATAGTTCCTGGGCAGCTTCAAAGGCATCATTATATTCGATGGTGATTTCACTCGCATATAGATTTTCAAAGGGTCTCTCCCATGCAACACCATTCAGCAATTTATTGGTATCAGAGACCCTGACATAATTTCCTTTTTTTGTCACAATTCCATGGTTTATCAGGCTTTTTACTGTCGCATGTGCCCATCCATAAGAGACCTTCTCTATGATCGATAATTGCCGGATGGATGTCATTTTCTCTTTCAAGAGCCTGGAAATTACTTTCCATGATTTTTCTGAGGTGACTTTGATATTATCTGGAATATTATCATATTTCTGTGTTGGATGCTCAATATTACGAGGTATTGTCACTAATTTTATATTTGTCTGGTATGCGATTTTTTCTACGTCTGGTGGAAAGACTTTACCTGCAATTACAAAAAAGATGTTGGACAAATCTGCAACTTGATTTCTAAAAAGTTCTTTTAATAGAACTAATCTTGCGATCGTATCAATACTCGCTTTGGATTTTACTTCAACAAAAAATCTTTTATTGCCATCTTCAATTACCAGATCGACTCTTATATTGCTCAGTGCATCGTTAAAAACAAATTCTTCTTTAACAATGGCGCTGTTGCTCAAGTTCAATTTTGCGCATAATATTTCAAACAGTTCTGAGTTATTTTTTAATATAGCCATATATAGGTATCAGTAATTACTGATAAGTATATATATTTATCAGTGATACATATCATCAAATTATGGTATGTATATAAATGTATCAGTGATATATCGTTTTTCAGATTGCGCATCTGAGTTTTTCATACCAGAACGCAAAGACGTGAAAATCGTACCAGCATGTAATATAACAATCACATTTTATTATCATTACTGCCTTATCTCTTCCCGTTTTATCCTCTCAACACTATCAGCTCGAAGCTGTATCAATCCCCTGCTGAACTCAACCGGATACGCAGGCGCTCCTTCAAGTTTTTTATAAATATCAGGTAACTTTGAGAAATTCATGGCCGCATTTTGCCGTATCTCAGTCAATGATGGCCTGTCACATACAATTTTTCCTTTCCTCACAACAGTTTCCAATAAAGGCGCCCCCTCATTAACGATCTCATTCTCAAGCGTTATGACATCTTTTTTAAACTTACCATTTTCCATTATGCGCCAGACTATTTTTTTTCCGGGAAGAGTTGTTTTTACGATCTCTTCAGAGAGTTTCATCTTGGGAACATGCTTCCCGTTCTCTACAATATCCGAAAGTTTGTATATTCCATCAAGCGCGGGATTGGGACGTCCAGTTATAAGTTCTGTTCCAACCCCGAATATATCGATCCTGGCGCCATTATTCATAAGCTCGTCAATTTTCCACTCATTGAGGTCCCCGCTTGCAACTATTTTTGCATATTCAAGGCCGCCATCGTCCAGGATTTTGCGGACGTGCTTTGAAAGCTCGCACAGATTTCCGCTGTCGAGCCTTACACCAAGAAGCTTCTCACCTCTTTTTTCAAGCTCCCTTCCTACAATCACGGCTTTTTTTGCGCCTTCAATGGTATTATAGGTGTCAATGAGCAGGAAACATCGTTTAGGGAAGGCATCGGCATAGGCGCGGTAAGAGTCGATCTCATGGTCAAAACTCGTCACAAATGAATGTGCCATTGTTCCTGATACCGGGATGCCGAGTTCTTTTCCTGCAAGCACATTGGATGTGGAAGCACAGCCTCCGATGTACGTTGCGCGGGTTGCTTCAAGATGCCCGTCCCCCTGGGCGCGGCGCAATCCGAACTCTGCTATCGCTCTTCCTTTTGCAGCATAGGCCACACGCGAGGCTTTAGTGGCGATCAGTGTTGAGAAGTTCATTTTATTGAGCAGGAACGTTTCCACAAGCTGGGCCTCGATTATGGGAGCTGTTACTCTTATTATCGGTTCGATCGCAAATGCAATGCTTCCTTCTGGCATTGCAAGTATGTCACCTGTGAATTTAAAATCCTGCAAGGTCTTGAGGAACTCTTCATCAAAGTCCTGGGTCCTCAAATATTCGATCTCATCATTCTCAAAATGCAGATTTTCAATGTAATCAAGAAGATAGCTTAATCCCGCGGTTATCAGATAAGAGCCTGAGGGAATTTTACGTACAAAATAATCAAATGTAGATTCCGGATTATGCCCGGATTTCCAGTATGCCTGCATCATGGTCAACTGGTACAGGTCGGTTCTCAAGGCATCGCTCATAATGATCAGATTGGGACGATGATGAATTAAAAGTTTCTAAAAGACAGGATTTTCAAAATTTAAACGGCGAAATCTTTATATCATAGTAATTTAAATTATAGTATGTAAGAAAAACTTACACATGAAATAAATAATAAAATATCAAAAGGTGACAAAAATATGAACACTAAAATGATCCTGGTTATAGCAGCAATCATTGTAGTCCTGGGAGCAGGTTATGCCGTGGCAAGACCTGGTAATTTCTGGAATGGCATGATGGGCTATGGAACTGGTAATGGCATGATGGGCGGAAATGGAATCGGCATGATGGGCGGCGGCATGATGAGTGGTTACGGACCTGGTATTGGCATGATGGGAGGAGGCATGATGAACGGTTCCGGAACGGCCAATGGCATGATGGGCAGAAATGGAATCGGCATGATGGGCGGCAGTGGAATGATGACCGGTGATGGATCCGTTTATGGAAATCACTGCGGCGCAAATGCCGCGACCTATGGGGAAAATTCAACCCCCATAAACATCGATGAAGCAAAAGCATCAGTGGAGCAATATCTTACAAAGACTGGAAATAATGACCTTAAGATCGCTGAGATACTGCAATTCGAAAACAACTTCTATGCAGGGATAAAAGAGAAGAGCACAGGCAAATATGCTTTTGAACTCCTCATTAACAAATATACAGGTGCAGTAGTTCCTGAAATGGGGCCGAATATGATGTGGAATTCAAAATATGGATATATGAACACACAAGAAACAGAAACGAAAGTGACAGAAGAACAGGCCCTGAAGAATGCACAGGAATATCTTGACAGTACCCTGCCAGGAACGAAAGTGAACGGTGCGGATGATTTCTATGGTTACTACACAATGGAAGTAACAAAAGACGGAAATATTTACGGCATGCTCAGCGTTAACAGCTACACAGGCGCTGTCTGGTATCACGGCTGGCATGGTACATTTGAAAAAGTGCTGGAAGTAGAATAATCTTCCAGTATATTTACTTTCAAAAATAATAAATTACTTTATTTTAAATATGTTAAGATTCTTTTAGTTAATCGGTGAAAAGGTGGATAAGAAATCCCTTGCGGAAATGCTAAATGCGCTTGGTAACGAGCATAGCTTAAAGATCCTGGCAACACTTGCCGAATGTGAATGTTATGTATCTGAGCTTGCCAAGGAAGTGGGAATTTCACGTCCGCTCCTGTATCTTCACCTTAAGAAACTTGAAAATGCCGGTCTTGTGGAAAATGAGATAAGGCATTTTGAAGAGCCTCCATATACAAAGAAATACTATAAAGCAAAGAATTTTGAATTAGTACTTTCATTAAGTAGAATCAAGGAGATAGTAAAAAAGGAGTAAAATCATGTCGATGATGGATACAATGTTCGGTTCAACCTCTCAAGTGTCTATAAACACACTTATAATAGTTGTCATTATTTTTGGTCTTATATTGATTTATTTAGCTTATATGATATTAACGGAACTCAAGGAATCAAAAAAATCCCTTGAGAGAATGGAAAAACTCTTAAAATCGGTAGAGTGATCTTATGGTGCTCCAGGAGAGCGATAAGCAAACTATCCAGAGAAAATTTGTGGACCTTGCAGACGATGTGGAACTTATTGTTTTTTCACAGGAGTCTGAGTGCCAGTTCTGCAAGGAAACAAGAGAGTGGGTGCTTGAATTGGGGACATTATCAGAAAAAATAAAAGTAAAAGTATATGACTTTGTATTGAATGGCGATGAAGCCATGAATTATAAGATTAAAAATATCCCTGCCATAGCGATTGTGGGGAAAACTGATTATGGCGTCAGGTATTATGGCGTACCTGCGGGATATGAACTGGCGTCTTTGATCGATACGATAGTTGATGTTTCCAGGGGAAAAACATCATTATCCGATGCATTAAAGACAAAACTTTCAGAAATAAAAAAACCCGTGCATTTGCAGGTATTTGTTTCACCAACGTGCCCTTATTGCCCTAAAGCTGCAAGGATAGCGCACCAGTTTGCAATTGAAAATGAAAATATTCGTTCTGATGTAATAGAAATGATTGAGTTCCCTTACCTTGCCCAGAGGTACAGAGTTATGAGCGTTCCTCACATTGTGATCAACAATGATACCTCATTCTTAGGTGCACAACCTCCGGAAGTATTTATTGAACAGATATTACTGGCGCTACGCTCTGCCTACAATCCAATGTACTCTTAACTTTGCTTTTGCTTTTTTGCCAGTTTACAAAAAACACAAACGGGCGGTCAGAGGTATGGGGGTGGTAGGTTATTAAAAAAATCCGACCGCTCGTTATACATAACTATAATACGTATCATATTTAACCTTTTTCCTCACACGTGATGATAATATGATCATACCGGTCTGATATTTTGGGGAAAATATTGAAAAACATTGACGAGCGGACGGGGAGTGGGAGTGGTGGGTTATTTAAAAAAATCCGACCGCTCGTCATATATAATAATGATCATTATGATATTTATACTTTATTATCTTTTCTCTTAAAGTCTTAAATACAAGCATTCACATAATTCCCGCAATGAAAAATTCCGAGATTCTCTCCTGTTTCCAGTGCGGTACATGTACGGGAAGCTGCCCCTCTGGAAAGTACACAAGCCTGAATGTGAGACGGATCGTTAAAGATTCCATAAAAAAAGACATCTCAGATCAGCCGGACCTCTGGATGTGTACGACCTGCTATAACTGCCAGGAAAGATGCCCGCGCGGAATAAAAGTCACAGATGCCATCCTTTCCCTTCGTGCCGAAGCTGTGAGAAAAGGCAGGATACTGCCTGCCCACAGGGCTGTATGCAAATTTCTTATTGAGGTGGGGCATGCAGTCCCAATTGATGATATTCATATAGCAATCAGGGAAAGAATCGGGCTTTCGCAGCCTGAGACAGTAAGTAAATACCCGAAAGCGCTAAATGATGTAAAAATACTTCTTGAATCATGCGGTTTTAATGAGCTGGTAAAAGAATGAAGGACTTATCTCTTTTCCTGGGATGCGTGATCCCTAACCGTTATCCTGGCATCGAAAAGGCCACAAGGTTAATCCTTGACAGGCTGGGGTTAAAATGGAGTGAGCTAAAGGAAGCTTCATGCTGTCCCGCGCCCGGGATATTCCGTTCGTTTGATAAAGTAACATGGCTCACGATCGCTTCAAGGAACATAGTGCTGGCCGAAGAAAATAACCGGGATTTGCTGACGGTCTGCAATGGCTGCTTCAGTTCCCTCCTGGATGCCAATAATATCTTAAAGAACGATGCAGCCCTTCGAGATAAAGTGAATTTACATCTTAAAAAGATCAATAAGGAGTATAAAGGTACTATCGAGGTCAGGCATATAATTGAATTCCTCAGTAAAGAAATCGGTGCAAAAAACCTGAATAAATTAATTGAAAGACCCCTTGAACTGAGAGTTGCTGTGCATTATGGCTGTCATCTACTGAAACCAACAAAAGAAAGAAAACTCGGGGGCGCAGAATGCCCTGTGTTTTTTGATGAACTTGTTGAAGCAACAGGCGCTGTAAGTGTCCCGTATGAAGGAAAAACAAGCTGCTGCGGCGCTGGTGGGGGTGTCCGTTCAGCAATGCTTGAGACTTCATTTAAGATGACAGAATATAAACTTGACCGGATCAAAAAAGCTGGCGTTGACTGCATTGTAGAAGCATGTCCGTTTTGTCATCTGCAGTACGATGGCGGGCAGGCAGAACTTGCAAAATCAGGAAAAACCTACAATATCCCGGTTGTTCATTACAGCCAGCTGCTCGGCCTTGCATTCGGCTATACGCCCGAAGAAGTCGGGCTGCACCTCAATGCTGTCAGGAGCCATGAATTTGAAGATAAGATCGCCAGAATACAGAAAAAAGATACATCAGTTAAATGATCTCTAAATCTTTACCATTCCGATTTTCTTTTCAACCAGATCAATAACTTCATTGCATATCGAAAGTGCCCTTTGTGCATCCTCTTTTAGATATGCTTCCGATGGTATGCCACCGGGGAGGCCATCGGGATAACGCGTCGGGATATAATAAATATCAAGCGTTGCAGCGCGTTTTTTAATGTTTCTAAAATCGCTGTCTTTCAGGGATGCCATCTCACAGAGCTCAGCGATTGAATCGTTCGCCTTCTGAAGAAAAATTTGCATCATCAAGATCATGTTTTGCCTGGAGAAGCCATCATCTCGCAATTCCAAAGGTGTATAAACAAGAAGATCAAGGGCATATCGAGGGTTAATTACCTCATAAAGTTCCGAAAGCCTATCCATGAACCTTTTTTTAGTTTCCTGCACCACAAGCAAATCAATATCACTTTCTGGACCGATATCGTCCTTGGCAAGTGATCCGAATAATATGATCCTCTCGACTCCGGCTTTCTTCAGCTCATTAACCACTCTTTTAAGTTCACTCTTAAGCGCTCTTCGGCGAGATGATATATCACTTTTCTGCATATTATCAGATCAACTCATCATGTTCTGTATCTGCATATAAGTTTGCAATGGCATCGATCGAGCGGTTGAAGGATTTCCGATCGAGACTATGCCGTGGGGGCTTGTAGAGAACTTTGTTGAAGCTCGCCCGGATACAGAAAAAAGATACATCTGGCAGATGATCGTTAAATATTTACTTTTCAGATTTTCTTTTCAATGTGAGTTATTAGATCACATTCATAACTTAAATCAAAATCTATTGACACTTTATTTATATGATCATGAATAACTACCGAAAAGATTATATATACTTAAAAGCAATACTCAATTAGCGGGAAAGCGGTTAATAACTGATGATGCGGGGTTAATAATTACATCCGTAATCTGCAACTCTGAATCTCAGGTTAATAACAAAATAATTAGGAGGTAAAAATATGGGAGAGATGACACCAGAAGATATCAGGAATATAACAGATGCAGTTGCGAAAAAGATGGGTGAGGCACTGATGGCCGGATCTGCTGAATCCCGGCTTTTAGCAAGAGGTTGCTTCAGATGTGGTTTTATGGGCTCTTACTCTTGTGATCAAGACCCATTCGAGTGCACAACCACATTCAGATGCGGAGGCGGCTTCACCAGGGTGATATTAGAATAGATCTAGATAGCAAGAAAATAAGTTGTAAATTGTAAAGCCTTTAGTGAATCGAGCAAAATCCACAAAATATATAAATGCAGGACAATTTAGTTGAGGAGATTAGCACAGCTCTCTTATTAGAGCCTGTTAATCTTCATCAACTTTGCAAGCGCCTGGAAAAAGAGCTTAATTTATCTTCAGGCGAAGCACATAACCTTATTTATCAAATTGTAGCACAATTGAATGCAAAGTTCTTCCCTCCTGTGGCCTTCATGGAGCTGATCTTAACTGAGGGATGCAATCTGAAATGCTCTTATTGTTTTGAGAATGAAATGATTAAGCACAAGAAGATGACTGAGAAAGTAGCCCAGGCTGCTATCGATCTTCTTTTCGATTATTCGCAGAATGAGACTAAGTTAAGCATAACTCATTTTGGTGGGGAACCTCTTCTGAATTTTCCCATGGTCCAGTTTGTCACAGAGTACGCAGAGGATAAAGCCAGACTCACAGGAAAATCTGTTGATTTCAATATGACGAGCAACGGAATCTTGTTAAATGAATCCATGGCAGAATACCTCGATGAGCATAAAATAAATGTGCTTCTGAGCATTGATGGATGCGAGTCTACGCATGATCGCCATCGACTGGATAAAAAAGGCCGGGGCACATTCTCACGAGTTATGAAGAGTATGAGAATATTGAAGAGAACTCAGCCCTGGATAGGGACCAAGATGACCGTCATGCCCGATAATGTCGCCAGCCTCTTTGAAGATATTTTGGGGCTTTACAGTATGGGCGTAAACCAATTTATGATCGGTCATGCTACAGGTGTGGAGTGGTCCAAGGAAAAAAGGGAAACTTACGGCCGAGAGCTAAGGAAAATCGCTAAGTGGTACAGGAAAGAACGTCGTAGAGACCTTCGTATTGCGGAGTTGGACGCAGAAGATAAAGGCTCCAGCTTCTTCGGTTGCAGAGCGGGTCGCAACAGCATATCCGTATCCGTTGATGGAGAGATATCATCCTGTTCAAAGGTACTGTCCTTAAATAATAGGCAGCTCCTCGCAAAGTTAGGTGATGTAGAATACGGGTTAACCAACTTCTCCAACAGGTTTGAACTGATAACCTGCATGAAGCTGCGCTCGGCTTGTGAAGCTCTGGGCATCGCCGAAGATTTCCAGGGAGGTTGCTTCGCCGCGAACTACAATGAGACAGGAGCTCTCTTCCAACCCGGCCTTCAGGAGCATGAATTTTCATTGCTGGAGCGTTCGATCCGCTTAGAATTCGCCCCTGCATTAGAGAGGTAGTTTGCTGGATTCCCTCATCATCTTGCTTAATAAATCTTCAGGAAGACTTATATATAAAAAATTATTATATTTACATAGACTTTTCAAGGTCAGGAGGCAAAAACTTATGGCAAAGAAAGTAACAAAAGGAAAGCCAAAACCCAAAAAGTAACAAACTGATTAAATTTCTTTTTTTTTTGGCAGGATTCTAATCAAAATCCCTGTCAGGGCCAACTCAGGTGGATATAAAAGGGGATAAAGCAGGCAGCAAAATTATAGCGTTAAAAAAAATCACCCTTGACCAAGGACGATTTATGCTAAAGTTCCTACTCCAGCCCGAAATGTTTCGCATTCCAGTCAGCTATCGCCTGTACCTTCTTGATACCTTCATTTTTTCCGTCCATAGTGAAAAGATGTTTGAAGCGTCCCTGGACTTTCAGGTATTCTTCCACAGGTTTCCTGTTCTTGATCTTCCTGACGTTTGTGATCTCGCCGTTTTCCATCTCATATAAAGGCCACATTGCGGTCTCAACTGCCAGCCGGCCTATCTCTATGGTCTTTGAGCTGTCAAATTTCCAGCCCGTGCAGCAAGGCGCATGAACATGAACATAGGTTGGGCCTTTTACCTGGGCTGCCTTTTTCACTTTTTTAATCATATCGGGCGCATATCCGATCGAAGCTGTTGCCACATAAGGCGATCCGTGGGCTGCAATTATCGCAGGCATATTCTTTTTATGCTGGGGATTCCCGATCGAGACTTTGCCGTGGGGGCTTGTAGTTGTGCTTGCATATAATGGTGTGGCACCGCTGCGCTGGATACCAGTATTCATATAAGCCTCATTATCAACACAGATATATGTTATATCATGCCCGCGCTCAAATGCGCCTGATATTGCCTGCAAGCCAATATCAAAGGTGGCGCCATCTCCTCCGATTATCACTATTTTTGTGTTGTTCTTTTTACCAAGCGCATTCATCGCTGCTTCAACGCCTGAAGCAACAGCTGCTGCATTCTCAAAAAGAGAATGTATCCATGGTACGCCCCATGCAGATTCAGGATATGGTGTAGTAAATACTTCAAGACATCCTGTCGGGCTGACGATTACAACATCCTCACCAAGCGCATCAAGAACGAATTTTCCTGCAAAAGCATCTCCGCAGCCTGCGCATCCGCGATGACCGGGTTTTAGAAGGCTCATGCCAGATCCTCCCTGAGGTCAGCAAATTCACTTTCTATAAATATACCTTTTTCAACTAACTTTGCCTTATTGATGATTTTTTTGATCATGTTTATGGGAATATCGCGCCCCCCGTGACCAAGCATGAAACCGATAACCGGCACTCTATTATCCGTATTATGGAGACATGCCTTGACTTCAGTGCAAAGCGCCCCTTCATTCTTTCCGATAGAAATATTCTTATCAAGAGTTATGACGACCTTTGCGTTCTTCAGGGCTTTCCTTATAGCCTCTGTCGGGAATGGCCTGAAAGACCGGACCTTCAGAAGTCCGACACTTTCTCCTTGTATTCGAAGTTCATCAATAGTATCTTTTACAGTTCCAATGATCGAACCCATTGCCATGATGACTATTTCAGCGTCATCAAGTACATAACCATCTATAAGGCCGCCATAATATCTTCCATAGATATCTTTGAATTCGTTTGCGATCTCTTCAATCTTCTCTAAGGCTACACCCATTGCTTTTTCCTGTTTGTACCGAAATTCCGTGTACGTGCCAGGATCAGCAAAAGCACCAAATGACATCGGATTTTTTGGGTCAAGTGTGAACTCGGGATCATAAGCAGGAAGGAATTCATCAGTGAGGCTCTGTTCAAGTAAGATCACAGGTTCATATACATGGGAAAGAATAAACCCGTCCATGCAGGACATTGCAGGAAGCAAAACATCTTCGTCCTCAGCAAGCTTGTAAATCTGCGGGGTCATGTCTGCTGATTCCTGCACGTCTTCAGCATAAAGCTGTATCCAGCCCGTATCTCTCTGTGAGATGGAGTCCTGCTGGTCATTCCATATATTGATTGGGGCAGAAAGCGCACGGTTCACAACAGTCATGACAATGGGTAATCTCATTCCTGAGGCATTGAACAATGCTTCATGCATAAGCGCCAACCCCTGCGAAGTGGTCGATGAATATGTCCTTGCTCCTGCTGCGCTTGCTCCTATTAATGCTGAAATGGCTGAAAATTCCGATTCCACATTCATATATTCACAATTCATCTCACCATCTGCAGCAAATTGCGCCAGGTCTTCAACAATATGCGTCTGGGGAGTGATCGGATATGCTGATATTACATTTGGCCTGCATACCTTGACCGCATGAGCCACAGCATACGAACCTTCTACAACTACCATATTTTTTCTCATTTTCCCTCCAGCACCATTACGATGGCTTTCTTTGGACACTCGTTAGCACAGACGCCGCATCCTTTACAGTATTCATAATCCGGCTCAAAATAACCATTCTCCAATTTAGAGACAACTCCTTCAGGGCAATAAATCCCGCAAATTCCGCATTTACTGCACAGTTTATGATCAAAAACGGGCATAAATGAACGCCAGGCTCCGGTCTTATTAGCTCGCGTGCTTCCTGGTTTTGTCACTGTCTTGATTATAAGTTTCATCGCTGGGCCTCCATAAGATCATATGCAGTTTGTATTGCCAGGCAATTTTTCTCACCGACTTTTCCAGGGAATCTTTCCATGACGGCATTTTTAATGGATTCAGGATTGATAAGACCGGAGACACCTGCAAAAGCGCCTGCAAGGATCGTATTAACAATGGGTTTTCCTATGATGTCCATTGCAAGTTTAGTGGCATCCAGGGTTTTGACAGTCGCTTTTGTATTAAAATTAAAAGAATCCGGGCTTTTTTCAGTGTTTATTAAGATAAATCCATCAGGTTTGGCCCCTGCAGCGATATTTACTACATCAACGAGAGTTGCATCCTGTACAACAACATAATCAGGCTCATATATCTGGCTCCTTAATCGTATGGGTTTGTCATCAATACGCACAAATGCAGTTACCGGGGCGCCTCTTCTTTCAACGCCAAACGCAGGAAAGGCCTGGCTGTATTTCCCGTCCTCAAATGCGGCAACGGCCAGTAGTTCTGCTGCGGTCACAGAACCCTGTCCACCGCGACCATGTATTCGAATTTCCTTCATTTCATTTCTCCAAGAATATTAGATAATGTATATATTTTTAATTATTTAACAATCAATCGTGATAAATGTTCAAACAATTGCATTATGGTATTTATTCTTTGCGGGGTGAGAGCGTGGAAATCCTGAAAGAGTATATTGAATAAATGTTGAATATTTGAGTAAACTATATCTTATTTCAAGACGTAACAATGAAGTTTAAATATGACAGATGAGAAATTTTTAATAACAGAACTGGTATTGACAGCACATCTGTATAATCAGTCAGATAAGCTTACCGTAGATGACCTTCCCCAGAAAATAAGGAAACATTACTGGGATGAGAAAGAAAAAACCGTAAAGCGTCCCATGTACGTCACTGAAGGAGACATAAAATCCATTTATGGAATTGAAAACGTAAAAAATAGTACTAAATTACTACCTTTCCTTGAATTTGAAGATTTCGGTTCCCAGATCAAACTCAACATCTTTGATCTTGCCATAAAATGGGTAACAAAACATCCTGAAGCGGTTGAGAACATAAATAAAAATCCTGTTCTTGCTTCTTTCTTTGAGAATTATGATTCACTTCCGGTGAGCTATAAGAAAGCAAAAGCTTCGATCCTGCCCAAAGAAAGCGGCAGGGAATGGATTAACTCCCTGATCAAGACCATTGAATCTGAAAAAGGTTCAGAGGATATGCTTAAACTTGCCCATATTGTAGCGCCGGAAGATATCCAGCAGAACATTTCTGACCTTGTCCTTACCAAGGCACAGGAAGATGAGATCGAAAAAATGACTAAAGCGATACAATATCGTGATTACCTGAAGCGGATAGGTCTTAGGGAGATCGGGAAATTATTGTTCGTTGGCCCGCCGGGAACAGGCAAGACCTCAGTTGCCAGGGCTATTTCAGGACAGCTTAAGATCCCTATAGTGGAGGTAAAACTCTCACAAATTGCAGACCAGTATCTTGGTGAGACTGCAAAGAATATAGACCGGGTATTTGAACTTGCAAGGCGCCTCAGTCCTTGTATCCTCTTTATCGACGAATTCGACTTTGTGGCAAAAGCAAGGGCAACGGATGAGCATGCAGCATTGAAAAGGGCAGTAAATACACTTCTTAAAGCCATTGATGAGATAAGCCTTGTTGAACATGGTGTCCTGGTCATAGGAGCAACAAACCACCCCAACATACTTGACCATGCCGCATGGAGGCGGTTTGATGAGATTGTTGAGTTCTCGCTACCTGATAAGGACATGAGGAAAAAAATACTTGACCTTATTTTGAGGAACATCGAAGGCACCTTTGATACTGAAGAAATTGCAAAAATCACAGACGGATACTCAGGTTCAGACCTTCGCCTCATAGCACGGGAAGCTGTTCTTAATGGTCTTATTACTGAAAGAACCGTCCTGACACAGCAGGATTTAATTCGTGGAGTTGCCGAATTCAATAAACGGACTCACCTGAAAAAGCTTGATGAAAGCGCATGAAAATAACACTCCTTGGAACAGGTGATGCTATAGGAACACCTAAAATAGGGTGTTCCTGCCCGACCTGTCTTGATGCAATAGCGGGCGGCAAAAGCAGGAGGCTTCGTTTTTCAGTTCTCATTGAATCAGAATCCGGCAAAGTACTTATTGATACAAGCCCGGATTTGCGGTGGCAGCTTTTGAAAAAAGGTATAAGCCGTATTGATGGGGTGATCTGGACTCATGCCCATTATGACCATTATGCCGGTTTTGGGGATTTCCATCGTATCCAGAATGGAGTTAATGTGTATGGCCTGAAGAATACGCTGGATTATGTATTGAACTATCTTTATTTCATGAAACCTGTAAGGCACGATGTAATTATTTATGAGCCTTTTTCACTTATTGGTCTTAATTTTACGCTCCTTGAAGTCACACACCCGCCCCTTGAAGAGTCGGCAGCTGTATTAATAACAGACGGCAGCAAGAAAGTCGTTATCACAGGCGATACTTCAAAGAACATTCCGGAAAAAACCCTTAAGGCAATGTTTGAACCTGACCTTCTGATAGCGGATGCTATAATTCCACCTCGAGCGATTATTGCCAAACACATGAATTCAAAAGAAGCGATGGAACTTGGAAGAGAATTGAATGCAAGAAATGTTATACTGACCCATTTGAGTCATAAATTCCCCCCTCATAATGAATCAATAAAAGAGTGGCCTCTTGGATATGATGGCATGGAATTTGAATATTAATGTTCCGGGAAAATGCATATTTCAGATGGATTCTGTATTTCAATAATTTCGCCGGGCGGGTCATAAGGTTGAGACTGATCTACCTTTTGCAGTAACCGCATCCATATTTCATATCCCAGATCAATAAACCCGTTTTTGATTATAACACACCTGTCCATTTTTCAAAGAGGCTGTGCAAGTATATTAATTTACTGAATGATTTTTTGAGTTTGTAAGATGTGATAATTAAAACTTGCAGATTTCATCCGCCGCTACCCACATATATCAATGCAATCACAAGCGTGATGAGTATATATAACAGGTAAGTCTGTATATATCCGGTCTGTATTATCCTCATAAATCTTGATAATGTTACTACTACCCAGGTCACCGGATTATAAAGATATTTCTCGAATACCGGCTCTATATCGGATTCAAAAATCACTTTCTCTTTAAAAAAGGGTGAGTCCGAATACGTTGTCTGTATCTCCCTGTGGGGTCTGAAGATGCCTCCGAACCACATGCGTATCGGCTTTGAAAATGCAGTTGCGGTATATTCATTTCTTCCTGTTGAAACAGGCTGCCCGCAACCCCATGTTTCATATTTTGCTGCCGGGGTCCGACTCAATAGAAGATACATGATGATAGGAAGCGGCAAAACCACAAATACCAGAATTGCGATCCATATAGTCGATATGGTCGCAGGTGTTGAAGAGGAAATCGCAGCTATTGAATAGTCAAAATTCATCCTGGAAATGATACTTACGCCTGCAAGCGGCGCGGATATTGAATCAATAATTTTTATGAAATAAAATGGCATTACGCCAAGGATAATGCACATAGATGAAAGAAGAAACATCCCGATCAACATGGAAACAGGTACTTCCTTTGAATGTTCGGCATGACTGCTTCTCGGAAGAGCAAGGAAACTGACGCCGAAAGCTTTTACAAAACAGGCCGCTGCGAGAGCGCTTGTAAGAGCAAGACCCGCGCCGCTAAAAAGCACAAGTATTTTTGTAATATTATCTGAAAGGTTAATACTTAGCAATTGAGCCTGGAATGTCAGCCATTCACTCACAAAGCCATTAAATGGAGGAAGGGCAGAGATGGATATTGCCCCGATCAGGAAAAAGAGCGCTGTCCAGGGCATTTTCTTGATAAGTCCCCCGTATTCTTCTATGTTCCTTGTGTGGGTTGAAAATATTATGGAACCTGCTCCCATGAAAAGTAATGATTTAAAAACTGCATGGTTTATCGTATGATATAGTCCTGCTATTAACCCGAATGCTGCAAGGTCAGGATGCCCCGAAGCCATAAAGATCATTGAGACTCCTACGCCTATCAGGATAATTCCTATGTTTTCAACACTGTGATACGCAAGCAAGCGTTTCATATCATGTTCCATGAGGGCATACATTACACCAAGAAGTGCTGAAATTGAAGCTATTATCAGCAATATAATACCCCACCAGGCAACGCCTGCGCCCAGGAAATCAAAAAAGACACGGATGAGCATGAAAATAGCAGTTTTTATCATTACTCCGGACATGAGTGCGGATACATTGCTTGGAGCTGCAGGATGTGCATATGGTAGCCATATATGGAGAGGAACAATTCCTGCCTTTGTGCCAAAACCGATAAGTGCAAAAATGAAAGCCAGGTCCTTAAGGTACGGGGGCAGAGCACTTCCACCTGCGCGGAAAGTTTCAAAATTAAAGCTGCCTGTTGAACTTGCAAGAATAAGGAACGATAAAATGATGAAACCTGTCCCAATATGGGTCATGACGATATAGATAAAACCGGCTTTTCTTGTTTCCTTTTTTTCATGTTCATACATAACAAGCAGATAGGATATTATAGACATCAATTCCCAGACAATCAGGAACATGACTGCATTATTTGCAGAAACGACAAGGACCATTGAAAGGATGAATATATTATACAGGAATCCCAGGTAACCGATATTCTTTTTCCCGAAATATTCGGTAACATATCCTGTTGAATAGACCGAAACCGCAAATCCTGTAATTGATATGATAAGAATAAAGAATGCAGACAATTTATCAACGTAAAAGCCATAACTGAGGAGCGTTGAACCTTGCGACACATAATTAAAGGTATTACCGGATAGTACGGAAAATGAAAAAATAATTCCTAAAATCGATGCGATGGATGCGCTTAAAAATGAGGCATCTGTACATAAGCGATTTTTTTTATTGAATATCAGGGCAGATACAGCCCCGATCAAGTATATTGCAATACTTCCTAAAAATAAATAGGAGTTCATATTGTTCGTCCTGACATATTTCTGTATCAAGATGGAAACATTTCCATTTTTCCTGATGTTTAAGACTAATTATAATCTCATATTCTCTATTTAAAGATTGTTAATTCATTTTAATTTTCATCAAATTCCAGCGCTTCACCCAGAGTGAAATTCCCTACATAAAGGGCAGCTCCGATAACGATGCCTTTTGCTCCTGTCCCTTTAATTATTTCGATATCTGATAATTTGGTTATTCCGCCCGATGCTATTACCGGTATTTCCAGGGCATCTACAAGTTCCCGTGTGGGCTCAGGGTTTACTCCCTGCAATAATCCTTCTGTATTAATATCTGTAAAAAGTATGCTTCCTGCTCCGAGTTCTTCAAATTTCCTGCCCAGCTCAACAGCTGAGAAAGCGGATTGTTCAGCCCAGCCATGTGTGGTAACCTTGCCATTTTTTGAATCCAGAGCAACCATGATCCTGTTGCCTCCGAATTCGTTTGCGAGTTCTTTAACCAGGGAAGGTTGCCTTATTGCAGCTGTACCAAGGATAATCCTGTCTATGCCCAATGAAAGAAGATCCTGTGCATCCTTTTTGGACCTTATCCCGCCGCCTACCTGCGTTTCAATCCTGGAAAATTTTATTATTGATTCGATTATTGAACTATTTAAACGGAGTCCTTCGATGGCGCCGTCAAGATCAATGAGATGGATTATTTTAGCTCCGCCCCTTATCCAGCGCAAAGCGACATCTAAAGGATTGTCAATTGATACTCTCTCCGTACCTGGAATACCCTGGACAAGGGAAACGCATTTCCTATTTTTCAGGTCGATCGCCGGGATTATTCTGAACATTTTTATCACATTTTTTCGACAATAGTGATACATAAGATATAAATGCTATGCAAAAGTATTAGGGCTGCCCAAATGTGAGGGCTGCGCCGGATAATTCCGGGGCTAAAGCCACAGGAGGAAAATATGGCTAAAAAAGAAGAAACAAAAGAAGTAAAAGAACCCAGGAAAGAAGCTCCTAAGAAAGAGGCTCCCAAGCAGGAAGCAGCTCCTCAGGAAGCAAAGAAAGAGAAGAAGCAGGAAAAGAAACACGAGGGGAAAGGGGAAGGAAAAGAACACGAAAAGAAAGATCGTAAAGGGGCCCCGAAAGAAGGAAAGAAAGAAGCTCCTAAAGGCAAAGAAGCAGGCCCTGAGATCAAACATTTTGTGCGTATTGCAAATACTGACCTTGATGGCAAAAAAAGCGTCCAGTATGGACTGATAGGAATAAAAGGCATAGGCAGGCGTGCGGCAAAAATCATAACCCTTAATTCAGCTGTTGATCCGAAAGCAATATTGGGTTATGTTTCCGATGCGGATACAGAGAGATTACAATCATCAGTAGATAACATATCAACTATTCTCCCGTCATGGATGGTTAATAAACAAAACGATATCATGTCAGGTGAAGACAAGCATCTTATCGGGACAGATGTATTATTGGGTCTTAATGAAGATTTGAACACAATGAAAAAAATGCGTTCATATAAAGGATTAAGACATGAACGAGGTCTAAGAGTACGCGGCCAGCGTTCAAGATCAACAGGTAGAAGAGGAAGAACAGTTGGTGTTTCACGTGCAACTCTCCAGGCAAAACCTAAAGAAGCCGAAAAGAAAGAAGAGACAAAAGGAGCTGGTAAATAATGGGCTACCCGGGAAAAAACAGGAAATCATATAACACGCCCAAGCATCCCTGGCAGGCAACAAGGATCGAGCCTGAGGTTGAACTTGTAAAAAGATATGGTCTCAGGAACAAAAGGGAAGTCTGGAAAGCTCACAGCGAACTTAAGAAATACAGGGAAATTGCCAGGAAATTGCTTGCTGAAAGTATAAAAGGAGAACTTAAGGGGCATGTGAAAACAGATGGAGAAAATATTCTTAACCGTTTGAAAAGGTATGGGCTCTTAAAGACCGATTCCGTACTTGACGACATCCTGTCGCTTGATGTAAATAATTTCCTTGAGAGAAGGCTTCAGACCCAGGTGCATAAGCAGGGACTTGCCAATACCCCGAAACAGGCAAGGCAATTTATTGTCCATGGACACATTTCCGTTGCAGGACGAAAGATCACCGTACCTGGCTATCTTGTTCCAGCTAATGAGGAATTGTCACTGGGTTATTATACAGGTTCCGAATTATCGAATGAATCTCATCCATCAAGACCCGGGCAGGTAGTAAAGAATATTGTCCAGGAAACAACAAAACCGGAAGAACCAAGAAATATCCCCATGAGGGAGGCTAAATAATGGCAACTGAGAAATGGGCTGTAGCCCATATATATTCCTCGTTCAACAATACCCTGATAACAATCACTGATTTAACAGGGGCTGAAACGATAGCAAAAACAAGCGGCGGTATGGTTACAAAGGCTGCAAGGGAAGAGAGTTCCCCTTACACTGCCATGCAGATGGCTAACCAGATTGCTGATAAGATAAGAGACAAAGGAATAATGGGTATTCACATAAAAGTAAGAGCACCAGGCGGCAACATGCAGAGAAGTCCCGGAGGAGGAGCGCAGGCTGCCATCAGGGCATTTGCACGTGCCGGAATAAAAATTGGCAGGATCGAGGATGTTACCCCGATACCTCATGACGGCACAAAACCTAAGAAGGGCAGGCGTGTGTAAATGGATATTGACATAATCGAATTATCAGAGCGCAAGGCAAGATTCGTCCTATCTGATGTTTCTGCATCATTTGCAAATGCTTTAAGAAGAAGCATCCTTGCAGAAGTTCCGGTAATGGCTATTGATGATGTTAATATCTATGAAAATACTTCTGTATTGTTTGATGAACAGTTTGCCTTGAGATTAGGATTGATCCCGTTAAAAACAGATAATAAATCCTATGTGCTTCCTGAAGAATGCAACTGCAAAGGCGCAGGATGCCCTTTATGCAAATTATCATTGACCCTAAGCGCAGAAGGCCCGAAGGTCGTATATTCAGGCGACCTGGTTTCTGCTGATCCGCAGGTGGAACCGGCTGATAAAACCATACCAATTGTGGAACTCAAGGATAAGCACAAAGTCGTAGTAGAAGCAATAGCGAGGCTTGGAACAGGCAGGAAACACAGTAAATGGCAGGCCGGAGTCGCAGCAGGATTCAAGAATATGCCCGTTGTGACCATCGGAGAATGCGATTATTGCGGAAGCTGCGTTGAAGTCTGTCCGCGCAATATCCTGAAAATGGAAGGCGATAAGGTCAGGGTCATTAATGTAATTGAATGCTCCATGTGCGGGTTATGCGAAGAAAAATGCGACATGGATTCAATTAAGGTGACCAGTAAACCTGACTCCTTTGTTATGACATTTGAAACAACAGGCGCCCTGACCGCTAAAGAAATCGCTCTTGAAGCGGCAGGTAGTATTAAGAAGAGAGCCGAACAATTAAGTGAAATAGTTGATGCCCTCTGATAAAAGAGAATACGATCTCTTTTATCTAATCAATTCGATAATGCTTTGAAATAAAAAAATAAAAGCATTCATTTGCGGAGGTTGCCCAGACAGGTCAAAGGCGCCAGCTTGAGGGGCTGGTTTCGAAGGAATTCGTGGGTTCAAATCCCATCCTCCGCATCAAATTACATGTTCAATTCATCTTTTTACCGATAAATGTACTTATTACAAGGACAATGCTTACGATAATGCCAAGTGTAATAATATAATACAATGATATATTTCGGAGAATGACAGAATTAATGTAGCCATATAGCATTCCAATGACGAAAATTAAGATTTCTCCAAGTCCAAAATTCATATTTATTCACCTTGATAGCTATAATTTTATCGATAGCGGTTTCAGGTAACGGCGCTGGAATACCTCCTCCAGACGACTCTCTGATAAATGGCTGGGACAAGCTCAGGGTCAAGGATTGATTTTTCCAACTCTGCCCAGGCTGAAGACCTACTTTATGGAAGAATGAATTGTTGGAAAATATCAAGGAACTCCGCAATAAGCTTGGGATAGTGAAAAAACCAGAAATAATGGCTGAGACCCTGTGTAGCCTGCTGAGGTTCGTAATTGGGAATAAACAGGAGAAGGCTGCTGCGGACTCCCCCAAAGCCACCGATTGGGATTCAGTAAAAGACTAAGATGTGATAACTAACGGAAATATTTTAAATGCCAGTATTAAGCATAATTGCATGTGGTATGCTTGAAGATGAACTCACATATGTTCTCTCAGGCGATAGGGAGCTTGCCCAGTTGATACTGGTAGAGAACAGTGAACATTTCGGGCTGCAAAGAAAGCTAAAATCCCTGGGATGCCATCCCATGCTTGTTCCCCTGGATAGGGTTCCGGAAATCCTGATACGTGAAAACAATCAATCTCTTCTGGCAATCCTGAAACCCCTCAACTGCTTTCATTTTATCAAAAAAATTCGACACAAACTGGAAAAACAGCATAAACCAAAAGTAAAAGTAACAGTTATCGCCAATATCTTGAAACGGGGATTACATGCCGATGTTGAAAAGGTAAGAGTAGAAGTTTACAGGAAAATCATGGAAATGTCCCGGTTTTCAGACAGGATTCTTATTTTCTACGGCACATGCGGTCATTCGCTTGCGAACCTGGAAAAAGATTTTGAAAGTCTTGGCTGCCAGCTTTACTTTCTGAAAGACAAAAAAGGTGGGACTGTTGAGGACTGCATCAGCGCAGCGCTTGGCGGGAACGATGTTTATGCCAGAACCCTGGTCAATGGCGAGGGTGCAGGTACTTTTTATCTTACCCCGATGTGGGCTTCAAACTGGGAGGAGAAGCCGAAGGATAACGCGATTATCTCATCGGAGTTTGATAAAAAGTTTCTGAAGCTCTACGGAAGAGCTGCAAAGATCAATACAGGGCTTTCATATGAGCCTGACTTCGATAAAAATGTCAGGGATTTTGCGCGGTTTTTCAATTTGAAGATCGTGGAACTTCAGGGCAGTAAAAAGATAGCGGAGCAAAGTTATCAGAACGCTAAAAAGTTTCCTTGAAAAGAGATGAAATGTTTTTCAGGAATATAGACCAGGAATCTATGTTGAGCTGCATACCTATAAAAGGTATAACCATTCGAATTTAATCGACCCCGATAGGAGAAAAAAGATAGGTGTCCCACCTTTTACCGAGCTTGAAGAAAAAGTTCTCATTGGTTCTGTTTCACCTTTAATACGAACTTCCGAATTCAGTAGAGATGATTTTTGCTTTACCCTTGAAATGCCTGATCCTTATTCTGAAAAGGCGTTAAAGATGCCAACACCTCTTATATCGCTTTCATCAGCGACAGGACAAACAATGGACAATATTCACTCTGCACAAGTTGAAAATTATGTCGTCCGTGTTCCCATATGATTTTTTCCACACTCTGCTGATTTCTTTTTGGAACTTTTTTGAGACTGCCTTCGGTTGGCAGACTGAACAGCTTGGAAAAGAGATGGGCGAGTATGTTCTGGTCACCACAACCGAACGCAATGACGGGTATTCCCAGGAAACCCGGCGCCATCAACGGCGGCTTTTACCAGAGCAACGATGATCCTCTGTCACAGTGCCCGTCAGTCGTCATTGCAGTTGACGATATTAAGGCTGCGATGAAAAAGGTGGAAGAAGCAGGCGGAAAAGTGCTGGAAGGACAAGTACCAGGAAAACCTGATGAAATTCCAGGTGTCGGACTTTATGCGTCATTCATAGACACAGAAGGCATCCGCGTGAGAATGCTTGAGCCATTGCCCATGCAATCGGAATCGGATGACTAAAATTAAGGAGAAACGATTATGAGAAAACTTCCAATCCATATACAGTCGTTCACAACAAGGTCCGTAGAAAGTTATAAGTTGATTAGATATAGAATATATGATTCAGAGAAGGGGTAAAACATGAAAGCAGCACAAATTAAAAATTATGGAGGGAGTGAAGTTGTTAAAATTAATAATGCGCCAAAACCCAGTGTGTCCCGGGGGCGGCTTCTCATAGAGGTACATGCATCTGGGGTAAATCCTGTTGATTGGAAGATCAGGGAAGGGTATATGAAGCAAATGGCACCCTTGCAGTTCCCGGCAACTTTGGGGGGAGATTTTTCAGGCATTGTGGCAGAATTGGGAGAAGATGTTTCAGGTTTCGAAAAGGGCGATGAAATTTATGGGCAGGCTAGCATCACAAGGGGCGGGTCAGGATCGTTTGCAGAATTCGCTACGGCTGATGTAAATACCGCGGCACATAAACCAAAGAATTTGAGCCATGTTGAAGCAGCTGCACTGCCGCTTACAGGGGTAAGCGCATGGCAGGCACTTGTGGATCATATAGGTCTTTCCAGAGGCAAAAAGATCCTGATCCATGGCGGAGCTGGTGGTATAGGGACAATTGCAATCCAGCTCGCAAGGCATCTGGGAGCATATGTGGCGGCTACTGCTGGTGCGAAAGATTTGCAGTATGTCAAAGAACTGGGTGCGGATGAAGCTATAGATTACAAAAATCAATCCTTCGAAAATATGTTGCACAACTATGATGCAGTCTACGATACAGTTGGTGGCGAGACCTACGTAAAATCTTTCAGGGTTCTCAAGAAAGGCGGGATAATTGTTTCTATGCTGGAGCAGCCTCGCTCAGAACTCATGGAACAATATGGCGTGAATGCTATAGGGCAATTCACTCAGATAAACAGTGAACGATTGTCTAAAGTGGCTGAACTCGCGGATAAACGCGTTATCAAAGTGCATGTGGATAAGACATTTCCTCTTGAACAGGCAGGAGAAGCACTCGAATATCTGCAAAGTGGACACCCCAGGGGTAAGGTTGTCTTGAAAATGAAGAAAAACTAGATCAGAATCACTTCAACAAATTTTAATTTTTCATCTCTTGTGTATCTTCATTTCATAATCTATGAAGCACGAGATCATCATGCGATATATCTTCTCCACAATATCAGGGTCAAGATCATGTTCAACTGCAATGCCCCTCACTTTTGATATTACTTCTTCCACACGTGACGGAGCTTTCACATCTTGCGTTGTTTTCTTGAATTTTGCAGCCTGCTCTACATAGCGGCTTCTTTGTGATATCAATTCAACCATTTCCCGGTCGATCCTGTTAATGTTCTCGCGCACTTCTTCTATGCTTTTACATTCTGACAAATTCATTTCTCCCTAGTGCACTTCTTTAGTGCATAAATAAACAGCAATAAAACCTTCAGAATATTGTTTCTTATCGATTGTAAATCCAGCTCTCAGAAGCAGCGCTTCCATGATCCAGCCAGGAGTTGAATATTCGTCCCTGATCCCAATTTCCAGATCATTAGCAATCTGTATCCCTCCAGCTTTCCTGATCATATCAATTAGATTATCAAAAAAAGCCTCATAAGTATTTTCATCAAAAGAGTAAACAGTATCTTTTAAGAAGAATTTCCCGCCATTTTTTAGCAATCCAAAAACACGTTTCAGGGCTATCAATTTCCAGAAATCAGGAAGATGGTGAAGCGCAAGTTGTGAAACGACTGCATCTGCTTTTGCTCCTGAATGGTCATAAGTTAAAAATCCTGCATTATGAAATTCAATGTTTAAAATCCTCTTCCGGTCAGCTTTTTTTTGAGCAAATTCAAGCATCCGGGGAGAAACATCTATGGCATATACTTTTTTACAATGCCTTGCAGCAGCAATTGCAAAGTTTCCCGTGCCTGTCCCGAATTCAATAAGAGTCTGGTTATTGGTGAGATCAAGGGTCTTGATAATTTCTTCATTCTCTTTTTTTATGTCTCTTAACGTTCCCATTTGCGAATCATATACCTCAACCTGGGCAGGATCATTGTAGTCTGTCCCTACTTGCTTCATTTCATTATATTGCCAGTCCGGATATGATTTCATTTTCTTATTACCATCATCTCATTTGCGTTTTTCATAAATTCATAACCAACTCTCTTAATTGATATCTTCAAATTCCTGAAATCCTCATCATGCACAAATTCAATATATCTTGATCTGATTCCTTTAAAATTCACGATTGGAAAAATACGAATTTCCCTGGAACTTATTCTTAAAAGTTCCAGTATTGTTTTCTTGTGGAAATCATAATCCAGTTTGTCTTCATAAAGAAATAATAAATGGGATACAAGAGACATAGTAAATTCTTCGTCTCTGAAATCCGTTATAGGGTATTCGACGGGTTTATACCTTATTATCCCATATTTTTTGAAATCTTCCAGAAATGATCTATATGCTTTTTCCCTATTGGCTTTTAGTGATTGGATATCCTTAAAAAAATCCCATAGATAAATATCGGCAATAGCTGGCATCTGTTCCATAACCGAATCAAGGTCTTTTGCACATTTAGTCTCGATTTCATCAGGATGAAGGCAATATATTTTA
Organism: Candidatus Methanoperedens sp. BLZ2; assembly: GCF_002487355.1. GTDB lineage: Archaea > Halobacteriota > Methanosarcinia > Methanosarcinales > Methanoperedenaceae > Methanoperedens. Next base: position 23,617 of record NZ_NTMG01000070.1, on the reverse strand, counting down.
TCAGAAGCGGTGACATTGAATCCTTTTGCATTTGCTTCTGCACAGAAAGAACTCACGCCCGATGCTGCATCAAGCAAGATTTCATTTTTCAGCAATTCATTATCAAAGTCGAACATCTTATAATATTCTTCAAATGTTCTTCCCATAAGGACGACAGTTTTCAAATCCAGGTGCTTATTCATCTAAGAATTCTCCTGATCTTTTGATTTTACTGCTACTCTATCACAGCGCCTTTATCCGCCGACCCTACCATTTTCTGATAGCGTGCAAGATAGCCTTTTGTGACTTTTGGCGCGGGTGGTTTCCATGATCTTTGCCTTTTCTCAAACTCTTCTTTTGAGATCTTAAGGTTCAACATACGCCCTGGTATGTCTATTTCGATAGTATCTCCTTCCCGGACATGTGCTATCGGGCCAGCAACCGCTGCTTCGGGTGATACATGACCGATACAGGGTCCCCGCGTTCCGCCCGAGAATCGGCCATCCGTGATGAGAGCCACGGACTCAATAAGTCCCATACCGGCTATTGCTGCTGTCGGGGAAAGCATCTCGCGCATTCCCGGACCGCCTTTTGGTCCCTCGTACCTGATCACAAGACAATCACCTGATTTGATCTTCTTTGCCATTATGGCTGCCATTGCCTGTTCTTCACTGTCAAAAACACGGGCGGGTCCGGAATGTTTTAACATTTTCTGGCTGACTGCGGTCTGTTTTATTACAGAGCCATCGGGAGCAAGGCTTCCCCGCAATACGGCTATCCCGCCTTCTGCATGGACAGGAGAATCAAGGCTTGCAATGATCTCCTTATTTGCGCGCGGATTTATGATAACATATTCTTTCAGGTTTTCATCGAGATTTTTTCCTGTAACTGTCAATGCATCCAGATAAAGTTTTGATCGCAGGCGCTCCTGTATTGCAGGAACTCCTCCCGCGCGTTCAAAGTCGATAAGGAACTTATTACCTCCGGGCCGCAGATTGATAAGGTGAGGTGTCTCCTTGCTGATTTCATCGAATCTCGAAAGCGGGAGGGTAAGGCCGTATTCAAGAGCTATTGCAGGTAAATGCAGCGCAGTATTTGTGCTTCCCCCGATTGCCATATCAATGCGTATTGCATTGTCAAGTGCTCCTTCTGTTACTATGGATCGTGCTGTTATTCCTTTTTTAACAAGTTCAAGAATCTTCATGCCTGAATGCTTTGCGATCCTTGTTTTTTTTGCATCCACCGCATGCGCTGTCCCGCATCCGGGAAGACTCAGGCCAAGCGCCTCAGTCACACAGGCCATTGTATTGGCAGTGAAAAGCCCTGCGCATGAACCTGCTCCGCAGCAGGAACAGTCCTCAAGGATCTTTAATTCCTGGTCTGATATCTTATTATTCTGGCGCGCTCCAACGGCTTCGAACAGTGATATTACATCGCGGGGTTCATCACCAACGATACCTGGCATCATAGGCCCGCCTGTTACAACTATAGTGGGTATATCAAGACGCCCGGCAGCCATAAGATGTCCGGGAACGATCTTATCGCATGTTGGTATCATGACCATCCCGTCGAACTGGTGCGCTTCCACCATCATTTCGATGCTGTCAGCTATTATTTCCCTGCTGGGGAGTGAGTTCTTCATACCCGTATGCCCCATTGCTATGCCGTCGCATACTCCGATTGTGTTAAATTCAAATGGAACCCCGCCCGCCATTCGGATTCCGGCTTTTACCGCCTCTGCAAGCTTATCAAGATGAATATGACCGGGTATAACTTCATTCCAGGAATTCACAACCCCGATAAAAGGCAAAGACATTTCTTCATCTGTCAGCCCAACTGCTTTTAGTAAAGACCTGTGGGGGGCACGCTCAAGTCCTTTTTTGATATTGTCGCTTCTCATGATACCCGTTTGTAGATGAGTTCAAATATTTTAAATATACCGCTGGCAAAACATCGCCAAAAAAAGAAATCCGACAAGGATATTGCCGGATTTATGCCTCTGTTACCCTCTTGTCTAAATTGCAGGATACGCCGTGCTCGCACGCACGTATCTCTTCCCAGGCGGCAGTGATAATGCGCACAACACAATTTTCATTTGAGTGCTTGCATTTCATGTTATCACAGGATCTGATCTATTATTGAGCCCCTGTTCCTGCTATTGTTCCTTGTAGATGCTACAGCCACTTTGATCTTCTCTTCGACCGAAGAAGCGCTGTTTCTCATTGGCATGCTGTCTCCCTTGGGTCCCATGATCTGGGCTGAGTGGATACCGGTCATGATCGCCATGCAGCGTACCTTGCCTTCATACTCCTTCTTTACTCTTGCGCCCCAGATAACGTTTGCATGGGAGTCAAGTTCATAAGTAAGGGATGAAGCGATCTGTTCCGCCTCGTGGAGTGACATATCAGTTCCGCCGGTTATGTGGAGCAGGCAGCCTGTTGCGCCCTTTGTATCCACATCAAGCAGCGGGTGATTCAAGGCAGCTCTTACTACTTCCTTTGCCTTATCCTGTCCCTTTGCCTCACCGACAAGCATTACTGCAAGTCCTCCGCCCTTCATTATAGCCCTGACATCTGCGTAGTCAAGGTTTATCAATGATGGCTGGGTGATGGTTTCTGTAATACCTTTCACGGTCTCTGATATCAACTGGTCCATTACTGAAAATGCCTGGTCTATTGGCAGGTTCGGGACATAATCAAGCAGCCTGTTATTATCAAGGACTATTACGGTGTCTGCTGCTTTTCTTAGTTCATCCAGACCTTCCTCAGCCTTGAACATCCTTGAGCGCTCTACCTTGAACGGGCTTGTGACCATTCCAATTACAATTGCGCCCTGGTCTTTTGCTACCTGTGCAACTACCGGTGCAACGCCTGTTCCTGTTCCTCCACCCATTCCTGCTGTGACGAATACGAGGTTTGCATCCTTAAGTACATCCTCAAGTGTTCCTCTTGCAAGTTCCGCGGCTCTTCTTCCGACTTCCGGGAACCCGCCTGCACCCAATCCCCTTGTTATTGATTTGCCGATCAGGATCTTTTTATCTGCCTGGATTATATCCAGGTGGATCTTATCTGTGTTTATTGCGATAGTATCTGCGCCTGCAACGCCGATATTATAAAGACGATTTACTGTATTATTACCGCCCCCACCGCATCCGACTACTACGATCTTTGGTGTTCCAAATTCATCCATTTCCTCAGACGAGCCGCATGCTGCCTGCTTGAAATTTGTTTCCTTTTCCTTGAATTTTAATGCGTCCTGTACAAATGATTCCATATTCATCCCCTCAGATGATTTTTTTGTATTCCTTCTCTTGTTGTTCTTTTAAGAGCAAGAATGACTCTGCATTCTTTGACTGCTCTTTTGCTTTATCGAACAATTGCATCCTGCCAACCAATTTTTCACTTCTCTGATCGATTAGATCTCTTATAGCCGTCCTGATTGCTTCGCTGGCGGACGGAAATTCACCAAACTCAACTAACATGTCGATCATTTTTAATTGCTGTTCCGGGAGCCTTAGTGTTACTCTTTGCATTTTTTTGGTTACTCCCTGTGGGAGGTTTGACGAACCCTGAGATTTTCCATAATTTTAGACGAGTTCATCAAAACGCATACAAGTGTACGCCTTTTGTACGCCACTTGTATGACATTTGTCTGACACATTGTCTGACGCAAAGATATATAAAAGTATCGATATGACAATGTCATAATTATCATACAATGATGATCTTATTTCGAGTTCAAATGATATATACGCAAACTGAGGATTTTGAGGTAATTTTGAATATTTCACTTTCACTGCGCTCTCCCAACCCTTTTAAATACTGATGACATCTTAATTATACAGGGACTACCTCCTTAAAAGGAGAAATAAATATGGATTCTAGAGACGCGCTGGTTGTTTTTGAGGGAACAGAAATAAGAAGAATATGGCACGATGATCAGTGGTATTTCTCAGTTGTGGATATCATCAAGATCTTAACCGATAGCCCTACTCCTCGTCAGTATTGGGGCAAAATCAAAGATCGTGAGTTCACTCAGCTTGAACTGTCCCCAATTTGGGTACAGTTGAAACTGCCAGCAGAAGATGGAAAACTCAGGTTTACAGATTGTGTTAACACTAAGAATGCATTCAGGCTCATCCAGTCCATTCCTTCAAAAAAGGCTGAGCCGTTCAAACAGTGGCTTGCGAAAGTCGGCTATGAGCGTGTACAGGAGATTGAGGATCCTGAATTAGCGCAAGGCAGGATGAAACAACTGTATGAACAAAAAGGGTATTCTAAGGAATGGATCGAGAAACGAGTGAGAGGCATAGCAATACGCCAGGAATTGACTGACGAATGGAAGGGAAGAGGTATAGACCAGAATTTGGAATATGCAATACTCACCAATGAAATATCAAAAGCCACATTTGGAAAGACCATTGAGGAATATAAATATCACAAGAACATTAAGAAAGAGAACCTGAGGGACCACATGAACGATCTTGAGCTTATTTTCACAATGCTTGGAGAAAAAGTAACAACAGAGATCACGAGAAGCAAAAATGCAGAGAATTTCCCAGAATGCAAAACCGCAGCAAAAGAAGGCGGCAAAGTTGCAGGGAATGCAAGACGTGATGCTGAAAAGAAGATCGGGAAGCCGATATTATCTAAAGAAAATTATCTCATTGAACCTGAAAAAGAGAAAAGAAAGCGGTTACAATAATGCATGGCCAGAATTGAAAAAATAGTTAGCTTTGTGGTTAAAAAAATTACGCCTAGGGCATGCCAAATTTTGTTCTCCCACATCTCTGGCACGTCGATACATGTGTAAACATATTATAGTTCCATATAAGATTATGGTCACCATGCTCGAATGGAGGTGGGATGGGACCCCTTAGCGGAGTTCCACAATAAGGGCAATTAATTGCATATTCGGGGCATGAACTTTGGCAGTTCGGATTAGGGCAACATCTTCTCATATTCTACAATATCATCAGTATTGGTGTATATATATTTATGTTTCTCTATTATGCTCATGGCTTTAGTCAAAATATTGCTACCAAATAGCATCATCATGTTTAATCTGCATAAATGAATATCTATTTTGTGTGTTTTGAATTTTTTAAAAATAAATACATAAAGGTTACATTTTTATAACTGTAAAAAGTATTAGGTTAAAACGTGATAGAAAAAACCATTGCAGGATTGAAAGTAGGGGATGATCAACCTGTAAGGATAATGGGAGTAATAAACCTCAGTAAAGAGTCTTTTTATAAGAATTCCGTGGTTTCAGCCGTTCATGTCCGTGATGCTGCCCTCAAAATGATAAATGAAGGTGCGGATCTTATCGACGTTGGCGCACGTTCAACATGGCCTCTTGCTGCCAGAATATCAAAAGATGAAGAACGCTCCCGCCTGATACCTGCTGTTCGTGCCCTTGCGGATATTCCTGTACCCATTTCAGTTGACACGATGTTTTCAGACCTTGCAGAAGAAGCGCTTGTTGCCGGTGCAAAAATAATAAACGATGTGAGCGGCTTCACAAATGATGAAAAAATGATGGAGGTGGCTGGAAAATACTCCTGCCCTGTGATTTTAATGGCAAGCAATAATATTCCGGGTGACCCTGTGGGAATGGATGCGATAATGGAGTCACTGGAAAGAATAATTGAACGGGCGCAAAATTGTGGAATTTCACCGGATTCGATTATCATCGACCCGGCTGTTGGAAAATGGACTCCTGAAAAACTCCCGATATATGATTATGAAACAATTGATAATATCGAAAGACTCAGGATTTTTAAAAAACCAATATTGGCAGCAATATCCAGAAAATCCTTCATTGGAGATGTATTGAATAAACCTGCAACAGAGAGGCTTTATGGAAGCCTTGCAGCAACTGCAATTGCAGTAAGGAACGGGGCGCACATAATTCGAACCCATGATGTAGCGCCAACTGTAGATGCAGTCAGGGTTGCCCGGGCTGCAAGAGCAAGGATTCCCGCAGCCAGGTCAGGAAGTATTGAAGCTGAATTACTTGAAATTAAAAATATCAACGATTGCCAGAAAGCGATGTTATCGATAGGTGCGACCTCAACCGGAAGTCATGTAATGAAGAAAAAGACCTTGATCCTGAACATTCTGATCAATAATATAAGCACGACCGAAGCATTAATAATCAAGCAGGAGATGCTTGCCAGAGGCGGGGATGCAGCCCTTCCGCGCGAAGCTGTTTCTCATGAAACCCAGACGGTGAGCCTCATCATTTCAGGAACCCAGCTCCAGGTTGAACGTCTTATAAATAAAATACGCCACCAGGTAAGAGAGCTTCCCACAATTGCAGATATGCTGACAGAATTGATGAATAAGAATAACGATACTGTTTTTAGATACTCAAGATAAAAATGATAATTTCAAGGCAAAAAGAATTCAATGACATCCTGCAAATGCTCAGTGAAAAAAATATTTTCATAATCGGCTGCGGTAAATGCGCGAAAAAACAGCGCGTTGGCGGGGAACCTGAAGTGCAGGATATGAAAAAAAAACTTGAAGCTTCAGGAAAAAATATTACCGGATGGACGGTTTTAAGTTCTGCTTGCAGTATCGCTTCATGGAATGATGTATTGTCACAGAATCCGGGTATTAATAAATCTGATGCACTTTTAGTAATGTCATGCGGGGGAGGCGTTTCTGTGATCTCAGGATTTGCGGGGTTGCAGGTTTATCCTGCTCTTGATACCGGATCCCTTGGAGGAGTATGTTGTAATGAAGTGGTAACAGAACAATGCGGCATGTGCGGAGATTGCACTATATGGCTATACGGTGGGATATGTCCTGTTATCCAATGCGCGAAAAGTCTATTAAATGGACCATGCGGCGGCGCAGTTGAGGGAAAATGTGAGGTGGATGAACGCTTATGCGCCTGGGATAAGATATTTGAAAGATTAAAAAAGCTCGGGAAACTTGAAAATATTGAAAATATCCATGAGCCAAAAGACCACATGAAAAAAACCAGGGTGAAAAAAACGTGAGCTTCATTTCAAAATTACGATCGGGAAAATTCATAATCACAGCAGAGATCAGCCCTCCGAAAGGGACAGATACATCACGGATGTTAGGGGATGCTGCGTTACTAAAAGGTATAGCTGATGCTGTAAATGTGACTGATAACCAGAGGGCTGCTATGAGAATGAGTCCTATTGCAGCATGCAGTATCCTCCAGGAAAAAGGCCTTGAAACCATTATGCATATCACTTGCAGGGACAGGAACAGGCTTGCGCTCCAGTCTGAACTTATCGGGGCCTTTGCTCTTGGAATAAGAAATGTGCTCGTGATGTCAGGAGACCATCCTTCAAAAGGCGACCATGAAGGAGCTAAACCTGTTTATGATCTTGACTCTGTGCAGCTTCTTGGAATGATACAGGAACTTAACAGGGGAGTTGATCTTTCAGGAAATAAACTGGATGGAAAGACGGATTTTTGCATGGGTGCCGTGACAAATACCGAATTGAATGAAGCAGGACTTTTAAAACTTAAGAAAAAAATAAAGATAGCAAGCTTTCTGCAAACACAGGCTGTATTTGATGTAAAAAGATTTTCCGAATTTATTGAAAAAAAAAGTGAAATTGAATTGAAACAATCAAAACAAATAAAAATAATTGCCGGGATAATACCTTTAAGATCAGAAAGAAGCGCGCTTTTTCTCAACAAGGTTCCCGGCATAAGAGTTCCTGATGATATGATCAAACAGATAAAAGATGCAAAATATCCTGAAGTTGAAGGCATGAGAATTACCTCTGATATAATAAAAGAATTAAGAACATTGTGCGACGGCGTGCATATTATGCCGGTCGGAAACCACGAACATACGAAAAAGTTGCTCGAAATGGCGGGTTTAATATGAAGAATATGAAGACTCAGATTGAACATGCAAGGGATGGAATAGCAACACAACAAATGGAAGCGGTCGCAAGGACTGAAAATATCAATATCGATACCCTTATTTCGCGTATTTCAAATGGAAGTATCGTAATAATGACCAGAGGGAATAATAGAGGGAATAATAAAAACAAAAAAGGGAATATATCCGTTGGCATTGGTAAAGGCCTGTCAACAAAAGTCAATGTGAATTTAGGCACATCTACCTTAAAAATCGATCCGGCTGAAGAGATTAAAAAAGCACGCATTGCCCAGATGTATGGCACTGACACGATAACTGATCTTTCCATGGGCGGGAATATTTCCCATATTCGAAAGTCGGTAATGGAGAATACAACTCTTCCCATAACAACTGTCCCGATTTACCAGGCAGCGGCAGAAAAAGGTCTTGGGAACATTAATTGTGATGATTTCATCAGGAACTTAAAACAGCAGGCTGGTGAAGGTATCAGTTCTTTTGTGCTTCACTGTATCGATAGAAAGACACTCGGCATAATGAAAAAAGAAAAACGCATAATGGGTGTTGTATCAAAAGGCGGATCGATAACAAGCGCCTACATGATGCTTAATGATTGTGAAAACCCTTTTGTTTCGAATTTTGAGGAGGTCCTGGAGATCCTCAGGCAACATGATATTGTGCTCTCACTTGGCAATACCATGCGAAGCGGATGCATTCACGATAAAAGGGATAAAGCACAGATCGCAGAGATCAAACAGAATGTAAAACTTGCAAAAATTGCAAATGATGCAGGTATCCAGGTAATAATAGAAGGAATGGGCGGGCATGTCAGTGCTGACATGATAGCCGAGTATGTCAGGTTCCATAAAAAACAATCTGATCATCCTCTCTTTGTTGCAGGGCCGCTTCCTACTGATGTTGCTGTCGGGTATGATCATATTGCAGGAAGCATTGGAGCAAGCCTGGCAAGCGGTGCTGGTGCTGATTACCTCTGTTATATAACTCCATCCGAGCACCTTGGTCTTCCATGCCCGGAACAGGTTCGGGAAGGTCTCATTGCTTTTAAGATAGCAGCACATATTGGCGACTCCATCAAATACGGGCCTGATGAAAGGGACAGGAGCCTTGCTAAAAAACGGGCAAATCTGGACTGGGAAGGACAGATGAAATATGCTATTGACAGCGGCAGGGCAAGAGAATTATCCCCAAAAGAGGGACCATGTACCATGTGCGGGGATTTTTGTGCGATAAAAATAATGAGGGAGTTCAGATAGTAATCTTAAATCCCAAGGGATTTATTTGTTTTCTTTATAGATTTTTCGCCATCCGTTTCAATTTTCATCATTGCACGAATAGCATCTATATTTTCAGGCACAGTAACACATTCTTGATGAATTGCCTGGAAGAAATATGCTTCATCGTCGTAGATACTGATTGAATCTTTCCAAATATTATTCTCCCACATGTCATTTCGTGGTCTTCCCAAGTCTCTTCCTAACTCAAAAATCTGGGCTGTAGATTTAATTCCTGACTTCCCATTTATCAATCTCATTCTGGATGAATTATTCAAAACATCGATTATATCATTTACTGAACATTTATTATTCAATTTCAGGTTTACTGCATGGACGTGCATTAACGTTGTCGGCACTTTTAAAGCTACAGTTGCAATATTTATATGCGGTAATATTGTTTGTACATCAGGCCCATGATGTGAAGGCATTTCTATATCTGGCACGATGGCATTTATTGGCCCTGTTTTTATATCATTGGGATCAGCAGCTCTACGAATTAATGTAACTCTTGCTTTCTCAACTTCAAAGGCTTTATCCAATAAATAAAGAACCCGTGTCAAACCAGTAGTATTACATGAAACTACCCTTGTAAACTCTCTTCCAAGTGCCTCATCATAATTAGCGAACGCATTAAATGAAAAATCTGCAATTTCATGATCTTCTCCACCCTGCCATATAGCTTTTATTCCAGCTTTTTCATACAAAGGTTTATTTTTTTCTCCAATGCCATCAGGAGTGCAATCCACAACAATATCCGCTTCATTGATCATCTCGCCCAACCCGCCACTTACTTCGAGAGATGTTTCATTTGATTTCTTTTTCTGTTCGGTTTCGGATAGATATATTTTATAACCCTTATTGGAAGCAATTTGGGCTTGAAAATCCAAACGTGTTTTCCCTATTCCAATTAATTCCATGTCATCCTGTAAACTTACAGCGTCAGCTACACGTTTTCCAACCGTGCCATAACCATTAACTGCAACTTTTGCTTTCTTCATTTATGCTTTTCTCCTTGACCTCTGTTAGGTTTAATAATATTAAATCTTTTCAGTAATTAATTGGTTTTCCTATAGTTTTATGAAAATCATTGTTGTTAAATCTTTTTAATCCAATTAAAATTAAAAGATAAGATTAATATTTAACTTAAACATCAAACATTGCAAAGACGGACGATTAAGGAAAAGAAAATGGGAATAGATTTATCTACAAATAAGAAAGGGTTGTTGTGTGTCGTTAGTGGAATTGTCTTATTTTTTAACGATATAAATTTAGAACATTTTTTACTCGAACCACTTTCGGTATCATTTGTAAATGTAAAATTGTTCGAAAAACTGGGAATAGCATTAACCGTTTCAGGATTAGTGATTATTTTTGATAAGTTGCCTTATGTTTCATTATGGAAAAAAATTATTGAGGTGTCAGAACAAATAAAAGATGGATTTAGTGTTATCAAAAGTGCAAATGATATAGGTATTAATGATATTTTTGTGCGACATGTCAATAACATTCAAACTAAACGCTTTGAAGATAAACGCTTTGAAGATAAGATTATCAAGGAAATTAAAAGAGAATGTTCACGTAAAAATAATGATGGGGAAATTCTTATTTCTTGTGTTGCAGCAATGGATTTTTTTTCCAAGAACGGCCCAATGATTGGAGAAACGATATTTTCATTATTTGGAAATTTGAAAAATAAATGTAAATTAAAGGTTCTTATATTATCTCCTGACTCAGAAGGAGCGAAACTTAGAGAAAAACTAGAACCACAACATCCACTTATTCATAATATTAAGAGTTCAATAGAAAATCTAAAAAATTTAAGAATTTTATTTAATTGGAACGAAATTCTAGACAGGGATTATAGCAGACTCAAAAACCTTTTAGAACAGTCCCTGAAATATAAATTAAATATACAAAATATTAAAGTGGAAAACGATAAGCGTATAAAATTAGATAATAATTCTGATTTAACATTTTTTGGAACAAACTTAATAAAATTAGTAATCAATACAGAAAATTTTGACTTAAATGCAGAAAATGAAAATGGGATAATAAATGCGACCAATCCGAATGTTGAATTTAGATTATATGACTTTCTTCCGCCGGTATTTCTTATCATTACTCATGATTTTGCATTTATTGAAACATATCCAATGTATAAAGTTGAAAATCAAGGTGAATCGATTGGCGGACGATGTCCAATGTTAATGGTGCGAAATAAAACCAACAAAGGGGAGACGGAAACATATAGAAGATGGAAAAAACATTTTTATTATATTTGGGAAAATATGTCCCATAATTTAAATGAAAAAAAAGAAAAACTTCTGATGAATTCTGTAGAATTGTTTTGTTGGGATGATATTATAAGAAAAAATAATTTAAAACTCTTAGACTTTCTGAAACAGAACTATGGTGAAGGTTTGGCAAAAAAAGCTGAAATTGAAATGAAGAACGACAATAAGACTATAAGAATAACTACTGGGAAAAATATTATTTTATTAAATCTTAAAGATGAAAATAGTCGAGTAGAGCTATTAATTGATGACGGTATAAATGATGAATTAATGGTAAGGACTGAGAATGGTCGCCGAAATATATACCAATCCTATGTATATCCTGCTAACATTCGAAATGTTATTGAATCAATACAAAATAATGTATGTTCAAATTGTTATAGAACCCCAACAATTCACTTTTCAAAAGGATTTGAAACTCATGATCTATATAAAACCATTTTAGAACTATCTCAACATAGATTATGGATTTTTGGGAGAAAAAATAGAAAATTATTCGATAGAGAAAATTATCCTTTCATAGACAAGATTCTTGAAAAAAAATCACGTCAACAGTTTGATTGGAGAGTTCTATTCATATCACCAAATGCACCAAAAAACATTATCGATAAAGCACATATTAATAAAAATTTTAAGGAAGAATTAATATTATGTATTAATGTGGCGAAAGAATATTTTGAAGAACGAGGAAGGAAAAATAATATAAAGTTTAATGATATATGTAAATGTTATTCTAAAGAAAGATGTAATGCTATGATTATTATTGATGATGCAGTTATTTTTTCAAGAATAAAAAAGGATGAAAATGGAGTAACAAAAAAATTAACTAATGAATCCTTTGAAATCGTTTCAACAGATTCCACAATTGGAAAAAATCTTGTAAGTCGATTCGAGGAAACTTGGATAAATTAAATATGAACTATCATATTCAATTCTTATAGCTTGATATTTTATCCCTTATCTGCTCTATCACACGTTCTCTTTTTTCAATAGACATCTTCGCAGCATAATTAATTTGGCTTTTCATATAATCAAAGTCCTCAGGCGTATTTTCACCAATTACTTTTTTTATGGGAGTATACGCAGATTCTCTAAACCGTGGTGTCAAGTCATGAACATCATCATTAATAATAATTTCCACTCCTTTGCCTTCCTCAACTCTTCCAACGATATCAATTTCTACATCCTGCTTTCTAATGCATTCTATAATTTCATTGGCATACTCCGGTCTTGCGATGATTAAAAGTGCATCCAAAGAAACACCAAGATAATCAATTTCAAGTTTTTCGAGCATCTCCAGTACTCGATCATTGACAAGTCGGCGCAATTTATTATCATCAAAGACAAGTTTCACTCCGGCAATTTTTGATATTTCACTTGCGTCTCCGCGTATTCCACCATTGGTAATATCGGTCATTGCGTGAATTTTTGATATCAAATTAGAATTGATTAAGGATCTGCATGCATCGAAGAACTTAACATTAAGAGTTTCGTTTACCACTTCATGCATTCCATTATAAAGAGCCGTTGTCGAAATTGTAGCACCTCCTGATCCTTCCGTCATTAAAATGACATCTCCTTCTTGCGCAAACTTGCGAGGAGTCAAATTTGCCGCGACCCCCAATGCGCCAACACATCCGCTCATTCTTGTACCAATTACAACATCTCCTCCTATACGAAGTGTACTACCAGTAATCAACGGCACACCTGTTAACTTTGATATCGCTGTAATTCCAGCAATGTGATCGAAAATCTTGGCGACATCCCCATCATCTGCAACATGGATATCTGAAAATAGAGCAATCGGATGCGAACCCATAACATAAATATCTCGAAGGGCTGCTCGTGCGTCATGAAAACCAGCTAAAAACGGAAAGTCACTGAGTCTTGAGTGCATTCCATCGACTGTCATAAGTATATATTTTCCATCATCCAATTTCATGACTCCTGCATCATCTAAATGAGATGAATCGATAACTGCGTTAGTTTTTCCAATTATTTCAGCAATCTGCTCATGAACGTGAAAATCACCTTTTCCACGAGATCCCACTCCAAATTCACCCATGCAGACACCAGATAGAGTTGAAGTCAACACATCACCTTCCACATTGAGAGTAGTTTTTGCTTCAATTAAAATGGCTTCAGCAATTTGTTTAGCTTTTACTCTTGATATAGTTTTAATTTCGAGGATTCTATCAACAAGTTTATTCTTGGTATCAATTTCATTCTCACCTTTTTTTAAAAACTCTTTTGCATACCCTTCTAAATCCATAAAAACATCCGTTTGCTCCAATTATTTTAAATATTACTAGCTGTATTTTTTAACATTCTATTATAGCTTCCTGTTTTGTCAGATTGACATCCTTGATCCTGCCACGAACGGTCTTACTCTCCCCAAGCAGGCTCTGGAGTATGATATTTTCCTTTTCCTGTGTGATTCGCACCACATCTTCCATGATCGTTTTTCCTTTGAGGATTACTTTTAGTTCACACATAGATGTTAAATCGGTCTATTTGATATTAATATTTATCATACCCTGCAACTATACAGAGTGTAGAGGCTCTGGCTTTTGGCTGAACAGAAAGGACTCATAATACCCGATCATACTGTCATGGAAGAGCACTCTATCGTTGTCCAGGGAGATATTCTTGTGGGAAATTATGCAGAATTGGGCTATGGCCTGATCGCTAACCTGATTGTCGCTGGTGAGCACGTCAAGATCAATGGAAATATCATTTCCAGGGATGACGTCCGCATCGATATGTGGTCAGAAATACAGGGGGAAGTCAGGACAAAGTCTGATGCATATCTGGGAGAATTTGTCAAAATATCAGGAAAACTCTTTGCGACAGGAAATCTTGATGTTGGGAATAATGTAAAGATCGATGGTGGGTACGATGTAAAAGGATGGCTGGTAGTACGCCAGCCTCTTCCCGTTGTAATGTTCATTTTCTTTTATTTGATGGCGCTGCTGCAACTTGGCAGTGAAGAAGAAGTGGAAAAAGCGCTCGAAGAGCTTTTCTCGGATAATACCCCGGAGAATAAAATATTGTCAATCCCGAACAGGGCAAAAATTGACCTTAATACAATAAGGGCCAACACACGCGCAATAGTCGGAAGCCATTGCCGCCTGCTCGGTAATTTCAGATCAAGATCAATGTCTATGGGAAACCATGATACATTGTTCGGAAGCATCCGCACTTCGGGCGATATCAGTATAGGTAAAGGCTGTACAATCCATGGGAATCTTATTTCAACAAAAGGAAAAGTCAGGATAGGACGAAACAGCCGTATCCTGGGTAAAATAACTGCGGATACTATTCAACTTCATGAAACCTCAAAAACTGAGGGGGCACTGGCAGCGTTAAACGGTGTTACGATAGAACAGGATGATCTGGAAGGCTTTGGTGAGATGGAGACAAAGTTGTTCTATGGATTTTTGATGCTTGATGATGTTTGATTTGACCGGAGTGCGGCTCTCAAGACTAAATGAAGTGAAAATCAATTCATAAAAATGACATGCTGATGATATGAATTTAAATATTATCACGACAAAAATATAATCTGGAATAAACATGAACGATAGAATAATGCTGAGGGTTGCCGAAGCCCATCACAGGGACGTAGGCAGGGATATTGCGCGAATAGATCGGGATATCATGGAACAAATAGGTATCTTAAGCGGGGATGTGGTAATGGTGGTCGGTAAAGAAAAAGCGTGTGTTATCGCAGCACCCGGATATCCTGAGGACCAGGGGATGGATCTGATAAGGATAGATGGGAGTATAAGAGCAAATGCCCGCGTGGGAATAGATGATAAAATATATCTCCAGAAATCAACCCCGCAGGTGGCAAAAAGAGTGGTCCTTGCCCCGACCGAGCAAATACGCCTCGTTGGGGGTCCACAATATCTGATCCGGCTTCTTGAAGGACGGCCCGTCACAAAAGGACAGCGCCTGCGCGTAGAAACAGTAAGCAATCCTTTATCATTCATTGTCATATCAACACAGCCCCAGAGCCCTGTTATCGTGTCAAGGACAACAAGCCTTGTTGTAAAAGAAGAGGTCATAGAAGATATCGAAGTGCGACAAACCCATCTCACCTATGAAGATATCGGGGGCCTGCGGCGTGAGATCGGTCTTATCAGGGAAATGATAGAACTTCCGCTCCGGCACCCTGAACTCTTCGAAAAACTCGGTATCGAGCCGCCAAAAGGTGTTATGCTTCACGGTCCACCAGGCACAGGGAAGACAATGATCGCAAAAGCTGTAGCAAATGAGACCGATGCGAATTTTGTTTCGATAAGCGGTCCTGAGATAATGAGTAAATTCTATGGTGAATCCGAGAAGCACATCCGTGAGATCTTCGAAGAAGCAGAAAAGAGCGCTCCTACAATCATTTTCATAGATGAAATTGACAGTATCGCACCTAAGAGAGAAGAAGTCACAGGTGAAGTGGAAAGACGTGTTGTTGCGCAGCTTCTGTCTTTGATGGACGGCCTGAAAAAACGAGGCCAGGTAATTGTAATTGCAGCAACGAACAGGCCAAATGCCGTGGATGCTGCCCTTCGGCGCGGGGGGCGTTTTGACCGCGAGATAGAAATCGGTATCCCTGACAGGCTTGGACGCTTTGATGTACTCCAGATACACACAAGGGGTATGCCTCTTGCTGAGGATATGTCAGAAGAAAAAGGCTTACGCGAGATCGCAGATATGACGCATGGTTTTGTGGGCGCTGATCTCTCTTCGCTTTGCAAGGAAGCTGCCATGCATGCTATCCGGAATATTCTTCCCCGGATCAACATTGAAGAAGAGATCCCGGCTGAAATAATGGAAAAAA
This sequence comes from Candidatus Methanoperedens sp. BLZ2, assembly GCF_002487355.1. Lineage (GTDB taxonomy): Archaea > Halobacteriota > Methanosarcinia > Methanosarcinales > Methanoperedenaceae > Methanoperedens. Next base: position 7,331 of record NZ_NTMG01000070.1, on the reverse strand, counting down.
TTTGTGTGACAAAAGAAGATTTCCAGAATGCACTCCAGAATATCGAGCCGTCCGCACTTCGTGAAGTATTCATCGAAGTTCCAGCTGTGCGGTGGACAGAGATCGGGGGCCTGGAATCGGTCAAACAGGAGCTCATCGAGGCAGTTGAATGGCCCCTGAAATATCCCGAAGCTTTTGAAGCTATACACATAAAACCTCCTAAAGGCGTTTTGCTTTATGGGCCTCCCGGAACTGGAAAAACACTGCTTGCAAAAGCTATTGCTACTGAAAGTGAGGCAAATTTCATAAGTATCAAGGGGCCTGAACTCCTTAGTAAGTATGTGGGGGAATCTGAGAAAGCAATAAGAGAAACATTCAGGAAAGCAAGACAAGCTGCACCCACGATTATTTTCTTCGATGAGATCGATTCGATAGTCCCTGCACGTATAAGTGGATTTGACTCAGGCGTTACGGAAAGAGTGGTAAGTCAGTTCCTAACTGAAATAGATGGGTTAGAAGAATTAAAAAATGTTGTTATTATAGCTGCAACTAACCGCCCGGAAATGGTAGATCCTGCACTGCTTCGGCCAGGGCGGTTTGACAGACTTATATATATAAGGCCTCCTGACTTGAAAGACAAAGAAAAGATCTTCAAGATTCATCTTACTGATATGCCATTATCCCCTGATGTCAATATAAGAAAACTTCTACGAAGATATTTATTTTGTTGGGATAACATTCCTGGAAGCGATAACGAGAAACTTATAGAATTTCTCAGTGAAAAATATGGGATTGAATGGAAAAAAATAACCATTGAAAAAATTGATGAAAATAAAACAATAAGAGTATTTGATGAGAATAATTCTATTTCGCTAACTCTTGACGATGAAAAATCGAAAGTGACTGTTATAATCGATAATGATAGAATTGGTGAACTCATTACACAAAAGGAAAACGGTATGCTAAGCATATATACAGAGAAGTTAGAAAACTATGTAGGAGCTGATATTGAAGCAGTATGCCGCCATGCTGCAATACTTGCCCTCCGGGAGGTTATTAAACCTGGGATGGATAGAGAAAATGTTAGGAAAGAAGCTGAGAAGATACAGATAAGAATGGAACATTTTGAGAAAGCTTTTACTATGGTAAGACCCACACAATGGGATCAAAAAGAATATGAGACGATGGCTGACATCACAAAAGCTATCAACAAGAACACGAAATGAAGATATAAACATGAAAAAAATAAATGATTTCGAGGAATTCATTGAAAAATTGGAAGAAACATTGAATGATATCATGGATGATATGAATATTCCGGATAAAAAACCGGTAAACATCTCCATATCTGTTAACATTATACCGGTAATGGCTGCAAATCCGGGAGATATTTTTATAACGAGAAAAGACAAAACGCCAGTGGATGTACTTGAAACTGAAAAAAACATATATGTTTTAATAGGACTTGCGGAAATTGAACCAAAAGACATTATGTTAACATGTTCGGGAAAAACTCTTGGAATTTATGCAAATAATCCGCAAAATTTAGTGAATGAAATGGTAGAATTGCCTGCAAGGATCAATAAAACCGGAATCAAAACCACATACAAGAACGGAATTCTTGAGGTCATATTCAATAAGACCAAACTTGTTAAGAGAAGCAGGAATAGTTAGCAAAGCTTTTAATCCGTGAATCCATTTAGGAATCCGAATTATTATGTTAGACCTCGCTCTCCCCAAGGGAAGTCTTGAAGAACAGACTCTCCTTTTATTCAAACAAGCAGACCTTGAGATCAGAAAAACCGATCGTGAGTACAATCCAACAGTAAAAGACCCACGAATAAGGAAAGTCAAGATACTGCGGCCCCAGGAAATCCCAAAATATGTTGAAGAGGGTTATTTTGACCTGGGTATCTCCGGAAAGGACTGGGTCATGGAATCCGATTCTGATATTGTGGAAGTCGCAGATATGTTCTATAGCAAGATGGGTGAAGGTATTGTCAAAATCGTGATCGCAGTTCCGAATGAGAAGGACATCAAGAGCGCAAAGGACATTAAACCTGGAAGCAGGGTTTCGACTGAATACCCGAACCTCACGAAGAAATTTTTTGATAAGCTTGGAATACCGGTGGATCTTCGTTATTCCTATGGCGCGACTGAAGCAAAAGTCCCTGAACTTGTGGATGTAATCGTGGATTTGACCGAAACAGGATCGACCCTGCGGAAAAATGGGTTAAAGATCGTGGATATCATTCTTGAATCAAATACAAAACTCATCGCCAATAAGAAATCAATGAAAGACCCTGTGAAACGAAAAGAGATCGAAGAGATAAGGATCCTTTTGCAGGCAGTACTTGAAGCGCGCGGCAAAGTTTTCATAGTAATGAATGTCCCTGAAGACAAACTTGATGCTGTAGTAAGCGGTCTACCAGCAATGAAAAGGCCAACGGTCTCAAAACTCTATAAATCTGATTATTATGCGGTTGAAACCGTGGTAAGTAAGAGTGAGATCAATATCCTGATACCAAGGCTCAAGGCACTTGGAGCAGAGGATATACTTGAAATAGATATTACGAAGATCGTTCATTAACGTTAAACGTTAATGTCCGGTAATATAGAATTATGCAGCTTTCATTTTTTGTGCGAACTGCCTTCCGAATTCCACGCATTTATCAAGTTCCTCTTTTGAGGGCTGCCATTTGAATTTTATACCTTCCTGGAGGACCTTTATCTTTGCCTTTTCGAGCGTTTCCTCAATATGCTTGACATTTTCACCGCTCCATCCATATGATCCGAAAGCTGCGCCAACTTTATTCTTGAACTTCAATCCCTTAAGGTCTTCAAGTATTGGCTTTATAGTTGGCAAAAGACCACTATTCAATGCCGGTGAACCGATAATGATGCCTTTTGTCTTAAAAACCTCTGTAAGTACATCGTTCCTGTCGCATACTGCCATATTAAAAAATTTATATTTCACGCCTTCTTTTTCAAGTCCCTGCGCGATGGCTTCCCCCATTTTTTCCGTGGCTTTCCACATTGTATCATATATGATCACAACCGAGCCGTCATTTTTTCCCTGTGCCCATTCATAATATTTATTTACTATCTGAAGGGGGTCTTTCCTCCAGATTATTCCGTGGCTGGGCGCAATAATATCCACCGGAATGTTCAATTTCTTGAATTCATCTATTTTCCTGATGACAAGATCACTAAAAGGCGTGAGGATATTTGCATAGAATTTAATTGCTTCCTGGTACACCTCTATCTCATCGACTTCATCATTGAAACGGGAAGAGGATGCAAAATGCATGCCGAAAGCATCGTTTGGCATCAGTATATTTTTACCTGTAAGATATGTGAACATGCTGTCCGGCCAGTGAAGCATTGGCGCAGCTACGAAAACAAGGCTGTTTTTCCCGAGGCTTATGCTATCACCGGTCTTTACGACCTTGAAATTCCAGTCTTCATGATAATGCTTTGGAATACTCTCTCTTCCTTTTTCCGAAACGACTACAGTAGCATTCGGGATAAGCTTCATCAATTCAGGAAGCCCCCCTGAATGGTCAACCTCGGCATGGTTTGCGATCACGTAATCGATCTTCTTTACATCGATGATCTTTTCAATGTTCTTTATCATCTCTTGCGAATAAGGGCCCCAGACCGTGTCAACGAGAGCGATTTTTTCATCAATTATAAGGTATGCATTATAGGTCGTTCCACGGTGTGTCGAATATTCGTGGCCGTGAAACTGTTTGATATTCCAGTCAACAACTCCAACCCAGTAAACGCCTTCTTTTAATTCCACTGTCATATATTTCACTCCGGTTTTTTTATAATAGATTGCTATATTAGCATTTTAGAGTTTATTCTATTAAATACTATCTTATGTCCCAATTCTTCAACTTCAGCTATTTTATAAGTTGATTGTTAATCCAGTTCAGCAAACTCAATACGTCACCCGCAGTGTTTTCATGTGATCCAGTGACGCCAGCCGAAATCATTATCATTCTCTTTATCCCCGTAATGGATGCTGGTTATATCATCATATAACTTCCGCGCTAATGCGCCGGTTTTTCCACCGTTTATGGATATAAGAATATCGTTATGCCGGATCGTGCCGACAGGCGAGATAACAGCGGCTGTTCCTGTCCCGAAAACCTCTTTCAACCTGCCCTCCTTTGATGCTGACAGTATTTCATCTATTGATATTCTTCTCTCTTGCACGCGAACCCCTGATTCTCTTGCTAAATGTATCACTGTATTTCGTGTAACTCCTTCAAGTATGCAGCTTTCCAGGGAAGGGGTGACCAGTTCATCATCCATGAAGAAAAATACGTTCATGGCTCCGCTTTCCTCAATATATTTTTTCTCGATACCGTCAAGCCATAAAACCTGCGAGAATCCATTGTGTTTTGCCTCTTCGGCAGGCAGCAGGCTTGCAGCGTAGTTTGCAGGTGTTTTGGCAGCGCCCAGCCCGCCTTTAGCTGCACGGACATACTTACCTGATGTTACCAGCCTGATGGGATTAAAACCCTCTGCATAATAAGCTCCGACAGGCGAGGTTATGATCATAAACCTGTAGGTTTTTGATATTTTAACGCCGAGGAAATTGTCTGTGGCAAATATAAATGGACGTATGTACAGTGAGTTGCCCTTTTTTCCACTGACCCATTTCCGGTCAAGTTTCAGGAGTTCTGTTAATCCTTCAATAAATGCTCCATATTCGATCTCAGGGATACATAGCCTATGGCATGACTTATTCAGCCGCTCATGATATTTCTCCGGGCGGAATACATGTATCCCTTTTTTCGTGTTAAACGCCTTTAAGCCTTCAAAGACTACCTGTCCGTAATGCAGTGAACATAACGAAGGAAATATCCCGATCTTGCCATAAGGGATAATTTGCGGTGATGCCCACTCATTATTCTTGTATTCCATACTGAACATGTGATCTGAAAAAACTTCCCCAAATCCAAGATTCTCAAAATCTGTTTCACCAACTCTACTGTGCTGTGTTTTTATAACCTGTATATCCATTCTTCCACCCTTTTTGATTTTTTTTATTTACCTGCAATTATAGTTATAATGCCTTTATTATTTTCACATAACTCTATCTTAAAACCGGATTCCGGAAGTTCCCTTTTTACCCATTCCAGCGGAATGCGAAGCTTCCTGTAACTGCTAACATCCAGCTTCCATAGCACCTGGTTTTTTGTATATATCATGTCACTTACTATTACATGTTCTTTTTCATATTCAAGGATGCAGGTAAATATAGTTTCTGAATCACTTTTTACCGGAATAAATCTTTCTTTGCCTTTTAGCTCGAAAACAAGGTCCCTGAAAGTGAGAACGAATTTCCCACCTGTCTTGAGAGAACGATAAACACCTGCAAACAGGCTTTTAACATTTTCAAAAGAATCAAGATGCGTCAATGTATCGCCCATACATACGCATAAACCTACGCTTTCAGGACAATGTGCAGTAAAGTTCAATAAATCATCTTTTATCGGAGTAATATCAAGGCTTCCACTGTGGCATTTTAATTCATCCAGCAGTGCCTGGCACAGGTCAATAGCAATAACGCTATAACCTATTTTTGCCAGGGCTATTGAAGCAAAGCCGGACCCGGCGCCAAGGTCTATTGCTATCTTTGAATCTCCCGGTACGAGCTTATGGACAATAAAGAACTGGCGGTTTGCCTCCACTATATTATTAAAATCCCCGAACAGCCAAGAATAATACTTTGCCAGATGATCCTCGTAATGTTCCTCTACAGTTACCATGAATTTCCGCCTGAATCATTGAATAAAGAAATCATTCAATTTACATCATATTCTCTTTGATATATTTTATAATTTTAAGTCCTCTTTCATCAAGTTTGTAATATTTATGTTTGGAACGATAATACGAATCTATTATTTTACTTCTTTTGAGTATTCCCAGATTATGTGATATAAGATTCTGTTTTTCATCCAGCTGGTATATTATTTCACATACGCAGTGGTCCCTGTTAAGAAGCATCATCACAATTTTAAGCCTCAAAGGAGAACCCAGGAGTTTTAATAGTGTACTTGCTTCTTTGAAATTTGTTCCATCCAAAAAATCCTTTTCTTCTTTGAGTTCTTTTTCCCAATCACTCCTGATAGCACAATCAGCCGGGCAGCACCTGCGTATTTGCATGGGCAGGGTGAAAGTCGTTCTCGGATAAATATTTTCCTTAATTTCGAGACCGTTACATATAGAATCGTTCACTTCAAATAGCATGTAGTTAAAAATTTAAGGGGACAAAATGATTATTAAATTAAGAATGTTAATGTTATTGGGATTATTGATAAGTGGATTTGTTTTTATTAGCGGCTGTGTGCAGGAAAAAGCTTTGACAGTATCGAATGATACTCCAGCTGTGCAACCAACAATACTTACGAAGAAAAACCCTGTTGTAGAAATAACAACATACATAGAGAAGACCCCAATTGTGCAACCAACAACATCTACGGATATATATTGCGTTAGCAATGAAACTGGTAAAAAGATGAGTCTTTCAGAAGCCAGGGAAATAGCTAAAAATAGTGTTATAGGTGATCAAGGAACGCTAAAAGACACTTATTCATGTAATGAAAGCACAAGCATCTGGTGGATTGATATGAAGCCGACAATTGAACAATACGCATGTAACCCTGCGTATGTTGTTAACATAAATACTAAAGAAGTAGAAATAAACTGGAGATGTACGGAGGCAGTAATACGGTGGCCATAATGAGAATTACTCCTGTAAGAGATATAAATTCATATAAATAATAGAATTATCATCTTGAAGTATCCTCCTTAAAAAAGTGTTGCACATTTACATGGCTATGTTGGCACGTATTAGAGCTTGTCTGAATATTTATTCTGGACAGGATTTACAGGATGGACAGGATTAATTACCATCCTGTAAATCCTGTAAATCCGGTCCAAAAATGCATCTGAATACTCACTCATAACCAATTATGTGCATCGAATCGGTGTAAATTTCTTTTGCGTGAACGAAAGGGCGGTAGTAGTTTTTCGCATTCTTTAAATGCTTGATAATAATTAAAATTATATAATAATTACCTATTGTATGATACATTGATTGCTATTGAATCTGAAGAAATGAAACCGCAGATGAACGCAGATGAACGCAGATTTGCTGCATCGTATACGAGTTATTTTGACTCTTAAACTTAAAGATATATCATACTGAATTCGAGACTTATTATCTTCTGGTTTGAAAAACCACAGAGGGCACGGAGTACACAGAGAAAAATATCACGACTGTCGAGTAGAGCCCATAGCCCACCTTTTATTGAGGTAATAGCCCCAGGGTT
>NZ_NTMG01000014.1 GCF_002487355.1 Candidatus Methanoperedens sp. BLZ2 | reverse complement strand
GAATCCCATGTCTCATCAATGCATCGTTCCCTGTGCAGCAGCAGCCCACTATATTTATGCCATTGGCACCAAGGGATCTTGCTTTTTCAAGGAGCAGGGGATCATCGGAAAATTCAATGATCTTCTCTGAAAGCAGTGGAACATGACCCTGGATTACCACATTCACTTTATCTTTTTCAAGCACATTGAACCCGATCTTTGAAGAAAATATTTTCGGGGTGCCAAAAAGCACATCCTGTAATTCCGCACTTATGATGAGTGATGAAATATCAGCAACTCCCAGCCTTGCTGCATGCAGTACGAACTCTGCGGGATCAGCCATGGTACCCATAGAGGTTTCATGCCCCGAATCAAGCAATTCCCTACCTACTGATCCGGGCATTACTCCGAGTTTTGAAAGATTTTCAAAAATATCAGGAGGATAATACGATCTGGCAAATCTCATGTATTTTTCATCTCCCATGATATCGGATATTGCCACTTCTGCGACATCTGTACCCATGGCTTTGATCCCCTGTTTTGTGCAATTGATTTCCGTGCAATTGATTTTCCTTGCGACCGATTCTAATTTTATCGGTTCTTTTATCGTGAATGATGTATTGTTCCTGACTGTCTTGAGTAACGTTGATGCCACATGCAGGGCATGAGATGAATGTGCTGCCGTACCTCTTCCTATCATCATGAGAAGATTTCGTGCCACAATTGTATCAGCACTTGCACCGCATGTTCCCTTTAAGGAACGACCTGAGATCCTGCACGGCCCCAGCATACATTGCTTGCAGCATATTCCTCTTGAACCAAAATTACATTTTGCTTTCTTGCATTCCCCGGCACCATAATTACCATTCCTGTGAAAAATGGTTTCTATTCCCAGCACATGTGCGTGCCTGATCATTTCATCGGTTGCATTATCCGGGTTTTTTATCTCATTATTTTTCATAGTGATTTAAAGAATATTTATTAAAATTAAAAAGTATTTTAAAGACCATATAGGTACTATATCTATACCATGCTTATTATGATGAGTTATAAAAATAATTATTATGTTACTTTTATAACAGAGAACAAAATTTGAAGTATATTAAGATCATTCAATTACTCAGATATGAGCCTGATAGTAATAGCAATCGGCGGGAATGCAATATTAAATCCGGTAAAAGGAAACCCGAAAGAGCAGCAGGAATTGATAAATCGGACATGCAGGGAGATCGCCCGGATAATCAGTGAGGGACATGATATTATTTTGACACATGGCAACGGCCCCCAGATAGGAAATATCCTGGCGATGCAGGAAGAATGCGGACTTGTTCATCCCCAGCCGCTTGATATTTGCGGAGCTCAAACACAGGGTATGCTTGGTTATTCGCTTCAGCAGTCTCTTATTAACGTGTTATCGGAAATCGGGATCAAAAAAGAGGTAGTGACAATTCTGACACAGGTGATAGTTGATGGGTCATGCGGTTCGTTTGAGAATCCCACAAAGCCGATAGGTCTTTATTATCCTGAGGAAAGAGCAAAGATGATGATGGCAAGGGGCATTAAGATGATCCACGATAAAAAAGGATACCGCAGGGTTGTTCCTTCACCGATGCCGCTTGAAATTGTTGAAGAAATCGCTATCAGGAAGCTCATTTGCGAAGGCGTATTGGTTATAGCAGCAGGCGGGGGAGGTATCCCCGTCATCAGGAAAAATGGTTTACTTATAGGGATTGAAGCCGTAATTGATAAAGACCTGAGCGCAAGCCTGATGGCAAAAGATGCCGGTGCAGACACTTTATTGATCCTTACGGATGTTGAAAATGCAGCATTGAATTATGGAAAAAGCAGCCAGGTCGATCTTCATGAAATAACAGTTTCGCAGGGCGAGCAATACATAAAAGAGGGACATTTCGGAAAAGGGAGCATGGAACCAAAAGTCCTTGCTGCTATCGGATTCATTAAATCAGGCGGAAAATCTGCGATCATATCAAGCCTTGATAAAGCACTTGATGCGCTGGTAGGAAAAGCTGGAACGAGAGTTATTGCTAAATCCTGAAATAACTCACCGCAGAGAGCACAAAATTATGATTTAATGAATTAAATTTTCAATAATCTCATCAAACCTTGTTGAGCGATAATATATCAGTTTCTTTTTTCCGGATGTAGTCTTTTCTAAAAGCCCCTTATCTTCTAAATACAGAATATCTTTTCTTGCTGTTTCATAAGCAGTGTTAAATTTATTTTGCATTTCCTTTATTGTAAATGTGAATTTAGGATTATCTGATAAATATTTTAATATGTAAATTTGTCTTTCATTGGTGTTTCTTATTTTCCTGAAATCATAAAGTTCAGTTTTTTCCTGGATTTTCTGTGCAATATAATTTTTAAGATCCTGGAATGCTGATTCTGTTGTTTTTAACTGATATTTTATGAAATAGGTTAGATCATTTTCATCAAATTCAGTAAACAAATATGCTCTTGCATACTGTGCACGAGATTTAATGATAATTCTTGAAATAGACATATATTCTATTAACCAATAATTCCTTGAAAGCAGGTACCAATAGAAAATTGCTCTCGCAGTCCTTCCATTCCCATCCACAAAAGGATGGATGTACCCGATCAAGAAGTGCAATATGGAAGCCCTGATTATCGGATGTACAAATCTGATCTCATCACTTTCATTGGCAAAATGACAAAATTCATCCATCAAATGTTCGATATTTTGATGGTCCGGCGGGTGATAAACAACATCTCCTTTTACGTTAACAACAGAAATATCGTTTGTAGTCCGATATTTTCCTTCATTATCCGGATCATCCAGGGTATCTTTTGTCATCGAAGCATGAATTTCGAGAATTAAATCGGACGTAATTTTATTTTTTAATGGTTTTATTTTTTTAATAGTATTGTAATTATTCAGGATCATTTGTTCAGATTTATTTTTTGGCTTTCTTTCCTGTCTCAGCATCGATTTGGCATGTTCCCTGGTAGTAACCGCCCCCTCAAGTTGGCTTGAAGCAATTGCTTCTTCCATAATTGAATCGATCAAATATTGCTTCTTATTTTCTTCCGGAATAATGTCCCCTTTAAGTTTTCCCCCTAAATTAAGATCAAATTCATGTAATTTTTTATTAATATAAGATATCAGATTATATTTAAATTCAAATCCTTTAATATCACTTAATTTAATTATATCGGGGTGAGAATTTCTCTGGACTTTAGTAATTTTCCATAAAATTTCGGGTTTGATTTGTTGAGAAATTGTTTTATACTTTAATTCTGACCAGTATAAATAACTATCATAAATATCTAAAATCGCTTGCCTGTATTTGTCGTTCTCCAGATATTTTTTAATTTCATCAATTTCGTTAAATTCAATTTGTGACGATGGTGGTTTCTCAGGAATTCTCATGATTACTACTAATTACTATTTTAGGCAATATTAGTAATGAATAGTAATAAATGTTTTTGTATATCGATGAAATTTCTGCCGTGATTCCTCCTGCTTTGCATGTGCGGTATCCCGCAGTCAATGTGAGGATTGTATTCTGCTAATTAATCTAATACGATAAAACGTCTCGCAAAAATTGTTTGAAGGGTGTGGGAATCAAGAGACGGTAGATAGTATAACTGCAAGCATTGCTCTTTGTTCCGCAATTCCGGCGTTCTGAACACCCAGGTCTCGGAGTTGCCTGTTTTGATTGCCATGCAAATGGCCATACGAACGGTGCCACCCATCTTGTGGGCGATATCCGGCCGCAGGAGCTCCGCCATCGCCTTGATACACCGACCCTGCGCGGCGTAAATATCCAGCGCCTTTTCGGCTCACAGCGTGCACTGAAGTCTGTAGAGGACTTCACGGAGTTCGAACAGCGAGGGGCTTACTTTGATGGCGACCCTGTGATCGCAACGAAGAAGGGCGTCAACCCGCTTGAACGCGGCAGCCAGGTTCATTTCATGGCTGAGTTCCAGGAACTTCTGGATTTTCCACCCGCCCCAAAACTTAACATATTTGGAAAACTGGATGCTAATAAGTCCTCTGAGTCTGAAATGCGCGGACAGGAATTATTCTTTGGGAAGGCAAAATGCGTTATCCTCGTATGATCAACGGGATGATGGCAAGTGCCGATGGTCCGATCAAGACTTTCCCCCTGCGCGGCATCAAGGATTCTCCTCCTTACTTCCACGATGGGCGGCTGCTGACTCTGGATGACACAGTTGAATTCTTCAACATGATCCTGGAGACAAAACTCACTAAGAATGAGAAGAAGGATCTTGTGGCATTCTTGAGGACGCTTTAGTCTGAAATAGTGGTAGTGGAGTGGTTGCCTCGTTGTTTGAGGCGAAAAGAGGCTCAACCTTGCATGGTTGGGCCTCCAAATAAAAATCCAATAAAAATCCACATAAAAAATGCAACATGTTTAAATGATAAGATGACCAATCTTTATCATGAGGTTGGCGTATGAAAACAAAAGTCATAATAATGGGAGCCGCAGGGCGCGATTTCCATAATTTTAATGTTTTTTTCAGGGATAATAGTGATTACGAGGTCGTGGCATTCACGGCTGCGCAGATCCCGGGTATATCAGGGCGCAGTTACCCGAAGCAACTGGCAGGGCAGCTTTACAGCAAAGACATACCTATATACCCTGAGAACAAATTGTCACAGATCATTAAAGAGAATAGCATAGACCAGGTAATACTTGCATATTCAGACCTCTCTCATGAGACAGTCATGCAAAAAGCTTCTCTTGTCCTTGCAGCAGGTGCGGATTTCCGGCTGATGGGAACAAAAAGTACAATGCTACCTTCAAAAAAACCGGTTATCTCGGTGTGCGCGGTCAGGACCGGTTCCGGTAAGAGCCCCACCTCGCAAAAATTGGTGGATATACTTAAAGAAAAAGATATCAAAGTAGTTGTTGTGCGCCATCCGATGCCGTATGGTGACCTTTTGAAACAGGAGTGCCAGAGATTTGCATCGATGGAAGATTGCGTGAAGAACGAATGCACAATAGAAGAAAGGGAAGAATATGAACCCTATATATGCTGCGGAACAGTTGTTTACAGCGGAGTTGACTTTGCGAAGATCCTTGAGGCTGCACAGGGTGAAGCTGATATCATCATATGGGATGGCGGGAACAACGACATCCCGTTTTTCAAACCCGACCTTCATATCGTTATTGCTGATCCGCACAGGCCAGGACATGAACTCACTTATTATCCGGGGGAAGTGAATGTTCGCCTTGCGGATGTAGTGATCGTTAATAAAGTGGATTCGGCCCGGAAAGAAGACGTGGAGACAGTGATCAGGAATGTAAGATCCATAAATAATAATGCAAGGATCATAAAAGCCAATTCTGCTATATCAGTTAAAGATCCGGATGCGATCAAACAGAAACGGGTTATTGTTGTGGAAGACGGCCCCACACTCACCCATGGGGGAATGTCATATGGTGCTGGTATAATTGCCGCAAAAAAATTCGGGGCAAAAGAGATCATTGATCCCCGTCCATATGCCGTAGGTTCTATCCATACTGTTTTTCAGGATTTCCCGCATATTGGCGCCGTGCTTCCTGCAATGGGATACAGCAGCGACCAGATAAAAGAACTGGAAGATACGATCAATGCTGCGGATTGTGATATAGTCATAGCAGGAACGCCCATAGACCTTGGCAGGCTATTGAAGCTGAATAAACCCGTAATCAGGGTTAGATATACTATTGAGGAAGTGGATGGAACGCTTGATGAAATTATTGACGAATGGTTAAGATCGCGGCCAGGTAAGTGATCCGAAATTGTTGGTGGACAAAAAGTTAAATAAACAATAACAATCTATTAGGCTTGAATCAAGATATTGCAAATTGGTTCATAATGCGGTTGTGGTCTAGTGGCTATGACAGGGGCTTCCCAAGAACTTTTGCAGGCATGGCAAAAATCAGGAAACAGCCTCTAACCCGGGTTCAAATCCCGGCAGCCGCATTTCATTTTTTTTTATTTTGGTTATAAAAAGACTTTAATCTTACTGAAATTCAACATTCAAAACATATATATATGAGTATCTACATGATGTGAATGATGTGCGTGTACTGACGAGGGGCGAGCTATTCGGCAATGAAACCTCTGGTATATTGGTAAATATTTTGAAAAATTAGTGGTCGTGATAACATGATACTATGCGAATGTGGAGAAATCATAGAAGGAAATACTTTTAAGGATTATATAAAAACATCAGCAAATCCGTCAACCCCAACAATAGGTCACGAAAAATGCGGTCATATATTTAATTTCATAGACCAGAAGCAATCAAAAAAATATTCTTCGAAAATCGAACTGAAAACTCTTTCGATGGTATTTGCCAAAAAGAATAATTTTGATACTGAAAAAATTGAAAGATTTCTTCTTGAAGTTGATAAATTAAAGAGCACAGGGAATCTTCCGGATAATGAAATAATTATTAAAGCATTTTATAATGTTATGTGATATGAATGTTTATGAAACCAACATCGAGTATCTTCTTGATGAACTTAAAAGAATTGACCTTTTATTACATAAAAACCTTGATAAACGCAAGTCAGAAAGCAACCCAGGGATAGATGATTTTCCTGGTTTATTCATTTCGGAAGATGAAGTAAATTCAATTCTGCAAACCCCGGTCTATCAAAAAACTGATGAAAGCACAGATCATTGGACCGAAAAGATAGAAACAATAACAATGGAAATAGTTGCTAAAAAAAATGAGAGCATACAACAAAATAAGAAATTGCTGCTGCCTGCCTTATCAAAAACCTTTCATCTTTCACCCTTTGAGGAGGATGTGCTTCTTATATGTCTTGCTCCTGAACTTGATTTGCGATATGAAAAGCTTTATTCCTACCTGCAAAACGATGTTACAAAGAAGCGCCCAACAGTGGATCTTGTTATCAGGCTTCTGTGTTCTTCAATCAGAGAAAGGATCAAGGCAAGAGAGTTTTTTTCAAATAGTTCAACCCTTTTGAGTAACAGGCTAATCTATTTCTCAAATGAAGATGGCTCACAGTTACTATTATCCAGGTTTTTAAGGGCAGACGATAAAATAATCAACTTTCTCCTGGGTACAAATGAGATCGACCACAGGATAAAGCGCCATTCATTCCTGGTAAAACCCCGGAGGACTTTCGGGGAACTGATACTGGCAGATGAGATAATCCGGCCAGTAGCCGGATTGGTAAAGAAATATTCTAATAAAAAGCCTCCGGTATTATATTTCCAGGGGCCTTATGGTACAGGAAAAAAGATGACTGCTGAGGCAATTTCAAAGGAACTTGGCGTGTCTTTGTTCGTAGTTGATTCAAAAACACTTTTAAAAAGTGAATCGTTTGAAACCCTGGGAATAACTATTCGTGAAGCGCTTTTGCAGGATTCACTGTTGTATCTTGAAGGATTTGATTCATTGTTTAGCGATGAAAATGCAGCGAAATATATTATCCGGGAATTAGGCAGGTATCCGGGCTGGATAATATTATCCGGAGAAGCTGACCTTGAACCGGGCAGCATATTGAAAGACCGTGGATTCATAAGCTTTGGATTTAAGGTGCCCTCATATCTACATCGCAAAGAGTTATGGAAATCATTAATGAACGGGAATATTTCAAATGATGTTGATATTGGCGCTCTTGCAAGCAAGTTCAACTTTAGCGGCGGTCTGATAAAAGATGCAATAACAACGTCACAAAATATTTCGATAGCAAAAAATAAGGCTTCAAAACTCACAACCGAAGACCTTTTTGAAGGCTGCAGGGCACAATCCAATAAGAAGCTCATATCATTTGCCAGGAAGATCGAATCTACCAATACATGGGAGGATATTTTTCTTCCGGATGATACAAAGAAGCAATTAAATGAAGTGTGCGGTTATATAAAATATAAAGGAATAATATATGCAGAATGGGGATTTGATAAAAAATTGTCCCTTGGAAAAGGATTGAATGTCCTTTTTTCAGGTCCGTCCGGGACTGGTAAAACCATGGTGGCAGGCATTATTGCCAATGAAGTTAAACTTGATCTTTATAAAATTGACCTCTCAAATGTAGTAAGTAAATACATCGGTGAAACTGAAAAGAACCTGGGCAGGATCTTCAAAGAAGCAGAAACAACTAATGCTATCATCTTCTTTGATGAGGCTGATGCTCTTTTCGGGAAACGGTCAGAAGTCAGGGATTCACACGACAGGTACGCAAACATCGAGATAAATTATCTCCTGCAAAAAATGGAAGAATATGAAGGGATAGTGATCTTAGCTTCGAACTTCAGCAACAATATCGATGAAGCGTTCCTGCGCAGATTGCACTTCAAAATTGATTTCCCATCTCCGGATGAGGAACTAAGAGAAAAAATATGGAGGAATATTTTCCCCCGTAAGACACCTGTAGCAGAAAATATTGATTACAGCTTCCTGTCCATGTTCAAAATCACAGGTGGAAATATGAAAAATATTGCACTTTCAGCGGCTTTCCTTGCGGCAGGTGATTCCGGTGTCATAAAGATGGAACATATCATAAAGGGGACACAAAGGGAATTCCAGAAAATGGGAAAGCTATGCACAAAAGAAGACTTCGGGCAATATTATAAGATATTGACTTAAGCACACATGCCGGGATAAAATTCGAAAAAAAGATAAATAAAATATAATCACAGGAAATCGATAATGGCAGGCAATACAGCGATAAAAGATGTGGGAAATACCTTAATAAGTTTATTAATTGATAATATGAAGGATCTGCCTGATGGTTCTATTGTACTGGGTTCTCCCGGTGAGATCAAGAGCGACACCAGGATATCCCTGTTCCTTTACAAAATCCAGGATAATATTCATTTGAAGAACCAGGAAATGCAGCAGGTCGGATCAAGCTCCATGAGATTCCCGCCTCTTGCTCTTGACCTGTTCTATATGTTGACTTCGCATCCTTCCCAGGAAAACACTGAAAAAACACTGGAAGCCCATTTGTTACTGGGCAGGGCAATGCAGGTTTTTTATGATAATGCCATCCTTTCCGGTTCAGTTTTAAAAGGCAGCCTGAAACCCGGGAATGAGGAACTGCGTATTACAATTGAGAATTTAAATATCGATGATATGACAAAAATATGGAGCACTTTTCAGGGTAAACCTTTCAAGCCCACAGCATGTTATCTTGTATCACCTGTCAGGATAGATTCCCTCCATGAAATAAGCATAACAAGAGTCGTTTCAAAGGAAGCCGGATATGATGAAATAGTTTTAAAGAGGAGAAACGAATAAATGGTTATTGTTCACCCTTATATTACGGATACATTTGTTTCCTATAAAGGTGATACCATTATCACACGCCTTTCTCTTGCAGTACTTCTTGAGGATGATTACACCGGAGAAGAGCCAGTTGGTTATGTAGAAGTGATGTACAGGGAAGGAAATCAAAAAGCGATAAAAAACCTCAGTGGATATTATACTTTTACGGATATGGCTGCTGGTAATAATACAGTTAGTGTAAGATCAAAAATGTACTACTCGCTGGAATTGTCCGTGAATCCCTTTCTTCTTGATCCAAAAGACCCTGTCCTTGAGATATTACTTAAACCACTGCCATCCTATCCTTTTCCAGCTAATGCAACCCTTGTCAGGGGATTATTATCTAATCCGGATATGAACCTGACCGGAAATGTAAATATTAAAGCAATAGAGCCTGGAATAGAAACCATTTCTGATAATATGGGGGAATTCGTCCTGTATTTCAGGGATGTAAAAAATAAAAAAATTACGATTGAACTCAAGAAAAACGGAGCTTCAAAAACAGTAGAAACAAATTTAGATGAGGGAAAGACAATATCGCTGGGCAAAATAGCTTTCCCATAATAAATGTTTAAATTTATAAAAAAGGAGGTTTGAATGTCAATAACCAGAGAGGTATAATGACGATAAGTTGCAAAAAGTATTGTAGAATAGAATTACAGAAATCAGATCGATTGCTAATCTTAATAATAAATTTTAAAATATTTAACAAATATTAAAAGGAGGATATATAATGCCAGAATATTTAACACCGGGTGTGTATGTAGAAGAATTTGAGATAGGTGCAAAACCGATAGAAGGGGTCAGCACAAGCACAGCTGGATTCCTTGGAATAACCGAACGCGGACCCACCAGTCCCCGGTTGGTCACAAATTGGCTTCAATTCCAGAGGATGTACGGAAGCTATATCGCAGGTTCATATCTGCCTTATGCTGTAGACGGTTTTTTTATGAACGGGGGCCAGCGATGTTTTATAGGAAGAGTGGCTGCAAATGATGCCGAAAAAGCGTCTCTAAAACTTACCAGCGCAGGTACGAATGCGCTAACATTAGACGCGATCGGAGAAGGCGAATGGGGAAAAAGGATAGTTGTCAAAGTGGGAACAGGAACAGATAGTACAGCTGCAAAACCGTTGTTCAAACTCTCTGTATTCTACTGGAAAGATCAACTTCCATCGACTTTGTTCGATCCGGAAACAAATAAAAAATCAAAGCCTCAGCCTGCACAGATCGAATTTTATGATAATCTGTCAATGGATAATGCCTCGCCCGATCACTATGATAAAAAGATTAACGGGATATCCAGTTTAATTACCATTTCCAGCCAGACTGGTGATTCCGGAACTCTGCCAGATGGCCCGGCTGTGGTAACACCTCTGGGGGGAACTGATCTTGATGGGACTGCTCTGGGTATAGATGATTATTTGCGCGACTCGCCTGCAGATAATATTCCTGGCAGCAGAAAAGGATTAACGGCATTTAAAGAGATAGATGAAATTTCCATTGTTTATTCTCCTGATGCGAATTCAGTAACCGGTCTTGTCCCGGCTCTCATAAGCCACTGTGAAGAATTAAAGGATCGTTTCGCTGTCATAGATGCCGATGACGGAAGCAGTAATGTAAGTAATATTAAACCTCGTGATAATTTTGATACAAAATATGCTGCGTTCTATTATCCATGGATAAAGGTCATCGATCCCCTGACTAATAAGGGTAAGTTAATCCCGCCGGGAGGTCACATGGCAGGGATATATGCCCGCAGTGATGTTGAACGCGGCGTACACAAAGCTCCGGCAAATGAAGTGGTTCGCGGGGCAATGGATCTTGAGTTCCAGATAACAAAAGGAGAACAGGGTATCCTTAATCCTCGCGGGGTCAATGTAATTCGCGCATTTCCGGGGAGAGGGATACGCATATGGGGGGCACGGACACTATCAAGCGACGCACTCTGGAAGTACATAAATGTCCGGCGCCTGTTCATCTTTGTAGAGGAATCCATAGAAGAAGGCACACAATGGGTAGTATTTGAACCCAATGATGAAAAGCTCTGGGCAAGAGTCAGGGCAACAATAACACAATTCCTTACACGGGTCTGGAGAGACGGCGCGCTCATGGGAACAAAACCCGAAGAAGCGTTCTTTGTCAAATGCGACAGGACTACCATGACGCAGGACGATATAGATAACGGAAGATTGATCTGCATTATCGGCATCGCCCCTGTCAAGCCTGCGGAGTTCGTGATATTCCGTATCGCTCAATGGGCCGGAGGCTCTTCTGCTACCGAGTAACGATGTTGAAAATGAAAATAAATAATAAAATTATGGAGGATAAAATATGGCTACTGGAGATAGAAAAGATCCATACAGGCAGTTCAGGTTCCGTGTTGAGATAGATGGGATTTCACAGGCAGGTTTTAGCGAATGTACTTTTGCTGACACAACAACAGACCCTGTTGAATACCGTGAAGGTAATGAACCCACACGGTTCCGAAAACTGTCAGGATTAACAAAATACGGGAACATCACCCTCAAATGGGGTATTACTGATACGATGGACCTGTATCAATGGAGACAAAGAGTTATAGACGCAGGAGCGGAAAAAGAAAGAAAAAACATATCTATAATCCTGATAGATGAAGCCGGGTCAGATAAATCCCGCTGGGATATTGAGGCTGCATGGCCAAGCAAATATGATCCGCCTGATTTCAGTGGAAAAGGGAATGAAGTTGCGATAGAAACACTTGAAATAGTCCACGAAGGATTTAAACGGGTCAAATAAAAAAATGAGCTGGTAATATTATGGCGTTTCAGACAGAATTTGAGTTCACCTTACCAAAAGGGTATGTAGATGAGGATGGGAATCTCCATAAGAAAGGCATTATGCGTCTTGCAACTGCCGCTGATGAGATACTTCCTTTAAAAGATTCAAGAGTGCAGACAAACCCGGCTTATTTGACTGTGATACTATTTTCAAGAGTTATCACAAAGCTGGGAGACATAAAGGCAATAAATACAAAGGTGATCGAAAACCTGTTTGCGTCAGATCTATCTTACCTGCAGGATTTCTACAGGCGTATCAATGAAAACGGATCAGGTAAAATAAAGACAGAATGCCCCAAATGCCAGCATCACTTTGAATTTGAGGTAGAATACCGGGGGGAATAGCAAGCTACCCCCTTGACAGGTTGTACGAGGAGGTAGCTTTTATTGCATATCATTTCCACTGGCCATCTGAAGATATCCTGAATATGGAACACAAAGAAAGGCACAGGTGGTGCGAGGAGATATCCAGGATAAACCAGCGTTTGAGTGGAGAGAAACAGAAAAGCATTCTTGAGGTCTAAGGGAAGAAAATAGAATATTCCGGTTAAGTTGAATTTATGACAACAGGTACTAAACCATATCCATATACTTCATTCAGGTTCAGGATAGAGATCGGAGGAATTACTGTCGCGCAGGTTACAGAAGTAACCGGACTTATGCTTGAAACTGAAACTGAATCATACGAAGAGGGTGGTGTTAATGATTTTGTGCACCTGCTTCCTAAAAGGACAAAATACCAGCACATCACCCTGAAGAGAGGTATTTCTGACCTTGATGATATGTGGAAATGGTATCAGGAAGTGGTAAGTGGTAAGTTTAAGAAGAAAAACGGTACCATTGTCCTGCAGGATGTCACAGGCAAAGATAAATGGTGCTGGAATTTCGAACAAGCGTATCCGGTTAAGTGGACAGGTCCGGAATTAAGAGCCGACAGTAATACTGTCGCATTTGAGACTATTGAACTTGCGCATCACGGTATCAAGAAGGGCTAAGAATAATGGCTAAACGTGGGATCAATTTAAGTGATCTGGATTTTCATAGCATGATCACTGGCAGATACCGGAAAATCAAAAGAAATCCATACGATTTCCCTTTGATGATATTTTTCAAAAACCAGGGACAATCAATATCTAATAAGATAAGTTTGAATGTTCTCTTACAATTCAGTATTAAAAATAATTTGAAAATTTCACAAATAACAGGACGTGGAATAAATAATCTCTTCAAGTGGTCTGGAATTGAAAAATATTTTCTAAATATAATATCATTTTATAACAAGACGAAATTATCAAAATCTGACATTAATGCGAAGGATTTTCATGATATTTTTTCAAAGTCAATTGTAAACAATTCTTTTACTGACCAGGAGAATATTGTTAAAATAATAAATCCTGATTTATATTCTCAATTCCATCCGGGGTTTCTTCCGGAATTCGGTTATATATGCCATCCGGAACTTGAATATGTTATGCTGCCGCATATGAATCCATTGTTAAACAACATGACAATGGGCAGCGCTTTATATTCTAAGAAACTCTTTGATTTTTTCATGTCTGAAAATGTAAAAAAGCAACTTACAGGTTATGGGAATAATATGAAGGTTTCAAGCCCGGATAATTATATTACATTGGAAAATAAATATCAAGTTACCTTACCAATTGTGAATTTATTGCTAAACAGCATGACAATGGGCGGCGCTTTAAATTCCCGGGAATTTTTCAAAACAAATCATCCTTTTTTGTTATCAGGAAATGTTTCGCCTGTGTTCCTGAAGCATATGGATTTATCCCGGATCAGCGCTAACGGGAACGATTTTGCTTTTGGTCATCAGGGATCTTATTATTCTTTCCCCATGGTTGGATTAGTAGGCCGGGAACTTGCGGGTGATGATAGTATTCACCCCGTAAATATCCGACACACAAATGTTCACTCCGCAAATATCCAATCCGCAAATGTCCACTCTGCAAATAACCAATTTGCAAATATCCACTCTGCAAATGTCCACTCCGCAATTATCCAACCTGTAAATATCCGGATCACGAATAAACAGGTCACAAATCCTGTATATCATTCATTATTAAAATATCATTTTCCAGGAATTTCACAGAAGACATATCAAAGACATGGAAATTTACACACAGGGATATTTTCGCATATGAAATCATTTTTAAAATCAATAACACGCCTGACTGTCCCTGATATGATAACTATGCTCCAGAGCTATCCAGCAGGAGAATTTACAAAAGCAGGAGAATCCACAAAACCCATTATCAAAAATGATCTGTCGGTATCTGCAAAGGCAAATCTTGAACCTGTAGCAAAATTAGATATCCCTGTGAATAATTCGGACCTTCATTTTAAGACAAATACGAAGATTGAACACGAAATAGAAGAAGCAAAAAGAATTGCCCGGGAAGCAAAACAGACAGTGATAGACAGGTTAAGTTCCGTTCCTACTTTGCACGATGAGGAAATAAAGCGTAAAATAGATATTAAGCAACTTTCTGACCAGGTATATCAATTATTAGATCGAAAAATAACTATTGAAAAAGAAAGGCGGGGATATATTTAAATGGGGCCAAAAATAGGTTTTATTAAAATACTTGATGGGAATAAAAAAGATAAGCAGATAGAGATACTCTATTTTCCCCCGGAATACTCCCTGGAAAGGAGCAATACGTTCTCAGAAATAGCAATACCAGGACTTGAATCTCCTTATCTCCAGTTCGTAAAAGGAAATGCCGGATCGATCACAATTGAAGTATTCTATGATACTTACGAAAAAGGAACAGATGTAAGGGAAATCACCAGCCAGCTTACTGATCTTTTAAATATCGATCCCACGATCCATGCTCCTCCCCCCTTGCAGTTTATCTGGGGACTTGATTCTAAAGAGCCTTTCAATTGCGTACTTGAACGGGTGACAAAAAAGTTCACAATGTTCAATTCCGATGGAGTGCCAGTCAGGGCAAGACTGAATATCACATTGAAAGAATTCAAGATGCAGCTAAACAGCCGGGAAAGGGAGCTCCAATCACCTGATAAAACAAAGGTGTATATAGCAAAGCAGGGCGACAGCCTCTGGGCTATAGCGTACAGGGAATACGGCGACCCTGATATGTGGAGACCCATTGCGCAAAAAAATAATATCTATGATCCGAGGTTTTTAAAACCAGGTACGGAATTGGTAATCCCGCCTCTGGAGTAATGATATGGCAACAGCGATTTCAGGCATGGATATTTATGCGCCTGTATTTAAGGTAAAACGAAATGGTGAGGAATATCCACCAAAAGAGAGCATATTAAATATTGAAATAGATGAAGACCTGGAAACTCCTGCGATGTTCCGGTTATCGTTAAATGAAGAGATAAATATCCGGACACAGCAGTTCAGGTGGCTTGATGATGATAAGATCAAACCCGGAACAGAGGTGGAGATTTTTTTCGGGTATGCGACCTCAAAGAAACAGGGTATGATGAAAGGAAGAATCAAGGCACTTACACCCGTTTTCCAATCAACGGGTAATCCAACGCTTAGCGTTGAAGGTTATGATCTTTCACACGATCTTCAAAAGACTGCAAAAAAATTTACTGATACAGAAGTAACTTACTCAACGATCGCACAGGATATCGCACAGGCAAATGGCCTTTCGGCAAAAGTCGATCCCACAGAAATAACCCATGGAAAGGTTGAACGGATAAAAAATGAAATGGATTATGATCTCTTAAAAAGGCTTTCTAATGAGATTGGTTATGAATTTTTCGTCAGGAATAAAGAATTGTACTTTCGTGAGCCAAAAGATAACATCAAGGGAGACTTTACTTTTGAATTCAGGAAAAATTTCATTAATTTTAATCCACGAATGACTGCTGCCTCGCTTGTAAATGAAGTACATGTCACGGCCTGGAACGTTAAGGATAAAGAAAGTATTTCCGAATCTGCTAAGATCAGTGATATTAAGAGCAGTGTTGGGAACCCTGATTTTGATAATATCATAGAAGAGTCACAGGGAGCCAGGGTGGATGTAAAGATTGAAGGAAGGCTTGTACGATCCCAGAAAGAAGCAAAGAACCTTGCAAAAGCAGAATTAAAGAGACGGAATAAAGGTTTTATTGAAGGTACACTTGAATGTATCGGTGATCCTATGCTTCGTCCCGGGATAACGGTAAATATTGAAAAAGTCGGGAAACGGTTCAGTGGTGTATATTATATAACAAAAGCGACGCATTCCGTAGGCGATGCTGGTTATAAAACTACTATCACTGTGCGAAGGAGTATTTTATGAGTATGGAAGACCTGTTGCCGCAACAGGACAGTCACATATCCGGCGTTGTAATAGCTGTGGTCACGAGCAACCAGGACCCTGAAGGCCTGGGGAGGATCAAGATCAATTTTCCATGGCGAGGAGAAAAGGATGAAAGCTACTGGGCAAGGATCGCAAGCCCCATGGCAGGAAACGAAAGAGGTATGGTTTTTTATCCCGAAGTTGATGATGAAGTGCTGGTGGCTTTTGAGCATGGGGAGATCAACCAGCCTTATGTTATCGGAGCTCTCTGGAATGGAAAGGATAAACCCCCGGAAACCAACAGCGATGGGAAGAACAATATCAGGAAGATCAAATCAAGAAGCGGGCATGAAATAATTTTTAATGATGATGATACCGCAATGAAGGAAAAAATTGAGATCCATACTAAAGGGAAACACAAGATAGTGCTTGATGATTCATCAGGCCAGGAAAAGATCGAGATAGTTGATAAAACCGGGAGTAATAAGATCGTGATCGATTCGATGATGAATTCAATAAATATCGAGAGCGCCATGGAACTTAAGATCAAAGGAAATATTGTTGAGATAGAGGGTACAACGTCACTTACCCTCAAATCCAGCGCAGTTCTTACTATCCAGGGATCAATCGTAAAGATAAATTAGGAGTGATTTCAAAATGCCGCCAGCAGCAAGAGTAGGAGATATGACAGGTCATGGCACCCCCCTTGGGCCAGGGCCGGGAAGCGTAAATGTGCTGATCGGCGGGATGCCGGCTTTTCGAGCCGGCGCGGATTTTCACACATGCCCCCTGTTCAACGGGCCTGCTCCGCATGTCGGAGGAGTAATATCCATGGGAAGCACAACAGTCCTGATCAATAACCTTCCTGCAGCCCGCCAGGGAGATATGATCACAGAGGCGGGGCCCCCTAATTCGATAGTGATGGGATGCCCTACTGTAATGATCGGATAAATAATCAAATTATCACTGGAGAATTATGAGCAAGGATTTTCTTGGCAAAGGATGGAAGTACCCGGTCAGGGTCGATGAAAATGGAAAGATCGCCATTTCCGAATATGATGAAGATATCAAAGAAGCGATCAGGATAATCCTTGGAACTGCTAAAGGAGAGCGTGTCATGCGTCCTGATTTCGGATGTGGGATACACGAATATATTTTTAGTTCGATGAATGCGGTAAACCTGTCCCTTATCGAGACAAGCGTAAGGGATGCCCTTACACTGTGGGAGCCGCGGATTGAACTCGTAAATGTAAATACGGATGCAGGAAAAGCAGATGAAGGCAAGCTTTTCATAAATATCGATTACAGGGTACGTGCGACAAATATCCAATTCAATCTTGTTTATCCGTTTTACTTAAAGGAAGGAGAATAATAAAAATGTCCAGCCCTGAATTAATCAAAAAAGACATGGAAGTTATACTTCAGGAGATAAAGGGTAAAGTCCCGTACTACACCCCGGAATGGACATTTATAGATGATATTGATCCGGGCGCAGCACTTGCTAAAATATTTGCACATATGTCCGAAATGACCATCAAGAAATTAAATGATGCTCCGCAAAGACATTTCCTATCCTTTCTTGAGACAATTAATGCTTCCCTGATCCCGGCCCGTCCTGCAAGAGCCACCCTCACATTCCTGCTGAGCAAAGGCACTCCGGAGAATGTACTTATTCCTGCATTGACACAGGTGGCTGGACAGGGAGCTGACGGGAAACCGGTGCTGTTTGAAACTGAGACGAATATCACAGCTACGCCTTCAAAACTTGTATCCGTGTTCAGTACTATTGATAACAATTATTTGTTCAACTGGGATGAAATGCCGGGGAATGAAAATGACAGGATACTGGAATTCCTGGACCGGAATTATGATGTTGAATGGGCAAGATCAGGGACTATAACGAAACAGGGTAATGACATAATAAAAATAACTTCTGCAGGTAATCCTGACATTTTGTTTAAATTAAATAACATTACCAATAAAGTTAAACTGGAAATCGGTACGGATGCTTCACACGATTTAATTGACAGGACTGATGAATTTACAGCTAAGATCGAGAATGGCAGATTAAATATATATAAACAGGACGAAATATTTGATCATACAATAACCATAGACGGGACAGGTTCATCAGGATTTTTCGCGGGCAAGAACCAGCAGGAACATATACTTTATATCGGGGATAAGAACCGATTGAATGTTACAACTGCAAGAATCCAGGTAGAAGGCAAAGGATCACAGAACCTTTCAAATCCGCTTAATTTTTCATGGGAGTATGGAACAGAGGTCACTGAAAAGATCGATGGCAAGGAAATAAAAACGATTAAATGGAACATTCTGACCCCTGCAAATAAATCCAGCTGGCTGCCATTGATCAAAAGTACGGATGAGCCGATAAGCGAAATAGAAATTAATGGAATAAAAAGCCGATGGATACGGTGCAGGGTAATAAATTCCAGGATCGCTCCGGTCAGGGATATGGAAATATCAGGGCTGAACATTTCCACTTCACCCTATTCTTCAGATGCTTCGGGTATCAAACCTGATATGGCTTTCATAAACGATGTGCCTGTGGATATTACTAAAAATATATATCCATTTGGTAAAAAACCGCAGATATACAATACATTTTACATAGCATGTGATGATGCTTTTTCAAAGACAGGATACATTGTAGAGATAAGTTTTGATCTTACACCCGGAAAAACAGCGGCCGCAGGAGATAAAAAGACTGCGGACAATCCCCAGCTTTCCTGGGAATACTGGGATGGAATGGGATGGAATTGTCTTGAAAAGCTGCAATTTAAAAATACCCCTGATAATTGGGCTGGTACTGATGAATGTATTTCTCCTGAAATCATTATCCCGTCCATGCCGGCTGCAAAACCCACAACAGTAAACGGACAGGAAAAGTACTGGATACGCGTGCGGCTTGTGGGAGGAGATTATGGAAAAGAGTACATGATCAAAAATAACCAGGTTGAACCCGGAAGTTTTTGTCCTCCAATGCTTTCGAATTTAAGGATCAATTATATTAAAAACAGTGCCGGACAGGACAAATTTGCTGATCAACCTGAGTATATCTTTTCAAAAAATAACCTTGTATTTAAAAACTGCATAGACGAACTTAATACAGGGAAGACCTTTAAACCATTTGAATCCATCCCTGATAATTATCCATCGCTTTATTTCGGATTTGATAAGCCGCTAAAAGGAGGACCTGTCAGTCTTTTCATTTCAATTGATGAAAATATCGATTACAGTGAAAATAAAAGACCGGGATTGAAATGGCAATACCTCTCGAAGAACAGCCAGTGGCTCGAACCTGATATTCTGGATGAAACAAATGGTCTTACAAAAAGCGAAATGGTACAATTCGTCATATCCGGGGAAATGGCGGATGAAAAAATATTCACAACAAATGACCTGTACTGGATAAGAGCGCAGGCAGTACAAAACCCGGTTGTTGAACTGAAAGATATCCACACAAAATCAAAACTTCTTGGATTATACCTGAATTCCGCATGGGCTCTCCAGTCAAGGACTGTTGCGTATGAAATTACAGGTTCCAGCACAGGTGAAAGCCGCCAGGTGTTCAGGCTGATGAATGCGCCTGTATTATCAGAAAAGATACTCGTAGATGAATACGGCACACTTACGGAAATCGAAAGAAAAGCACTCGGCAATAATAAGTATATCGATGAGAAAAAAAACGATTCAGGTAATGTGACAGAGTTCTGGGTGAAATGGGATGAAGTCCCATATTTTCTTGATTCAGGCCCAAAGGACAGGCATTATATTATAGACAGGACTACGGGTGAAATCCGGTTCGGGGATGGGGTACATGGCATGGTACCATCCATCGGACAGAACAATATCAAAGCCATATACTCTACAGGCGGGGGAAAAACAGGGAATATTCCCGCAAGGAAGATATCAAAACTCCAGGGCACAATAGCTTTTGTCGATAAGGTTTACAACCCTGTAGCTTCTGACGGGGGAGCCGATACGGAGGAAGTTGATGCTCTTACAAAAAGAGCGCCCTTTGTCCTGAAACACAGGAACAGGGCTGTTGCCCTCCAGGATTATCAGATGCTTGTAAAAGAAGCTTCGAATAAAGTGGCAAGGGTAAAAATTCTCCCGAATCTCAATGCAGAAGGTATGCATATGCCAGGAACCATTACCATTGTCATAGTCCCTGGAAGCATGGATGCAAAACCAGTGCCCACGCCAGAACTGCGCCATATTGTGGAAAGATACGTTAGTGAGAGATGCTCCAATCTCGCAAAACTGAATGTGATCCAGCCCTCTTATGTTGTAGTAAGGATATCTGCAATTCTTGTAACTCATAAGATAGATGCTATACCCGTCATAGAGCAGAAAGCAAAGTCACAAATAACCGACTTTCTTCATCCTCTCTATGGGGGATTGGAAGGCAAAGGCTGGAACTTCGGCGCAGTCCCATGCATATCTGACATTTTTCCATTGTTTGAGAAGATAGAAAATGTGGACTACGTAAGTGAACTTACGATACAACTTTATGATGAAGATAACTTAAAATTAACCGAAATAAAAAGAACTTCTGATAACTTCAAACTCCCGGCTGATACTCTTCTGTATAGCGGTGAGCACGATATTTCTGCAAAATGGATACCGGGACGTGGTTGATAACAATGGTACTGCCAAAACAAAACCTGGATGATAAGACGTTTGGCCAGCTTGTGGAAGAAGAAAGAAAACTCATTCCAAGATATGCGCCGCAGTGGACAGACCATAACCTGAGCGACCCTGGTATCACGCTAATAGACCTTTTTGCCTGGTTAACCGAGATCACGTTATTCCGGATAAACCTGATACGAGACAGTCATAAACTCAAATACCTGAAACTACTGGGATTCACGCCGCTTCCGCCTTTACCTGCGATCGTAGATCTTTCATTCAGGTTAAAATACCTGTTCAGCTGGGATGAAATACCCGGGAACGAAAATCTGCTTCTTGTAAATTACCTTGAGTTGAGGTATGGCATCGATGTAAGAAAGGCCAGGATAGAGAAGACCAATGGTAATAAGACCCTGATAATATTCGATAATATCCATAATATTTCTTTCGGTCTTGATAATGATAAAAACACGGTCAAACTGAAGATCGATGGTGTAACAAAAGATGAATTGGTCGCAAATAATGAGAATGGCAAACTTAACATATACGATTTTAGCAGACGATTGACATTGCCAAAAGGCGAGGTTATAAGGACAGAAATCTCGGGCAAAACTATTTATTTTGAATTACTTGGGAAAATCAGTATTGTTCCTTTAAATCTTGAAAAGGTGATTGTTGATGAGAGAACAGGAGGAGTTTTTGACAGGACAGGAGCAAATGAACAGGCAGACCTTTTTTATGCTCCATTTGGCATGAAGGACCATGAAAATAATACTCTTTACCTTGGATTTGACAGAAAAGCGGAAAAACTCAGCTTTATGGTTTATCTTTATGAAAAGGACTTAGAGGTGGAGGCCGGAAAACATGGTGATGAAAAAGAATCAGGCCTCATTATTTCTGAATTTACCTGGGAAATCTCGATCCTGCCTGATGAGGGCAAATGGCAAACCATTGATCCTGGAACGATAATTGATGAGACAGAAGGCTTTAATAAAAGCGGACGGATTATTTTTAATGATCTTAAAGGCTGGGCTGCATCACAAAATATTGTATGGAAGGATACAGATAATAAATCTCATTTCTGGTTAAGATGCATCCTGAAAAAATCCGGTTTCCAGTACCCGCCGCGAATTGAAACAATAAGTATCAATACAGTCTGTGCGATACATGGGAAGACAATCAAGAGAGATAATACCTGGAAAAGGATCGAAGAATTTTCAAGCAGCAATACCAGCAATGGCATGCCTTCGCAGGTTTTTATATCATCCGCCAAACCCATTCTTGCCAGGACATTACTGGTTTCTGTTTCCGGTGAATATAACGAATATTTTGCAACCTGGAATGAAATACCGGGAAGAGATAATCAAAGGCTTTTAAAATACCTGGAAAACAAATTTTATTTTGACTGGATAGGGAATGCAAATATCGAGAAGAACACGACAGGTAATATTATTAAAATATTCGATGACAGGAACAAAATTCTCCTTGTACTTAATGTGTGGAAAACAAAAGTGAGCATGGTAATGGATAGGAGAAAGGTTTGTGATTTTGCTGTCAGAATGCAAAATCCTGAATTAAAAATGTACAGCGGACTATGGACAGAAGTTGATGACTTTGATGGTTCAGGACCGGATGATAATCATTACATTCTTGATAAAGAACATGGGGAAATAAAATTCGGGGATGGTTTAAGCGGCAGGATCCCGCCTGAATCATCCAGGATAACAGTCGTCAGATACAGGATAGGCGGCGGGAATGAGGGAAATTTCAAAGCCGGATATAATTGGAAAGTTGAAAATGAAAAAAAAACCGTCGGTCACACCCTGGAAATTATTAATCATAAACCGTCAACCGGTGGAAAAGATGCGGAAATCCTTAATGATGCGATCGAAAGATGCCTCAGGGACATGAAAATCCCTTATACTGCTGTCACTTCCGGGGATTTTGAATATATCGCCATGAACACACCCGGATTAAGGGTGGCGAAAGCAAAAGCCATACCGGATTATAACAAGAACGATGGAGAAAACAGTAAGGCTTCAGTCACTATAGTTGTACTGCCATATACACCCATAGAGACATTTATTGCCCCGCCTTCACCTCCCCCCGGATTTATTGATGCAATATGCCATCATGTGGATAAACACAGGCTTCTTGGAACACAAATCCATATCGAGTTCCCGCAATTTATCCGTGTCAATGTGAGTATGACAATAGATATGGTAAAAGGTTATCCTGAAAAAGAATTAACCAGTACTGTAAAAAAAGAACTTGCTTTTTTTCTCCATCCAATAAAAGGATGGTTCGATAAAAAAGGCTGGCCCATAGGCAGGCTGGTATCCAGGTCTGAGATTTTCGAATATATCCGGAAAATCGAGGGGATCAAATGTATCCTTAAGATTTCAATTTCAGGGGATAATGGTTCAAGCCTTGATGCGAACGGGAACCTGAACCTGCCCTCAGAAATATCAACAGTTTATCCTGGCAGCATATCCGTGATAATCAATAAAGATTTAAATAAATGCAGGAGCGGCGATGTCAATGGATGAGATAAAATTCAAATGCATCAATACACAAAAACTCTGGGAGAGTAATATTGAAGATATTAAAAATCTCACAATTGAAGGAGGAGAACTCAGGTTAAGCTCAACGTACATATACGAATCAGGGAATGAAATCATAAATAATGACAGTCTTAACATGAGCGATATCGCTGTTGATGGATGCAACATAATTTTCATAATAGATAAAAATTCAAAGTCTATACTCAGTTATGAGATAGGCAGCGGGATTATCAATGATATGGGAGTGCTGCCTGTAATACTGGAATCCCCTTCAGGGATCGCTATTGATAAGGATTCAATATATGTAGCAGATAAGGGCAGGTTAATTGCGCTTGCAAGAAGCAACCTCCAGATCCGCTGGATAATATCCGGAAGTCATGATGGATCACCGATTAATGAACTTATTGATATTACAGTAGCTGGTGATGTTATTTATGCTCTTGAAAAGTGCAGGGAAATTGATGTGGAAAGAGGAATAGGAAAAAGAATCCTGATGATCAACAGGGCCGGGAATATAAATTTCCCGCCAATAAGTCCTGGAAATGATCCGACAGATATCACTGTAGATAAGGATGGGGATATTTATGTTCTTGGCAGGAACACCCTTACTAATAAAAACAACCTGGAGATATTCAGGAAAAAATTCCTGTTCGAGCGGCATAATGTCCCGGGTATTGATAATGATAAACTCCTGGCCTTCCTGAGGGATCATCTCAATATTGATTGGTTAATGGGTGCAGAAATATCCGGTATTGATGAAAAAACCATTCTTGTATCCATTAATGGAAAATATGTCAAAATCTCTTTTGAAGAAAATAAGGATATGGCTTTGATCACGACCAGTGATGGTGCAGTTCATTACCTGCTGGTGAATGAAGAAGATTGTAACCTTAATGTATACTATATTGACACACCTGAAACAATAGATATTGCATTCTCACCAAAGGGACTTGCAGTTGATTCGCGAAAGCAGATTTTTGTCGGGGAAGCTGCTGGTGATATTTCAAAGGACCAGACAATATATAAGATCATAGATCAAAAGAATATTTCTCCCATGTGGTCATACAGGGGAGCTTCGGGAAGATTGATCACTGATTCTAAAAACAACCTTTATGTTATTGATGGCACAGGAAAAAAACTGGTATATCTAAAATACAGTAAAATCAACCGTCCGGATAAGAGCGGTCTTTTTTCAGGTCATTACATATCAAAACCAATAAATAGCGCAAGCTTAAAAACACGATGGCACAGGTTCCTCCTGGAAGGCAGGTTCGAAGAAGGCACACAGGTTGATTTCTCATACTATATTTCAGATAATATCAATACTAATATAGGAGATCTCGATGAGAACGAATGGCATAAAGGCCTGCCTGGATCTTCATCGATCCAGGGAACATACAGAAGGGATGCTCTCTTCCTGAAAGATAACGAGGGACAATACCTCTGGTTTAAAATTTCACTTACCGGAAATGAAACCCGGTCACCTGTTTTAAATTCGATCCGGTTATTCTTCCCAAGGTTTTCATATCTTGATAATCTGCCTGCTATCTACCAGGAAGATGCTGCGAGCCGGGAATTTCTTGAGCGCTTTCTTTCAATATTCGAAAGCATTTTTTATGAAATAGATTTTAAAGTAGAACACCTGGGACGGTTTTTCGATTCTCTGGGTGCGCCTCCTGAGTTCTTATCATGGCTGGGATATTGGCTTTCCATAACATGGGATGAGAATTTTTCTGAAAAAATGAGGAGGTTGTATATCCGAAGGGCCATTCTGCTATATAAGAAAAGGGGTACAAAAGAAGGATTGGAAGAGGCTATAGCCCTATTTTTATATACAAAAAAGCACCCGGAAGAAAGCCTTGAAGACATTATTGCAAATTTCAAGCAGGAGAAGCCATACATAGTAGAGAATTTCAATGCCAGGCGAATCCCTGAAGATAAGAAATGCATGCCATGCCTGAAAGTAAAAGACCTGTATTTCCCGCCGTTTGATGCAAAAACAACAACGGATGTTCTTTTTGGAAATGATCTTTTTTCGTTCTTTGTCTTATTGCCCGATGCAAACATGGATGAAGACACAATAAATACAGTAAAGAGGATAATCGAAGAGCAGAAACCAGCGCATACATGTTATTGTCTTAAAATGCTTGAACCGTGGTTCTACCTTGATATGCATACATACCTGGACATAAATACGAGATTGACTTACCCGACAATGGTTATGGACAGGACGTCGGTTTTAGGCAGGGATACGGTTCTGTATGATACAGAGCAATCAGGACAGGTAAGAGTACATTCACGAAT
Source organism: Candidatus Methanoperedens sp. BLZ2 (assembly GCF_002487355.1). GTDB lineage: Archaea > Halobacteriota > Methanosarcinia > Methanosarcinales > Methanoperedenaceae > Methanoperedens. The sequence goes on along the minus strand of NZ_NTMG01000014.1, from coordinate 3,789 downwards.
AGGCGTAGATACTAAATTAACTTAAAAATATAAAAATCGGTAAAACAATAAAAACAATAAAAGTAATAAAAATAACAGAAGGAGGATTAAAATATGTCAGACAGTCAAGAGAATACAGAGAGTTGTAAACTTCGAGCATACCAGAGAAATAATTATTATTATGGTAAATTGATGACAGTAAGAGATTTCGAGCTGGAGCAGCAGTATCTCAACGATAAAAGATGGCTGGTAAACAGGCTGATGTTCGGGAGCGGAACTGTTTGCGGGCTGCGTGTTGAGTCGCAGGGGATGAATGTAATTATCAGATCCGGATTAGCTATTGACAGGTGCGGCCGCGAGATCGTTGTCCCTGAGGACGTGAGTTTAATCCTTTCTGAGACTGACAAACCCTCTTTACAAAACAAAAAAGCAATTTATATAAAATATAATGAGTGTCCTAAAGAGAGGGTCAGGGCACAAACTGCTTCAACATGTAAAGAAGTATGCGCAAACAACAGGACAGAAGAATCCTATACATATGAAATAGAAACAATTCAGGATAACGGGGTGGAAATATCCGATGGAAAAATATGCGGGATATGGAACAACCTCTCAACAAAAATCTTTAATTACCGGTCAGGAGATGGACAAATAAGAATCAGCCGAAAAGTGAAAAATTATGTCACCCCGCAGGATATATTTGAAGTACACCTTTCGATAACTAATATTTCGGATTCCTCTGTTTCAGTCTCATTATCCGAAACCCTGCCACCGGGATTGACACTGATCGATGGGATTAATGATCCGGGAACTATTTCCATTCAATCCAGGGATACAATAAATATATGGTATCTTGTAAGAGCCGAATCAGGCCAGGCAGGAAATTTTGTCATAAAAACAAATATCAATGGTCTGGAATACGATGAAACATCATCCATAATCGAAGTAAAAAGTCCACATGAAATCTCTGAGAGTCTTCAAAAAAATTTAATTGAGTTCTGGACAGAACCATGTTTTGATATTAATAAAGATACCAGAGTAAAAATCGCGGAATTAAGCCTTGGAACAGATGGTTCGGGAAACCCAAAACTGATCGCTGATAATACAAAACGGACACTTGTAAATAACAATAAATATATAACACAAATGCTCGAATGCCTCAAGACGCAGGCCAGCGAGCTTGAAGACCAATCCACATACCTTAAAAATAAAATCGCTCCCAGCAAAATACTATTGAGCGTAAATCCGGACGAAATATATGCTAATGGTAATGCAGTTTCTGAAATTACGATAACTGTCCAGGATGATGCTGGTGCGGGATTATCCGGTATCGATGTAATGCTCATAAGCACGCTTGGAAGTATTCCAGATCACGTTACAACGGGCCAGAATGGAATAGTAAAAGCAACGTTACGCAGCGGCACAATCCCTGGAATTGCAGCAGTTATGGCCACAACAGGATCAGGTGCTGCCGTAACCCAGGTTACATTTAAACCCACTACAGGAAGTATAGAGGGCTTCGTAAATGATATAACAGACGACACCAAAAAAATCAAAGAAGCAACTGTTTCAGTTGGTACGATTACAACAGTGACTGATGATGAAGGTCATTATTTACTTCAAAATGTTCCTCACGGAAACCAGGTAGTATGGGCATTTGCCTCAGGATATGAAAAAGCATCGGACCTGGTAAATGTGAAGCCAGACCAGGCAAATAAAATGGATATCCCGCTTACTCCAATATCTACTGAAGGAATAATAACAGGAAGAGTTCTGGATATAGACGGAAATGTAATACAAAAAATTGTTAAGGTGATGGCCGGGGGAATTTCAACCACAGCAGATGAGACCGGAAATTATACTCTCTCAAATGTGCCAACTGGCACATATACTGTGACTGCCTCTGCGGATGACTACCAGACCAAGAGCCGGGGCTCTGTTGTTGTGACAGATGACCAGACCACTTCCGGTATAAACTTCATGCTGGAACATGCCACAGGAATAATAAAAGGCAGAGTCACTGAAATATCAGGAATAAGACCTGCTGATTTATTAGTGGAAACGGGTCATGTTACAAGGGAAATATCAGCTATTCCAAGGATATTGCCTGGTGGAATAATGCCCCGGCCTGTATCAAGAGGTATCATGGGCGCAACAATATCTGTTGTTGGCACATCACTATCTGCATTGACAGATGAATCCGGAAATTATGTCCTCTATAATGTTCCGCTTGGTACGCATACTGTGACTGCAAGCGCCCCGGATTACAATGCACAAACCTCCTCAGTTCTTGTGGAAGCAAATATGACATTAACTCTTAACTTCCAGCTTTTGGCACTGGTAACTACAGGAACTGTTTCAGGCAGGGTTACAACTTTTAGAAAACTAATAAGACCAATATGTACAGGGGCAACACCTCAAATAACCCGTATTCCTGCAGATATTCCTGCAGTAAGACCCATAAGCACTACTGTTGCCAGGCCTCTGGGCACTACGGCGGCAAGGTCACCGGATACTGCGGTCGTCAGGCCAGTGGACATGACGATAGCAAGACCCCTGGATACAGATACAGCAACCAGTGCAGCTGCAAGCCTGTGTATCGCAGGAAGACCGGGTGATACTCCATGCATCGCAGGAAGACCGGGTGATACTCCATGCATCGCAGGAAGACCGGGTGATACTCCATGCATCGCAGGAAGACCGGGTGATATTCCGTGCCTTGCAGGAGTACCTGATAGTAATATGGAGGAAATCGGGATACAGGGGGCAACTGTGTCAGTGGCTGGCCTGTCAGCCATTACTGACAGCCTGGGGAATTATATTATCAGGAATGTTCCTGAAGGCTCTCAGGATGTGGTAGCAAATGCGGCAGGATATGTCACAGGAAAAAGTACTGTAAACGTGCCTGCTGGCGGAACCGTAACTGCAAACTTCAGGCTCACTGTTGCGGTTTCAAAAGGAACGATTTCAGGACGCGTAACAACTGCCAGAGATAACATTCGCACTGATGCAAGTCCGGTGCCGGTAAGCACAGCGATAGGTATATGTAGTGCAGGGAGACCGGGAATTACGGGCGTAACAGGTATAAAAGGCGCTACAGTGTCCGTAACAGGTACATCGCTATCAGCAGTGACTGATGATTCTGGTAATTATTCAATTCCTGATATTCCGACTGGAAGCTATACAGTGATCGCAAGCGCTCCGGGATATAGTACAGGTACACAAAAGCCTCTGGTGAATGAGAACCAGACAACAATACTGAATTTCCAGTTAAACAGGGTCATTTGTGCAGCCGGACAGCCTGATGTGCCATGTCCTGCAGGACAACCAAGAATCATTTGCACAGCGGGGTCGCCCCTTATAACCTGTATGGCAGGGAAGCCGGATAATATTATAAGCTGTGTGGCAGGGAAGCCGGATAATATTATAAGCTGTGTGGCAGGGAAGCCGGATAATATTATAAGCTGTGTGGCAGGGAAACCGGATAATATTATTGTTACTCCATGCACATCCGCAAGACCGATTATAGATCGGCCAGTCGTTGATAGACCGGTCGTTGATAGACCCGTTGTTGATAGACCAGTCGTTGATAGACCTGTTGTCGATAGACCGGTTGTCGATAGACCGGTTGTCGATAGGCCAGTTGATAGACCGGTTGTCGATAGGCCAGTCGATAGACCGGTTGTCGATAGGCCAGTCGATAGACCCGTTGTTGATAGACCCGTTGTCGATAGACCGGTTGTCGATAGGCCAGTCGATAGGCCGGTTGTCGATAGACCAGTCGTTGATAGTCCGGTTGTCGATAGACCA
>NZ_NTMG01000019.1 GCF_002487355.1 Candidatus Methanoperedens sp. BLZ2 | reverse complement strand
TACGGTTCTTAGAAGAGGGGGAACGAGCAATCGTTCCTCTTTATTCAGCAACACTTTATTAATGATAAAGTTACGCAATTTTCTTAAAGATATATATTTGTCACAACCTCGGATTGGAAATCCGAGGGCACCGGAAGGATGCTTGAGTAGTGGTATAATATATGTATGCAGAGATTTTGTTGTTTTTTAAGGCGCTGCTTTTAGAAAAAGTATATAGAAACATAAATTATTTTATAAAAAAGTAGCAAAGTATATCCAATTTTAAATTATTAAAGTTATAGAGGAATTTAAATTGGCAAGTGATATTGGATTTGTAAAGGATGCTAGAAGATTAATTGTGTATTTGAATGAAACCGAAAGATATGTTTGGCGAGGGGAATTTATGTCACTTTCTAATGATCTTTTTTTAAGTAGGGATCTGAAAAGAACTTTTGCTCAAACAAATTCTTTAATGAATAAAATAATTCAAGATATTTTGAATATTGAAGTACTTATAAATAGACTAGAATGGACTCGAAAAAAAGCTAGTGACGATGAATATTTAAAAAAAAATTGGATGTCTTTTGCGAGTGTCGATATTGAACATTTTTTTATTGAAATAAGATCAATAATGGATTATGTGGCGGAAATCATAGTTTGTACATCAAAAAAAAGAGGACAACTTCCAAAAAAGGTATCTAAAACTACTTCTTTCGAAGAGTTAAGAAATTGGGTGCTAGAATCTCCATCAAATAAGGTACGATTAGGTAAAGATATTAGTAAGATTGTAGAATCTGCTAATTGGTTTTCATCTATCCGTTTGATACGAGATGCGTTAATTCATAAAGGTGGCTTTGCTTTAGTATTTATGGATCCAAAAGAAGGAATCCTGTTTCAAGTGACCAAAGGATTCAAAAACTATGTGAATCATGATATTGTTATGTATAATGAATATGTCGCATATTTTGATAGGTTTGCAGCAATATACGTTTCCTATCTTTTTCTTTTTTTAGAGAGATTTGCTAAAGCCATATTTTCAATTCTGCAACCTCAACACTTTGATTCCAGCATTAGAAGTGGATTTTCCGACGTTCTAGTTCAGTGGATGGATTCTTTTATAAACTTGAATTCTGCGTTTTTAAAGTACACATTTAGATGGCAATAAAATTTTTCTATGGGGTAAGCCAAACATTGGCACATAATTCTTAAATTTAAAATAGTTGTTTTATATTCCAACCGCCTTTCAAGAGAAAGAGAACAAGCATGGATGCAATCGCCGGTATACCCCATACTATGTACGGGGCCTGTATAAGTGCATCGACCCCTATTAAACCCTAATTCTCCACTACATACTATTTGAAGTAAATGGTTTTGTGTTGCACTTTAGGGCATTTACCAACATGAATTGAAACGGTCACAAATAAACAGAAGCTATATATAGTAATAGAAAGAAAATCATTAATGGGAGTACAGTAGATAAATTAAGCCCAAAGGAGGAAAAAGTATGGCTCTAATAGAGACTCTAACATTTGTATTAGGAATAATCTACGGCTACATAAGCCCTGGAAGGGAAAATCGCGGTGCATTACTCCGGAAAGGATTAATAATCGGCGTAGTGCTTGCCATTATCCTCGTAGCACTGGGATTATTTGTGGGAGGTACGATCATGACTCTCAGCGGCATATCTGTGTTTATTGAGGTAGTGATCCTTACAGTGCTATTTATCATAGGCACCTGGATCGGGGACTGGATTGAAGGGAGAAGCAGAACCAGAAGTAGAGTAACTAAAGTATCGCCTTAAAAGCATACATAAGGTTAACGGGCATTTTCTTTCAACAGTAACATAAAAGCTGCTCTGGCAGATTCGAGCAGAGCGGCTTTACTGCCTTTTTTTATAGAATAGTGGAAGTATTCTCAATCTTGTTCTTTGACTAATGGCGGGAAAAACTTATTAGCTGCCGAGTCCTTCTAAAAGCGGGGTTATATAATGCTGGAAACCAAGGATATCGGACTAAGAGGCGTTCCGGTCGCTGATACAAGAGTAAGTGCGGTAGATGGGGAAAATGGCAGATTAATCTATCGTGGGTACGATATAGAGATGCTTGCTCAAAATTCAACTTATGAGGAAACGGCCTATTTAATGCTCTATGAGACCCTTCCCAACAGGAAAGAATTGGAAATATTTACAGAAACGCTCGCTTCTGAAAGGAATCTTCCTGCAGGAATTGTCAGGCATATGAAAAAGAGGAAAAAGACCGCCCATCCCATGGATGTCCTCCAATCAGTGATACCGATGCTTGCAGATTTTGATGATGCGGCAAGACTGAGTACAAAAGGATCACAGGTAAAAACCTCCATTAAGCTAATCGCCACAATGCCAACAATTGTTGCATACTGGGACAGGATAAGGAAAAATCTTGAAATAAGAAAACCGGATGAAAAGCTGGGATCGGCTGCAAACTTCCTGTATATGCTAAATGGGGAAATACCTGATGTACAGACCGCAAAAGATTTTGATACATGTCTTGTGCTTCATGCAGAACACTCTTTTAATGCTTCTACTTTCGCTGCCAGGGTTGTGGCTTCGACACGGGCGCATATGTACGCATGCACCGGCGCGGCAATGGCTGCACTTTCAGGCGAACTTCACGGAGGCGCCAATACCCAGGTAATGAAAATGCTTTTTGATATTGATAAAACTGAAAGAGTTGAGAAGTGGATAAATTCAAAACTGGATGCAGGAGAAATAATCATGGGCATGGGGCATGCGGTTTATAAGACCTGGGACCCCCGTGCAAAGATACTTTGCGAAATTTCAGGAAAACTCGCACAAAGGACAGGAAATACAAAATGGTTCGAATTATCCAGAAAAATTGAAAATGTAGTTCGGACGGAATTTAAGGAACGCAAAGGAAAGGAAATCTATCCGAATGTGGACTTTTACAGTCCTTCCATTTACTGCGTTATGGGAATTGATCCGGACCTGTTTACCCCGGTTTTTGCGGTTTCAAGGATATCAGGATGGTGCGCGCATATTATCGAAGAGAAATTTGCCGAGGCGCAGCCAAAAGCTGTGATCTACAGACCTGAAGCTGAGTATGTCGGGAGATACTGCGGACTTGAGGGTTGCAAGTACATGCCTTTAGAGAAACGCGAATAACAAGGCTATCAAAATTTTAAACTTGTTCTCAAAGGATTTCCTTCTGGAGTATTGTGTTCCCTCATGGTATGTACGCTGCGGGCACTTTCATATTTGCCGAAGCTACGGGGCCGGGGCAGTTCTACCTGATTTCCAGGTATTTCATATATGCAGCTTTACTAAAGAGAACCGGAATTGAAAATGTCAGAATCTATATATTTCTTTATTTCCATTAGTTTAACATTAAGGACCCATCAGGAGTGTCAGGAGGTTACTTTGATTGCCCATTCCAGCCAGAAGGTTAAAGTTAAAGAAGGAAAAATTGTAAAAGTGGAAGTAGAAGTGGAGGTTGATGATATCATCAAAAAGCTCAGGATTACCGGGGATTTTTTTCTGCATCCCGAAGAGGTCCTGGATGATATAGAAAAAAGTATTGTTGGCTTGAAAAAGGATGTAAGCTTTGATACAATCGTCCTCAGAATCCAGAATATTGTAAAGGATCACAATACCCAGATGATCGGCATAAGCCCGGAGTCTATCGCGGAAGTCTTAAAGGAGGCGTTAAAATGAACTTGGACTTGAAATGGAGAGTCGTAGGGCTTGAAACCCATGACGCCTACATGAACATGGCTCTTGATGAAGCAGTGAGCGAAGGCGTAAGAGCCGGCTCATCCCTTCCCACTATACGATTTTATAACTGGAAACCGAATGCCGTTTCCATAGGTTATTTCCAGGGCCTGAGGGACGAGGTCAATCTTGATGTGTGCAGGGAACTAAATGTGGACTGCATAAGGCGGTGGACAGGCGGAGGGGCGGTTTATCATGATTTTGAAGGAGAGATAACATACAGCGTGATAGCGCCTGCAAACATATTCCCGAAGAATATAATAGAGTCATACAGGTTAATATGCGGCTGGCTTGTCAGGGGTCTTGAAAGCCTTGGAATTGAAGCCGGGTTCAAGCCGGTTAACGATATTCTTGTAAAGGGTAAAAAAATCTCAGGAAGCGCCCAGACAAGAAGAGGAGGGATATTGCTCCAGCACGGCACCCTGCTTTACGGGCTTGACCTTAACACAATGTTCAGTGTGCTTAATGTGAGCAGGCAGAAAATTACAGATAAGATGATAGAGAGCGCCCAGGAACGTGTCACATGCGTTAGTAAGCACAGCGATGCAGGAAAGATGGAGGTTTATGAGGCTCTCATTCGTGCTTTTACAGAAGGCAAGGATTATGAGTATGGCACATGGAGTATGGATGAACTGGCAAGAGCCAAGGAGCTTGCTGAAGGAAAATACAGAAGTGATGAATGGATGTATCTGAGGTGATTTTAATGAAACTTCAAAATAAAAGATTAGAAAAAGTGAGTGAAGAAATAAATAATAAAGGGGGTAGATCGATTTTCATTAAAGGGGATGTCACAAGAGAAGAAGATGTGAAAAAAGTCATTCATGAAACTATCAAAGAATTCGGGAAAGTTGATCTGGTTGTAAATAATGCAGGGGTCGGGTTTAAAAAATATATATGGGAAACCGGGGTCGAAGAATTTGAGGAATTAATTGATGTGAATGTAAAAGGAGTTTTCCTTTACATGAAGCATATTATTCCGGAAATGAAAATAAATGGAGGTTTAATAATAAATATTTCATCAGGTGCAGGGAAAGAGGGGATTCCTATGCTGGGCGCATACTGTGCGTCAAAATTTGCAGTGATCGGCCTTACCGAATCTGCTGCGGCCGAAGTTAAAAATATCAAAATAGTTGCATTATGCCCTGGAAGCGTGGATACAGGGATGTTCAAGCGGCTCTTTCCGGGTGAAAAGGCAGACCTCAAACCGGATGAGGTCGCACAAAAAGTGGCGGATATCTGCATCAATCCGGGAAAATATCGTCAGGGCCAATCCATTGAACTTTATTAATATTTTAAAAAATTATGCGCAGTCATCACTATAGGTAACATTTATACATGTCAAAATGAAATATTATCACTATGATTGGTGATGATGGGGCTCCCTTAAATGTAGTAAAAGATAACAAAATTATAATACCCCTGCATAAACCCGGTTTGAAAGAGAAATATTTCTTTTTATTCTCTGGAATAGTAGTGAGTATTCCCATTACGTTCTTTGTCAATATATTCTCAAGCCACCTGTGCTTCCTGCTCCCGGTGTTTTATTCTGAATTATGCGCAGTCGGTTTTTTCGCTCCTTTTATTGAGGAATTTTCAAAAGTTTATCCCCTTTTTTATCGTCACGGAGAAACTGAAAGATCAATTTTTATTCTCGGCTTTCTGGTCGGCCTTGGATTTGGCCTCACTGAATTTTTCATTTATGTATTTGGGGGAGCACCAGTATCTATCAGGTTGCCAGGAATTTTCTTCCACGCAGCAAGCACGTCAATTACAGCCTATGGCATTGCAACGAACAGGGCTATACAGTTCTACCTGCTCGCCACGGCTCTGCATTTATCCTATAATTTTTTCGTGGCCTTCGGCGAGCTATTCTGGTTTATAGTAGCGTACGCTTTTTTAATACTGACATATTTTCTCTCCTGGCATCTCTACCACAAAACATCAGAAAGGGCTGTGGGTTCAATACAATTTTCCTAGAGCTTGTCTGAAAATTAGATATCATGCGTAACGATGATATCAAAGCCCGATCTGGATATAATAAGTTATAAATACACGTATCAATACATTTAATTACATGGCACACAAGACATTAACAATATCAGAAGAAGCGTATGAAATGCTGGCAGAGCTTAAAAAAGAAGGTGAGAGCTTTACTGAGCTTATAAAGCGCATTGCTGCACCTCTGGGGAAGAAAAAACTATGCGACTTCGTTGGGGTGATGGCCGGTAAAGAATTTGATGATTTCGAAAAAGCAGCACTGGAAGTAAGACATTCCATGGGGTCGAGATCAAAGAGGTTGAAACTGTGACAGTACTTGACACCAATTTTTTAATAGACGTCCTCAGGGACAAAGGCAATCCAGAAGCAATACTGGACACGATTGAACATCCTAAAACAACAACAATTAACGTCTTTGAACTTTATTTCGGAGCAGAGCGCTCTGTGAAAAAAAAAGAAAGTATCTCGAATATCGACTCATTAATTAAGTCTATGGAGATACTTGAATTTGATATGCCAGCGGCTGTGAAAGCTGCCAATATCCATGCAAAATTAAAGAATTCAGGAAGGACCCTGGAAATTGAGGATCTATTTATAGCAGGCATTGTCCTGGCAAATAACGAAGAGCTTCTAACCAGGGATGATCATTTCAACCGCATTCCAGGTTTAAGATGCAGGTCATGGTAATTCCTTTTCCTGAAAGAAAGATTATACATCTTTCTTTTTATCTTTTAACTTCTATAATTATATATTTTGTAAGGGAGTGGCCTTTTTCCAAAAAACCCGATCGTTTTTTTTCGGAAAAGGACTGTTTCAATCCTCATTAGACCATTCTTCCGAAGAAGTATCGTGCTGAAATATACACGCTGCCTTATTATCACTGCATTTACACTGACAACTCCGGGATTATCAAACGACTGGCTCCGATCAGGATATAATAAACTATATATCTGTGTATGTATACACAGATTATTATGGCAACAAAGACAATATCAATAAGAGAAGAAGTATATGATATTCTTACGAGCTTAAAAAAGGAGAAGGAAAGCTTCAGTGATGTTATATTGAAGCTGACAAAGAAACGAAAACCAAATCTAAAAGATTATTTCGGCGGCTTGAAAGATAGTAAAGCCATAATCGAGATAAAAGAAGACTGCAAGAAAATAAGAGAATCTGCAAGGCTGCGAACGATATGATTGTCCTTGATACAGCCTATCTCATTGATTTTTTTATCGGAATGAAAGAAACACTGGGAGCTTTTGAAATTAAGGACATTGATGACCTTGATATTGCCCTTGATTTTGATTCAGATATTGCAACTACAGTTATAACATTTCACGAAATAATGTCCGGTGTTAAACATAAAAAAGTCAAAAAAGAGGAAAGATTTTTCAGAAGATTTTTTTCTGAAACACCGGTTTTAGATTTTGATTTTAAGGCTGCAGAAAAATCAAGTGAAATAATGGCAGGCCTCTTGACTATAGGAAAACCAGTTAATGCTCTTGATGTACTTATAGCGGGGATTGCTGTGACAAATGGTGCAGACAAGATTGCCTCGACAGATAAGAGATTTGATGAAATTTCAAAAGTAACTGGTTTAGAAATTCTTAAAAGCAAAAAAGAAGGGTAATACATTTTCATTTTTATGTTTTTGAGGATATAAAAATCTATTTTTTAAGAGGGTAGGGTTTTTTCAGAAAAGCCTGATCGCTTTTTTTTGGAAAACGACTGGATGTAGTGTCTTTCAATCCTCATTTTGCGAGGAAGCGCTCTGAAATTCATGACGATGCTCTGCATGGCGGTAGTGCGAAACGTTTCAATCCTCATTTTGCGAGGAAGCGCTCTGAAATCCGGGAATTAAAGCGCCGAAGACAAGAAGTTATCTGTTTCAATCCTCATTTTGCGAGGAAGCGCTCTGAAATTGAGGAAGGAAAAGACCTTGTTGGAGATATAGCTACGTTTCAATCCTCATTTTGCGAGGAAGCGCTCTGAAATTATCCAATATTTAGACCTATTGACCTATCATAGGTCGTTTCAATCCTCATTTTGCGAGGAAGCGCTCTGAAATAGAGCTGGAAAAGCCTACCGAGATGATCAAGGCAGTTTCAATCCTCATTTTGCGAGGAAGCGCTCTGAAATGAACTTTACTTGATACAATTTTTGGTTTTGAAACATGTTTCAATCCTCATTTTGCGAGGAAGCGCTCTGAAATAACTTTGCAGGATCGTAAGCCTGCCCATCCTCGGCCAGTTTCAATCCTCATTTTGCGAGGAAGCGCTCTGAAATTACAGCGCATTCCTTACACACAAGAAAATCTCATCAAGTTTCAATCCTCATTTTGCGAGGAAGCGCTCTGAAATTTTCTTCCACCCAGTCCCTGCCTGTACAACTGCTCATGTTTCAATCCTCATTTTGCGAGGAAGCGCTCTGAAATTGGCTGAAACATGGTCAAACCCGTATTATGCCATCCGGTTTCAATCCTCATTTTGCGAGGAAGCGCTCTGAAATTCATCTGGTGAGTTCAAGACTCTGTGTCAGGACATGCGTTTCAATCCTCATTTTGCGAGGAAGCGCTCTGAAATTCGTTGCTATGAATATGAACATGCTGGGGAACATAAGTTTCAATCCTCATTTTGCGAGGAAGCGCTCTGAAATGTCTTTGTGACCCGTGCATCCAGATTATGTTCTGGGTTTCAATCCTCATTTTGCGAGGAAGCGCTCTGAAATTGAGCCGCTCATGATCGTATTAGGCTATTACTTTGGCCGTTTCAATCCTCATTTTGCGAGGAAGCGCTCTGAAATATACGGGTGAGCCATATTTTGGCAAAAAGCACCCGCGTTTCAATCCTCATTTTGCGAGGAAGCGCTCTGAAATCACAAATGGAAGTGCAGGACGAAATAATCAAGCCCATGTTTCAATCCTCATTTTGCGAGGAAGCGCTCTGAAATATACATATTGCGCGCCTGCCCGAAACGCAATCGCGGTCGTTTCAATCCTCATTTTGCGAGGAAGCGCTCTGAAATTTCCTTAGAATTCCAGCGCTTTTAGCGCGATTCCAAGTTTCAATCCTCATTTTGCGAGGAAGCGCTCTGAAATTATAAGTGATAATCGCCTATCTGCTATGGGTTTAGAGTTTCAATCCTCATTTTGCGAGGAAGCGCTCTGAAATTGTTCTCCTGAGCTCCTCTATCTCGATATGGTCATGTTTCAATCCTCATTTTGCGAGGAAGCGCTCTGAAATTGTTCATGGTCCAGGTCAGAGATCCGGGAGCATCCTGTTTCAATCCTCATTTTGCGAGGAAGCGCTCTGAAATAAAATATTTCATGCGGAGAATGTTCTGATATATATGAGTTTCAATCCTCATTTTGCGAGGAAGCGCTCTGAAATGTAAAAACCACTATATCAAGCAAGGATTATCTATCCAGTTTCAATCCTCATTTTGCGAGGAAGCGCTCTGAAATAATGATTCTCTTCCAGCAAGTACCAATCATTCAGCAGGTTTCAATCCTCATTTTGCGAGGAAGCGCTCTGAAATCGATATTTCTTGACTCTTGCACAGTGTGGACACTTCCAGTTTCAATCCTCATTTTGCGAGGAAGCGCTCTGAAATCATCAATCGTTTTGGTGGGACTGGTGGGAAGCCTGCGTTTCAATCCTCATTTTGCGAGGAAGCGCTCTGAAATAGTCACTGAGGATTGATGATTTATGAACAAGACTGACAGTTTCAATCCTCATTTTGCGAGGAAGCGCTCTGAAATTGCAATCAAGAAGAGACCATTGTAAGAAAAAGAGCAGTTTCAATCCTCATTTTGCGAGGAAGCGCTCTGAAATTTTCTGGCCCGGGCACTCAAAACCCCGGATTCGGAGTTTCAATCCTCATTTTGCGAGGAAGCGCTCTGAAATTCTTACATATTTGTCTTTACAAACAATTATAATTTTGTTTCAATCCTCATTTTGCGAGGAAGCGCTCTGAAATCATCTTTAATTTTATTGTGTCATAATTGTCATACAATGTTTCAATCCTCATTTTGCGAGGAAGCGCTCTGAAATTGTGCGCTATCATCATGAGCGCCTCCGGTTCCTCCAGTTTCAATCCTCATTTTGCGAGGAAGCGCTCTGAAATCTCCGGCTGCATTCACAAAAACACAATATACTTGCCCCGTTTCAATCCTCATTTTGCGAGGAAGCGCTCTGAAATTCCATCAAAATTCTCAGTTTCTGGTCCTTGAAATCTGTTTCAATCCTCATTTTGCGAGGAAGCGCTCTGAAATTGCAGCGTATTGAACCCAGCTCAACGAGAATGTAGTTTCAATCCTCATTTTGCGAGGAAGCGCTCTGAAATACTGAGTACACATATGATAAGGACATTTCAAAGCTATCGTTTCAATCCTCATTTTGCGAGGAAGCGCTCTGAAATAAGCACAAACAAGGAGAATAAATTATGAGCAATATGTTTCAATCCTCATTTTGCGAGGAAGCGCTCTGAAATTATGTCAAAAACAATGTCCTCAGCCACAAATCTTTCGTTTCAATCCTCATTTTGCGAGGAAGCGCTCTGAAATAGAACAAAAACAGGAAGGAAAAACTAAAGGTGACAATAGTTTCAATCCTCATTTTGCGAGGAAGCGCTCTGAAATCGTATTTCCTGGGTCAGGTCTTCAGGCAGTTACCCAAGTTTCAATCCTCATTTTGCGAGGAAGCGCTCTGAAATCTGTCATATCAAAGACAAATCTTCCCAAAAAGACCGTTTCAATCCTCATTTTGCGAGGAAGCGCTCTGAAATAATAACATCAAAAGACTTAAAGAAAGTACAATCAAGTTTCAATCCTCATTTTGCGAGGAAGCGCTCTGAAATGTTGGGCGTGTTACCGTTGTATCTAAGCTCACCGTGTTTCAATCCTCATTTTGCGAGGAAGCGCTCTGAAATTAAATCGAGAGGGCAATTCCAGGTAACTCAACGGTGCTGTTTCAATCCTCATTTTGCGAGGAAGCGCTCTGAAATCTTAAATGTTCATCCTGCTGATTGGGTGTATTGTTAGTTTCAATCCTCATTTTGCGAGGAAGCGCTCTGAAATCCGGAGAGATCTTGCGGCAAGAGTCGAGGCGTTCAGTTTCAATCCTCATTTTGCGAGGAAGCGCTCTGAAATCAAAATTCACAAATGGCGCATGGATTCCAATTCTGAGGTTTCAATCCTCATTTTGCGAGGAAGCGCTCTGAAATTGGCCGCAAATGAACGTCGATTCAACCTGCGTACTCGTTTCAATCCTCATTTTGCGAGGAAGCGCTCTGAAATAAGAAAATCATGCTGAAACGCAAAGAGAAACTCGATCGTTTCAATCCTCATTTTGCGAGGAAGCGCTCTGAAATGGTAGTTCAAGATGTTGGCACAGGAAGCCAATTTGGTTTCAATCCTCATTTTGCGAGGAAGCGCTCTGAAATTGGATCTTGCGCGATATTGTGCATATCCGATGATGTAGTTTCAATCCTCATTTTGCGAGGAAGCGCTCTGAAATTTAGTTTTGGCTATCCCATACATCTTGAAACAGCTAGGTTTCAATCCTCATTTTGCGAGGAAGCGCTCTGAAATGAAACAGCTAGTGAAATCAAGCTATGAGGCGGGAAAGTTTCAATCCTCATTTTGCGAGGAAGCGCTCTGAAATGTTATTGGCTGGTAGAAGAAGGTAGCCAAGAAGAAATGTTTCAATCCTCATTTTGCGAGGAAGCGCTCTGAAATAAAAGATCTAAAGAAGTGTTTACACACATAATATCGTTTCAATCCTCATTTTGCGAGGAAGCGCTCTGAAATAATGGAGAATGCCCGCATCGTGGTTGCTCAGTAAAGGTTTCAATCCTCATTTTGCGAGGAAGCGCTCTGAAATCGCATTCACAATAATAATGTATTCAAAAGAAGTGTTTCAATCCTCATTTTGCGAGGAAGCGCTCTGAAATTTCACAATTCCTTACGCATGGAGATAATTATATATCGTTTCAATCCTCATTTTGCGAGGAAGCGCTCTGAAATTAAATGCTACGGAAAAGAATTTGTAGATCGTGGGTATGTTTCAATCCTCATTTTGCGAGGAAGCGCTCTGAAATGATACAGCATCATCCCCGACAAGTACAAGCAAAACGTTTCAATCCTCATTTTGCGAGGAAGCGCTCTGAAATCGTTGAAGATCATAAAAAGAAAGTGGTACATCTTTTGTTTCAATCCTCATTTTGCGAGGAAGCGCTCTGAAATAGCCAATAAAAGAAGGCTTTATTGAGGTTTAAAGCTTCCTATTGCCTCGAATTCCAGGGTCATTTGTGAAGGTCTAAAAGTCGTAAGGGTATTTATCAAGGTCTGCACAATCTCAGGTACAGAATTTCTTCATCTCGCAGTAACTACACTGATTTCCCTTCGAAACATGTGGCATCTTTTCGCTATCGATCAGAGCTTTTATCCTGATTATATCCTGTTTTAATACGGCCTTGGCTTCATCGGGAATATTAACCTGTATTTGCCGGTGTTTTGCGGGTAAATAAACAAATCCTCTTCTTACTATTGTCTCAAATCTGGAGTCCAGGAGGATGGCATAAGCTATTAATTGTTTTTTCCAATTTGTTCTAACGCTCTCTGCATTTGTATATTTAACATCTACTGGAACTACCTCTCCACTTTTCATTATGATCGTCGTATCCACCATACCGTAAAGACCTGTTTTAATATCCTCCACAGCAAGGTCATGGATAACCTGAGCTATTTCCTCTTCTGGAAAGCCATATACTGTGTTTCTCTCTTTGACGCGGCGATGCTCCTTTTCATGTTCTTCTTTGCCCATATCCATCTTTGGTTTAGCTTTGATCTTAATGCCAAGCGTTTTCATAAAATACACCTTGCGGGGACAATAAAAATACTGGGTAATATCGCTTACTGCAAGCATCTCCTCTACCATCGCAGCCAGAACCCCTTATATGTTTTAGAATCTCCTCTCAGGAATTGAGCAATATCCCGGGCCTGGTTAAGGATAAGATCAGTCCATTTAAGGTTCTTATCCTCATATCTCACCTGGCTCTCAAGCTTGGTCAAAAGTTCATTCAATAGCAGCTTGCGTGCGCCATCAGCCATTTTGCATATCCCATTTTCGATGGTGAAATCATCAGGCTTTACCTGTCCAAGTGAAAAAATCTTTATAACCGACTTATCTACTATCTGCTGCCTGAACTCTTCCATGATATCATAGACAAGGCTGGCTTTGCCCGGCCGGTCCACATGCAGGAAACCGCCATAGGGATCAAGACCTGAGTAATGGACTGCGCGCCAGCATTCGCCTTCAAGCACTCCATAGCCATAGTTCAGCATGGCATTGACAGGATCAGCAGCGTATCTTCCGCTCCTGTCTTTAAAACCGAATTCATCCGGGATTATCGCCAGGATAGACTTCCAGTAGGAAGCAGATGCATTGCCCTCATAACCCATGATGGTCTCTCTCATATCACTGCATGATTTGCCTTTGATATTTAGCTTTTCAAGTTTATCTATCCAGACATTGGCCGCATCCCTGGCTATTTTTAGCGCTTCTGCTGAATCCGGGAATGTATCTTTTCTGGATTTTGAAAGTGTACCAAGAGTAGCGGACATGTTGTGCAGCTTTGCATTAATGAACTCCTTTGCAAGCACTGCGCCAGCAGGAGTATCGAAAGCACGGTACTGCTCGCGCCGGGTGTTCACAGTCCTCATCTGAGGAGGGGAAATATAGGCTGTGACCTGGCCGCGCCAGTCTATCAGAACCACATCCACGCCGTGTTCAGCCAGAAGCTCGATGGCATCGGTGCTTATGCTGCCCCTGCCTGAGATCACTACCTGGCGCAGGTTCTGGGGGATGCATCTATGGATGACGGTATTTACACCATCCTTTTTTTCTTTTACGATTATCTGTTCATGGTCCGTGCCGATGAACTTTCCCCAGCCGTCGATTACGAGGCGATCCATGATTTCAGGTTAACCTCCTTTCATACTTGAAAGTTCTTTTATGGCTTCCTTTACCATCCCAAGAAACCGTTCCGAATACTCAATTACACTCTCGGCTTCTTCGTGTGTGAATTCATACCCTATCCCATAGTCAGCCCTTTCACGTATCTCTCTTGCAGTGCTAATTGCTTTCAGATAGTATTCCTCAATAATACCTTCTTTTACAAATTCCAGACCAAGCTGTGCAATGACCCCTTTGTGGGTTTTTGGGAAAATATTCCTGGTACTCAGCAGTGCCCGCGCTGAGTAGTGCATGCTGTAGTATGCCCTGCTAATGGCATCGCTATACATTCTTTTTTCAAATAAGAATGTTGCAGAAATGAGTTTTGATTCCGCTTCTTTTATGAGAAGCCCGGCTTCATCCAATCGCCACACCCTCTCTTGCAATGTTCTGGTAAAATCCGGTGTTTATTTTTTTCATGAAAGAATACTCTTCAACTGATACGGCTTTTGCCGAGATATACACTCCAGTCCGAAGCAAAATCCCGACTGTTATTTCTGAAAGGTTTTTCTGCATTTCAAACCTGTTCCCGCTCGTAATAACAAGCACATCTATATCGCTTTCTTCTGTGGCTTCTCTTCTTGCATAGCTGCCGAAAAGGATGATCTCTTTAGTTTGATCGCTGTATTTTTTCTTTACTGAGGAAATGAATTGTTGTAAGATTGGTTCTTTGTTAATGGGATTTTTAGGGAGGGCACTAGCATCTATCATAGCGGTATTGCCTCCTTCAGGATGCTGTTGCGGATTCGTTCGCGGAGTCCTTTCTCTGTTACAACATCAACTTTACAGTGCAATAATTCCTGCAGGTCCATTAAAAGCCCGCCCAGGTCAAAGAGGCTGCGTCCGGGCTCCATATCTACCAGAAAGTCGATATCGCTGTCCTTATCCGCTTCTTTGCGGGCGACTGAGCCGAAGATGCGGACATTGCGAGCGCCGTGCTTCCTGGCGATGCGGAGGATGGCAGGGCGGTATAGAGAGAGGGGGGGTGTTGCGTGGGGCATAAGTTTGGTCAATGTGGATTGTTCAAATTATTGATCTTAAATTGACATCTTTGAATATGTTTACTTCCAAAATCCAATAGAAATTTTTCCAGAATGTCATCAACAAATATCTTATGGAATTCTTCATATTGCTCTTTCAAAATCGGAGTTAGGCCGTGTGCATACAGTGAATTATTTCTGACATTCAATGAGTTCCACAGATATTTTTCTTTTTCAGTATATATTTTAGCCAGAGGATCTTCACGGTTCTTTTTTACAAGTAATTCATAGCTTTCTTTTAGACCGATTTTGATTTTGTTATCTTTTTTATCTCTTTTTGCTTCATATTCATTTTTATAAACATCAGGAAGTTTTTCCACATCAATATTGGCAGTAAGGATTGAATACTCTAACCGTAATCTCAATTGTATCAACAGCTCTAACGCCCTGTAAAGCCTTCCAGTGGCATCATCATATTTACCCTGTTTTGCTCTCCTTTGGGCATTTAAAACAATATCTTCAACAATCTCATAACCACATCCCTTTTGCGATAGACTCAAGCCTTCTATTGCAGTTTTATCAAAATCTTCATCAAACTTTTTATGGCTCCATAGTACAGCCTCCAAAAACATCACATTTTTTACATACCACCTGCGATAATTATGCAGTAATCTCCATGCTTCAAAATGATCGAAACGATCCCATGCAAGATATGCTTTTGAGATATTAAGATATTTACCAATCTGTGCATCGATTTCATCAGGTATATTTGGAATCTTTGCAGTATCTTCAAGAATACTTATGGCGCCGTCATAATCATATCTGTCCATTAGATTTTCAGCAATTTCTACCTGTCTTTTCAGAAAAACCATGTTCATTTGAGTGAGCCGTATCCTTTGAGTTCCATTTTGAACTTTTATCAAATCAGTTCGTGTTCCTTTAACAAGACAGACAGTTATTCCACTTATATCCATAGCAGCTGCCCCAAGTCCAACGCTCATGGATTTTGTTCCGCCTGTATAATCAATAATGATTTCTGCACCGGGATTCTTATCTTTAATAGTTTTGAGTAAGCTCAGACTTTCAATATAGCACTCATTAAGATCGTCAAAATTCTTTATTTTATGTATGTGCTCCTTCTCCCATTCGTTATCCTTATTTAATCCGACTTGTTTAAGAATATTTACTTCATCCGGATTTTTTGGGTCTTTTCCACATACTTTTCCATCACCAACCACTGTATTATAGCTGCCTTTGACTATATCTAAATCATCAGAACAGATAAAATATACATCATCCGGAAAATTCTGATTGATTGATGTAATTATTGGTGCACAGGAGCCGCCGACGGTAAGAACGAGGATTTTCATTTTTCCTCCATAACTTTCACTTTCACCCATCCCGGTGGGAATTCTCCTTTAATGAGACGGCGAGATATTTTATTATCAGGTCGTTCTTTTGCTAAATTTATGGTCACAGAATTATATCCTGAACCCCATCCAAGCCTTAAAATAAATGAATTTGCATTTTTTAAGGATCCCATATCTTTTGCCAGTTGTTCATATTTTTCATAAGCATAACTTGTTTTTGAGCTTCCATAAAATTCTAATTCTTTATTTATGACCATTCCATAAAATTCGTTACATGATGAAATTATTTTTTTTATGTTAATATCAATGAATTCACTTTTCTTCTTCAGATCTTCATCTATCCAAATATCATGAGATGCAACTGCTGCCCTGTCAAAATAATATGATTTTGTTCCTTCAAACATCATATTATACCCTGATGCAGAAAATATATCCTTTTTTGAAAATGTTTTTACATTATAAATCTTCATATCGTCAAAAGCTAAAGGTAAAGAATCAGAAATTTTCAAAACTCTGAAAGGGTCATCCTGTGGATTTCTATATCCGAAAACATCCTTTTCGATATTTTCGCTTCCTGTCAGCGGTTTAGGAGTCATTGAATAAAGTAATGCAGTCCTTATTGCACCCTTTACGGAACTCCCTGGAATAAACGGTCTGCTTGATGTCTTTATGAACGTCTGTATAGATAACTGATTATTCGGATCGTTCTTTTTATCCTCATATACTTCCAGCACATCAGAATCAATTTCCATTGAATATTCCTGAACTTTTGAAGTATCTGCCATCTCTTTAATGAAATTACGTGTTTTTATCATATCAGAGGTTGAGATTTTTAAAAACTCCTCTTTATTCGCTTTATCAAGAGATAAAATAAATTTTGGAAGATTTATTCGATAAAACCTGTCTTTAATAAAATATTCATATGGTTCAATGGTTTCGCCATTTCCTATAAACACCGGGGTCAGAGTCTCCAATATCATTTTCATATTTTCATTCCCACCGCAAAAGCATAGCCATATTGTTTGATCTTCTCGTCAGAATGGACATTAGAAACCAATTTGCCATAATATTCCTTAACATTATTTGTTTTGAAAACAGAACCTGCCTGAAACATACGAACCGGTTTCTTAAAAGGTGTTCTTGAATTCCCGGAAGCATAATGTCCTCCAAGTTTTCCATATTTCACCTGCATATCATACCATCCTTCGACAGGATCATTTTCGGATGGAACAAATGAAGAAAGAGAAACAAAAGTATTCGGATTTTCAGGAGAATTAAACTTATATTCTTTAATATCAATTAATTTGAAATGACCTTTTCCAGTAGTTTTCTTCTTTCCAAATCCATTCAATGAAATGAATTTGAATATCTTTTCGATAAATTCTTTATCGATCCCATTAATTTTTATGAAAAATGAAATGTTTGTTTCATTTGAATAAAAAGTTTCATCCTGTGTAAAAAGACCTCCTTCTTCATTAGTATGAGAAGTTACACGATTGATAGCATTTTTATAAAGTGTAATGTTTTTTTCTGGATAATAAACTTCATGTTTTTCGTCTATCTTTCGTTTCAAATAATCATTTTCAGATAAACCATTTATTATTTCTTCAAACACATCTTTATTGATCAGCTTTTCTTTCTTGAATTTTTTTAATTTTTTCAGGATATCAATTATTTCTTTTTTCGAATCATTTTTGATTTTTCCTGATTGTTTTACGATTTCAATAAGCTGTTCTCTGGCAACAGGTTCACGTAATGGCTTAGGAAAAAATCCTGTGGGAAAACCATTTGAGATTATCAACGGTGGTGAAGTTTGATATTTTGAGAGAAAATCTTCAAGTTCTTTTTCCCCATCCATGTACCTTATCGCCCAGCAAATTGAACCGAATATAGTATCTGCTTGAAAGGGTGTCAAGAATGATGATTCAGGATGAAGAATTATTTCATATGTTTTCATATATTAAAATCCACTTCTGATGTAAGACCTGAGCTATCATACATTTTAATATTGTTGAACTTCACTTTTCCTGAGCCTCTACTTCCAGAACCGCCAAGAGCGTCATTTTCTATTAATTTCAACCCTTCTTTGACATATTGAAGCAAATCAAGATCAGTCTTGCCTGCATCATCCATATCGAATACACGATATACAAGTTCGAAATTAAATATAATTCCGGCAGGGACACGCTCAATTGACCTTGGAGTTGCACTTGCATTAATTCGTTTTATAGTGTTTTCAAATTTTTCTTCAGAATAAGGCAGTCCTTTATCTATTTTCAATTTCTTTAATTTCTCAACAGATTCAGGGTCAAGATGTGCATCTCGAACTAACAGCCTTCCAGGTCCAATATCAGATGTATTGGCAGATGTCCCAAAGATTCTGCAAACAGGACAGGTTGTTACTTTACAATTATGTCCCTTAAAGCGATGCACTTCACCCCCATTTTCATACATTTCATATTTCAATTCCAATAGCGAGCGCATCCGCCCCTTAATAGATGAACCTGGAATATAAGGAAAACCTGTAATAGGATGTTTTATGATTGGATTGTCCATTCCACCTATTTCAATAGTTTCAGACGAACCGCCTATGTGAAGACCGGTCATACACTCGATTTCTCCCCTGATTATTTTATGGGTAATCAATTTCATCTATGTTCCTCCTGGTTTATAATAATAATAAAAATAACCAACAACCGCTTCAAAAAATTTTACAAACCCCTTGAAATCCTTTTCATCAATGATTTTGTCAATACATGCATCAATAAAATCTTTAAATTCAGCAGGGGTTCTACTTGTTTTTTTTCCAACAGAATAAGCAACCTTGGATTTTAGCATTAAAATCAAAGCTTTTTGTTCATCAAATTTTCCATCTATTTGTGCTTCAATGGAACGAACTTCATTGAAAAATTTTCTTAATTGTGAACTGGTTAATTTCAAATCTGCAAATTTTTTCCCTAATGTTTCTGCTTCAACTGTAATTAGTACATCTTTGATTTTTTTCTTTTCTCCATCTTGATAATATCCGGTGGAAAGAAAACTCATATTCAAAGGTTGCGAAGGCGGTCTCTGATTAAAATTTCGTCCTCTATCATTTCTGAAATTTGTCCTGTCATAATCTCTCATTTCTTCTCCTCCCTGTTTTTGTATAATGCATAAGATACTGGAATTATCATATCTGACATTTCATCCCTCATTTTCAAAAGCCTCCGAATTATTTCATTTTCATTTGTTCCCATATTTTTATTTATAATATTTCGCCCAATATCGTATTTTATTCTTGAAAGATACATTATATCCCCTTCCTCAGCCATCCTGCAATATTTCAAGAGCCTGTTTACAAACGACGAATTGATTGGAGACTCACCGTTTTTGTTTTTCTTTAGTTCTGCATCAAGAAAATTGCCATAATCTATTAATTCAGAAAATTTTTGCCATTGGACAGTTTTATTAAACAAAGTTATCTGATTTTTATCCCCTTTTTTGGATTTCTCCAATTCTTCATCAGCAAGGTTTGAACTTCTTGCGATTGGAAACTTTGATTTTGACAGGAATATCCCGGCAGATAACGTGATATTTTGATTATTGCAGGTATAGCTCCTGAAATCCTGGTTTATTTTTTTAGATAATTCTATTATTTCATTCCAGGGACCTGCTATCAGGAGGTCGTCTCCCCCTGAATAGACAATGTAGCAATGAGGATAAAGCGTTTCCACCACATGATGTATCCACCCTGTAAAAAATAAATCAAGCATTCTGCTAAGCATGGTGACTCTGGAAATTGTGTCCCTGTCGCTATCATCTTTGTTATTTTTCTTAAGCCCCATACTAAATATGAGACCAAGATTATCAACATCGGCTTTTAAAATACCTAACAAAGATTTGCCCTCACTCAATCGAACTACACAATCAAAACTTGCTGTTTTGGGAAAACTGCCTTCTTGTATGAGACTACAATCATCTATTTTCTGGCAAGTTGCACATTGAGTGTTGCGATCTTTCAATTGATAAACATAATTTGCAATAATTTTGAATCCATCAGCTTTTCTGTCTAAATCCAGATTATTCAATCTGAGAATCAAATAGTAATCAGAGTCATCTAATTTATTCCGGACTGAAACATAATATGGAACATCAGAGAAAAATGAAAGACAATCCTGATGTTTTGGTTTTATTTTTGAGAAAGCAATATATTTAGCATCAAGCAGAGAATTGCCGATTTTTGCATCGAATTCACATTTTTTACACAATTCCTGATTTTCATTTACAGGTATTTTGACGCAGCTTTTACAGACATTATTTATTTCAATATCCGATAAGAAACTATCATTCCATTTGTTTTCTGAAACAAGATTTTCGTTGAATTTATGCAACTTTGCGCTGTCAAGTTTATCGCTTATTCTATCAAACACTCTTGAAAAACCTAAATCGTCGCCACTTTTCTCTATTTCCAATCCTTTTCCTGAGAATTCAATGTATTCCAGATTTAAAGATAAATTTCCCTGAAACTCATTTAGCAGCCATTCAGATACATTTTTCTTGATATTTATGAATTTATCTCTGGTTGCTTCTGTATTTGGAGCAATAATGAAAAATCTGCCGCCAGAAGAAATAATATTGCATACTGAAGGTAGATTTAACCCATCCAGAAGTCTTTGTGGAACGACTTCAGAGATCATACTGATATAAAAAGACCTTGCACGCAATCTTTTTGCAACTCCGCCGACTCCCACTGATGCTATATCGTAGATATATTTCTGGATTCCGGAAATATCTCCCCCTATTAATAAAAATTTTTGTGTATTTCTGTCATTAATAGATTTACCATCCCATTGATTAATCGAATCATGGAATTTGTATAAACATGCTGAAATTGCACAAGTTGTTTTCAAATGGTCAAACAATGAAATATCCGGTGTATTTTTATAAACCGCAGAGGGGATGCACCACGCATATTTTTGGAGAATATAATATAAACTATTAAAATATTTATTAAAATCCGATATTCCCTTTATTGTATCTACTTCGCCAATGAACTTATTCCAGAGATTTCTGTAATCAGATTTTAAATCCACCTTTCCATCTTCGATTTTAGGGAATAGACTATTTTCATCAAGAGATAATGTTGTTAGAGGTATGCGCCATTTATTATTTTGTTGGTCAATACCAAGATTGATTTCTGAAAATATCGATATCAAAGGTTCGTTGATCCTTTTCCCCAAATCATCTTCATCCCGATCATCTCGTTCTCCTGAAGAAAGCCAATCGCTGACCATTAAAATCTTTAATAATTCGTATCCTCCCGAACCAAGTTTGCCAGTTTCATGATGCATTGAAATAATTCCGGCTGCATCCTGCCACTGCTCTGGAATATGTTTCCTTAGAAATTTAGCTCCAAGCTCTTGATGCGTTCTCTTCTCCCCTGTCCCCTGCCAGAACTTCCCAACATCATGCACCACCGCCGCCAGCATCAGTTTCTCATAATCCTTATTATCACCCATACCGTTATTCATGTGACATTTCTTTATATATTTTTCTCAATATTTTCAACTTCAGTAAAAGCATCCTTTCACAAAACCACTTTGAACTCCTTCCTCACCATCTCTATCAGCTTCTTCTTACTCTTATTCTCAGCAGCGAACTTCCTGATGAACTCCTGCCATTCAGGCTCATTTCCTGCATAGATTTCCCTCACAGCAGATAGAAGACTGACCGCTTTATCATAATGAACGTGCGACTGCAAAATATCCTGATTGATGCGCAATCTGCAAAGCAAAGCCCCCTCATCAGGTGACTTCTGCGCTACTGAAAGTGCGACTTTAATCACCATCTCCACTGGAATATCCTTCATGAAGTTCTTTGCAAGCAAAGCCGAAAGCTCGGGTGATTTTTTCAAAAGATATGGCATCAATAAGAGTGCAGTTCCTCGATCTTTATTTTTCAAAATGCGATCACAAAGAGATTGCAGAACGGGCACCTCAGAAACATCTATCATAACCTTAAGCAGTTCTCCCACCTTCAGTAAGTCATTGATCCTTCCACGCTCAAGCGCCGTTCGCATGAGCATGGCTGATTCCTGTTTCATACCCTTATCCAGCGCTGCTCTTGAAACCGCAATTGTAGTCCCCTGAGAAATATTTGGCTCTGTGCGGACTGTATCTATTGCAGCCTGTAATTCGCCATCCTTCAACATTGCAAGAACAGCACTGCTCCTGTTCTTGATGGTTTTATAAAATGCTGATCTGAAAGCCCCGGAATTTCCGATCGCTTCGAATACCTCTTTTGCTGCTATGTATTTTTCTTCATCAAAACATCCTGACATAAGGTCAAGAGCCACATTAAGAGAGATATTGAAATCTATTATCTCAGGTCTCAAACCGATCAGCGCGCGGGCAATATCAAAATAGAGATCATTCAAATAATGCGATTCACCCGGCATAAGCAGTCCTTTTTTGGCAGCATCAAAGGCTTCCTCGAATCTCTTTTTCTCAAACAGTATTTTTGCCAGCCTGTAATAGTCCTCTTTATCCACAAGCGCATACATGGCAAGGCGCAGCCTCTCATCTGGCTTTCCAAGTTTTTCATAAAGCCCGTTAAGTATCCCCAGCGACTTTTCTTTATGATACCTGTAACTTGAATCTGATGCGATCTTCCTTGTCTCTTCCAATTTTTCAAGAAAATATTCTTCTACCCTTTTGATATTCTCATCATTGATCAAAAAAAGTAGCATGTCGCTTGCTTCCAGACCGTAATCCTCGATACGGGCAAGATTCATTATCTTGCCAAGGAGTGTGTTTTTATAAGCAGGATCGTTTATCTGCTCCACACATTCATTAAAATCTTTTATGCAGCTTATTGCAAAATCTCCCATGCTGCCGTTAGAATCGTCAGCGCCTTCATCAAATGCATCGACGCATCCTTCAACCAAGACAAAATATATATCAGCAGCATCTTTAAAAGATTTCTCTTCTTTCAGCCTGTCAGCGATATTTTTAATCTCATCAAGTTTGTCTATGGCATCGTCGATATGGTAGTAGTCAAGTTCTCCACTTGTTATCCAGGCTATCTTTTTGGAAATAGCATCTATATTAATTCTGGGTTTTTCTCTTTCCTCTCTGGTAAATTCAATGACAAGAGACGGATGTTGTTTTATTGCTCTCCCAATCATATTGATTATTTCATCTTTGCTTATCCCATCCAGAGATTCCAAGAATCTATCAGCATCAATAAATGAAGAAGGTTCAAACACCCATTTCAGGAGAAGCGCTGTTCCATGTTTGCACATATTTCCTACAGGGCATGTACATTTTGTGCTTATCTCTGAATCTTTGATCAAAGCTCTCACTTCATATGGTTCGTGAGAACTTCCCATCACCTGAGCAAAAAGAGTGTCCTCTAATTTTACAGTTCCCCGGGCATGACCGTTTTTATAATAATCCTGTCCCTTGAAGAACGTTGTATTTCCAAAAATTTGTTTAATTGTATCTTCTGTCAACTCTTTCATATTTCACCGGAATATTCTTCTGCCATGCCTCAAATCAGACCGTCATGCACTCTGCCGCATACATGCACCTTCTCTCGCATTCAGCCATTCCAGGGTCTTTCTCCTCGTAGACCATTTCTAACTTTTTATCCCTTTCCTCAATCCACCAGCTTCGCAGGTCGTCGCTTATATGGAAAAGGTCGCGCTCAATCAGAAGGCGGTCATCTTTAAAATTAAGGAAAACCGTGCATCCTATATCAACAGGAACCTCGTATATGCTTTCAAAAACAAGAGCATAGCCTGTTGCGTAGAGCTTGTAGGGGTTCACTTCTTCTTTTTTTATACCGGTTTTAACATCGAACATGATATTGTGCAAATAGTCGTAGCAGTCCACGCTGAGGATGCCGCTGCATCCTATCAGTTCACCGCTGATCTTATGTTCGATAAGGAAGGGCGCTGAAGTTGCGATCATATCTTCCTCTGTAGAATACGGCTGGCTGCTTGAGGCATCTGTGAATTTCGATTCGGCGTTAGTGAGAACATGCTTCCAGACCATTCCTGCATATTTTTTTATAAGTTCAAGGTTTCCCTGGATATGCGTCTCAAACTTCTGCGCATTATACCACTCTTCAAAAGCTGGATTGAAGTTTTTCCGCCGCACCTGCCTGTATGCTTCATTTATTGAGGCATGTGTGACAGAACCCAGAGATACAGGGTATGTCATCTCGCCTTTCTTTTTAAGCACATGCCTCAAATAAACATCCCTTGACGTTGGGCAGTACTTGCTGCATATAGAATACATTGGCAGCTTTACATCGTAATAGGGTTTCAATGGGGAATTGTCCCAGCTCCAGCCACGAAGTTCCTCTGTTACGCCGACACTCCTTGAAAGCGGGCGGAGCTTCTTTAAGAGCTGCTTATGTTCGATATCGTTTAAGTAGTATACCATAATATCACACTCATCACACTATCTGTACGCTTGAGTCCTTAACGAGACATGCGCCGCTGTTACTGATAATCTCAGCTGTGCCTGTACACCGGTCACACAGGGGAATGATAAAGATGCTGTCATGTCCATCGTTCACGAACTGGCTCACTCTTCTGGCAAGTACGGCCCTGTCATTAGCATTTAACTCACCCCTGAAAGCGCTGTACTGGATGCGGGCAAGACCAAAGGTCTGGAGCATGGTAGCAAGTCTTTTTCGCTGCCCGTCATCAGTTATATCGTACACTACGAGGCAATTCATATTATTGCGATCCTCCCCGCGCTGGTTATTTTGAAGCCGTTCCCCTCGCTCACATAACCCATTGCTCTGAGTTCCCTGAGATGGCTGTAAGCCATCCCCTTTGAGATGCCGATCTTTACAGCAATCTTGCTTACAGAGGTCTCACCGCCCTCAAGCCGTTCAAGTACCGCGCGCTTTGTATCCGAAATACCGAATCCAAGCAGAGGGAACTCGATCAAGAACTGGTCTTCCTCTGTAACATAGACCACCTGCTCTACCATTTCTTTCCTTGCATAGGATCCAAAGAGTGCGCCAAATGCCTGGGGCTTCCTGCCTCCAGAGACGTTCACGATTACCCGCTGCCCTTTTGCGTTCTCTTCTTCGATTATTGCAGCAACGTCCCTGGCAACTTTTACAACATCGTAGAGAGAGGTATATTTTTTCTCTACCTTAAGGACCGAGCCGAGGGTGTCAGTGATCATCTTCTCCGCACGCTCCTTCTCTTCGGGCGCCTTCTCCTCGGTCAGCAAGAGGATGCGTGAGGGTGAGAAGCGGGTGGCACAGACGATAACAGGCTCGATGGAATAGATGGTTGAGATGAGAGTGAGGGTGGTTGTCATTGATATGTATTTTGAATATAAATGTATATATTCTTTACTGAGTTATGAATATATATGATGTATTTGTGAGGAGTTGAGGTGTACAAATAGAACCTTCACGTTCATATCAGCAATAAGAAAAGCCATATCGGAATAAACAATACCCGGCGTCCTCCGGATTCTCCTTTCTTAAAGGTATCTTTTGTCACGACTATCCCGGTGTTCAGATCTTCCATCTTCATGAATTCTATGAGTCCTTTCAGGTCGGTATTTGTAGGATGCTCTCTGTACTTTATTTCGATTGGGATTACTTTTTTCGAGTCATCATATACGAAATCAACCTCATGTTTATTCTTCCAGTAGTAAGGCTCAAAGAACGGTTTTGACTCACGACCTTTTTTAATCAGGTGCCATGCCGCTATATTTTCTGCAGCTTTACCATCGTCCCTGTCCAGGGTTAGCGCTCTCCTGAGACCTTCTTCCCAGAAATATAGTTTCTTTGCCCGCTTCTCAGCCGCTTTCTTAGAGGGCGCAAAAACATCTGCTACGAACACCATCATTGAACTCTGCAGGTAATAAAGGTAGAGTTTCAAGGTCTCCCGGTCAATATCGAGCCTTTCGGATAATCCTTTGTAGGTGAACCTGTTGGTGGAAACGGCAGCAATATCCCGTACCATCTTTTCAAGAAGTATGGGGTCCTTCACTTTGAACACGCTTACGATGTCCTTGAACAGGATGAGGGCGAAATAATCCTCCACAATAGTTCTGTACCACTGCTCCATATCTCTGATCTTGAACCATTCAGGATACCCTCCCGTATCGAAGTACTGGCTAAGAAAATACAATATGCTCTGTTTATGTTCTATAATGCTGTGGTATGCTTTTTCAATATCTTCAAAACCCTCAAGGTCGGGTTTTTGCGGAAGCATCCCGGAAAGATCAATATTATTGAATTCCAGGAACTCCCGGAACGTCAGAGGAAAAACGTCCAGGAACCTTATCCGCCCTGCCAGGCTTTCTGAAGCGTCCAGATACAGGAGGGTTTTAGATGACCCTGATATTATGAACCTGCACTTTGCATGTGCATCTATGTAATATTTCAACTGCAACTGCCACTCTTTCATGACATGTATCTCATCAAGCAGGAAGTATGTTGATTCCCTGGACGGGTCTATGCCTGTAAGTTCATGGTATGTGTTCAGGATATCGTGGACGCTATCTATTTTTCCGATGAGGTCATCTATTTTCGCATAGACGATCTCTTCGGGTTTTTTGGTTTTGAGAAGAAGGTCTATGTACTGGTATAGTATGGTTGTTTTTCCGCTCCGCCTGATCCCTGAGAGGCAGATGATCCTTTCAAGTTTGTCGGATTGCTGTATCTTTTTGATATAATCCTGTCTCTCTGTTCCTCTGTCCAAAGGTGCGACGTTTTTTGTTTGCCACCAGTAGTTTCTTTTTTTGAGATAGCTTATCAGGAACTCTTTATCCATGTGCAAGTATAGTCAGCAGAATAAATATAAATGTTGCGGTTTATGTTTGCATCTAACAGTTTCAGCTAATAAAATCTTCTATCTGTTTGATGTTTACCTCTCTGATTAAAACCGAGCCAACGCCAATTTCTTCTGCGTGAAAGTGCTGTCCCCCATCATCCGTAAGTAATACAGCATTCCTTATCCGTGCTAATGCAATAAATTATGAATTCCTTAAGACCCCGTTGATGTCTTCCTTGGGTTCTAATTCACCCAGTTCATCGAGCAATTTACTGAAGCTTTTCCTGATTGTTATCTGTACTTCAGTTTTTTCTTTTAAGTTCAATTTTTTTAAGGGCTTCAATACGTTATCTTCGTATACTGCTTTTATTTGCATACTGAGATTAAGTTGTTTCTTAAACTTAAAAAGATATTGTTCCGGGTTTTACTGCATAAACACAGCCGCTTAAGCTGCAATCTCTTACGTATTTTAGAACAGATTACAAACATTTACGAAAAGCGGCGCTGTAAATAGCGATTTGTGTGCTGATTGATAGTATCAGTGAGGGGTTATGGTGCACAGGTGCATAGTAAAACAAAAGTATTATATATACAGTCTTACATTGAAACAATCATGAACCAGGGGAATTTATATGGAAGGATAGCGGCTGGCGCAGGGATGAGGAGGGAAGGGAGCGAAAAGAAAAATTATGTTAGTTTCAGCTTCAACACCAGATTTTTCGAGTAGTAAAATATCGAATTTTCCTTATGAAAATGCATTTAAACATCAATATGAGTTTTATGAAAAGCGTCGCTCAGACATTATTTTGAAATCTCCAACATCGTCTGGTAAAACTGATGCCTTTCTTTTTAGTTTTATAAACGATTATCTGGATGCAAAGAGCAAGGGGAAAAGGTTAAAAACGCTCTATCTGGTCCCCACGCGCCTCCTGATGCATTCCCAACTTGAGAATATAACCCCGCATTTAGATAAATTCAAAATTCCATATAAGATTTTAGAGAGCGGCTATACGTATGCTGAATTATTTAAATATTTATTAGAGAATGATTTCATAATTTCCTCTCCTGATATTATTTTTTATATTCTTCTCAGAAGGAAAAATACTCAACATATTAACTTTCTATACCAAGAATTTATTAAGTCCCTACATAGCATAATCTTCGATGAACTTCACTTATTCGATACATATATACTTTTCAATATTAATAATCTGATTAAAATAATGAAAAATATTAAAATAGACACTTATATCTATCTTTTAAGCGCAACCATAGAACTGAAAGACGTTATCAACCCCTCTGAATATGTCATAATTGATGGAGTAAGCAAAACAAGAGAAATACAGGTTTCTGGGCAAGAACTCGATTATTTTAATTACAAAAATGTCATAGATTTTTTAGAGAAGAATAATTTAACGAAAGATGTTATTTATGTCTGCAATTCTGTCGATCGTGCAATTAGATTACATAAATTTTTTGAAAACTCAGCAATTCTAATTGGTAAAACATGGTATGAAGAAGAGGATGATTTATCGCGAGAGGAAAAGATAAAAGAAAATTTAGATAAGTGTAAAAAAGGGGCGCTAACCTTTACAACCTCTGTTTTTAGGCAAGGTATCGATATCGGAATAAAGACATTGGTAACTGAAGAACCGCCAAATCTCCAAGATGCTATACAAACATTTGGTCGCTGTGGTCGGAGAGAAAATAGTACTTTCATTATGCTAACAAATAGAAGTCCTTTACTTGTGGAGTTGAATTCGAAGACCAGTGTTTCGCGAAAAGAATTCGAAGAGCTTTTCTCAAAATATTTCACACCACATGAATATGAGAATCTTAAAAAAATGATGAATGCCATGTGGTATAAGCTTTACAATACTACCAGACTAAAAGAGTATGTTGAGTTTTTACTTAACGATATAATGAAAAACGATTTCGAAGAATTTAAAGAATATTTACCGGATTTGAGTTTCAGAGAACCTGTTCCAGCGGTGCAATATGATGACTTAGCAATAAACCTTTTCGAAATACTCAGATTTAAAGATGCTTACAAAAACATTTATCCCAGCAACGATTCATTTATGGTGGGTGAATTGAAGGATGGAGGGAGATTTATAAAGAGAGAATATAAAAAAGCTGCCAAGAAAGACTTTCCTACGTTTACATTAATAGAATCCAAACGATACAAGGAAACTGGATTATATAATTTAACCCTAAAATTAATAAACATAAAATTTAAAGTAAACGCAAAAGTAGGGAAAGTAGGAGAGTTTCCTTATACATTTTTTGATCCACATAAGTTAATCCCGATTCAAAAATCATTTGAGTTAAAAACATTTTTTGAGTGATAACATGGAAGAAAATTTGTTATTTAAGCCAGTAAAAGATGATGGAATAAACAAAGAGACTTTTATTGAGCATGCAATCAAAACGTATCATGTAGGAAATTTTTTATTCGATAAATTGAAATTAAATATTGATATGAAAAAATACCTCTACGCTTGCTTTTTTCATGACGCAGGTAAATTGGTAATAGAATTGGGAAAAGTAGGGCATACTCCAAAGTCCAAAGACGGATTAGATTTATTAAAAAATTTGAATGAATATCAAATTTTGTTAAAAAACTTTGAGTTGGGCGATTATTCAGATGATAAAGAAGTATTACATGCTATTGAAAAACACCACGATTCTGATAATGAATTAAGTGCTTTTACTTCAATTGCTGATCAAATAGCATCATCTTCAAGTAATGATGACCTTAAAAACCGATTGAAAATGCTGCCAATTTCTTCTTTGATTACTTATTTAAATGAAATGCATGGATTTAATAAATATAATTTTTATAGTATAACTATTCAATCATTCTCAAAAAACGAGCTGAACGCGATTGGAAAATTAATTCTATTGAAATTACTTTATGAATCAATCGGAGAATTAAATGATATTAAGCTGCTGTATGAGACTTTGAACGGATGCAGAGTTGTAACAACATTAGAATGGGGAGAATTACGTTTAAAGATTTCAGAAAAGTTTTATAACAATATCGTATCATTCATACAAGAACAAGACCTGAGTCAACTTCTACGTGGTGCGCCAGATGCTTATTGGCAGTGCAATGTTTTACCTGAAGAAGTTTTATCTAAAATAAATCTATTCACTGTCGATAAGTATATTAGTGACATTCTAAGAGACATTAAAGATAAAAGTATCCAGAAGATCGAAGATGTAGGATTTACTAAACAGAATCTCATTGATTTTACGGAACTACGTGAACTTAAAAAATATAAATCAAATATCAATAATACAAAGAAAAAACTGTTAGCTGATGAAAATGGTAAATTTCCCGAATGGATAGTTTTAACTTTATATAAGGATAAAGAGAAAATCCAATCATCGCCAGAAGCTGGAGAACCTATTTTAGAGAATCTACTTAAAAAGGTGGGGGTAAATACAGATGCGATAACTAATAAAAAAATTGTCTACGAAAAATTGGTTTCTTTAGCAGTCGCAATCAACTCATTAAAATCATATAAATCAACTTTTAGTCTCAATTTGAATAATTTTATCACAATAGATGGTAGAGTATCAATAGATGCGATTGCAAAAAATCAGGATTATGTATGTGCAAATTGTGGTACTTTTGCAGGCAAAATTCCTCTTTCCACTTTTACACTTGAAGAAAAGAAACACTATCGTGAAGTGTTATTCAGAAAAAATAACGCAGAGATAAGAAATGAGAAAATTTTAATATGTGAAATGTGTCATGTAGAGACATTACTAAATGCATTTTTATGCGGTGTAACTTATGACCGCCGACAAGCAAGAGTAGACACAAAAACGCATCTTGTATTATATGGTTTAGATATCGATAAAGACCTTATTAATAGTATAACTGATAAAAAATTGATTGATAGACTTCTTAAGGACTTTAAAATCACGAGCGAATCCATTTATGTAAAAAATCGGACCGATTTACAGATTATTTTGTTATCATTATCAGAGTTTAATGTTGGTATCAAAAATGAAATTTATAGGCAACTTCTTTTTTCACTGTTGGCGTTTAGATTAAAAGAAAGGAATCCACTGATAACATCGTTCAGCATTAATTCACTACCTAAGAGCCTAAATAACGAAATTGTACAATTTGCAGAAGGCGATTTGAATATCAAGCATGGAAAACCTATTGATTATTTTGAGTATGTTTACGCTTATGTTAACGCTAAGTACGATCAGAAAAGAGACTATATTCTGGAATACTATAATAATCCATTCATCGGTATTGCACAAATTTTCAAGCGAGAGTTTTTGCTATACGATGAACAAACTGAAAAGGTGGTGAAAAAATTGGCTGAGAACGATATATTGCATGAAATAACAGATCAAATATGGGAAATGGCAAAACTCGGAGGTGGACTGGAAACAGGAAAAAACGTGGGTTCTTTTTTGGGAATGTTCAAGGGAAGAGCCGAAGATGTTGATAAGCTCGTAAACAAGCTACTGAAAAATGAAAAACTTTCAGCAGAGCAAAGAACGAAAATTATTGAAATCCACCAAAGAACGAGAGAGATATTAATAAATTTGACCGAAGAAAAAAGGAAAGAATTAAAAGATTATGTCCAAAAAACAAAGTATCTTTTTAATTCTAAAAAATTTTATGAAATAAAGAAAGGTAAGGAGGCAATTTAATGACAGGAAACGAAATAAAAATTTTGAACAGTTTATCTGAATTTGAAAATTTTGGGAAAATAATAAAAACCGCAGTTGGTGCAGAAATAGAAAAAGTATATCTAAGAAATAATAGGTATCTGGCAATTATAGGATACAAGGTACTAAAAGATTTTGCACGGTTTACAAGCCATGAAGATTTCAGCATGGACAAAATAGACTACAATGGAAAAACAAGGATATACTTAACTGGCCTGAAAAGAAGAGCTGTAATGCGGAGAGCGAGTGAGGCAATTTTAAGAGAGTACAACCAAAATTATGTTTGTGCAACGCCTGATCATCAATGCATGGAGTGCTATAATTGCTATGCATATGGAGGAGTTATTGCAATTAAAGATAAAACAAAAGCAATAAAATCAAGAATCAAAACAACTACTTCGTTTTCCATTCAGACTGATGAGGAAGCTACTATTGATGAGCCGGAATTTCATAATATAATTCGTAAGGATTTGAAAATGGAACAGGCTCCTACAGGTGAACAGAAAAAAGCAAGCTTATATGAAATGGTTTTGATTAAACCAGGTACAGTATTTCCCTTTATAGATATTATATTCAATCCCACAAAGTTTGATCTATCCATGTATTTGGAAACTTTAAAAAGGGCTGATGCTGAAGGCTATGGTTCACGAAGTTCTCTACTTGGGACGATGGAATCCAAAATACTGACTGTTACGGATAATTTAAATATTTCGCAAAAAGAATTGCTTGAGGGGATAAAAGTAGATGAGAAAGGGAACATCAATGAGAATCAGATAAATAGTTTGCTAAAAGAAAATTTGGTGGATGAAGATAAGTTAGAAGCATTACGTAAAGAACTACCGACTCTAATCGAAGCGCATAAAAATGAACTTTATGGCAAAACTACGTGATTTCAATGGAACTTTTCGCGTTGGAATTCGAATTAGAGGAGTTTGGACAGAATGTTTCACATCTGATTAGAAAAACATACTATACGCATGATTTTTTCACAGATAGACAAGTCCATGCCTCTATAACTAAGGAATTTGATCTGCTTGGAAGGGACAAATATGAATATAAAATAGTTCCCTGTACATTGGCAATTCCCTTGAAGGTTGATAAAAAGAGAATCTGGTTTTCTACAGTAAATGCGGATTTTCAAAAAGAAAAAACGGGTGGGCTAACATATATTACAGAAGGTTATCAGGAATATTTAGCGCCTGGTTCTAGATTTTTAGCATTTTCTTTTATTAAACCCGAACATAAAGCCATTTTTATAGGTAAAAAAGGAGCCTTAGCAATCATAGATAAGGTAAGCAAAGTAAATTATAAAATAGTAAATAATTCGTGGACATCATTAGACCTTGTATACCTAAATGATTACGAAAAGTTTTCAGGGTCAGATATTCTTGAAGTGAAGCTAAAGGATGCATCTCAAAGATTTTTAATCGGACAATTTAGATGCGCAAAAACGTTAGAAATCGAGTATAATGACCAAAAGTTTAGCTTTTATACCATTCTGAAATCCCTTGAATAGGGATAATCTTTGATATTGAGTTGCTTAGTTTGGGTGAGTCTTGTTTGACTCTTAAATCCTCATTTTACGAGGATTTCTGAAATTTTAGAAGACTTCCAGATCTATCTTTCAATCCTCATTTTATAAGGATAATATAACAATGTTTTAGTAAGCATTCATTATAGATAAAAGCTTTGTTCTATAGAACTGGAAGTCCAAAAACTTAAGTACAAAGAAAACAATTTTACCTGTAGCTGGGCTGGGCAGGTTTCCGGCAAGAAATCACATGCCTCAGTCCAATACAGGAGGTATTATGTATGTATTAAAACCGCAAATAACTTGCGGTCGTTTGATGAAGATCATCAAAATAGGAGGAGAAAGGACGCACAGATCTTTCCCAGTTTTATGTACTGAACAAGATAAAATATATAAAGTTAGGACTTGGGATATTGATATCGCCATGAGCATTCAAGTCGGAGATCATGTGCTCGTGAACCAGGATGAAATAATAAAATTATATGACAATAAAATTGCGGCGGTGGTGTAATGACGAAACCCTCCCGAATAGTCTTTGAATCGTTTTGTGATATGGCGGTAATGCTGGGTTTTAAAATTGAACGGCACCGCAATAAACTGACAATTTTATTTAATAGCGACAATGAACCCGCTGATATACTGCGATAATTTTATCTTAAAAAATCATTTTCAAAGGCTATCGATGTAAAGACCTAAGCAGGTACTTGCAGATTAACTCTCATGCTCCCCCTCGCCAAACCCCCCGCACGCCTCTCCTTCCCCACTTCGGTCACCTTCCCCTACTGGATGGGCAACACCTTCCGGGGCGGCTTCGGCATACACCTGCGCCGCGCCTGCTGTCCTGCCTTTGCTGCGATCCCCCCGCATCGGTTCAACCAGCGGCGCCTGTGTGAAAGAGAAGGCTGCCCGGGATTTTGTGGAAGCGCCACAGATTTATCGCTTCCGCCCCTATTTCTTCGGATCCATAATGACAAACTTTAACTTGTTATAAACATAAAAAGTACATCATGCCTTTTGAAGAGTCTGGTTCAACGGTTGCGGTAGAGCTTAGCCATGCACTTGGCTTACCTGAGGATGAGCTTATCCACAGAGGCTTGATTTCTTTCATCGAGAAGGAGATGCGGCTTGCTGAGATGGATATAGCTGACATGAGGGACAGGTATAACGTAGCCTCAAAAGAGGAGCTGTATGAGGCGATAAAGTCAAAAAAGATACCGAGCCATCCGGCGTGGGAAGATTATATCGTCTGGAAAAATAAGGAAAAATACATAGAAGACCTGAAGACGCGCCTCAGCAGGGTGCTGTAGATGTTTTTGACCTATCAGACGCTTAAACAGATTTCTGAGGATGAGTTTTCGCATATTGTAAGGAAAACGAGATTTATTGGAGGCAGATCGGCAGAGCCTAACAAGTTAAGGATGTATTTTATTGATGGCAGTTTCCTCGATGTCTGGTTAAGCGAGGAGAGTGACTATTCGTATCACTGGGAACAGAGGGCTCAGCGAGGATTGATTCACCGCTGGGATAACGCGCCCGATCATCCTGAAATCGAATCGTTTCCAGACCATTTTCATGATGGCACAGAGAATAACATTCTGAGCAGCGAACTGGATAGGGATAGCACACATGCTTTCAGGCAAGTTCTTGGATTTATTGAGAAGAAATTAAAAGAGCTTAAAACTAGCGGCGACTGAAGTTAGCTTCTTTTTTTGTAGAAGATCACAGACTTAATGCAAAGACTTGAGGATTTACCTGCATATCTGCTCAATATGCTTACCCCCCGCCCGCCTATCCTTCCCCACTTCGGTCACCTTCCCCTGCTGGATGGGCAGCACCTGCCGGGGCGGCGTGCACCTGCGCCGCGCCCCATCATTGCTGCGCCTGAGCGCCAATAAGAACAAAGGCTGGATGCGATTTGCGAACACACCGGCGCATTAAATCTGCTTTCATCTGTGTTTATCTGCGGTTTTATTTTTTCTGCACTCATCACACACAAAATATACCATCGTCTCTGCCATCGTACCGCAAACACCCGCAGCGACATCATGCCTGGTAATTTCCTTGATCAACTCAACCTCATCGTCTGAGATTTCACCCTTTCCGCACTTGAAGCATTTGTACAGAGAACCCTCCACCTTTACGTCAGCCATGTCGCCGAGGATATACCCGTACTCTTCAAATTCCCTGGGGATGCGTGTCTTAACTTCTTTCGCTATCCTGAGCCCGTATTTAACAGTCCACAGCGCTTCAGCCAGGCTTATTTCAGCAAAAATGCTGAGATTACCCCACATTTTTATGATTTTCCTTTGAAAATCCTGCTTCGTGATGCTGTGGCTCCCAAAGCAGTCTTTAAGCCCCATCTTCCAGACGTCTATCAGCAGGGTGATGTACTGGAGTTTACCATTCGTTCTTTCCCGCGACACAACAATGGCATAACTTCCCTCGCTCTTTGATTTCAGCACCTTATATACAGGCAGTGCTTCGTTCACTTCCTTTCTCACAGTCACTGGTCTGTAATAATCACAGTTCTCATCACATCCATCTGATGCTCTATTCAAACCGCAGCACTTAGAACATATCTCTTCTCCCCGGACAGGACAGATCCTGTTCGGCAATCTTCTATTACAGAGCGGGCATAATTTTTTCTTTGTCATCAGCCACCTTAAAGTACTGCAATCTCTATGGTTTAAGTAAACTGTCGCCTATTAAACATATCGATGATAGAAGACGTCAAAATCTCAGCTTAAAGATATGAATAAAGAACCGTATCTCAACGAAAGAAGGAAGCAAATACAGCTTGCTGTCGAAAAATTTGTATCATTGATTCGGGATGTTAACGGGGTTATCGAAGTCGCTCTTTTTGGCTCAGCAGCTTCAGATAAAGCTGTTCCAGGGGACTTTGATCTGATGGTTTTCATAGAGAATACAGACTGCATATCGCAGGTCTCAAAAAGCATAAGAAAGACCTCTCATATATTCCATGCCCATGATGTGTTTGTTTTTGATAAGAACAGGAACTATCTTGGAAGGATATGCCAGCGGGGCACCTGCCCGACATCTTCTGTGGAATGTTATGTCAGAGATTGTGGAAAGATCCAGTACCTGAAGCAGATAGATGGATTCGTGTTCAAAGAGAAGGAGGCATTTATCGGAAAGCCGGTCATTGTCTGGCTCAATCCGGGACAGAATGAAAGTATAAGTCAGCAGTGGTTCAACGAGTTAGTGAAAATGCAAAAGACTTAAGGATTCACTTGCATATCTACATTCATGCTCCCCCTTGCCAAACTCACCGCCCGCCTCTCCTTCCCCACTTCGGTCACTTTCCCCTACTGGATGGGCAACACCTTCCGGGGCGGCTTCGGCGTGCACCTGCGCCGCGCCTGTTGCCCTGATCTAAAGAGGGATTGTTACTCATGCGATGCCAGGGAGGACTGTATCTTTTATTATACTCACATGAAAAAAGACTCAAAGGTGGGTTACGGTGCTCCTCCCAAGCCCATTGTTTTTATTCCCCCGTTTTTCGGGAAAAGCTTCATCGTTCCTGAAAACGGTTTCCTTGATGTGGGTATTCTTCTGTTTGGCAGGTTTACCCGTTTCCTTCCCCATGTGGCACTTGGGCTCTCCATGCTCGGACAGAGCGGCATCGGTTCTGAGAGACATTATGACATTAATAAGTTCAGGCTGGATGAAATGAGATGCAGCTTCTCTGGAGATGTTGTTTATGATGGCAATACGATAAATATCGGTGCAATGAGAACAATTGATCTGGCTGATTATACCAGTGATGGCATTTCTGTTACTGACAGACTTTCCATCGGCTTTGAGACACCCATTATGGTTAAGACCGGCAAATTCCCGCCTGGATTGGAGAAGCTACTTGGCATGATTCGCCAGCGACTGATTCTTTACGTTAATGAATATGGTGATGGCGCAAAGATTCCTGATTTTGAATGCAGCGCATCCATAAAATCTTCAAGTATCCATTTTCATAACATTAAGAGCAGATCGCAAAGGGAGGGTAAAAGGGACTTCTTTACATATACAGGGACTGCCGAATATTCCATTCAGAAAATAGACGAGAATGCGATTCAATTACTCCGCATTGGTTTACTCATAGGTGCTGGCCCTAAACCATCATTTGGGCTTGGATTTATAAAAATGATTGATTAAAAGGAAGTCTTACAGGATAACCATGTGCTTCCAACCGACAAACCCCTTATAACTTAGTCTGGTCTTTGGGTCTGCCCAAACTTAATTTTCTTCGCATTGACTCAAAGCTTATCTTATTCTTTGTAGTCAGCAGATAGATAGCGATTATCCCTAAAACTGTAACTATTACTACTATCAGGATCAATCTCCAGATAAGAGGCGCCGGTTTTACTTCTAATAAGCCTTTCTGTCCAAGGATCTCTACAGTATAGTTCCCTGCCCTGGCTTCTTTTCG
The DNA here is from genome assembly GCF_002487355.1 of Candidatus Methanoperedens sp. BLZ2. GTDB lineage: Archaea > Halobacteriota > Methanosarcinia > Methanosarcinales > Methanoperedenaceae > Methanoperedens. The sequence continues at coordinate 86,817 of NZ_NTMG01000019.1, read as the reverse complement.
CGTGAAATTAATTTCTTTTATTTCTCCCGGAGCCAGAGTAACAGACCCGTTATCCACGGCAGTGCCATTAATTATAAGCTCTACAGGGAGCGTATCTTTTTTCGTACCTGCATTTGTGATATTGGATTTAATTATAGCATCTTCGCCTGTAAAAACCACATTGGGGGTGATATTTATATCAAGCGCCTTATACTCGGAGAAAGGCGCCCTGATGTTAATTTCCCTGGCAGCAGTGATATACCCGGTCTTTGATGCGGATAAGTTATGAATGCCGCTTGTATTCAGCGTGTAATTCAGGGCACCATTAATATTGGTAAATCCGATTGTCGCATTATCAAAGCTCACAGTAGCGTTGCTGAAATTTGTGTTATTTGAGGTGACTATTATTGTTATGGTTTCAGACTGATTAGCCATGATTGGGGCATCTATGTTCAGCTTGCGTTCGATATATTCCAGTACTTCTATATTCTTGATTGCATTATCATACCCGGACCTGGTTGCAGTTATATTGTAAGTACCTTTCATAGTTCTTGGGAGAGTGTAATTAAGAGTACCATTGATGGAAGTCTGACCAATACCAGAAGAATTAATTGCCAGGGCTGCGCCATCTACCGGGTTCCCTCCGGCAGTAACACGTATCATTATATTATCACCAGCGGTTGCCCTGGCCGGAGCATCTATTATAAGCTGGCTGGCAATCATCTCCGAAGTCACGTCGACAGCAAAGTAAAATCTCAAAGAATTATCAGTAGTATCGCCAACCTTCACTGTGATATTGCCCATAAGGCTTTCATTTGTACCTTTAGAAAGGCTGATACTTCCATCATTACTCATCTGTATGTTATCAGTTCCCACACTCCGGACTACCATCTTGCCGAACCTGTTTCCAGCATTAATAGTAACATAACTCTCAGATATCTGGAACAAGCCTTTAATAAATGCAGATTGTATTTCCTGTCCTGAAAATACATTATCAAACCTCACCAATATTAAAGGAATATCTGAGCCGCCTGTATCCTTTGTGTAGACATAGGTCTGGCCTGCTGAAAGCGGAGCTACATCCACCTCGGCGCCATCTTTTAACAGGGATAAGAGTATTGTCCTTGCATTAAGATCTATATCTGTTGCTTTCAGGACATATCCCTCTTTCAGAGCTATATTACCACCTACAGAGAAAGTGCGCTGGGCATCATCGTCGATCAGTATCTTATGTAATTGACCACTCGCAATAATACTTATCGGGTCAATACTTGTGGTCGGACCAGGCGGTCTGCTATTGGTAGTGTAGCCTGCAAAATATTTGTCTGCCATGAACCCGATCACATCATAGCTTCCAAACCCATCGTATCCGAAGCTTACTTCCTGAGGTGTGGTCCTGTACAGCAAGCCTCCATCAGGGATGGTTCTGCTGCCAGCCAGCGGCGCTGCAAGCTGTAAAGTTTCCTCCCCGATACCCTTGTCCAGGTCATAATAAAACCCTAAGACTGTCTTCCCTATGTTCATTCCGAAATTATAGGGAGTCCATGTATCAATAGGATCGCTTTCTTTGTAAACACTGCTTCGTACTTCAAATTCTCCTGTTCTTTGAACAGATAAAGCAAAACGGACATCCGGGTCATCTGCTACGATTATCTTTAGATCTCCCATCAAATCTATTGTGTTCCCGGCACCGAGGCTTAGAGACGCACGGTTTCTCATCATTATATTTTTATCGCTGATACTGGTTATTTCCATAATGCCAAAGTCATTCCCGGTACTGACCGTATCATAGTTCTCAGATATCTGGAATAATCCTCTCAGGAACGCAGTTTGTATTTCCTGTCCTGAGAATACATTTTCAAATCTCAGCATTATTAAAGGAAGGTCATCTTTTGTGTATACATAGGTCTGACCTGCAGATAGCGGAGTTGAGTCCACCTCTGTCCCATCTTTTAAAAGAGATATTAACATTGTTCTGGCATTGAGGTCGATATCTTTTGCCTTTATAACATAACCGTCCTTAAGAGCAAGAGTGCTTCCAAGGGATATTGTACGTCGTGTATCATCATCAATAAGCACCCTGTAGAGATGCCCCTGGGAAATTGTATTAACGGGATCAATGCCTGTGGTCGGTTCCGGAGGTTTTGTATTTGCGGTGTATCCTGCAAAGTACTTATCTGCCATGAACCCTACGACATTATATCTCCCAAAACCGGAGTACCCAAAGACTACTTCCTGGGAAGATGTAGTGTAACTGATGTTGCTGCTGCTTATTGTTCTATCTCTATAACCATTCATTGACATCGTAATACTTTCATCACCAACATCTTCGTTAATATCATAATAGAACCCGGAAAAACTCATAGAATCCCAGGTATAGTTAAGGGAGAATTCATCCGGTTTGCTTCCATCCCAGATGCGATTTCCTTTAAAGAATGTTACCGGATGTACTGTAACGTTCCATGATCTTGAGCTTGTCCCATTTATGTTTTCAGCCTCTGCTGCTATTGAGTAATTTCCCATCGCAGTTGAATTAAAAGTGAAGTTGGAAACTCCTCCTGCAGGAACAACCAGGGGACCCAATGACGTATTTCCATTAACAGTCCAGTTAACAGTAGCGGCCTGATCAATACTTATATTGAAGACGATAGAGTCCCTTACAGTGATCTCTGTAGAAGGCTCCCGGATTATTGTAATATTTGGTGGCGGATATATCCCGGCGACGACAAGCGGAAGACCGGATACAACTCCAGTTACGATATTCTCGTTCATGTTAGTGGTCATGTCTTCCCAGGCAGAGTTGTTCAAACTATACAGGCGAACGTTGCTCCTATTAAACCCATCAGGAGGTTGTGTATAGTTCAGGGTTATAGTTACAGGACCTGTGAAGTTTGCAGTTGTTGTTATGTTTATGTATGGCCCGAGTGGCATAAAGCCTGGAGCCACAGGAGGGGTTTTTTCGGATGATACTGTCGTAATCCCTTCTTCCGTAATGTTTGCAAAAGTGACTGTGACCCCTGAGGGCAATTCCAGAGGTGTTACCTCGTTCCCAATCGGGGTATTTGTCGTGATACCTGTACTGGTAGGCCAGGGCGGTATTGCTTTATTGCCAGGAGTATCAACCGCAATCACAGAAATGTTATGAGATGTGCCCTGAATAAAGCCTGTACCATTATAATAATTTAATGGCTCTGGAAGAGTATCTTTTAAGGCTCCGTCTATCAGTATTTGTGTACCGTTAAAGCTTTCATCCGCCGGGGCATCCCATGTCCAGTTTATATATGTTGGCCCTGTAGCTATTATTGTTAAATTAGTGACATTCTGCGGAGGATTCTTCACATACCATGTCCAATTGCTTGATATTGTACCATAAATGCTTGTGAATACTGCTGTAATGTTAAATGTTCCAGGGACTGCGCTTATGTTAGTATAGTTTGCAGTAGTTACATTTGAATTATTCTGAACCACAGAGTCATTCATTAGCCAGGCCACGTCCCCGGTCTGATTTACAGTAATGCTGAAAGCTCGCGGCGTACCTACAATATCGTTCACAGGGCCTGGTGGATCTGATGCTAATATAGAAGGAGGACCTGGTACAGTCACAACCCAATCCCAGTTCTGAGTGGCAGTACCATTGTCATTACTGGCTACAACTGTTACATTCCATGTTCCCTGGGCTGCACTTGTGTTGGTATAGCTTGAAGTAGTTACGCCTGTATCGGTCCCAGCCTGAACACCGTTGATCAGCCATATCACGTTCACGGTCTGGTTTACCGTGATGTTGAAGGCTCGAGTGGCTCCAATAATATCGGACACCGGCGTTGGTGGAGAGTATGATGTTATACCGGGTTCTCCAGGCGGCACAGGAGTTGATGTGGCGTTCGCTGTGGGGCTGACAGTAGCGTTAGCGGTAGCATTTAGCGTTGGAGAAGGGGTAGCATTAGCTGTTGGTGCAGCAGTAGCGTTAGTGGTAGCATTTGCCGTTGGGGGAGTAGCCGTAGTATTTGTTGGCGCAACAGTAACATTAACGGCAGCATTTGCTGTTGGTGCAGCAGTAGCGTTAACGGCAGCATTTGCCGTTGGGGTAGGGGCAGGAGTTGTAGTTACCGTGTTTGTTGAGGTTGCTCCAGGTACTGCTTCTATGGCTTTGGCACCATTGAAATCAGTTTCAAACATGTATCCGGCAGCGGTATATACTAAGCTCAAAAGCATCAACACAGAAATGATTCTGTTAATATCTCTTTTAGGTATCATATTTCCCGAACCAATATTCAATTATCTTCATTTTCAGTCCCACGATTTGTTTTTGTTCGGTTTAGTATTATGAAGATCGCTATCTATAACTTTATTACATGTGTTATATAAGATTTTCTAAGTCATATTTTATAAATATCTAAAAGATACAACTAAAGTCTGGCTTCGAAAAATTGATATTGAAGCACTATACTTTCAAGCAGTAAAGTAAATAAAAAATATATTAGAATTAAGGTTAAGTCATTTTCTCAAACATATCTTTCGTTACCCCGCATACAGGGCAGACCCAATCATCAGGAAGATCTTCAAAGGCTGTTCCCGGCTTCGCTCTCGGCGGATCACCTATTTCAGGGTCGTATATATAACCGCATACTGTACATCGATATTTTATCATTTACTCACCACTGGTAAATGCTTCTGTAACAACAAAAAGTTTTCTGTCAAAAAAGTTTTTCTGAATGGAAGTAAAGGAAGGGGAGGATTTTTCTTTAAAAATCTATACCAAACATTTATCAATAAAGCTTTATAATCTTATCAGTAGGAGTGATTTTCAATGGACAAAGTAGTACATTTTGAAATTCCTGCAGATGACCTTGAAAGGGCTAAGAAATTCTACAAAACCATTTTTGGCTGGAAGATGGACACCGTGGAGGGAATGGAATACATTCTTATCGAGACTATGCCTGTGGATGAAAACCATATGCCTGAAGAGCCAGGTGCAATAAATGGCGGCATGATGAAGCGCCAGCGTCCTCTCACTTCTCCAATCATTACCATTAATGTTCAGAATATCGATGATGCCTTGAAAAATGTGAAGAAAATGGGAGGTGAAGTGGTTAAAGGAAAAATGCCGGTTGCAGATATGGGCTATACAGCATATTTCAAAGATACTGAAGGTAATATAATTGGTCTCTGGCAGAATAAATAATTGATCGCTTTTGTTATAATGAGTGCTATTTTGACGGTTTGGACTTAAAAATAAAAGTGAAATTCAACAGGGAAAATATGCAAAAGACAAAACCCGACTGGCTTAAAATAAGACCCCCATCAGGGAAAAAGTTCGTGGATATAAAAAAAATCCTTGAGGATTTAAAATTAAACACGGTCTGCACGGGTGCAAGATGCCCGAACCTTGGGGAATGCTGGACTCATGGCACTGCCACTTTTATGATACTTGGTTCGATATGCACAAGAAACTGCAAGTTCTGCGCTGTTATAAAAGGAAAGGAAGGAGAGACCCTCGACTCTTCAGAACCCGGAAGGGTTGCACAGGCTGTGGAAAAGCTGGGTTTGAAATACGTTGTTCTTACATCAGTAGACAGGGATGACCTTCCGGATGGCGGAGCAATGCATTTTGCAAACTGCATCAAAGAAATAAAATCTCTTGATGAAAACATTACTGTGGAAGCCCTTATACCCGATTTTGGGGGAAATGAAGAGTCCTTGCGCAAAATTGCAGACGCTCACCCTGATGTTGTCGGGCATAATATTGAGACTGTTCAGGAACTTCAGGTTCATATGAGGGATATTAGAGCCGGGTACACTTTGTCCCTGGAGGTACTCAGTAAAGTAAAGCAGATGTCTTCTTCAATATATACCAAATCTTCCCTGATGCTTGGTCTTGGGGAAACGGAAGACATGATCATCCGAACTATGGATGATTTGAAATCCCGGGGTGTCAGTATTCTCACACTGGGCCAGTACCTGAGACCTTCAGTAAAGCAGCTTGAAGTCAAAGAATACATATCGCCTGAAAAATTTGCATACTATAAAAAAATAGCAAGTGAGAAAGGATTCATCAAGGTTATGAGTGGACCATTTGTGAGAAGCTCGTATATGGCCCATTCAGTAAAGATTAAGAAGGTTAAGAACTAATTTATAAATGGGGTGCAAAGTTGCCAAGGCAAAAAATTCTGGATATGAGTGTGGATTGGCTTTCGATTCTTGACGCACAAGGTAATGTGGATGAGAGCCTGGAACCAGAACTGGATACGGAAACACTTGAAAAATTCTACAGGACGATGGTGCTTACCCGTATGTATGATGATAAAGCATTGAAGCTTCAACGCCAGGGGAGGATGCTTACATTCGGTTCTTCTCTGGGACAGGAGGCGACGGCAGTAGGAAGTGCTTTTGCCATGAAACCGGATGACTGGTTTTTTCCGGCTTTCAGGGAGCATGGCGTCCAGATAGCAAGAGGTATCCCTCTCTCGCTTCTTTACATTTACTGGATGGGCTCCGAAGACGCAAACCTTACGCTTCCCCCGAAGAACTTTCCTGTGGCAATTCCTGTTTCTACCCAGGTGCTCCATGCCGTAGGGGCAGCATGGGCAGCGAAGCTTAAGAAACAGAATATAGCTTCAGTCGTTTATTTCGGGGATGGGGCAACCTCGGAAGGGGATTTTCATGAAGGTATGAATTTTGCGGGCGTATTCAAGACCCCGACGGTTTTTATCTGCCAGAATAACCAGTATGCCATATCCCTTCCCAGGGAAAAGCAGACTGCATCAAAAACACTTGCACAGAAGGCTTTAGCATATGGTTTTGAAGGCATACAGGTTGATGGTAACGATATCCTGGCAGTGTATAGCGTGACTTTAGCCGCACTTGAAAAAGCCAGGTCTGGCGGCGGTCCTACGATGATAGAGTGCTTCACTTACCGCATGGGCTCTCATACAACATCCGATGATCCCACCAGATACAGACAGGCGGCAGAGGTCGAAGAATGGAAAAAAAAAGATCCCATAAAACGTCTGCGCATATACCTTGAAAAAAAAGGTATATGGGATCAGAGCCGCGAAGGTGCCATGATAAAAGAAATTACTGATGAAGTTGAGAAGGCTGTAAAAGAGGCTGAAAGCTATAAGCCGGTGGTTGAGAACATGTTCAAATATGTATATGCCGATATGCCCCTGCATTTAAAAGAACAGATGGATGAACTCCAGGGCTTCATTTCAAAAAGAAGGGGGGATGAGTCTGGCTAAACTCAATATGGTACAGGCGATCAACCTTGCTCTCTTTGAAGAAATGGAAAAGGATCCCACCGTCCTGGTCATGGGCGAGGATGTGGGTGTGGATGGGGGCGTTTTCAGGGTCACAGAAGGTCTTTATGATAAATTCGGAAGCGATCGCGTGATCGATACGCCTCTTGCAGAGTCCGGGATAGTAGGGACAGCAATAGGCATGGCAGTTTCGGGTCTCAAACCCGTTGCTGAAATACAATTCGAGGGATTCAGCTATATGACCATTGACCAGCTTGCAGCCCATGCTTCCAGGATAAGGTACCGATCACGTGGGACATACCATTGTCCCCTTGTAATAAGGGCGCCTTATGGGGGAGGTGTGAAGGCACTGGAACACCATTCAGAGGCTGTAGCGACTTTTTATATCCACATACCGGGCTTAAAAGTGGTTATTCCTTCAACGCCTTATGATGCCAAGGGGCTCCTGATTTCCTCTATCAGGGATCCTGATCCGGTTATGTTCTTTGAGCCTAAAAAGCTTTACCGCGCTTATAAGGAAGAAGTACCGGAAGGCGAGTACACTGTCCCTCTTGGAGTAGGAAAGAAGATCACGGAAGGAGAGGATTTGACACTTATAGCCTGGGGTGCCATGGTCAGGGTGTGCCAGGAAGCCATGGAACAGGTCAAAGATCTCAGTGTTGAGCTTATAGATTTACGCACGCTCTCGCCCCTTGATGACAGGGTCATTATAGATTCTGTAAAAAAAACCGGCAGGGCGGTCATTGTCCACGAAGAACCCAGGACACTTGGTTTCGGGGCAGAGATCATCGCAAGAATTAATGAAAAAGCCCTCCTTTCCCTTGAAGCGCCGGTCAAAAGGGTAACAGGGTTCGATGTTCCTGTGCCGCTGCCCAGACTTGAGGATTATTATCTACCGAATGCAGCAAAGGTAGCTGATGCTATAAAAGAGGTTGCGGCTTTTTGAGGTGAAAAAGGTGAAAATATGGTCGATGTAAAATTTCCGGATGTTGGCGAAGGTGTGACTGAAGGCACGATTGTCAAGTGGCTTGTAAAAGAGGGAGAAGAAATTAAAGCTGACCAGGCAGTGGCAGAGATAGAAACAGATAAGGCAATAGTTGAAATACCTTCATCGGAAGCAGGGAAGATATTGAAACTTGTTGGAAAAGAGGGGGATGTGATAAAAGTCGGCAGCACTCTTGCTTCACTTGCAGTACCCGGAGAAACGGTAAAGAAGCCTGAAACCGGGGCTCCTGAAAAACCAACTGAGGCTAAACCAGCTGAAGCTAAACTACTTGAGGAACCAACTGAGGTTAAACCTCCCGAAGTAAAACCTCAGGAAAGGCCGGCCGAGATGCCGGGAAGAGCCTTAGCTGTGCCATCCACAAGGCGCCTTGCAAGGGAACTGGGGGTGGATATATCAAAGGTTAAGGGTACAGGGCCAGGGGGAAGAATCACTGATGAGGATGTCAGGAAATCCACAGTAACTGAAGCTAAAGTTGAAGTTCCACAGGCGCCTGAAACCAGGAAGCCGGAGGCTGCACCTGTTGAAATTGCGCCGGAAATAAAAGCACTGGAAGAGAGGATCCCGATAAAAGGCATCAGGAAGACCATAGGCGAAAGGATGGTTCTCTCGCTATTTACGGCTCCGCATGTTGTTTCCATGGATGAGGCAGATGTGACTGAGCTTGTCAAACTCCGGGAAAAAGAGAAAAAAATGGCCGAAGAGAAAGGCATCAAGCTTACATACCTTGCATTTATTGTCAAAGCAGTGACAGTTGCGTTGAAACAGCATCCATATCTTAATGCCTCCCTTGATCAGAAGAAAAATGAAATAGTTCTTAAACGATATTACAACATAGGGATAGCAGTAGACACTCCTGAAGGTTTGATGGTTCCTGTTATCAAAGATGCTGACTGCAAAAGCATCATGGAACTGGCACAGGTGAGCGAAAAACTCGCTGATGAAGCAAGAACAAGGAAGATAAAACTCCCGGATTTAAAGGGAAATACTTTCACGATAACGAATATAGGGAGCATCGGAGGGATTTTTTCTACTCCCATTATCAATCCTCCTGATGTTGCCATACTCGGCATCCACAGAATAAGGGACATGGCTGTTGTAATAGGTGGAGAGATAAAGATAAGAAAAATACTGCCCATTGTCCTGTCGTTTGACCACAGGGTGCTTGACGGTGCGCAGGCTGCAAGGTTTATGAATACCCTGATAGAACACCTTAAAGATCCGGATCTACTTCTGCTGGACGGGGTATAAATGGTAATGGGAGACATCGTCACTGGTTGTGAAGTTCTTGTAGTTGGCGGGGGACCGGGTGGTTATACGGCTGCAATCAGGGCATCGCAGCTTGGCAAGGACGTAATACTCGTTGATAAATATGACCCTGGCGGCACATGTGTTTACCGCGGCTGCATTCCTGCAAAAACTTTAATTCATGCGGCCAATTTCATTTACGATATAAAGAATCCGGGAAACATAGGGATCAGGGGTTCGGTCGAATTTGATTATAAAAATATCCAGAAGTGGAAGTACGAGGTAATTAAAAAACTAAGGGACGGCATAGTAAGCCTTTGCAAGAAATATGGCGTGGCGATAGTAAAGGGCGGGGTTTTTTTTGAGTCCCCTGATAAGGCAAGAGTTACGTTATCAGATGGGGAAATCTCAACCATCCGGTTTGAGAATGCAATAATCGCTACGGGTTCGTATCCGCAGGAGTTCCCGGGATTTCCTTTTGACGGCAAATTTGTTATAAACTCAAATGAAGCTCTCGGCCTTATGAAGGTACCGGAGGAATTGGTAATACTGGGTGCAGGTCATATCAGCGTTGAACTGGGGACGATGTTTGCCAAGCTTGGAACTAAAGTAAAAATCGTGCAGCGTTCTTCCAGGATTCTTTCAATGTTTGATAAAGAACTGGTTGAAGTAGTAAGCCGGAAAATGAAAAAGCTGGGTATAGAGGTATATTATAATTCCACGCCGCAGAAGTTGAGCATAGAAAATAATAAAGCAGTGATAACAATCGTTGACGATAAAGGAAAGGAAACGCAACTTAAAGCTGATAAAATACTTGCAGCCGTTGGTGTAAAACCGAACACCGGGAATCTGGGGCTTGAAAATACAGGGGTTGGACTGGATAAGAACGGTTTTATCAAGGTGGATGAAAAACTGCATACTACAGATCCGAAAATATTTGCGGTAGGCGATGTTGCCGGACCGCCACTTGTTGCCCATAAAGCTTTCAGGGAAGGCAAAGTTGCGGCAGAAGTGATAGCGGGCAGCCCGAGTGCTTTTGATAACAGGGCAATACCGCTGACTGTATTCTCAGACCCCGAAATAGCCGCAGTTGGCCTTGATGAAGAAAGTGCCAGAAAAAGCGGTTTTGAAATAAAAACAGGCAAATTCCCTTTTAAAGCATCGGGAAGTGCCCTGACAATGGACAGGACAGAGGGATTTGTGAAAGTAGTAGCAAAAACAGACGGAGAGATACTCGGTATACATATAGTAGGGGCAAACGCCTCAATGCTGATAAGTGAGGCATCGCATTCCATAGAGATGGCTGCTTTTTTAGAAGACCTGGCAGGAACGATACACCCGCATCCAACTCTTCCAGAAGCGCTCGCTGAGGCGGCAGAAACAGCTCTGGGAAAAGTGATTCATATATGATTATTTTAATTGAATTGGGCTTTACCCCGGAAGCTCATATTTTGTGGGTTTCGGCCTGTGGTCATCTCTCTGGGGAACCTGTTCCCCACCCCCGAATGTCACATCACTGGCATGGATAGGACAGGCACAGTGGATTCTGGTTCTCTGGGGCTACTGGATAGACCGGCATCGCCGTCTGGCAGTCATTAATGATAGGCGAGAAGTCCATACTTTAGAAAAAGGAATGTAGTGAACCTGAAAGAGTAGACAAATTCCTAAGATTAAAACATCATCAACAACATATTTTATATGATATATCCATTATTTCTCAGTATATTTATCCAATGTGTTGAGCAACAACATAAATTATTTTCTATTTTTGTTCCTACTTTCCATTTGTCCGATATCTTTTCATGAACACCATGGTCTGTTACCACAAAGTCTACATTATCATGTAGAAACAACGAAAGTTTGGTAAAGTCTATATCATCTTTGAAATCCTGAACTTTATACGACTCTCCGAAAGCATAGACCTTTATATATTCACCTATATCTTTATTAAGTTCTTGGATTTTCCGAATAACCTCTGATCCACCCCTTGGATGAACAATGTCCCCTCGTTTATTTATACTCTCAATACCAACGAAAATACTTTTTATTTTAAATTGTATTTCCTTTTTTTCGATTGCTTCAATAGGCAGAATATGGCATTTTAATCCTTGAAATCCATAATCTGCCAGTAGCTCAGCTTTCAAAATCTCCTCGTCACCTGGAGCTTCACTACTCCTTATCAATATTATGTGCAATCCTCTTATATTCTGAATATTATCATCTATTATCCGTTTCAAAATGATTTTCAAAACGGCGCTGTATCCAAATGTAAGACCTACAGCAATGGATCCACTAAAGTCAATTCTACTTTGTGACCTATTCCACCCTATAAATTTATCACCTATCTCTCTAAGAGCATCCTCTCTTAATCCCTCCCAATTCCCTAAATATTTTTTTTCTCTCAACAGGTCAGATGATATTTGATTTCCGTAACATTTCAAAACTTTATTGTAGATATTTAGCTTACCATTCTCCATTTTGAATTCGCCAATACTGATGTTATTGATCGATATATTTACCAATGTTTTATCAGGATTTAGTTTTAGAAAAATGGAGTTCTTTTCATCAGATATGTTGATGGTTCTACCGTCGTTGCTCTTATTTATTTTATCCATTCTAATCATTCCACATTAAAATTTTGTTTTAGAAATTCTATTAAACTGTCGCCATCTTTTCCTGGAATTTTGTCCAAACTAAACAAATTTTCATTATCGACAAACTTTAATCCTAATAACTCACTGATTGAGAAGCCCTTTCTTGAGTTTGCAAATTGAATTAACCACTTCATATCTTCAATATTTTCTACTCTTGCATCTGATAACAATTTGGTTAGTTTGGAAAGAGCATTTCCCGTAGAAGATTCTTTAATTATTTCTATAAGCATAGGTATAGCCCATTTTCTTCTATCAAGCTCCTCGATCCATTTAATCTGGTTTTCAACACCATCTCCTTTTTTAAGGATTTTATCACAATTATCCTGTATTTTTTTCTCATGACGACGCTTTCCAACAACGTCTCTATCTTTTTTGGCCGCTACAAATCCCTCTATACTAACCTTGATTTGGTCATATGAAGAAATTAGTTCTTTACTTATTTTTTGATTTATGTCAATTCTGGTATTAATCAGATCTTCAAGCGATTCGCGAGGTATTCCAAAAGAATCGCTTACTCCCGTAATCAGAATATCCAAGTAATTTCCCCTCCTCTCATTCTTTTCTGAGTTTTTCTTATTTATACTTGATATCAAGAATAATTTTTTGCGTAATTTTTCAAGCATATCAATGTCTTCTGACCTGACATAACGTTGAATATCTGATATCTTTTTTTGTTGTTTTATTAAACCAGGTGTATTTTCTAACCACATTTTGACATCTTTTGCGATGAATGGTATAATTCTTGGATTACTGCCATAAGCATCGACTATAATTTTTGCTCGTTTGGCTGAAGGGTACATCAGTTTGATTGTAGAAAAAATGATTAAGAAAAATAGTATAAATATTATACCAAAAATAACATTTATTGGATTGGTAAAAAATTCACGATTTAATTGAAAGTTTGGTCTAAAATTTGTATAGATACCCCAAAGTATAGTGCTTATTGTGAAAATTAGAGAAAAGAGTGTTGAAGGGGTACTGATATCTAACCTTAAGTAAAAAATGAAAAGACGAATTCTATCAAGAATTGAAAATACAATTTTAGATACAAAACTTCTATATCCATAACTCAAAGTCTACATCTCAAAATTATTTTATGTTGAAGTGGTATTAATAATTTGTCTTTTTGTTTTCGCTTTGTTATTAATAGATCTCCAAGTATATCCTACCTTGCTAAAAGCTTTTATAGCATCTAAATCGAAGTTACTTGTAATTTTGTTAAAAACATATCCTCTCACTTCTACAACTTTCCTCGCAGTGATTGCTTGCCTTGAAGCACAGGAAAGAAAGAATGAACAAAAAGGATATCAAAACACGAATGTAACGGCACTATATCCACCGGGGTTAAAATCCCACCGTACAGGTCTGCTCCTGTACGAAGAGAACGGGAAGTGCGATGCTGCGAAGCATTGTGCAGAGTTCCCAAGTATCGGAAATCACAGCCCTGAACAACAAGTGAACCAGAAGTGGCCTTATCGTGATGTGACGCTCCAGTCACAAGCGGAAACTTGAGCAGAATAGTGAACGATGGGGTGATCATGGAAGGGATGATTTCGAAAGCTCTCCTGTGTGACCAAGGGAGACCTCTTAACGTCTTCCCCGATGTTGAACCATGACCCTACACGTTTCTGGGTTGCTGGACTCAATTGAAAAGATAAAAGTAGGCGAGGTATAACCTGATGGGAAAGCCAGACCAATGCGTTAAGAGGGGTCGGATGAACCCATAGTAGCGAGGAAGATCAGGCTGATGATATACAGAACCTGTATCGGATAGTAATATACCAGAAAGGTAAGCCGCTGAAAAGAGTAAGTGAAAACGCCATCTGGCAAAGATCGTGAAGATTGTCGAATAACTGTTGAAGACCAAATCTGGCGGATATATCGATATGATATATCAGCCTCCTGCTATGGGATATGCCAGATGAAAGCCGAATACGGGAAATCCGTTCGTTCGGTTTGATGAGGAGGTGGAGGTTGAAAGACCTCTGCTTTACTCTACGATCGCGAACTGAACCCTATGCTCTCGAAAGGCTATAGAAAATTAAGACTCTTAAAGAGGTCCAAATATTCAGCACTCATTGCTCGAAGGTTCGAACCCTGAAGGATTGACCCTAAGATGTGAAGAATACTATACAGAACAACTAATCAAAACATGTAGCTATCCTGCAAAAGTAGTTGAAATTCCTACTGACATGTCTTACTCTGCCAAAATCAATAAGTAATTCAGTTCCATGTTTGATAATATGTATTTTTTAAGCGTAATTTCATTATCAAAAATCGAATCTATCGTTGTGAAGAACCCTTTATTATAATTGTAAGTTTTTCCTTCAAATCATAATATGTTCATCTAATTTTGTTCCGACTCTATAAAGCTCTAACGATACTATTTTTGGATTCGATTTCGCATTGATAAACAAGACTTTTATGAAATATCCATGGCCCATATACCAAGATTCGCCTTTTCTCAAAATTTTCATACTGTTATTAGTACAACAAAATTCAGACGCCCACCAATAGAAGAGTATAAATATAAAAAAAAAAAATAAAAAATTTTAAAGCAGTTCCTTACGCTTGAAAGAAACATTAAGAAGAAACAGAATCGAAATGTTATTAACTCATAACTCCAAATAGAAACAGTAAAAATGACAGAAGATTTGCGCCGTTATATATATTTGGACTCTGAAGGAATTCGTAGTTTGTATGCTCAGCTCAGCGAATTGAGTGAAAGAGAACGGAGAGCTTCTGAACAAAAGAAAAAATCAACTAGTGGTAAAGGGCAGCTTAATTTGAAAGGAATTGCAGCTATTTTTGGAGGCAGTGTAGATAGTGAATTAACTCATACTCGCGATTCAGAAGTCCTTACAGAACGAATATTGGTCAAAGAAGGCGAACAGAAATTAGCAGAGATTGAAACTGCTCTTTCTGAAAAGGGTTCTCTATTAGAGGTAAATTCAGTAAACATACTTGCCTACATACATATTGACCGCCTTCCAGCCTTTATAAGAGGAAAACTACCTTTAACAACGAGAGGATTCTATGATAAAGATGTTGTAGAAGAAGTTATTGATTCACAGACAGTTACCTTAAGATTATACATAACAGATTCATATTGTTTATGGCCAGATATTCGTATTGGAGGCAGCTTATCAAAATTCGTTGGTGTGGGAATTAGAGAGAATGGAACTGCAAGTATGGGTTATACTTGTCATTTGGCAATTATGTTAAGGGCACTTGAGAGTGGTCCAGAGAATTTGGGTGTTTTAGGTCAGATTCATAAAACTGGCTCCTTTCTTTACATAAAGCCTTATGCAATCTGGCTGTAATTAATGGAGTAGTATACAAATTCGATCACGATTCTACACAGCCGTTGTACGCATATTCAGCGCCTGAATTTGATAACAAAATTTCCAGCAACCTTCTTATTCAAACAGTCCCAGCATCCATAAGATGCCCCACGTTCACGGCGGGGTAGTGAAGTAAGGTTATAACATATCTATCGCCTTTTGCTGGACGAGTGATTTCTCCCTGTATTTTCCGGATATTCTATCGAAAGTGTTCATTTATTTCACAATAAGGTAGTTCTTGGCTGCCCGTTCTCCGTCCAATCAAACTTGATCATTATATTTACATCCGTTTTTGGCATGGTCTTCTCTCTTGTGTATTCTGAGTCAAATTCCATTACTGATCCTTTGTCCGGAGGCAGATCTCCACTTATTGGAATATTTTTCCTGACAACTTTATTATGTGCCGCATCTGTATATATTACTACACCACTCAAATTTTTGGCAATTTCATTTCCATCATTCCAGAATGTTCCATGCACTTTTATGGTTTCCATATTTGAATTATTTTCTGCTGCTCCCTGTGAAATACCGACATCGCTAACAATATGTACAATCACAGCTATACCGCTTAAATAAATATATATGGTGCGCCTGGAGGCCGGCACACCATTTATTAATCTGTGGATGTAACTGTTACGCAGGCAGTCCCAGCGCCGATCGTTTCTTCATGATATGTGCCTCTATGCCTTTTGCCGCTTCAACCATGTCTGTCTCTACGGCAATTTTTCCGCCAGTGATTCCTTCAAGGTCTACAGTAAGGAGTTTCACGAGGCGTGGAGCGCCTGTAACCGGAGGCATGGGCGCTACATGGGTATAAAGTCCGAAAGCCAGGGCAAATAATGCATCGATAGTGGCTTTCTGTTCCATATATTCCGGCGCTGTCACTGCAACTGGAAGCTGGGATGGGTCAACGCCAAGAGCATCAGCAACCGCTGTCACAAGAAGCGTGATTCTTCCTGTATCAGTGCATGTACCAAAACTCAGGACAGGCGGGATCTTGAGTAATTCACATACTGCTCTGAGGCCAGGCCCTGCTTCCTGTTTCGCTTCAAGAGTTGTAAGCCCGCCGACCTGAAGTGCAGCATTTCCGCATCCTGCGCTGATTACAAGTATGTCCCGTTTGATGAGTTCGCGGGCCATTTTCAAAGTATTGACATCCTGGCCGCTGTCACGCAGCGTTGTGCAGCTGACAAGTGCCACAACTCCTTTCAACGTTCCTTTCTTGATAACATCAAGAAGCGGGGTAAGTGTGCCGCCAAGTGCCCCAAGGCATGCCTCAGTCGAGAAACCGATCACAGCGTTCTGCTTTTTGCTTGATGGGTTTGTAGCCTTTCCTTTTCTCTTCTTGAAGCTTTCAATAGCGATATCTATGAGTTTCTGTGCCTGGGCTGCTGCATTTTCCGGTTTATAGATCATCTGGTCTTTCATACCCGGAACATTGACGAGTTTTGAAACCGAAATAAGGTTAGTATTGTATTTATCCTGGTATTCGCCCATTCCCGGAGGAGAGCAGTTCATATCCATGGCAAAAACATCGATACCGCCTGTTGCAAGCGCGGGTTCGACAGACAGCCAGTTCCCGATCATTCCCACGAATACATCATCTATCGGGAATCTCTGGATGAGTTCCTGGCCTGTTTCGATTGAGCCGATAATGTGGAGTCCATTAGCGCCAGCTTTCTTTGCAGCGTCCTGGTTTTTTGCCTCATGGGCAGCTTTGATAAGAGCCACGCCGATAAAAGGTTCATGACCATTTGCCGCAATATTCACATAAGTTGGGTCGATAATTCCAAGATCCACATTGACCGCATGAGGCTGGGGTGTCCCGAATAGGATGTCCTGTCCCATCTCAAGCGGTATCTGTGAGCCGTAAATACAGGAAATGCCAAGACGCAATGCCTTTTTTGCAAGCGATACATAATCACCGTCGACATTTGTCATCGTGCTTGAAACAGAATCCATAACCTCATGAAGTGGTCCTCCGGGGAGAATGCCAAGTTTTCTCCAGAGTTCTATTCTTGATTTTGGAGCAAATCGAAGAACATTTGAAAGCTCAACATCAGAATCAGAGTTTATTTCAGCAGTCATTGCATTTGCCAACGCAATTGCAGTGTCTTTTGTGCTGCCATCAGTCTTTACCCCCATCTTCCCTGCAAAACTTTTTAGCTTTGCTTCATCCTTTATCTGGAAAGGCGTTTTACCCAATGCTGTCGCTTCGAGTGTTTTGGCAACACTCTTTGCATGGTAAGTATATATTGCCGTACCCATGGTATTCAGGAACATCAAGTTCCTCATTGCCATGGCATCAGCATCTATGCCGCAAACCCCGCGTTCTGCTCCTGGCTTTATCCTGCATGGGCCATTGCTGCAAAGCTGGCAGCTTATACCCTGTTCGCAGAACGAACAGCGTTTTCCCTGGGCCTGGGCCCTATCAAAAGTGTTCGTTACATTATCTTTATGCAATATATTATGCATTTTTATTACTGATTCATGCGCACTAACCGATTCCATAATATTCCTCCGAAATTTTTATTGTTGTCTCTTGTATAAATCTGTTGTTGTTTTGCATTTTGTGTTCATTTCGACCATTCATATTACCTTTTTAAAGGTTATTATCAAAAAGTATCCCATAACGTATAAACATAATCACTATAAATTATAGGATAAATTTGAAAATAGGCTATAGAATAAAATTTAACTGGATTGATTCAAGCACGAAGCATGGTGAGCAGCATTTTGAACCTCTGCCCTGCCCTGACTGCGTGAGGCACATTTGCTGGCATTATTATTAATTGTCCCTCCATAAGATTATGATCTTCTCCTGCGATTATGAAATGTCCTTCTCCTTCAATAACCTGGACTACAGCATCAAAGGGCGCAGAATGCTCACTCAATTCTTGACCGATATCAAAGGCAAATAATGTTATTGTGCCCGCAGGATTCTGTTTCAAGGTCTTGCTGACAACTGAACCAGAACTGTATTCGATATAATCTTTTAAAATAATGGGTTCAACCATAGGATTCACATATTAAATGGATACCTGGTTGTAGAAATAGTCTTTGATTCTGCAGGGCGCGGTGGCTCTGGAATCAGAGTTTCTCTGTTGAACTATTGGAAGGCATCCGGATATCATTTTGTACCTCTAAAATTGATCTGGAATTCAGTTCCTTTTTCTCTATTTATGATAATCTCACCGTCAAGCTGATTTTCTGCAAGAGAGGTAATCAGAGTTAAACCCAATGTTTTGGCATTTCGAATATCCAGATCTTTCGAAATACCTATTCCATCATCACCTATTGAAAGTTGAATCAGATTATTCTCTTTTGATTTAACTGAAATTTGAATCTTTCCCCGTCTTCCTTTCGGAAATGCATATTTCAAGGAATTAGTGATAAGTTCATTAATTATTAATCCGCAGGGAACTGCATTATCAATGTTTATCGGAATGTTTTCTACATTAATATCAATTTTTATATTGCTATTTAATCCATACGATGAAGATATATTTGAGACTATTTCGTCAATATACTCTTTGAAGTTAATGTGCGCAAGGTTCTCGGAATGATAAAGTTTTTCGTGGATAAGGGCCATTGCATGTATCCGGTTCTGGCTGTCAATAAAAATATCTTTATATTTTTTATCTTCGATATTCCGGGTTTGAAGACTCAGAAGACTGGAAACAATTTGCATATTGTTCTTGACACGATGGTGAATCTCTTTAAGAAGCGTTTCTTTCTCTTTCAGGGAGTCCTCGATTTGTTTCTCAGCCAGCTTACGGCGTTGATCATTCCTGTAAGCTTCTATAATGTTAGCACATGTACTTAGAAGAGGAGTCAGATACTCAAGAATATCTTCGTCATAACCCGCCGGGTGGTTAGCAATACCAATCATGCCAATAAGTTTTTCCCCCTGATAAAATGGTATACCTAAAAATGTATTAAGAGATGGATGGCCTTCAGGAAGACCTCCTCGTCTTGGGTCTGCCGAGGGATTATTAGCAATAACCGGTTTTCCTCCAGTTATTACTTCACCGAATAGCGTTTTAAGGTTAAAGAAGTCCATCCCTTCCGGAGTATTATTTTTATAGAACTCCCGGGTCTTTTTATTCCATGCAATGTTTGTGAAAGCATGCACTTTTAAATAAGGCTCACCTTCCGCAGTATAGAGAATCTCACCGATAAAACCATATTCACTTTGGGTCAATGAGAGAAGATTGGCTAAAATCTCATTAAATGTAATCTGCATATTGGAATCCACAATATAATTATCCTGGACGCTTTTTATAGTATCTAACAGGTTGCGACTTTTATTCAATGCTTCTTCCATCTCTTTTCGCTGCGTAATATCACGAAATATAAAGGAGAGACCAGTTAAATTATGATTTGAATCCAGCAATTGAGACATTGTCAAATCCACAAATATCCTATTGCCATCCTTATGAAAGCGCACCGTCTCAATCCCGGAAGCAGATTTACCATCTAAAGTATCGCTGATAAGTCCTTCCTTCTGGACCTGCAAATTTAGCGGAACTATTAAGCTGGAAAGTTTCTTTCCGATTACTTCCTGCGCCTCCCATCCAAAAAGCTTCTCAGCACTGCGGTTCCATGATGTAACCCCATCTTCAAGGTCTGTTGTAATAATTGCATCACTTGCATTATCGAATAGGGTAATATATTTATTCTCTACTCCTTTTCGAAGCTTTTCTTCTGCTATGGCCAGCTTTTCATAAGGCAGTTCTACAGACGATTTATACAAGCCAAGATAAAAATAGAAAAAACCAGTGATTATAAGAAAATGTCCTGAGAATTCATGAAAAAAGTAGACCAGATTACTTATTAGCACGATGAGAGAACCGTATATTATATTATTCAAGTTATTCTGCCCTGTTTCTTTAGCTCTTTTTCTATAAAGATAGGATGCAGTTAAAATAATAGTTGTAATTACGAATAATAAAGCTATAGTTGCGGTGGAATAAGTATCAATATTATATGCCATCAAAAGAAAATTTTCAGGAAAAAACAAAGAGATCATGGGAACTGACATTATTGCTATTGTGAACAAAACCATGACATATTTGTTAATCAATTTAGGAAGTGAATCTTTATGTATATATGCACTTGCAAGAAGTAGAAGGGCCAGGAAGAGTCGGGATTCAAGAAAGAAAATGGCTGCTTTATAAGATGAATTGGGGTTGATAAAATCAGGCATGAAAGGATAGGATAGTAAATGAAACAAAATCAAAAGCCCGGTAATAAGAAAAGTTGTACCTAAAAAAAGAGAATGGTTATCCCTGCTTTTATTATATGCATACCATGTTATGGAAAAAATTGAAAGAGCAACAAAAACAGAGAATAATTCAGATATTATCTCAAATGTTTCTTCCAGTGATTGTGGGTTATTTAATCCTGATAGATCTATCATATTTTCTATTGTTCAATATAGTATTATTATTTTTAATAATAAAGTTTATTTATGATATTTAAATTATTGAATAAAATATATGGAAGTTTTCTTTCTGGTCTGAACTATAATATTAATTTAGTAAGTTTATAAACAGATTTGTGAAAATTGTGTGAATGGGGATAAAGCTAGTATTTTGTTGATCTAATGTTCTGAACTTCACACCTCAGTATATATTAATGTGACTTCTAAATATAATTATATAATGAAAATTCAGAGGCAATATAATATGGGGCCATTCGATAGTTGGATAAACAGTGCGCAGGTTTCTCCGAAGAAAAGCACCCATCGATTTTCTGAACCGCGTTCCATTATAATAACCAACCAGATTAGAACTCTGCCTCTCCACCTCAAATTCATATTATACGCATATATCAGGCTACTTGACAGGGATAAAAAGGATACAAAGGTGACTGTGGGAGATGTCTTTGAGGAGTATAAAAAATTGACTGCTGAATTTAATACATATAGCTTATCAATTGATAACGTAATCAATTGCATCAAAGAGCTTGAATTGCTTGGGTTTTTAGAGTGCATGTATATTTGTAAAGTTCCGGGGCGAATAAGATATATTCGCATATTTGATCCATCTCAGATTCCAAAATACGTCTCCATACTGAAAGAAGATTTAGATAAAGATAAAATTGCTGCGATCCCATACCATTTATAAGAAGCAGTATCAACCATCCATCTTCTTGATTTACTTGACAATCACCCTTAACTGCAAAAGTGAGAGATTGGAAGTCCGGGAAAAGTAGAGAAGGGACACAACAATTTCAAAGCGAGAGTTGGTATAGTCCCGGGCGGATTCGAACCGTCGTCTCCGGCTCCAAAGGCCAGAAGGATTGACCACTACCCTACGGGACTGAACCCTAAATCGCAACTAAACTACTTATTCTTTATGGGAGCTTTATATATACGCCCTTCTGAGCCTGTCCTTATGTTCCTTATATTTCCTCCGGAAAGATGCATCCTCTGTCATAAGATCAACCTGCTGCTTAAGTTTCTGTTCAAGCTGGGCCTGTTTGCTTGAAAGATGTTCCTTACACAAAAGGTTGGATGAATCCGATGAAAAAGTCTGGATCCCGGCCATTATAACAGATATTTTTTTATCAATGGGAGTAACAGTCCCGAAAGGTACGGGAGATCCGTTTTTCATTATTTTTTCAAGATCTTCATCAAAATTTGATATTTTCATACCAACAGCTATGGATTCTCCCGGGCTTACCTCTTCCGATTTTACCTGCCATAACTTTTTATCGCCTGCAATGAATGTGTCGTTATATTCACGGTTAATGCCGCTTAACACGCGCCATCCCGATTTATTCTTGCTCTTATCGTAGGTTTCTTTAATATTCCCCATCAGGGAACTTACGCTTTTTATCGCCATTATGCGAACATACCTCTTGGCGGTTCTGATCTCTTGCAAAGCGATTCTGAAAGTGCTGCCTCAAAATGTGCCATCTTTACTTTGCCGCCTTTCAGTATGGCTTTATGCAATGCGTTCTTTAGCAATTTTTCAACAAGGTCTCTTCCGGAAAAACCCGGTGTGAGTTTTGCGAGAGCTTCGAGATCTACATCCTTTGCCAGTTTCTTCGGGAACGTTGCAGTATAGAACTTCAATATTTCAACCCTTTCTTCAACTGTTGGCAGGGAGAATCCAATTTCCTCCTCAAAACGGCTGCGTATTGCGGAATCAAGCGTATGGAGCATGTTTGTCGCTGCAATGGTGCATATCCCTTCATGCTCATCTATTCCATCCAGTTCGGTGAGGAGCGAATTGACAATTTCTGATACATCACCGCGGATCTCCTGGTAATTCCTGTTAAGGGCAATAGCATCAAATTCATCTATGAATATAATGCATGGTGCCATTTCGTCAGCTTTTTCATATAACTGGTGGATCTGTCGCGCCCCGTCGCCGACATATTCCCCTATGAGTTTTGTGGCTCGTACTGGCAGGAAAGTGACATCGGTGGCAGTTGCTAATGCCTTTGCCATCATGGTTTTTCCTGTTCCTGCAGGTCCATGGAACAGAACATTCCTGGGTACCCATGTCCCGAATTTCTCAGGGTTTTTAAGATAACTCTCAATAAGCTTACATTTTTGTTTTGCTTTCTCCTGTCCTATGATATTCTTGAAAGTAACTTCTTTTTTCATTTCAGGGACGAAGAAATCAATCTCATAATCTTCAACTGTGAATTTTGTATTTTCTCCTATCTCAGAGTTATCAGGTTCAACTTCAATTACTTTAAAAGCAAAATCCGGGAACATTCTCCTGTCAAACAGGAAGTCTCCTTTTTTTATTATGAATCCATTCCACTGCTCTCTTGCATAGAATTCAAATACATCAAGCTCCGAGGTTTCAGGATATTCATGGAACATTCCTTTCAAGGGGTAACCGGCCGGTTTTACTGTTACTGTTTTTGCTCCTTTGCATTTAATGCCGGGCTCGTATTTTGCGCCTTTTTTACTATTTACCCGTTGTTTTGCTCGCATAATTCAATTATTGTCACTCATCTATTAAACGGTTACCCTGTTTATTGATTCTTCTGGAATTCTTTTATACCTGCGCCTGTGTTTTTCAAAAGGTTTGATGCTAATTCCTGGGATGACCATGAACCAAGCCCGCAGTCAGGACCTGCATATTTGATCCTGTCCCCAAATATCGAATATGCCTTTTGAAGCCTTTTTGCGATAATCTGAGGCGTTTCCATCTGTGTTGTAATTTCGTCTAATTTTGCAGGTTCTTTCCAGACATTTGTGTTGTATTTTTCATTAAGGACCGCGGCCATTCCGAAAATATCAGTACGCGAGACCCCTATCCTTAAGAATTTGTCGTAATCTTCAAGGTCTTTTTTATCAATAAGGTCAAGATATGATGGATTGGCAGCGGATTCAACGCCGATTATCCCGATTGATGGCACCCTGCATATGAGTTTATAATGAAGCGGTGAATGAAGATGTATCTCCGTATCAATTTTATTTGAACCGGATGTTTTTGTGGCAAGGGTAAGTGCCTCTATCATATCGTTATCACTGAACATGATCTGCGGGTTTATCCCTATACTTGGCTCATCTATCGAGATAACCGCAATCCGGAATTGTTTTGCATTATCAATGGAATTACTGACAAAGCGGTCAATGCTTGCCGCAAATGCATTCAGGACATCTTTATAGGCAGTCCCGCCGAATTGCTTCATATACAATTCTATTGGACCTGTAACGCAAAGCCTTATATTTAATTTCTTTCCGGTTTTTTTTAAATATTGGGCGCCTACGTCTTCCATTGCCGAAAGTTCCATTATCCTTGCCCTGTCCTTGCGGACAATGAGCGGCTCTTCCTGGGCAGATTCATCATTTATGATTTCAAGGAACATCTGGTTCATGTCCCGGAACTGGGGATATGTAGGCACATCCACGCCGGCATCGATTTTCTGCTGCATCGCACCTTTAAGAAGGTCTGGCAATTTCGGGTCATTGCTTTTCTTTGCCTGTTCTACCCATTCCCTGTTTATGCCTTTTGGCAGCGGGAAGCTTCCGATATCATCAAAAAGTATCATATGACTATTGATTTCTTTCTATCAGTTTATAGTTATTGAATAGGGTGCTTTGGCATAAAGAGAAAACTGATTACATGGTCTTGTGAAAATAGCAAAATTTTATTTTATAAATAATATAATATTATTAAACAAAACGCTTATATAGAATTACAAACAACGAGAATCACTCGTACAATCACTTGAATTTGTACAGATTATCAGATAAAATTTTAACGGAGGCTTATTATGGCAGGACAATTAGGAGGACAGCCGATCTTTATTTTAAGAGAAGGCAGTCAAAGAACAAAAGGAAGAGAAGCACAGAATAATAACATAATGGCAGCTAAGGCCGTAGCAGCAGCAGTAAGGACCACCCTTGGACCAAAGGGAATGGATAAAATGCTCGTTGACTCAATGGGAGATATCGTAATCACAAACGACGGTGCAACCATTCTTAAGGAAATGGATATCGAACATCCGGCAGCCAAGATGATCGTTGAGGTCGCAAAGACCCAGGATGACGAGGTCGGAGACGGCACAACCACGGCAGCAGTTCTTGCAGGCGAATTCTTAAAGAATGCAGAGGAACTATTGGAAATGGGAGTACATCCAACAGTTATCGCAAGCGGATACAGGCTTGCTTCAATAAAGGCAAAGGAGATCCTTCAGACACTTGCAAAAAAAGTGACAAGTGATGATAAAGACCTATTATTAAAGATCGCAGCAACTGCAATAACCGGAAAGGGCGCAGAAGCATCAAAGGATGTTTTCGCAAACCTTACAGTAAATGCTATCCTTGCTGTAGTTGATATTGAAAACGGCAAAAAAGTCGTTGATGTCGATGATATAAAAGTCGAGAAGAAAGTAGGCGGAAGTGTTGAAGATTCACAGTTGATCGAGGGCATGGTAATTGATAAGGAAAGAGTCCATACCAACATGCCAAAGAAAATCACTGATGCCAGAATACTGCTTATAAACGAAGCACTTGAGATCAAGAAGACCGAAGTTGACGCAGAGATCTCAATAAAATCACCCGACCAGCTCCAGTTATTCCTTGACCAGGAAGAGCAGATGATACATGACATGGTGACAAAAGTAATTAACTCAGGCGCTAACGTCTTGTTCGTGCAAAAAGGAATTGATGATATTGCCCAGCATTATCTCGCAAAAGCCGGAATATATGCAGCAAGGCGCGTAAAGAAAAGCGATATGGATAAACTTGCACGCGCAACAGGCGCCAAGATCCTGACAAGCCTCAAAGAGATAACTGATTCCGATCTTGGAAAAGCAGGCCTTGTCGAGGAAAAGAAGATCGGTGACGAAGCAATGACATACGTAACAGAATGTCATAATCCGAAAGCAGTCTCAATAATACTTCGCGGCGGAACAGAACACGTAGCCGATGAAGCAGAACGCGCGTTACACGATGCACTTCGCGTTGTGGGCGTTGCAATAGAAGATGAGACACTTGTAGCAGGCGGCGGCTCTCCGGAAATTGAGCTTGCATTGCGCCTGCGTGAATACGCAAGCACCTTAAAAGGCAGGGAACAGTTAGCAGTTGCCAAGTTCGCTGAAGCCTTGGAGGTTATCCCGAGAACACTTGCAGAGAATGCAGGTCTTGACCCCATAAACATGCTCGTTGAAATGAGAAGCCAGCATGAGAAGGGCAACAAGACAGCAGGTCTTAATGTGTTCACAGGTAAAGTCGTGGATATGTGGAAAGAAGGCGTTGTAGAGCCACTCAGAGTAAAGACCCAGGCCATCAGCTCTGGCACTGAAGCAGCCACAATGATACTTCGCATCGATGACGTGCTGTCCAGCAAATCTGCGCCGGGAGGCGGCATGCCACCAGGCGGAATGGGCGGCATGGGTGATATGGGCGGTATGGGTGGAATGGATTAAAAGCGGGTATTTCCCGCTTTCTTTTTTTAGTGGTTCTTATGGATATTCTTGATACTTCTGCACATTCAAAGGAAGAATCAGTCAGGATTCTCTCCAGAGAACTTGAAAAAAATCCTATTTTAATGTTAACAGGTCCCCAGGGAGGAGGAAAGACCACTCTTGCTATAAAACTACTTTCGGAGAATGTCGGGGCTTATCTTGAAGGAAGAGGTCGGGCGGCCCAGCCTGTTGTTCTTATAAGAAAAGATTTTGTGGAAAAAATGAAAAGTGAGCTTTATGAAAAAAGAAAGCTGCCTATATTTGAAGGCGATGAGCCTGTTTACGTTGATGTCTCCGTTTATGACCAGATAAAATTATTAGTTGAAAATATTTTTGATGTAATGGAACTTGGGGAGCCTGAACTTATCAAGGAGATCACCCTGCTAACTAAAAAAATGGGTGTTGTTCCAAAGGCGATCGAACTTGTGGCAAGTGACGAAGAGCTTGTTAAAAGAAGGCTTGCAAGGCATCTTGATGCAAAGGAACGTCTTTCGGCCCTGATCGAAAAAGAGAAAAAGTATGGTATTGAATCAAACCTATGGGGTATCCAGGGAGCAAAAATCACAGATGTCATTAATCGTGAAGGTGTGACGGATTATGATGAAGACCAGATATCAAGGACTATCAAGGATTTTGACAGGGTAATCCCAACGAAAGATATGACCCTTGAGGATTGCCTGCAAAAGATGATCGAAATATCAAATAATGAAAATAAAGAGAGTGGTTTTCTTGTCGAACACTCGGATGAAGGCGAAAGGATAATAAGCGATCTTATTGTGGGAAAAGGTGCAAATTCCATAATTGGGGTAACGCTTCTTGAAATATATGTGGGTTTTCGCCAGAACAGGTCTCTTTATCGCGCCTATAAACATGCAAAGGAAGGAAAACTTGAAGTCATTCATTCATACACACCAATGCTTCAGGAATTTGAGTACAATGCAAATCCCTGGAATCCTCCTTTAAGTATTGAAATTCCGGTATTGTCCTCGGCTGATATTGCAGCTTCGGAAAGGTTTGACATAATGGTTTCTGTGATCAGGCCAGATGGAATTGTGGAATCCTCAAGTAAGAAGAGGAAAAAGGAGTTAGAAGAGATGTTATTTATCTAATAATGTTAATCTATTCATATACTTGAAGTCATCAAATTAATAAAAGAATCCATTAATCGGCAAAAAGAATATGATTTTGAAATTAAATCCGAATTTAAAGAGTGGGATTCTCTAAGTGATGAAGCTCTGATTAATTTCGAGAGTAATTTATAATGCAAGAAGGAGATATTTATTTAGTGGAGATTCCTGCTTCGAATGGGCATGAACAAGCAGGATTCAGACCTGCTATTATAATTCAATCAAGTGATATAGAAAAACTTCCAACTGTTTTAGTAATACCTCTTACTTCAAAGATTAAAGCAAAAAGAGGATTAAAAATAAACGAGGCAAAATATCGTCTTCCAAATTAAAACATATAAAACAAAAAATATGCGAACTTATGGGATTAATCGAATAATATTTATATTATTGTTTTTGAGTTTCAGACTTCTTAGAAGCTGATGCACATCCTTAAAGTGGAAAACACAAAACGTAGACGCACGCAGATTGATTACACTGAAACTTATAATTACAGTTTCGGCGCTTCCCCACAGCCCAAAACAACCAAAAAGCGCACAGGCTGCGACTACTCCTGTATCATCACGCGCATAAGCATCCGCTTTTGATATCGTCGCAGATGCGGTGTTTGGCAATGTTATCAAAAATCATTCTTGGGACAAGATTGCAGAGTGTGGAATGTGAATATTTAAGGATATGACCTCAAATATTTCATGTCACATTCACCCATAGATGCAAATCCCTATATGGTGCTGTTAAATTATTCTCTTTATAAAGCAAAAAATCAAGTTTCAGGTTATTGCCTATTATTTCCGGTGTAAAATATGTTCTTTCTTCCCATGTAGAATTATGCTTAAGTTGTACATTTTTTCTACTTAAAGTATTATTTTCAAGTGAGATCAAAAGAGTATAATTCACAGGACTATATTCATGATTTACTATGCCAACTATCAGACTACTGTTATTTCCTGATTCAATGGTAGTGGGATAATTGTCAGCCTTTCCTTCATTTCCAAGAATATAAAATTCAGTAAATTTTTCTCCCTGTATGGGGGAAACGATCACATACACCAATACAATTACCGAAAAAATGATTGAAAGAACAAGTATTACCGAGAGAATTTTATCCAGCTTTGTATCTCCATTAAACATCGCTTTAGCCCTGGGGTAAATACTCGTTATGTTTAATCCATAAACTTCGTCCTCAGGTAATCTCGACCGCCTGTAATAAGCGATCAAGCACATTATCAGGGTAAAAACAGAGATACTGATAAGAACAGGAAATAGTCGTATTCCGAAAGGAGTAAAATTCAATACCAGACCTATTAGCGGCACTACGGCAATACTCAGGCCAAAACTTAAGGCGATCCTTTCTATGCCGTCAATATCCTTCTTTCCTGGAAAAAGAGCAGCGATCAGGGCATAACCTGGAAGAAACAAGACCACCGGAATTCCAAGTATTGTTCTGATAGGGGTCGTATTCAGAGGGGGAAGCAGCACGAACAAAACTGTCATGATCAGCAAAAATACAACTATCTTAAGATCACCAAATCTTATCATGTCCGCTAATAGGACTTTAAACCATTATTATCTTTCTGTTGCCGACAACACAATATTTTTCCCCAAATTCCTGGGGAGTTATAAATACAACTTCTAATTTCTTTTTTCTTGCAATTTCTATAATATTGTTTAGATTTCGCTCAAAATTATTCAAAGAAAATAGCCTGTCTTTTTCTCCGATATCACAGGGATGGAAATATGTGTTTAATAAAGATTCCTGATTCCAAATGATATTATTAAAAATATTTCTAAAAAATATCGGATGTTTTGCGATATTTGCAGCCATATTTCTTTTACTTATAAAGATCCGCCAAAAAAATGGCACTGTGTAATTTGTTATTGGAATTTCCATGATGTTATGATTGTTAGAAGGATTATCGTCCCTGATCCTGTAATCCTTTTTTGAGGGGAAATAAGGGTCTGCTGATGTATTCTTCCAATCATAAATATTACAGGTATTCCCGCTGTTCATAAGGCCGGGAATGGCTGACAGATCATATTTGATGCCAAAGGAATCTACTAAATTCATTGTATAATTTTTATGGAAGCACCAGCCCATTTTTACACTATTTATTCTAAAAAGTTTTGAAATTTCATGATAGCCATTTTCAAGGCATGAGGATATCCAATCATTATCGTTGATTTCTTGATACCATATATTTTTTAGTTCATCATATCGCCATAGATGAGGATGCCATCCAATTTCATCACCTGATTTTATTTGCTCATTCCATAATGATATATATTCTCTGACAGGATAGCACCAGTCATTCCATTGTATATTGATCTGCTGATCCGACCTCAGGAACCAGGTAATTTTAGGAGAAAGTCCCTGTTTATCTTCAAATATTCCTATTTTTTCTTTTAATCTGACAATAGACTGGATAGTCTCGTCCCATACATTTTCTTTAATAAATGCGTTCGGTTCATTTATCTCAATTAGAGGATCGGTATCGCATCCGATTACTACAAATAACTTTTTTGTCATACTATTTATTATTTATAGAATTTAAGAGCAAGTTCCGTAATTATATTTTTAATATATACGATCGGAATTCTATAAGTATATAATTCCCTGTATTCCCCGCCAAAGCTCTTTTTGAACTCGGTTGGTCCATGGTTTTTATTTATGATCGCGCCTCCCATATCATAGTAAGCGTATCCCTGATCTTTTCCCCATTTTATAATTTCCCATTCCAGAAGATTATTCGGACGATATCTGCCAGCATTTGAATCCATAGCGGATAACCAGCTGAGAATCCCTTTATTAAGTAACAGAAACATCCCGGATAATATTTTATCCTCACATTTTGCCAAAATTAAACGAGATATATCAGAATTGTTGAATAAATCATGTACCAGGCCATATTTTTGTGCCTGAAATTCTTTAGTTCTTGCGGCAACTTCGTATAATTTCCACCATTCATTAAAATCATTTTCATTTTTTGCTTTCTCAATAAATACACCATTCTGGTTCGCTTGATTAATTTTTTGCCTGACATTTCGATGAAAATTTTTCCATATAGCTTCATAATTTTTAATATTATTATAATTTATTATATATGTGCCATCTGATTTTATCATATATCTTTCAATTGCATCATCTTTATATGGTGTTACTATTTCCAGAAAGGCCACATTCTTTTGCGCAGATATCTTTTTTGTTTTTTGGATAATAGATAAAATATCTTCTAAATCGGGTGAATGAATTTTCATGAATGTATATCCAAAAACAGGAAGTTTGTGCAGATAAGCAATTGTGGTATCAATTTTGAAAAGTTCAAAGTTCTTATTTTTGCAATATGATTCCATAAAGATCTCATTTTGCATTATATCATAGCCATTCCATTTTATTGCTTTTTTATCATTCATATTTTTTATCATCCGGAATATAAATCCATTAAATTTTCTATCCTTATATAGCTTGATCACACTTTGCATGATGACAACTAAATAAACAGACAGCCT
Organism: Candidatus Methanoperedens sp. BLZ2; assembly: GCF_002487355.1. Lineage (GTDB taxonomy): Archaea > Halobacteriota > Methanosarcinia > Methanosarcinales > Methanoperedenaceae > Methanoperedens. Next base: position 55,755 of record NZ_NTMG01000019.1, on the reverse strand, counting down.
GTATCTTTAAGGCAACTTCTATCATATTCCACCTAAACATGATTTATAATTTTATCAAGAAATACCTGGGGAATCCTCTCTTGAAAAATTCTTTTTTCCTTCTCATTGGCAGTTACTTTAATGTAGCATCTGGTTTTTTTTTCTGGATTATCGCAGCAAGATTTTACTCTATTGAAGACGTGGGCGTGGCAACAGCACTTATGTCTTCATTGGGCCTCGTAATGCTTTTTTCAAATTTTGGTTTTGATCACTCTATTATTCGCTATCTTCCTATTAATGATAAAGACAAGGTTTTCAACTCATGTTTGATCATAACTGTGATTTCCACTATTATTGTAGGATTTATTTATATATCAAGTATAAATTATTTTTCATCAAGTCTATCTTTTATACAAGATTTTAAATTTATGATGATTTTTCTGTTATTTGCAGTTATGAGCTCAATAACTTCAATAATGGGAAACGCTTTTGTAGCTATGAGAAGCGGAGGTCTTTTTTTCTTTCAAAATGTTTTGCAGGGTGTAAGAGTGCTCCTTTTAATTCCACTTGTCTTTCTTGGAAGTTTTGGTATATTTGGATCTGTAGGCATATCATATTTGATTGCCACTTTGTTTTCATTTTTAATCATAAAAAAGCATATAGGGTTAAATTTCAAGATAGATAAAGCATTTATCAAAGAATCTTTGTCATATTCATCAGGCAATTACATATCACATGTTCTAATGGTATCTCCCACATTAATATTGCCAATATTGATCTTAAATTTATCCGGAGAGATCGAAACCGCCAAATATTATATCGCATATGCTATCGGGAATCTTGTTTTAATTATCCCGGATTCGCTGGGTACGTCACTGTTCGTGGAAGGAAGCCACGGCGAAAGTCTTAAGAAAAACATAAAAAAGTCACTAATAGCAGTTTATTCTTTCCTTATTCCCTCTGTAATATTTCTTTATTTTTTTGGAGATATTCTTCTTGGTTTTTTCGGAAAGAATTACATAGAAGCTTTTGAGCTTTTGAGATATTTTGCACTATCAAGCTTTTTCGTTGTTGCATATTCATTATTTGTTCCTATCCAGAAAGTAAGGATGAAAATTGAAAGCATTGTGAAACTGAATTTGTTAAGGTTCCTGCTCCTGCTGGGATTGAGTTATGCTTTTATTTCAATATTTGGAATCGTAGGGGCAGGGTATGCCTGGATGTTAACACACATAGTTTTGGGGATATTGATTTATCTATTGGTAAAAAAGAATGAGTGGATTTAAGATAAATACATTTCTATATTTCCAGAATAATATATTTTTTTTATTCCCGGATTACTATTGATTTTATCTTCAGAAAATTTCCATGTTTTGATGATTTTCCAATTCTGAAGACTCATTCTACTTAAATCATAATTTACAATGAAATATTTACTTTCTGAATTATTTGATTTTTGAAGTAGAAATGCCACATCATCTATAGATAAAACTTTCATATGCTCACGTATATTGGTATAATTAATATCTTCTACCTGTTTTTCATGATGCATAATAAAGAAATTTTTTGTTAACTCATCAGATACTGATATTGATGACTGGATGGTATTTTCTAAATACCAGTATGTAGGATATTCAATATATTCATATTTATTCTCATCCATATCAATTAAGTTATTGCTATAATTTTCATAATAATAAACCGGCACCACGACCATTAATAGCAAAAAAACAAAAATTGCCCAGTTTTTTAATTTATTTGAGAATCTATATAACCAGATAGTGCAAATTATCCCGGGAAGATAAATCTGGGTAATTGCAAATTGAGCTAAAAAAAACCTTATTGAAGCATATGAAATTGCAACAAGAATAATTGAACATACGATAGTATCATAAAAATTAATAGGATTCTTTGTTCTTAATTTTCTGAACGTTATTATTGAAAAAGCTAATATTGAAATTAATAATGCCGAATATTTTATTAAACTAATTATAGAGATAATTCCGGGATAACTTATATATAATTCACTTAAAGGAGTTTGTACGCTTTCGGTAGAAACGTATGATAATAAAAATTTATCAATAGCAGTTACATCCCGTAATTGTTTATCCATAATTGTTGGGATAAAAACATCATAAACGAATTTTAATAATCCAAAATCAAACACTATCAGTATAATTAATATATTTAGATAATTTCTCCTGATGTTTTCTTTTCTGATCTTTGATATTAACTTCAAAAGAAAAAGTAACAATGATATAATAACCAAAAATAACAAAGATACGGCAAATATATCATAGGAAATGATAGCCAATGACATACCAAGGAGTATTAAAAGAATTCGAAATTCCCACTCTTCTTCATTTTTTCTCTCTGCGACTTTGAAAACAATAAAAAGCATCGTGTAAAATATGATCCATCCTAAAGCATGGGGCCAAAAAAAAACTTTATCAGTACCATTTGTGCTTGAGATGAGTTCTATTAAAGTAATTGAACTTGACAGTAAATAACTCCCGGATATTTTATATATAAAAACATAAAAAACAATTAGATACGGGACAAATTGAATCGGTAAAAAAACAAATTCTTTTGTAGGAATTTCAGTAAGAATATTTATTATAGCACCAGTTATATAAAATCCCGGTGCAATTTGTTCGGCTTCTTGAGAAAATAGATGTCCATGTTGAACGGTTTCGGACATTACCAGCATATGTTTTGGTGCAAAACCATCTAATGTGCCATTAAAAATTATCAATGGCACAATAAAAGCCATAGATAGGATTATTAAACTTATTTTGTTTTCGTATCTCATTTTTCATTAAAATCTCTTTTAGCAATCTCATAAACTTTAAGGATGTCACTGGCAATATTCTGCCAGCTAAAGTTTTCTGCATAACTCCTGATTTTTTCTTCATTCCATACTCTATCCAGAGCAGTTAATATGTTTTCAGATAAATATCTTGAATTCGCTGGCTCACACAATAAACCATATTCTTCAGATGTAATTATTTCGGGAATTCCCCCAACCCGTGTTCCAATAAAAGGCTTTCCGCAAGCCAGACATTCCGGCAATACTGTGGGATTGCCTTCTTTCAAACTTGGTAAAATAAATATGTCGCAGGCATTCATCCAGATTGGAATTTCTTCATGCGTTTTCCTGCCGACCAGTTTCATTTCATTTTCCAATCCCATTGTACGAATTTGTTTTTCCAGATTCTTTCTTAATTTTCCAGTTCCTATTATAATACACAGAACGTCTTTTCTATGCTTTTTAACCTCATTAATGGCTTCAATAAGATACTTATGTCCTTTTATTTCATCATACATATTCCCAACATTCAATAAAATTTTTTTATTGTTAATTGGTAAATTTAATTTTTCCTTACACCGGGGTCCATCAAGCGCCATAAATTTATTGTGATCAAATCCATTAGGTATATAATGCACTTTATTTAAAGAAATACCAACACTGTCAAAAAATTTAATATCACCTTTTCGTATCCGGATAATAGCATCACATGATTTCCAGGATTTAATGAATATCGGATCTTTATTTTCAATAGCTTTTTTAAAAGTAACTGAAGTATGTTCCGTAATTGTTACAGGAACATTAAATTTTTTCTTTAATTCAATTGAGACTGCCCCGGATGGCCAGGTATAATGAGCATGGATCAAATCAAATTTCAATCCTTCTTTCTGGATTTTTTTTATTATCGCCCTTTTTTCCAGGTATATCCAGTTCTTTCGTCCATATGAATAGAATACAGGAAAATTCAAATATTTTAAAAAATAAACATGGATATTTTCAAATATATAATCTTCTTGCTTTATTTTCCTGACATATTCAATTCCATAAGGAACAGGAGAGATCACATAGATGTTGTCAAAAAAAGATCTTAAATGCTTTACCTGTTCTTTAATGAAAATGCCACCAATATAGATGTTCTCCCTGTCCGGAAAATTATTGCATATTACAAGTAAATTCTTTGTCATTCTTGTATCTCATTTATTACATATTTATATTTACCAGCCTTTGTCTTATCTATTTTATCAACAAACTTAAATTCCACATTCCATCCTTCACTTTTCAATCTTACTTCCTGTAATATCTTATTTAACTGCTTTTCATCAAAGTATTCATCTGTAACTATCTTAATAATGATCTTATCTAATTTTTCCTGGATGATCTGGTATTCTTTTATTCCCTGGCAAAATTTCCAGAATATATATATAAAGAACCATCCATTGACATTCTTTCCTTCCGGGGTCAGAAGGAAATCTACGCTCCTTCCAATTACTTCTTTTAATAACTTATACCCTCGACCGCAACTGCAAATATCATCAGTAAGATTTCCCAGATCATTTGTATCATATCTTATAAAAGGCATCGAATAATTATAAAGACTGGTTGCCAATATTTTTCCGGAACCAGTCTCTAACTGATTTCCTTCCGGATCTGCAATTTCCATAATTCCTCTCTCAGTATCAATATGCAGTCCGGCATGTTCCTGGCATTCATAGGCACTGATGCCGCCATCATTTAATCCGTAAGTATCCAGTACCTCACAATGAAATATTTTTCCAATCTGTTCCTTCATGTGGGGATACAGCTTCTCAGAAGTTGTGAATATCAATAAAGGGTAATCTATTTTCAGATTATTTTTCTCAATCCAGTTAGCAAAGAAGTAAATTGAAGATGCATATCCCCTCAAAAATTTAGGCTTGAATGAATTTATGATATTAACATATTTCCGCATTTCCTTTTCTCCCATATCAAATGAGGAGAGTTTCATAATATTTCTGGCAATTTCATGAACTCTTTTAGCCAGGTACGATTTTGTTCCGATATCTAACGAAGAACCTGCTAAGAATACCATCTTATCCCCGAGCCCATAACCACCATATCCCCATCCTCTATATAGCAAAGCGCCACTCAGGAATCTATCAAACTTGCTTAACCTGTATTTTAAGGGATTACCTGTTGAACCTCCCGTAACCCCTTCATAATAATGTAGTTTATTCAGATTAACAGGTTGAAAATCCTCCCAATTTGATTTTATATTTTCTTTCGTAAGTACAGGAAGTTTCTGCAAATCTTCAATTTTTTTTATATCCCCTGGAACCAATCTCAAATCATTAAAAAGTTTATGATAATAAGGAACATTTTCATAGGCAAAATTGACCATATGCCTTAATTGCTTCTCTTGTTCCTCTTTTAATTCATCATAGGATTTCCATTGATTTTGGATCAATTTTTTGTAGATCGAATAAAAATTTCTATCTGCAGCCTGATGTGCTAATATGAATAATTCTCTATTAAACATGTTTTCATTCCTTATCAAGCATGTTTTTTAATTCATGGAAACTTTCAGGATAATTCTCTATAAACCCGATCATGAACCCAGTTGGATCAATTTTATCTTTCATTAAGATCTCCTGTTTATTTTTCCATTCATTTTTTATATCAGATTTTTTGATAAGCTCGATTCCTTTTTTAATCGCTTTATCCTGGTCTTTATAGCTTAACATCAAACCATATTTTTGTTCAAGTTCAATGAAATTGCCCATTGTTCCGGCAAGTGTTGAAACATATATCGAGGGGGTCCCTAATATTGCGCTTTCAGTTGCCATGGTTCCTCCTTCACCTAAATATAACGTGGCAAAAAATAATAGATCATGTATTTTTTCCGGAGAAATCGTTATGCGATATCTCTCAAATTCATAGGGCAACGGACTTTCAGAGGAAATAAGCACCCGCCCGTATTTACTGAATTCTTCCACAGCTTTTCGTTTTGCATCCATTGAAAGCCCGCTTTGTCCAATATCATGGTGTGCATCCCATGCAACAAAACGTAAAATAAAGAATTTGTCTCCTGGTGAAAGATTTAATTCAGATAATACCATCGGATTCGGGGTGAAATAATCCGGATGAAGATAAAAATTTTCTTTATAAGCGTTAAATCTTAACTGTTTTCTTCCAAGATCGTTTTTAAAACAATTTGGAGTAATGATAACATCTGTAAAAAGCTTTGCTATAAATAGACAAAATGTGGAATGTTCCGTATCTTCAAAAATAATATGCTCTTTTCTAAATAAAAAACTATTTATTGCCATCATTGGAGAAGCTCTGCCTATATATATATCAGGTTTGAACTTTTTACTGATCTGAAAAATCCTGATCAATGTCTTTAAGAAAATAATCCCTTTATCAATTATGGTTTTTCCTGAAGTATCTGAGATAATTTCATAATCAATATTGAAAATATCCAGCAATTCCAGATCCCTGTCTTTATTTATCGCAACAACCTTTACATTATGACCTTTCTTTTCAAGCTCCCGGATCATGTATTTGAATTGATGTACCCAGGAAGGATGTTCAATAGATAATAAAAATTTCATTTATTTCCCCCATTTCCTACTTTGAAACCGGGTCTGTTTTCGTATATCCCGGGTATTGAGTTTATAATTTCTAACGTTTCATCGAAATTAATGCCAATAGTATCGCAATACCATTTTATCGATTCATATCTTGGTTTATTTTCATCTTCAACTAATTCTAAAGCTTTCTCTCTTGTTATCATGCCTTCCCTTATTTGATTACTGCGAAATGTATCGTTCTCGGTAAAGCCTGTAATTGCTCTATATATATAATTATAAAAAGCGGCTGTGCCATCTCCGATCCTCCATGTGGTGCGTGTATCTGGAGCCAGTTCCCACTCATATTCTCTTATTAATGTCGATTCTATCTCCAATTCATTCCATTCAATATATCGATATAAATTCAGATATTCATGGGGCATCATATAATACGAAAAATAGGCGCTCATTGTATCAAATATTGAAGAATTAATATATGAGGGATTTCTTATATACTGGTTCAAATAATACGCGGCTAACTTTATTTTGTTAATACCTGCAAGGGAATATGTGTGTTCACCTCCAAATCCGGGTTTGATCCCGCAATATCCGGATTTGAAAAAGGTGTTCTCCAGCATATTCTCACATAAAATAACTAATTCGATACCGGTTTCTTCCATTAGCTTGTTGGCATAATAGAAATATTGCTTATCTCCGGCCATGAATAAAGGGATCATTCCCAGATCCGGTTTTTTAAGCCATGCATTTACATTTTTCCGGATGTTTTCTCTTTTTTTATTTATATCGGCAGACACCAGTATATTCTCAACACCCAATTTACCACACATCCTGGCAATATTTCTTCGTGCAAGATCTGTTACCATACCCCAGTCATATGTATAAGTGATGGGATTCATGTTTAAAACATTTTTAACATAGTGTAATCCATAGCTGCTGTCCCTCCCACCACTAAAAGCAACGATGCAATCCGGATCTTTTGTTTTACTCCGGTATTTTGCAGCTATTTTTTCCAGGGCATCCTTACCCATTACTTCAATTTTTTTATGATTTCTACAATAATTGCAGACGCCTTTAACATCATATTCTATAAACGGCATTGTTTCAGGCAGAAGACACTTTGTACAGCGTTTTATAGAGGTTTTAAACGATCTTACCTGAGGGAAATTGTTATTATTTTTATTAGTATTACCATTATTATTTTTACTAGTATTACCGTTGTTATTTAATATATTCTGTATTTGATTGATCGTATTTTTTTCTAATTCCACATTTCGGATATTGGGAAATAAGATATTAATATTTTTCAAAGAGTTACATTTTTCAATTGAATAATTAACAAATTCTTTCTTATTTAATTCTATTTTTACTAAATCCGGATTATGAATATTTATGAAATAACCGGTTCCCGGCCTGACCTGTAATATTTCATAATCTCCTAAAATTTTCTGCAATTTTTGTTGTTTTATCAGTCTATTTAATATATAACGTTCAGATGCAAAAATATAGATATTACCTTCTGAGTTCTTACATAAATATAAAGAACCATTATTTGTAGCCAGTAACAAATGATTAATATCATTGAATAATAACGCTATTGATGCAGTGCCTTTTATGAGTCTGAAACTTTCTTTAATGGCATTTACCAGCGAATTCTGGTGGTTATAGAAATAACGAATTAAACTTAATAAGATTTCAGTATCCACTTCATATTTTTTGTCTAAAAATGGAAATTTATTCCAGATTTCTTCATTATTTACAATTATACCATTATGAATTCCCACTATTCCATCTTTTATGACCGGTTGATTATTTTCGATAACCTGTCTGGCGCCATTTGTCACTAATCTGGAATGCCCGATTATAGTAACAGGTTGAGCATATTTAAGTTTTTTATTTGAAATATTTAATGCAGAATCGAGAATTTCATTAAATTCTTTACTGTTTATTAAAACAGATGCCGGAACAGGGCCTTTGTAAACCTTTATATCTTTATCAGAATTTATTGCAACTCCTGCTGCTTCTTTACCTCTTGATTCGGAAAGTTTGAATAAGTCAGTTACTATTGATTTTAATTGCTTGCTATCAATATTTGAATCATTTCTTACCGCTATTCCGAAAATGCCACACATATATATTCCTATATTTATTTCAAAAATCCAACATTTCCGCTCCTGCTCTTATCAGCCTGCATGTCAAAGTGCATTGCAAATAACAGGAACTGGATCCCCATAAGTGTTATAAAAGCCGAAAGTAACGGAAAATTTTGAGAGACAGGGATCTGACGCCATTTCTGCATGAATATCCAGAAGCCAAAAAATACTCCGGACGGCACAAGCACAATGCCTGCTATGTAGAAAAAGACAAGCGGATGGAAATCAAGCACAACATACTTTGTTTTCAATCTCCATAAAAATCCTCTGAAATTCATTGGAGCAACCTTCATGATATAATTGATGTATTTGATCTTTGATTTCTCACAACCGTAACGCGCTGGCATCACAACATCTTCAACCCTGATACCAAAGGCATTCAATTTTATAAGCATATCATTACAGTATCCATAATATGGGAAGATTTCATCCAGATTCAACACTTCAAGCGCCTGCCTGGATATAGCCGTATATCCATTTTGCGGATCCATTATATGCCAGTATCCGCTGCCGATCTTTGTGATTATAGTAAGCATTGCATTCCCCAGGAATCTCCATCTGCTCATTCCCTTACGGAAATCTTTGCTGATCAATCTGTTCCCTTTAGTATAATCCGCCCTTCCTTCAATTATAGGGATAACCAGGCGGGGAAGCTGATTCGGGTCCATCTGGTTATCTCCTGCCATTACAGCAACAATATCCATTCCATCTTCAAGAGCCAGTTTATACCCCGTAACTATTGCTGCGCCTACTCCTTTATTAGTCTTGTGACATACGGCAACTATCCTTTTATCAGTAATGCCCATTAAAATTTCAGGAGTTCTGTCATTGCTGCAATCATCAATAACATATATCCTTTTAACATAATCCGGTATGCCTTTAAGTGTTTCCTCTATCAAAAGTTCTTCATTATATGCAGGAACAACTACACTGATATTGTAACCTTTGAACTGATGAAAGCTGGATTGATCATCCTGGCCAATATATTTTATTTTCAGATTATTTTTCTCGGCTTGATATATGATATCTTTTGTTGTTGATCCATTCAAATCTTTCAAAACAATACTATTCAAACATTTTGTTGAGAAACCAATACATACTTTCTTTTCATCTCTTTTATTTAAATGGACATGTAGCCGGGAATATGAAATATTGGTTTTTTCTTTTGAATTTACAACAATATCATAACCTTCATTCCTGATTGGCTCGATAATTTCTGGTATAATATCGGGTTCTTCATCAGTACTCATCATGACTATGATTTTTGCATCTTTCTGACTGGCAATTTTAAGATCGTTCACTCTTCTTTCGCCATTTTTCATTGGATGCTGATAAATCTCAGCACCTGCAAGCTCTGCTATTTCTACTGTGCTATCAATGCTGCCATTATCGATAACGATGATGCGATCAGCATACTTGTGACCTTTAATAATTATACTGCCAATAGTCGCTTCTATGTTAAATGTATGAAAAATAATCGTTATTGCCCTGGTATTGTTATGGTTATTATTTTCCAACATATCAGCTCTATTTATGAGAATATGTTAAATCTGACTAAATGCATATAAGGCTTTATATAAAAAAATAATTATACTAATTATAATCATAATCATTTATTTGAATTTTGAATGAATAAGTATATGCGTTTATTTTTTCATTTATTAATAGTGTCAATTGTACTATGGGCTTATCCTGCTGGCAGCTCACTATCAAATGCTATCCCGATGAGTATGGTCACAGGACTGGCAATAGGTGGTGTCCCTGCAATAATTTTATTGATTTTACTGATATCTTCAAAAGACATTATTTTATCAAGCAAGTACAAGGATGATACAAATGCGGATTTTTTAAATATAATGATATTGCCTTTACTTATTGTTTTTACTTCTATTGTGATCTTTAAGATTATTGAGATTATGTAACAAAAGGTAATATACCGAACAAAAATATATTATTTACTCCATGCGCCATTACAACAAATGGAAGACTTCTTGTTTTTTGAAAGCTAAATCCCAGTATTAAACCTGCAAAAGATGCAAAAAAGATCTCATAATAACTGGAATATCCTGAACTCATGAAACCGGATATAACACTTGCTATAAGTAATCCAACTATTGGCCCTGAATTTTCTTCTATGCTTTGCTGGAGAAAGGACCTGAATATTATTTCTTCACAAAGGGCTGAGAAAAAAATCACTATAATCGCCAATATAAATAAATTAAGTAAATCCGGTTCCGGGATCAGAGGATCCGGGACAAGAATATTGTATTCGAATAAGGCCAGTCCGATTCCCAGGAGAATGGAAACTGGCAATAGATAAAGATTTTTGTACGTTAATCCGATATGACGATTGCTTAATCCCTGTTTTTTTATTAATAAAATTATAGGAATAAACATTATTAAATATAAAGATGCAAGCCAGTAAATAGTAAAGGAAACAAAGACAGGCAACGATAAATTAAGAATGCGAAAAAGTGAAATCAGGGAAAGCGATTGAATGATTTGATGTTTCTTTTTTGAAAGTAATAATATTAATATTAAAATAATGTTAAATGAATGCACTACTATGGTGAGGAGTCTTTGTTCTGAGAAAAATAAGATTTCCGCTAATATAATCAAAAGTATAGATATGATCTCATATTTTTTTAAGTTATATTTATCCATAAAACAAACCACAAGGGGGTGTTTCAAAATTATTTTTTACCCCATCTGGAAAGGCACCAGAGTAAAACTCAGCAATCCCAGGATAAAAGTAATTACACCTAATGCCATCCTTCCCTTCCCGAGCGGTATATCATCATCAAGAGGCTTGGGATGACCTGCCGCTGCAAAAAATGAAAGGAAGATACCCCATAAAACCCATATAAAACCATCGCGGTCCAGTACATATGTGACATAGAAACCAAGAGAAATAAGGATAAATGGAATTACTCTTGATGCTTCTTTTGCTTTCTCACCAATCATTGCTCGAAGAACATGACCACCATCAAGTTGTCCTGCCGGGATCAGGTTAAGAGCTGTTACAAGCATCCCTACCCAGCCTGCAAACGCTATCGGATGCATCATCATTCCATCTCCGGTAGGTATAATGCGGTTTATCAGTTCAAATAGCAAAGGAGTGCCGAGTTCAATTTTTAATCCCTGGGTCGCCTGTGGCAATTGGGGCTGGAGAAGTCCGATTATTGTTACAATCACAGATACAATAAGCCCGATAAGAGGGCCTGAAATACCTACATCAAACAGGGCTTTCCGGTTAGGTATGGGTCCTCGATGTTTTATCACGGCTCCCATTGTGCCTATCATGTTCGGGAATGGGATAAAATATGGTAATGACGTTTGCATACCATGCTTTTTTGCGACTATGTAATGTCCTGCCTCATGTGAGCCAAGCACTGCCATGATCGCGATAGTAAAAGGTAATCCTTTCATGATATCAGCAGCGGATATGTCCGGATGACCGCCAAAAAGAAGAGAGCCCACTATCATCGTAGTGAAAATAGTAGCAATTGCAAGAACATAATTTATCCAGAGGCGCTCTTTTGCAGGTAAGAGTGGCGATGCTACGAGAATATGTTCACCAAGATCATATTTTATTGTGAACTGGAAACCTTTTTCAGAAAGGAGCGGCCATAGCTTCTGGAAGATAATCTTTATATCTTCCTTTGGAGTTCCAAAAAAATAAATATTACCATCCGCATGCTGGATATCATAGATAGAAAAAACCTGGTTTATTTTCTCTCTAAGCTCCTGTTCTGTTATGGATGCATTTTCCGGATTATTCATTTGTACTTATATACTCTATTCTATATAATAAATGTATTCTATATAATAAATGTAACGAGTAATTTAAATAAATAAAATGAAAATCAGGCTTTTTCTTCCATCGGGACAAATTTTGTCCCGTAATATATCATTCCTTTATCGCTTTCCTCACCAAGTTTCCTGAAAGCTGACTTGACCCTCATGCCAATATGGATTTGTGAATGGTCGCATATTACCTGGGACGTAAGACTTGGACCTTCATCCAGTTTTATTATAGCAAGAATATAAGGCGTAAGCTTGGAATAATCTTTCGCAGCAGTATGCACGATCGTATATGTTACAACAACACCCGCGCCTTTGAATTTGAACGGGTTTATTATACCGTTCCTTCTGCATTTGGGGCACATGTTCCTGGGCGGATAGAAAAAACCACCGCATTTTTCACAATGCGTTCCTATGAGATTATAAAGATTCTTTAATCTTCTCCAAAATCTTGGGACTGACATACTTATTTCTCCCTCCCGAAAATATGAACGACAGCAGTTCCGCCTGAACCTCCGACATTATGCGTGAGACCGATCTCGGCACCATTTATCTGCCGCTTCCCGGCTTCACCACGCAGTTGAAGTGTTATTTCAACAGCCTGTTTTACACCCGTAGCGCCAACAGGATGGCCGCAAGCTTTTAATCCTCCGGAAGGATTTATAGGGATTTTACCCCCAAGGGCTGTCATGCCTGATTCAGTTGCAGGCCCGCCTTCCCCTTTCTTAACAAATCCAAGGTCCTCGATAGCACATATCTCTGCAATTGTGAAACAATCATGAACTTCTGCAAAGCCTATATCCTTTGGTTTGAGTTTTGCCATCTTATATGCCCATTTCGCTGCTGCGACGGTGGCATCAACAGTTGTAATATCAGGCCTGTCATGAAGCGAAATTGTGCCGCTTGCCTGGGCAGATGCCTTTACATAGATCGGAGTATCAGAATATTTCCGGGCAATTTCAGCCGGGGCAATGACCACAGCCGATGCGCCATCTGTGATCGGGGAACAGTCAAAGACCCGCAAGGGGTCTGCGACCATCAGGGAATTAATTACAGTTTCAATTGAAATTTCATTCTGGAACTGCGCTTTTGGATTCATTGTGCCGTTGTGGTGGTTTTTCACAGCCACTGCTGCCAGCTGTTCCTGTGTTGTACCATATTTATGCATGTGAAGCTTTGCGATCATAGCGTACAGGCCCGGAAATGTTGCGCCCATAATACCTTCCCATTCCCTGTCAGCAGCCGCTGCAAGAGCATCCGTTGTTGTCTCAACACCCACATCGGTCATTTTTTCAGCCCCTCCTGCTACCACAATATCATGGTAACCCGATGCTACCGCAAGGATACCCTGGCGCAATGCAAGCCCGCCAGATGCGCATGCTGCTTCCACGCGCGTTGAAGGGACGTTAAGGCTTGCAAGACCGGAGTAATCCGCAATAAGCGCCCCGAGATGCTCCTGTTCAATAAACCGCCCGCCGCTCATATTTCCCACATAAAGTGCATCGATCTTTCCGCCCTGGACATTGGCATCTTCTATCGCGCTCACTCCAGCTTCCACAAATAACTCCCTGAAGGATTTATCCCATAATTCGCCGAATTCAGTGCATCCGACTCCGATAATTGCCACATCTCTCATTTTTTCACCTTTATTTGATTTTATAATTTGATCTTACCTTTATGTCTCGCATAAGTCGCATAATTGATATATACAGGATTTGCCAGCAATGTTTCAACGCCTGGCGCCCCATTTCGTATTTCATCGATCCTGTCTGTCACCGTAAAGCTGAATGCATCGCTTCCGGCGCCTGAACCGAATGAAGTCATGAATATCCGGTCTCCTGCTTTTGCAATGTCAAGAGTTGCTGCAAGTCCCATCATGCATGAGCCCGAATATGTATTTCCAAGACGCGGAACAACAAGCCCGGGTTTTATCTGCTCACTGGTAAAACCAAGCATTTTTGCCACGCGGGTTGGGAACTTGCCGTTTGGCTGGTGGAATATCGCATAATTGTAATCTGAAGGTTTTGTGCCCATTCTTTTCATAAGGCCCTCCGCAGCAGATGAAACATGTTTGAAGTATCCCGGTTCTCCCGTGAATCTTCCCCCGTGCTCCGGATAAGGCATTCCTTCCCTTCTCCAGAAGTCCGGTGTATCTGTAGTGTATGAATATGTGGATTCGATATTTGCAACCTGGTCTTTCTTTCCGATTATATAGGCTACTCCGCCTGCAGCAGCAGTATATTCCAGTGCATCCCCTGGCGCGCCCTGGGAAACATCTGAACCAATTGCCATACCAAGCTCGATCATTCCTGTTTCTACCATGCCCATGCATGTCTGGATAGCAGCAGTTCCTGCCTTGCATGCGAATTCAAAATCCGCGACAGTGAGGTCAGGTGTAGCCCCGATAGCTTCAGCTATAACGGTGCTTGAAGGCTTGACCGCATAAGGATGGCTTTCCGAGCCTGTATATACCGCTCCGATTTTTTCCGGATTTATATTTGCCCGGTTAATTGCATAACGTGCAGCTTCTACTGCAATTGTTATTGTGTCCTCATCAAGATCAGGCACTGATTTTTCAAAAACCATCAGCCCATCAATTATGCTATTTGCATTTGCGCCCCATACCTTTGCTATCTCTTCAACCCGTATCCTGTATCTGGGTATGTAAGCACCATATGAAACGATTCCAACATTCATGTTTGTACCTCTTTTTTGTTAAATATTAAATTATATTGATAATAGTGATAATATTAATGTTTAAGATCATGGGACGCAAGAGCGCGGATCAGGTCTGGCATTGGCATAACCGTCGCAATAAGCGGAACATGTTCGATCTCTGCTATCTTTGCTGCTATTTTGTCCACCTGTGATGCCGGGATTCCATGAATTACCACCAGTGCAGGTTTCAGGTTTGTTACCCTCAGGGCAACCATAGGCGACCTGCCTGTTGATACCTGGGTGAAGATCATGGCTCTTTCAGAGCTCCACCCATATAATTTCTGGAATTCATTGTAAGATAATTCGAGGATCGCTCTCAGGCTATCCACAATTGTATAACCGTATAACGGTTTTATTTGTTCGGATGGTGGGCTGTAAACCACTTCCCCATTCACGAGCTTTATGAGTTCTTCTATGGACATCGGGGAAAGATACTCATGAATATCATATATAGCGTCAGCGTTAAAACCACCCCTGAGCATTCCTTCATAAGAACGTATTTTGGCGCCACCGCGTGCAGTATCCATTTCAAGTATTGCTTCCACGATCTTACTGACAATGAAAATCCCGGGGGATTTTCTCCTTCCGCTTTCATAATCACTTATTACTGATGGTGAAACTTTAAGAAAAAAGGCCAGGTCGGATTGGGGTATCTCAAAGGCTACCCGCCACTTCTTTAATGTTTCTCCCGGATTATCAGACAGGGTGATCTCACCCGCCATTTTCTCAGCGAGTTTGTTCTTCAGGTCATGATAAGAGCCGTTCATTACAGGAGGATTAACAATACCAGAAGTAGTAGAGGCAGGAGTCGAAGCAATATCTGCTTTTTCAGTCATATGAGAGCGAGGTATAGATTTGATGGGATATAAAACTAACGAAACGGCCATCGTCAAATAACGAAGTGGGTTATAATTACAACTCCATTCGTAGTTATAGCAATCTCTTTTAATATCCTTGTCTATTAATAATAACAATGCCAGAAAATGAAAAATATCCGGGTGAAGAGAAGCTCATCATACTGCCGCTGGGGGACGAATCAAAGAAGATAACGCAGGTAATCTCAAATGACACAGCAAGGCAGATAATCGAGCTTCTGGCTGATGCCCCGCTTTCTGCTTCGGATATTGCACAGAGTCTGCATGCGCCCCTTACCACCGTTGCTTACAACCTTGAGAATCTGGAGAGCGTGGGACTGATCAAGGTTGATAAGATAAAATATAGCGAGAAAGGGCGGGAGGTCAGGATCTATGCCCCTGTGAGAAAACTCATCATTCTGGTGCCGGAAAAGACAGACAGGAATTCTGTTGGTGATATACTCAGGAAGTACCTGGGAGTAATATTAACAGCAGTATTTGCTTCAAGCATAATTGAATTTTTCATGAGAAGCACTGGAAGGAACTCAAATGATTTGCTTATAACAAATGATTTAAAATCATCACCTGTTCCCTCACCAGCCATTCAGGATTTATCGAACACATCCATGCCTGCCAGTATAATTAATGAGACAGTAAAAAGTGACGAGGTCGGTAGAGTAGTTCCAGCTACATCAATAAATGCCTGGGATGCAAATGCAACTGCTGCGATCCCTGTGCAGCCGCAAGCGGTGGATAATGGTGCAATAAGCAAGGCTGCGCCTGATATATTCACAAACCTGGCGAACGCGATCAATGCACACCCCGGACTTGTATTTCTTCTCGGATGCCTGTTTGTAGTTGCAATACTCGTAATTATGGATTACAGGAAAAATAGGAAAAATGGATAATGGTACAATATCGATGGATATGGCAGCTACAGCAGTAATTCTGGTTGCTGGCAACCAGGTAACAATATACGAAGGCGGTAAAGTGATACAAAACTTCACCCTGCCTGAGGGAGAAGAATACACCTGGAATACTTCAAATGGTGGAGTATACATTAGTGGTGGTATTGGTAGGGGTGTTGGTGATGGTAAATTGAATGGAAGAAGTCAAGCTGAACGTGAAACAGAGCTTAATAAATCGATTAATATCGCCAGGAACGATAGCAGGGTTCAGGATTTACTGGAAAGCAAGGGTCTTGTTGAGAGAAGAAGGAGAGGAATGGGAAACATCGTTTTGTTGAAATAAAAAACAAAATGTCTCTATTGCAGGTTATGAGTCGAAAAGCTTATCTTTACATATGTAAATAATAACAAACACATGTTAAAGCTCACAACCAACTCTATCTCAGAGCTTTCAAAACTTCTCGGATTCCTCGGAAACGAGCAGCGCCTTTGCATACTCAAAGCAATTTCAGTACAGGAGAAGTATGCAAGGGAAATTTCAGAGGAACTCGGTATCTCACGGCCTCTCGTGAACATATACCTGAAGCAGTTCGAAAAGCTTGGACTTGTAAAAGGCAGAAGCGATGTCTCGGAAGAATCGCCATATTTCAGGAGATATTATAAATCAGTGCCATTCGAGACGGTTGTGAGCCTGGACATGATCCAGAATCTTAAGGAGGAATGAAAAATGAAAATTAGATACAATACCTGGGTACCACTCATTGTTGCATCCCTTATTCTTGCAATAATCATGGCATTTAATTTAGGAATTATATATGGAAATACAAATGAATTTGTGATAATCCCGCTTGGATTTAAAATAAACGCGTTTTGGTTTTACGTTTTAATTTTGGTGCTTATAGTATCCGCATTAGCAATAATAATAGATTATTTATTGAGTGGATTGCAATGGGTTAGCCGTATAGCAGAGCAAAAGGTTAAACAACAGCCATTAAGAGGAGATGAAGTAAAAGCTCAGATAGAGTTATTAAATGATCGAAGCAGAATAATCGAAAACAAGATAGACAAAATAGACGAAATACTCAGAAAAGTATCGGATTAGAGGAGGAATCGGAAATGGAAATAAACAGGATAACTGCGGCTGTAACTCTTGTTCTTGCAATGGTGGTATTAAGCAGTATTGGAATTAATATTGTGATAATATTGTATTATGCAATTATCGTTGTACCTATCGTGTATCTGTTAATTCTGACAAAACGCTACGTGGATGCAAAGGAATCACAGTCAAAAATTTCTACAGATTTGACTACCAAAATAGTCTTGTTAAAAGAATCTATGGGTAGAATTGAGAAAAAAGTTGAAAAAATAGAGAGTATACTTGAAAAAGTCTCCGAGTAGCTGGGTGGCCAAATGATACAAACCACCATCCTGTTCGTCATTTTAGCCCTCACAATCATCTATACCACTTATACCACCATAAAACAACTACGCACCCTTGAAATATCCCAATCGCGGCGCATTCTTGACCTCATGGTCATAGGGGCAATCCTTTACCTCCTGGATTTCCTCATGCCTTTTGAGCGCGGCGGGCAGACTATAATACTGAGAACAGCAGGCATGTTGATTTTCCTTTACGGGTATGGGATTCTGTTGCTTGAGAAGTACCGTGAGGGCAGGAGAGAAGTAAAATCATGAAAATAAATGTAATTCTCTCGGATCAGCAATCTCCCCTTTCAGCGCGCTTGCCGCCGCTGTTTCCGGTGATGAGAGGTATATCAGCCCTCCGGCCCCCATCCTGCCCTTGAAATTGCGGTTGGATGTGGAGAGGCATGTTTCACCCTCACATATTACACCCATATGGGCGCCAAGACACGGTCCGCATCCGGGTGGCGCAATAATGGCGCCGGCTTTAAGAAGCGTTGAAATTATACCGGATTCTGTTGCTTTTATCAGGACAGAACGTGAAGCAGGAAGCACAATTGTCCTGACTTTTACTTTTTTGCCTGCAAGGATCTTTGCCACAATTTCCAGATCCTCAAATCTTCCGTTCGTGCATGAGCCTATGAAAACCTGGTCAAGAGGCGTGCCAAGAAGTGTTCCGACCCCTGATACATTATCTACCTCGTGCGGTTTAGCAATTTGCGGTTCAATGTCTCCTGCATCAAAATTATATTCCTCGCAATATTTAGCATCCTTATCAGCATAAACAGGCTCGAATTTATCACGCGCCCGCCCTTTAAGATATTCGAGAGTTTTTGCATCAGCCGGAACGATACCTGTTTTTGCCCCCATCTCTATTGACATGTTGCAAAAGGTCATACGTTCGGCCATTGATAATTCACTGATGGCACTGCCGTAATATTCGAGAGCTTTATAATTAGCGCCGTCAGCGCCTACATTCTTGATTATGAATAGTGTCATGTCCTTTGCTGACACGCCTTTTGCGAGTTTCCCTTCCACCGTGATCTTTATTGTTTGCGGGACGCGCAGCCACAACTTGCCGCTTGCGAAGATTTCAGCCATATCAGTAGCCCCGACCCCCGTGGCAAAAGCCCCGAAAGCGCCGTAAGTGCATGAATGCGAATCTGCCCCGATTATAAGTTTTCCGGGCATGGCAAAACCCTGCTCAGGCAGGACCTGATGACAGATGCCTTCGCCTACATCGAAGAAATTTATGATCCCCTGCTCTTTTATCCACTGCCTTGTGCTTTTGTGAAGTTTTGCCGCAGTTTCATTATTAGCTGGAGCTATGTGGTCAAATGGAATAATGATCCTGTCAGGGTCCCATACTCTCTTTACACCCATTTCCTTAAAGGCCCTCACAGCCAGGATGCTTGTCCCGTCATGAGCCATCGCATAATCTACTTTTGCTAAAACAAAATCACCGGCATTTGCGGGTTTACCCGAAGCGCGGGAGAGTATCTTTTCACTTATGGTAGGCATTTGTCGATAATAGGTTTTTAAGAAATAAATAGGTAATTGCCCCGAATCTTAAGGATAAAGCAATAATATCTACATTCAAGCAATTCTAAATCGTGGGGGTTATTTCCTTTTTTCCATCATCTCATCCAGCAGTTCCTTTGCCCTGTCAGCCCTTACTTTCTTTTCCCTGACCATAATATCGGCAATTTTATCAACCAGATCACCTGTGGCGCCTGCCTGGATGGCTACATTCCTTGAATGAAGCCCCATATGACCCCTCTGGATGCCTTCCGTAGCAAGTGCACGCATTGCTGCGAAATTCTGGGCAAGACCAAGGGCTGCAAATACTTCACCCATTTCTGTAGCTGACTTTACTCCAAGGATCTTTACAGCTGCGCGCGCTATAGGGTTTGTCTTCGTCGCCCCGCCTACAAGACCTACGGCCATTGGCATCTCTATTGTTGCAACAAGATCGCCGTTTGCGTTTTTCTCATAGCATGAAAGGGGGCGGTAAATTCCGCTTCGTGATGCATAAACATGTGCTCCGGCTTCTATTGCCCTTGTATCGTTGCCTGTAGCAAGCACTGCTGCTGAAACCCCGTTCATTATACCTTTGTTGTGGGTTGCCGCCCTGTAAGGGTCGCCTGCCGCAAAATGATATGCTGCAAGAATACCGTCTACAACTTCTTCTCCTCCGATAGTTTCTTTTGGGAAAACCGCTTTTGCCCTCATCAAGCGTTTATCTGCAAAATTTGAAATAATCCTTAGGTACACGCGCCCCCCGGTAAGTTCCTCAATATAAGGCGCCACAGTTTCAGCCATCGTATTCACGGCATTTGCGCCCATGGCATCCCTGCAATCCACTACAAGGTGCGTGATGAGCATTTTCCCGGAAGGAGTATCAATTACCCTGACTTCCACATCCTTTGCGCCGCCGCCGAACTTTACAAGTATCGGGTCAACTTCATTTGCGCGCCTGATTATTTCATCTTTTTTCTCAAGGATGTTCAATCTCGCACCGTTCGGGTCTTTTATCCCGACAGCCTGTATCTGGCCCATCATTACAGGACCTGTGCTGCTCGTTGTGAAACCTCCGCCTTCCCGCGCCATCTTCGCTGCATTGCTCGCTGCGGCTATTACTGATGGTTCTTCGATAGCCATGGGAATAAGATAATCCCTGCCGTTGATCTGGAAATTCACGGCAATGCCCATCGGCACTTCCATTATTCCAATGAGGTTTTCCACCATCCGGTCAGCGGCATCAAGTGAAAGCGCGCCAGTTGCGCCTATGCATGATGCTTCTTCTTCAGAGAGACCTGAGAATTCGGATACGATTTTGAGCCTTTCTTTTGGGCTTTGCTTATAAAAACCTGATATCTTTGATGTTTTTGCCATTTATATTACCCGCAAGAGGATTTTAGATGGCAGGAGGGTATAAATAGGTATCCAAAAGCTTTATCAATGTATCAAGACGTACAGGGTATTCCAATTCTAGATCATTCGGTGAATTCTTATGACTCAAAGGACAAAAGCAAAGAAGAAAAGACTGGCAAAACACCAGAATCAGAACCAGCGCCTTCCGGCATGGGTTATCGTAAAGACCAAGAGAAATGTAATGACCCATCCGAAGAGACGCAACTGGAGAAGAAGCACACTCAAGGTTTAAAGTGATTATTATGGCAGATATTGAAAGAATTTATACTATTCCCCTTTCGGATGCACGGAAAGTTCCGCGCTGGAAAAGAGCAGAATGCGCAGTCAGGAAAGTAAGAGCATATCTTGGAAAACACCTGAAGACCGACCTTGACGAGGTCAAGATCGATAAGACCATCAACGAGAAACTCTGGGAGAGAGGCTCAATGAAACCGCCATTGAAATTAAGAGTAAGGGCGGTCAAGTTCGAAGCCGGCGGCGTTCAGGCTGAACTCGCCCCGGAATAACTTTTTTTGGGGCCTAATTGAAACGTAAATTGAATATTTCAGGGAGCCCCGTACTGGGCGTCTTTGCAACGTGTACAGATGAATTTGTTTTCGTACCTTATGATGCATCTGCTGAAACAATAGGGGAATTGGAAGAATCACTTGGTGTTGCAGCCTGCCACACTGCTGTAAGCGGAAGTTCGATTATAGGTTCGCTGATGCGGGGAAACAATAACGGGATGGTGGTAGCAGGTTTTGTCCTGGAAAGAGAAATCAGGGCTATAAGGAAACATATCAAGGCAGCAAGGTTAACCGAAGAGCACAACGCAGCAGGAAACCTTATTTTAGCCAATGATACAGCTGCCCTTGTTCATCCGGATCTCTCTGAAAAGTCCATTAAGATAATTCAGAGAACTCTTGGGGTCGAGGTCCAAAGAGGCACTCTTGGCGGTTTAAAGACCGTTGGAATGGCAGGTATAGCTACGAACAAAGGTGTACTCGTGCATCCTAAATCCAGCCCTGCTGAGATATCGGTAGTTGAAGAACTGTTCAAATTACCAGTTAATATCGGGACTGTTAATTTTGGCTCACCTCTTGTTGGTTCCGGGCTTCTTGCCAATGTTAAAGGCTATGTTGTGGGCGAAGAAACCACCAGCCCTGAGATAAGCCGTATAGAAGATACACTGGGATTCCAGTAGGTTTAATAATTTTTCCGTTTTTGTAAATTGTCTCAATACTATAGCTTTGCTATTCTTTCTTAAATACAAACCTGATGTATTAATAATTAACAACCAAAATACTTATATAGTATTATGCTTATCATAAGTATGAGCAGGCATATTTTTTATGTCACTCCCACACACACCTATCCAACGCCTGCTCTATCCAATCATAAAATCTTTATGCAATCACTTTTATTGAAGCCTGTATGGCGTTAACTTATGCAAAAGCAGGCGTTGATATCGATACGGAAAACCGGGCAATAGCTGCCCTTGCAAAACATCTTACCTATAAACGCAAAGGCATTGGCGCCCCAATAACAGATGTTGGCCACTATGCAGGTCTTATCGATTTTGGGGAACATGCTCTTGCGCTGACTACAGACGGTGTGGGTTCAAAGGTCCTGATCGCAAATGAAATGAAAAGATGGAACACAATTGGGATTGACTGCATTGCCATGAATGTGAACGACCTTCTGGCCATGGGGATAGAGCCTCTTGCATTTGTGGATTATATCGCCATACATGAACCCAGTCCGGAGATCATGGGACAAATCGGGGAAGGACTTGCAAAAGGCGCCGGGATATCAAGGATGACCATCGTAGGAGGGGAAACTGCGACCCTGCCGGACATTATTAATGGTTTTGACCTGGCAGGAACATGTCTGGGGATGGTCAAAAAAGACAGGGTGATCACAGGAGAGAAAATCGAAACAGGTGATGCCATTGTCGGGATACCATCAAGTGGCGTGCACAGTAATGGATATTCTCTTGTACGAAGGATCATAAAAGAGGCAGGCCATTCATATCATGACCCGTTTCCATACAATGAAGAGACGACCATAGGGGATGAATTACTGGTGCCTACCAGGATCTACATGGAAATACTGGATGCAGCAAAAGAGTTCGATATTCACGGTCTTGCCCATATTACAGGAAGCGGGCTTATGAAACTTCATCGTATCACAAAATACGGATTTGACATCAATGACCCATTGGAACCCCAGCCGATATTCAGGTTCTTGCAGGAAGAAGGAAAAGTGGAAGACCTTGAAATGTATAAAACATTCAACATGGGTATGGGTTTTGTTGTTGTAATTCCCAGAAAAAATGCAAAAAATGTGGCAAAGATGTTAGGTGGAAAGGTAGTAGGGGAAATTGTGGATGAAGGGATATATGTGAAAGGGTTAGAAATTAAATGAAGTTCACGAATTTCCTGATAATATTGTGCATATTTTTAAGCCTTTATTATTGGGGCTCAACAGAGAATCTTGCATTCAGTGAATATGCCCTTTTTCATGGAGCATTTTATACTTTATTGACCGGGCTTTTTGTTCATGCAAATCTTATCCATCTTTCCGGGAACATGATTTTCCTTTATGTTTTCGGGAACAGCCTTGAGGATGAAGTAGGAGCCTTCAATACTGCCCTTGTTTTTTTTACAGGAGGCATATTATCTTTCATAGTCAGTATACCATTTTATCCCGGAGCGAACATGCTGGGGGCATCTGCCGCCATATTTTCAGTGATGGCCGCACTTTTGCTTGTCCGGCACCCTGGATATTCATTCCAATTTCTTTCGCCAATCGGGCCACTTGCGCTTTTGTATTTTATATTTAATATAATGGCTGTTAAAAATGCTACGGGCGGGAATGTTGCGTATTTTTCACACATATTCGGGTTTATTATAGGAATGTTTTTCGGAGCAAAATGGAACCAGAAGTGGAAGGAGAGCCTGTTTCTTACTTTTACATTGTTAATCGTTTATTTCATAGTATATATTTATTTGAGTAAATGGATTTAAGGGATACGATTGATTTAAATTTGATAAATAAAGATTTGATAAATAAAGAAAAGATTAAAATAAAAATAATATGTAATAGGATTAATCTTGAAAAATAGCCAGATTAAGAAAAGGACCAAATTATGAGAATTTCAGTGATAGGTACAGGTTATGTCGGAACTGTAAGCGCAGCATGTTTTGCGCAACTTGGGCATGAAGTTATTTGTGTGGATATTGATAAATCAAAAATTGATATGATAAATGCAGGTATTCCTCCTATATATGAAGAAGGGCTGGCCGAACTTCTGGAAAAGCATGCCGGGAAAAAATTGAGCGGGACTTCTGATTACAGGTATGCGGTAATGAATTCCGATGTTTCATTCATATGTGTGGGGACACCATCGGGTCCATCAGGAAATATCGAACTTGGTATCGTTAAAGCGGCAAGTGCGAGCCTTGGCGATGCGCTAAAGGATAAAAAAGATTATCATGTTATCGTCGTAAAAAGCACAGTAGTGCCTGAGACAACAGAAAAAGTGGTATTGCCAATAATTGAAAAATATTCAAAGAAACGTTCCGGGGATTTCGGTATAGCCATGAACCCTGAATTTCTCAGGGAAGGAAAAGCAATTTATGACTTCATGCATCCTGATAAAATAGTCATCGGATCACTGGATAAAAAAGCAGGCGATCTCGTAGCATCCCTTTACAGCGGTCTTGATTGCGAGATAACAAGGACGAATCCGAGAACCGCTGAAATGATCAAATATGTTAATAATGCATTCCTGGCAACGAAAATATCCTTTTCAAATGAAATAGGAAACATTTGTAAACAACTGGACATCAATACCTACGAAGTAATGAAAGCTGTAGGAAAGGATTTCAGGATCGGGCCGCATTTCCTTAACTCTGGCGCGGGTTTTGGGGGTTCATGCTTCCCGAAAGATGTAAAAGCGCTTATCGGGAAGGCAAAATCCATAGGATATGAACCTTTGATTCTTGAATCGGTTATCAAGGTGAACGAAAAGCAGCCCGGACGGATGGTGCTATTGCTTAAGAAAGAACTTGGGGATCTTAAATGCAAAAAAATTGCGGTCCTGGGATTGGCTTTCAAGAATGATACCGATGATATAAGGGAATCAAGAGCAATACCGGTGATAAATGAGCTTCTTGATAATGGCGCAGAAGTTAGCGCTTATGACCCGATGGCAAACGAGAATATGAGCCGGATTTTCGGGAATATTAAGTATAATTCAAGCGCTGCTGATGCCCTGAAAGAAGCAGATGCTTGCCTTGTAATGACAGAATGGGATGAGTTCAAAAAGCTTAATAAGGAATTTGACATGATGGAAAACAAACTTATTATCGATGGACGCCATATGCTTACCCCGCGAAAAGATACTAAATATGTAGGACTTTGCTGGTAAAATGAAGAAACTGATGACAAATAAAATCAAAGTTATTATTCCTGCGGCAGGAGCGGGAAAAAGACTTTTTCCCCATACTTACACAAAACCAAAGCCGATGGTGTATATTGCGGGGAAACCCATCATCGGCCATATACTTGACAGGATGAAGGATGTCAAACCTGATGAAGTAATAATTATTGTAGGTTACAAGAAAGAACAGATCATATCTTATGTAGATGCAAATTATTCAAATCAATTCAATATATGTTATATTGACCAGGATGAGCAGTTAGGTCTTGCTCATTCTATTTATGTGGCAAGGGAAGAAATTGGCGATTCTGATATAATGATCGCTCTTGGCGATATGATATTCAAGGCAGGATATATTGAATTTTATAATCATCACATGAAAAACGGTAATACATCAGGCTCAATCGGAGTACGGGAAGTAGAAGATCCCACAAAATACGGAATAGTTGAACTTGACGGACATTGCATTAAAAGCATGGAAGAAAAGCCGGCTCATCCGAAATCCAATCTTGGCATAGCAGGTATATATTTTATTAAAGAGATCAGAATTCTTATAGCTATCATAGAAGAAATGATAATGAAAGATACCAGGACGCGGGGTGAATACCAGCTCACAGATGCATTACAGGAAATGATAATAAGGGGTTACCGTCTCAAGACATTCCCTGTATCAAGCTGGTACGATTGCGGGCATTCTGAATCTCTCCTGGAAACAAACCGTGTGCTGCTTGATGAAAAAGAGAATATAGATCATATACATCAAATAAAAGATTCCGTGGTTATTCAACCTGTCGCAATCGGGGATAATGTTACGATCATTAATTCGGTTGTTGGGCCGCATGCTTCTATTGCAAGTGATTCTTATATTGAGAACAGCATAATCTCAGATAGCGTTATAGGTTCGCGCTCTCATATATCAAAAGTTAATCTTCAGAGGTCTATAGTAGGAGATGACGCCAGCGTACACGGTAAGCATAATTCCCTTAATATAGGTGATTCATCATCAATTGAATTCTAAAGTTTGAAGAGTAATCTTTGAGGTACAGATGAAAGCATTAATTACAGGCGGGGCAGGATTTATCGGGTCGCATCTATGCGATCTTTTGCTTGCAAAAGGACATGAAGTTATTTGTGTGGATAACCTTGTCACAGGAAATAAAAATAACATTATTCATATTGAAAATGAAAAATTCTCATTTATTGAACATAATGTCACAAAACCTCTTTATCTTGAAGAAAAGATCGATTATATATTTCATCTTGCAAGTCCGGCCAGTCCCATAGATTACCTGGAGCTGCCGATCCAGACACTCAAAGTTGGCGCTCTTGGAACTCATAACATGCTGGGTCTTGCCAGGGAGAAAAATGCGAGGTTTTTACTGGCTTCAACATCCGAGGTTTACGGTGACCCTCTTGTGAATCCGCAATCTGAGGAATATTGGGGGAATGTAAACCCTATAGGCCCGCGCGGAGTTTATGATGAGGCAAAAAGATTTGCTGAAGCCATTACTATGGCATATCACAGGTATCATGGGACGCAAACGCGGATAGTACGCATTTTCAATACATATGGCCCACGCATGCGTTTAAATGACGGCCGGGTAGTGCCAAACTTCATCGGGCAGGCTCTCAATGGAGAGGACATCACCGTATACGGGGACGGCTCCCAGACCAGAAGCTTTTGCTATGTAAGCGATGAAATTGAGGGAATATATCGCCTGATGATGTCAGATTATACCAATCCTATGAATGTCGGGAACCCGGAAGAGCATACTATACTTGAGTTTGCAAAATATATAATAAAGTTAACCGGGACAGATTCAAAGATCATTTTCAAGGAATTGCCAGAGGATGATCCGAAACAAAGAAGGCCCAATATCACAAAAGCAAGAAAAATCCTGAAGTGGGAACCAAAAGTTTCTCTTGAGCAAGGATTAAGAAATACGATACAATACTTTAAGGGTGTTCTGGATTCGGGAAAGTAAAAATTGTAAAACTTTCGAATTCAGGCGGGTTATGGATTAATCAACGGTAAATAATCTCCGCCGTATGTGATGTTTCCAGAGCTATTATAGGGGATCAAAGTATCTCCCAGACCATCCCCATCAGTATCATGACCTGCATAGTCTGACCAGTGATTCCCACCAAGATAGGGTCCACCGATAATATTCGTGCCTGCCTGTTTTGGAATATTCCAATAATTATTTTCATTAGCCCAGGCATTATGTACATTGTTGAAGTTGTTATCGTAGATGGTATTATTTCTGGAATATTGCAGAATCATGCCATAAATCAGGTTCGAGTTGACAGTGTTGCTGCTCAGTATGTTGTTGCTGGATTGCGTTAGATCGATACCATTGCCGTTGTTCGAGGCGTTGTTGGCAATAAGCCTGTTATTGCTCGAAGATATAAGAATGATGCCAAAGCCTGCATAGTAGGGGAAGATGCTGCCGTTCACGGCATTATTGTTGACCAGCGTATTGTTTCTGGAATATCCCACATAGATGCCGATGCTGTTGTTCGTAGCGTGATTGTTCCTGATAATATTGTTACTTGAAGAAACTCTTATTCCCGCGTTTGTCCAGAATATCGACGCTGTGCTGTTCCTCACAATAAACCCTTCAAGCTCGTTCCATCCATTGCTTAGAGGAGTAAGGAATATGGCGCTCCCGTTTCTCCGGGCATCTACCACTGGCTGCCCTCCACCGTTATCAATACCCCGCAGAATAAGCTGCTTATTAACAAAAACATTCTCGTAATATGTGCCGCTATAAACGAGAATGGTATCTCTTGAACTCGCATTATTTATCGCATCCTGAATCTTCATAAAATCAGCGCTGCCGCTGTCGTCTACGGTCCATGTTTTTCCACTCACACTGCCTGCAAGCAATAGGGCCACCAGCGCAGTTATTCCAGCTATTCTATAGACATAGCTTCTGCAAGCTTTTAAAACCATATATAATCACTCAACCTATCCTATCATGTGTAAGCTGATAAAATTAATTGATTGTGCCTAATTTGGTTGATCTTCAAAAGATTTTATCCAGGATCACATGCAGGGTATTAGCTAATATTATTCCTATTAAGAATATAATCACATAAATATATGAAAAAGTAAATTCCTGTGGAAGCGATTTGAATATGAGATAATAAAATCCCAGGATTATTACGCTGATATACAATATCCTCACGATCGCCCCATAAAAAATATTATGTGAACTTTGCCTGTGCTTGAATAACCATTTGTAGGGAAGCATAAGGATTTTTAGCCTCCCCCATCGCTTATACGCTGCGCTATCGACATCAAGGTCAGGAGTTACAAATTCAGTGCCAATGTAAAATCCCAGGCATATCGCAAACAACATCCCCGGACTGAAACTAAAGATATTTTCAAAATAAAGGATAAGGGCAATAACAATAAAAACAATGTAATTGAATATCCTGTGTTTATTATATCCCGGCATTACTTTGAATTCAGGTCAATAGCTACATCTTTTGCAAAATATGTCAATATCATGTCTGCGCCTGCCCGCTTTATCGATATCAGTGATTCATATATAGCCCTTTTTTCATCGATCCAGCCATTCTGTGCTGCCGCTTTTATCATCGAATATTCGCCGCTGACATGGTATGCAGCAGTTGGCATCTTGAATTTTTTCTTTACCCTGTAAATGATGTCAAGATAAGTCATCGCAGGTTTGACCATAATTATGTCTGCGCCTTCTTCGATATCAAGTGCAACTTCGCGAAGCGCCTCATCGGAATTACCGGGGTCCATCTGGTATGAAGCCCTGTCGCCAAAAGAAAAGCCCGAGCTTGCAGCTTCACGGAACGGGCCATAGAAAACTGAGCAATATTTTGCAGCATAGGACATAATTGGAACGTCCTTGAAATTATTCTCATCAAGCGCGCTGCGGATCGCTCCCACCATGCCGTCCATCATTCCCGAAGGCGCAACGATATCTGCGCCAGCCCTGGCATGGCTTACTGCTGTCTTTCCCAGGATATCAAGCGTGGGGTCGTTGAGTATTTCATGTTTCTCGTTTACCATGCCGCAATGGCCGTGGGATGTGTATTCGCAAAGGCAAAGATCAGTGATCACGATAAGGTCATCTCCCACCTTCTTTTTGATAGCTCTCACAGCTTTCTGGACAACATCATCGTCACCATATGCGTGGGTTCCTGTTTCGTCTTTTTCAGCCGGGATACCAAAAATAATTATTGCGGGGATACCGAGCTTTGAAATACTTGCGGCTTCATCGGCAGCAGTTTTAAGAGACTGCCGAAAAACGCCTGGCATTGAATTAATTTCAAGAGGTTTTGATATTGTTTCATCGACAAATATGGGACATATCAAATCCCTGACATCAAGAGTCGCTTCACGGACCATGGGCCTGAATTTTGATGAGCGCAATCTTCTCATGCGCATCGTGGGGAACATACGTGTTATAATTGGATGGGAAGTACTTAATTATTACCGATTCGGTTTGTTTATTTGACAAACATTTATTCGGAGTTAATCGATTTCAAAAAACCTCTCTCGGCTCAATCCCAGCCCGCGCCTGCGTGTATAGATGAGGGCGCTGCACATGTCAGGAAGGGCGCATGGGAATTGCGGAAAGGGGGCGGGATAATAAGCATGGTTAATTTAACTTATTAGGCCGTTTGGAGCGAACCGGATTAAAACAATGCAACTATGGGATCTCATACTTACGAAACAATGCTTAAATATAGATTAAGGTAATAATGACTATTAAATGAGCAGTGAAATTGAAGCTTTTACAGAACATAAAGCACACTGGGTAACCATTTCCAGTGATGAATATGAATCTATGAAATCTACTCTGGAAGTTCTTTCGGATTCCGAACTCATCGACCAGATCAAAGAGAGTAGAGAGGATTACAATTCTGGTAAATTCAAGAAGCTCCGTGATTTAATGAAAGAATAGCTCCTCAAGCCATTTCATCTTTATGCTTGAATCCAACAATAATGATCATCTTTTCATTTTCATTTATTTCAAAAAGCACGCGCCATCTTTTTTCAAAATAGATTTCCCAGATGCCGGCGAGAGGGACGCGCAATGGTTTAGCGTATGATTGTGGGGCGTTTTCGAGTTTCAGTAATTTTGTATACAACCGCTTTTTTAGGTGATTATCGCACTTCTTATCGATTATCCTTTGAATCTTCTCAGGGATAATGATCTCATAAGGCATGTTTCCTACATTGTTTCAGGATATATTTAATCAATCCCAGCCCGCGCCTTCGCGTGCAGATGAAGGCGCCGATGCAGATCAAGGAGGGCGCATGGGGATTGAGGGAAGGGGAGTGAACTGGAGGGCAGGGTGAGCAGAGACTTTAATTACTTAATTAACATATTTTTATTATTGTGGCATAGGCCGAAGCCTATAAGAATTATCCAGTCACTCTAAAAAAATATAAGTATGACTGAATACTTATAAATCTATTAAAAAGTAATGCTGAGGAGAATTTGAGCAAAGATCTTAATGAATTTTTAACTAGAAAACAAAGGATCGATGTCATACTCAAAGAGCAAGGATGGATCGTAGGAGATAGGGGGAAAATAATTGTAGAGGTCGATACAAAACAATCGGATTTTCGCGCACAGAACTATAAAACAGTCTCTGAGACCATGAAAAACGACATGGAGAGTAAATATGTCGATTATCTGCTTCTTGACAGGTTCGGTGCACCCATAGCTATCATTGAAGCAAAACGTACATCAAGAGACCCGATTCTCGCAGCACAAAAACAGGCACAAGAGTATGCGAATGATATTAAAGCGCAGACTGGAAGGGATGTTTTCATCTTCTTATCAAATGGATACGAGATATGGTTCTGGGACAGGGATCATTATGGGCCAAGACAGGTTAAAGGATTTTTTTCACAGAGTGATCTTGAGAGGCTAAAATTCCAGGGTATAGAAAGAAAAAAAATTGACTGATTTTGCGATTGATAGGAGAATTATTGACCGCTCTAAAAGTACCGAATCCGCAAAAAGGGTTCTGGAACATATTCAGAAAGGAAACCGCAAAGCGCTTATCGTAATGGCAACCGGGACAGGAAAGACAAGAGTTGCTATGGCGATAATCGATGTGCTTTTAAAAGCGAACTGGGCGCAGAAGATACTTTTCCTGGCTGATAGAAGGGCGCTTCGAAAACAGGCGTGCGATGATGGATTTAAGCGATTTTTCCCTGAAGAAGCAAAATCCATGATCCACTCCGGTGTTTTTAACAGGAATTCGAGGCTTTATGCATCAACGATCCAGACATTTATGGAGATCTACAATCAAAAGGATAGTTCAGGAAAATATATGATATCGCCTGGGGAATTTGATGTTATTATCTCTGATGAAGCTCACCGTTCCATATACAACAAATGGAAAGATGTATTCACGTATCTTGACGGGATACAAATTGGTCTTACTGCAACACCTGCTGATTTTATCGAAAGGGATACCTTCAGGTTCTTTGGTTGTGAAAATAAAGTTGCGACAGCGCTTTATGATTATGAGGAAGCTGTAAGGGATGGCGTGCTTTGTGATTTCAGAAAGAACATATCAGGCGCCCGGACTCATTTCCAGATCGAAGGTATAAAAACACCGGATCTGCCTGTTGGTGAGATAAACAGGTTATCCGGAGAGGGTATTGATCCGTATGAGATCAATTTTGAAGGGACTGACCTTGAGAAAAAAGTGGCTGTAAAAGGAACAAGTGAAGCTATTGCCAGGGAATTCATGGATAATTGCCTTGTTGACCAATCGGGAAATCTTCCTGCAAAAACAATTGTATTTGCTATTTCAAAAATGCATGCAAAGAGACTGTGGGAAGCATTTGAGAGATTATATCCAGAACATAAAGGCCGTCTTACCCGTGTGATAGTATCGGAAGACCCAAGGGCTCAGGCTTCGATCAAAGAGTTTAAAGAAGAATCGCTGCCAAGAGTTGCGATTTCTGTGGATATGCTGGACACCGGCA
Source organism: Candidatus Methanoperedens sp. BLZ2 (assembly GCF_002487355.1). Classification (GTDB taxonomy): domain Archaea; phylum Halobacteriota; class Methanosarcinia; order Methanosarcinales; family Methanoperedenaceae; genus Methanoperedens. Next base: position 23,185 of record NZ_NTMG01000019.1, on the reverse strand, counting down.
TTGATGTCCCGGAGGTATGTAATCTTGTTTTTGCCAAGCCTGTTTTTTCAAGGATCAAGTTCTGGCAGATGCTTGGAAGAGGCACACGGTCTGATGATGCCTGCAGGCATAAGGATTGGCTACCGGATGGGAAAAAAGTTTACTTCAAGGTATTTGATTTCTGGGATAATTTCGAGTACTGGGATATGCATCCCGAGGGCGATCAGAAAGAATCCGGGGAAGCGATTACGAACAGGATATTCCTTATCAGGCTCAGGCAGCTTGAGCATTGCCTGAATACTGGCGATGTGGAGAAAGCGGAAGGTATTAAAAAGAAACTCCTTGAAGATATTGCATCGCTGCCAAAGGATTCGGTGAGCGTTCGGGAGAGCCTGAGGGATGTAGAGAAAGCACTTTCCCCGAAACTCTGGGATAATGTGGGACTTGACCCTGTTGAATTCCTGAAGAAGAAAATCACTCCGCTTATGAGATTCAAGCAGGACGTGAACCTGAATGAGGCTTTTTTTACCCTTAAATGCGAAAAACTGGGTGTGGCAATCCTGCATGGGAACAGGGAAGAGGTGGAACGGTTAAAACCAATGATAGGGGAGATGGTGGACTGCCTGCCTGAAGAGCTGAATGTAATCAAACCAAAGCTTGCATTTAAAGAAAAAGTGCTTTCAAACAGGTTCTGGGAGAACATTTCTTTTGGGGATTCGCAGATGCTGATATCGGAACTTGCAAAACTGATGAAATATATGGCGTCAGAGCCTCGAAAGACTATTGTTCTTGACATGGATGATATGATACAGCAGAGGAAACTTATTGAATTCGGACCTGATGCGAAGCAGGAATATGTGAAGGTGTATAAAGAGAAGGTAGAAGACAGGATAAAGAAGCTGGCTGATGAGCATCCTGCTATATTGAAGATCAAGAATGATGAGGCTCTGACCGAGTCTGATCTTCACGACCTTGAATTGACGCTTAATAATCCTGAATTGTATATTACTGAGGATGTATTGCAGAAGGTTTATGCTCAAAATAAAGGCACGCTGGTGCAGTTCGTCAAGAATATCCTGGGATTATATAAATTCCCTGACCCGGCTGTGAGGATCAAGGATGCCTTCGATACCTATATAATCGAGAATAGCAGGCACTACAACGCCGACCAGCTTAATTTTATCAGAACTGTGTAGACGGTCTTTTCGAAGAAAAAACACATAGAGTATTCAGAGCTATATGATGCGCCGTTCACGAATTTTGGTATTAATGCGCCAATGCCTATGTTCACCGAGAATGAATTGAATGATTTTATTAACATCTGCGGTGTATTAGAGAAGGAAATATTCGCGGAGGCTTGAGGATTATATCAAAACCAATTACTGATATAAATAAGAGTAAGAGCAATTTACCGGGAGAAGATATTGAAACCAAAGAAGAAATTGGCCCCCACCGAAGGGGAAGAGGTTATTATAGAAATACGAAAATCTAAAGTGGACACGCTTGCGGGTCTTCTGGGAGATATTGACATTGATTCAGTCGAATTACAACACAGATTAAAAGAAGTATGGTCAAAGAAAAGTTTATCATATTGACATGAATGTTGAGCGGCGCACGCTGCCGGAGGAAGAGAAACATTATTGATACAGATACAAAATAATACTTTCACACCGCTTGGCAATAATATATATTATCTTAAATCAGATATTAAACCGTGTTTGAAAATAAATATGAAATATAAAAAAATATTGGATATAAAATGAATATCACGAAAATCGAATGGACTGACTATAGCTGGAATCCGATAACAGGCTGTAATAATGGATGTCTATATTGTTATGCAAAAAAGATGGCAACTCGCCTTAAAGGACGCTCTGGATATGATAAAGAAGCTCCTTTTAAACCCACTTTCCATCCACAAAGATTGGGACAGCCTCTTACAAAAACAAAACAGTCAATGATATTTACATGTTCGATGGGGGATTTTTTTGATATTGAGGTAAAAAGCAGCTGGCGTGAAGATATTTACAATGTTATGGATAAGGCAAAATGGCATGCTTATCAGATTTTGACAAAGCAAAAAATAATTGAGCCAGAATTTAGAGACAAATTTCCAAAAAATGTGTGGCTTGGAGTTTCGATTGATGGAACATCGAGATATTGGGAAGAGCCGCTTGAGACACTCAAAAAATCATCCGCAATAATGAAATTCATTTCATTTGAACCTTTATTGGGAAATTTTTTGCCAGATGACCTCACTGGCATTGATTGGGCTATAATTGGCGCACAATCGGGCGTTGGCGCTAAAAGCGTAGACCAAAAAATAGTAAAAAGAGTTGTTGATTTGATATCCTCTTATGACATACCGCTCTTTGTCAAGCCCAATATTCGAGGGCAAATCCCAAAAAACCCGGGTTCAGAATGGGTTTTAAGAGAAGAATTCCCCCAGTCATTTTATAGAGCAAGAAAAATTATTGAGGCTTAGTAAATGGGCCAAATAATAGATCAAGAAGGCAGGGTATGTGAACAAACAAAATGGCATTCGAGACAAAAACATGCCTTTTTGGAAGCGTACCTGGATATCTGGTCTAACCAGGTTGGAAAGGATGGAAAATCGAAACTGCCCACTTTAGATATATTTGATTTATATGCTTCATCTGGATTGTGCTATTGTCCAGAAGAGAAAAATACTTGGAAGGGGTCCTCTTTGCTAGCTGCTGAATGTCTTAAGAAATATCAAAGTGGTAGATTATTATTTTTGAATACATTTGGCCAGGATCAGGAAGAAACAACATCTCAAAAATTAGCTCTGGAAACAAGTTTAATCAATTTACAATTGCCCAAAAGAATCAACTATTTGATCAAGACTCTTCCAATTGATTTCGCAGTAGATGAAGCAATAAAAAATGTAAATCCCAACTTTCCAAACCTGTGGATTCTTGATCCATACAAACCCCAAGATCTTCCTTGGAGTATTGTAGAAAAAATATGTAAATTGGAAGGCTCTTATAAAAAAGGAAAGTATACTGAGATTAGAAGACCGGAATTATTTATCAATTTAATGACCAGCACCTTGCAAAGGGAGACCGGTATCGATTATTTAAAAGATGATTGGGTGGGTATTTCTTTGGGTATGAAAAAAGAGGAATGGGAATCCAAAATGAAAAACTATATTGGAATGGGGAAAAACACACGAGAAGCTTTAATTCTTCTGTATGCTGAAAAAATATCAAAATTCTATAAAAAACCGCCAATAATCTTGGAAGTTCCTTCAAACGATGGAGCTATTGTTTACACTATATTCTTATGTACTGATCATAAGGCCGGTTACTATGTCATGAAGCTGCAAAAGCTCCCACAATATCAAAAATGGAGAAAGATAGAATGGGAAAATAGTGCTGAAACTATTTCGGCTAAAACCAAAATTCAAAACAAAGCTGAAAAGTCAGGACATAAACAATTATTCTGGGAATAAAAGAGGAAATGTATAATGAATGGATTATCTGAGATGTGGGGGTTGCCTGTTTTCATTAAGAAAAACGAACCGCAGATAAACGCAGATGAACGCAGATTTAATAATCGGGTCTCATCGTTCGTCCACGCCTTAAAATCAGTCTTTGCGCCCTCTGCGTACTTTGCGGTGAGATTAAAATATGCACCGCAAAGAGCGCGAAGAACGCAAAAGAAGGAGCAATAAATGGAGGCTCATGAGCGGCGCACGCTACCGGAGGGGTGGGAATGGAAGAAGCTGGGGGAAATTGTAGCAATTGGTTCAGGAGGAACACCGAGCAGAGGAAAGAAAGAATATTGGGAAGCGGGGACTATTCCATGGGTCAAAATATCAGATATTTCTGACAAATATATCTCAGAAACCTCTGAGAAAATTACAAATGAAGGTCTTGAAAATTCATCTGCAAAGATATTTCCAAAAGGAACCATTCTTATCTCAATTTTTGCGACTCTCGGGGATGTTGGAATATTGAAAATAGATGCAGCATGCAATCAAGCATTAGCTGGCATACAAATGACTAATAACAATTTAAATCCTGATTTTCTCTATTATTATTTAAAAATGCTTAAGAGCTATTTTGAGAGCATAGGCAGAGGAGTAGCACAAAATAATATCAATCTAACAATTTTGAAAAGTACCAAAATCCCCCTCCCCCCTCTCCCAACCCAGCGCCGCATCGTGTCGATCCTTGAAAAAGCCGAGGAAACAAAGAAGCTCAGGGCGCAGGCGGATGAGCTTACGGACAGGCTGCTGCAAAGCGTTTTTCGGGAGATGTTCGGGGTCCTTGGAATTAATGCAAAAGGATGGGATAAAAAAGCACTTGGAGAATGTCTTGAGATACCATTAAATTCAGGTTTGTCTCCCATATGTACAGATGAAACTAGGGGATTTCCAGTCTTATCGTTGGCAAATTTAAGAGATAATGGACTTTCTAATGTGATTACTAAATATTACCAGGGGGATAAACCTTCTAAAGGCATTGATTTAGAAATAGGAGATATTTTGATTTCAAGGTCTAATACAAGAGAATTAGTCGGAAGAGCTGGAATGTATAAAGGAGTTCCAGAAAAAGTGATTTATCCAGATTTATTAATCAGAATCCGTGTAAATAGATCAATTTTAAATCCAGTATTTTTTGAAAAATATTTACAAACAAATAGTATAAAAAAAATTCTGCATACTTTGGCACATGGAAGTAGCGGGAGTATGGTGAAAATTTCTCAAGAAAATCTAATGAATTTATCTATAATTACTCCACCTATTTTTCTCCAGCAAAAATTCGCCCGCATTGTTGAGAAAATCGAAGCCACGCGCCAATCCCAGAACCAATCAAAGCAGCAGATAGATGACTTGTTCAGCGCCCTGATGCAGAAGGCGTTCAGGGGGGAATTATAAGACATTGGGAAGGAAATTTTAATCACGTATTCTGTTGTTCTATTCATGGCAATAAGTGCGGATAATCTTCGATAGTCGCCAGACATACCTACCACAGACGAGATTATCATGGCTAATGTTCCAAATAACTTAATAAACCAGTAATCATATTTTATATTTAAATATATGTCAGAAGCCATACGTTTTACACCACCGCCTCATATTGCGAAGGAATTAGATGTAATCGATGAACTTGGATTGTACAAAGACAAGAAAGACTTCATACTTGACGCAATAAATACAATGCTTTCTGCGAACAGGAATTTGCGAATTGCAATAGCCTGCAAACTATATGAAAAAGAAGAGATTTCACTTGGAAAAGCCGCAGAGATCGTTGATACAAGTATTGAAGAGATGAAAAAAATCCTATCTGATCACGGGATAAAACGTAAGGCTGGCGCATCAATTCCAAAAACAAAAGGTCGTACAAAGGCTGTGCTCAAAATACTTCGGGGCAATTAATGCAAACTGTCGTTGATACCGACTTTTTAAGTGCTTTTTTCAAGATCAATCGTGTTGAACTTATTTACAAAGCTCTGGAAACAGATAAATTATGCGTCACTCAAGCTGTTTTTGAAGAACTCACAAAAGCTCCGTTTTTCAATCGTTTAGCTGAACTTATGGAAAAAATTGAGCTCATTAGTATAGATAATTTACATAAAAAAGTTCACTCATCAAAATTGGGAAAAGGAGAACTCGAATCGATTTCATATGCTTTGGAAACGAATTCAGTTATTCTTACAAACGATAAAAAAACGGGTGAATTCGCTGAGGATTTAGGAGTTAAAGTTCTTGACATTGTTTCGTTTTTACTTCTTTGTAAGGAAATAGATTTAATTAGCGTGGACGATATTAAAAACATATTGGCTTCATTAAATAAATATGATTATATGGAATTCAGCCAGGAACAAAGAAGACTACTGTTAAAATGAGGATTTGAAGATGTTTGCTAATCGCTATGCTAAGAGCTATTTAGGATTTAATGGGGCAATTTTTTCGGATATCATTATCCTGTCAAGGACATTTTTTGCATAAGAGTCCACTGAATTGACAAGTTTATTAAGCCTGCTTTTTGCCATAGTTCTCACTTTTTCAGGTAATTCTTCTTCATTCAATCCATCGCCATGAACCATGTCCCTCACAATCCTGTATAACTCATAGAGCTCCTCAAAATTATGATTAAAATACTTTCTGAATTCCATGGAAAGCTCAGGCACATCGCTATGATACAGCCGCTTGATCGAATATGCCTGCCTCAGGCGCAGGATGGCAGAATGAATGACACGGGCTTTAATAAAATCATCAGGTTCATTCTTCAGCATCATTTTAAGATAGTCAAGCTGTCTTATGCAGTCCTTGAGTTCAACCTGAAGAGCGATATCATTCATCTTCTTTCTTACCAGTTTTTCCCTCAATTCGGCTCCGATCAAGGGCACGCTTTCCCTTAGAACTGTCAGCAGATACGATGGGGTCAGATCAAGCTGTTTTTTTAACTGACTCAAAGTAAAAACTTCCACCTGGATATTATGTTCCTTCAGCTCGGACTTTAATTTATCATCTATTTTTTTACCGGTAATAAGCACAAGGTCGTAATCGGAGTCCTCCCTGTGGTCTCCTCTTGCCCTGCTTCCATGAAAATATAGTCCCCTGACTGTATCCATGTAAGGCTTCAATGCGATTTCCACATGCTTTAAAATTGGAAATTTCCTGACAAAATCAGTAAAGGCTGGGTGCATAAGTCTTTCTATCTCAAACCGCCTGCATCGTGTGCAGTACAGTCCTACCTTTTCTATACCCGGCGCCGATCTTCCATGCCTGATATAAGCTGAGACCATCATAGAGCCGCAGCAGCGAGGTCGCCTGAATCTGTAGTTGCCTTTTCTCATTGAAGGTTATTAGGTTTCTATAGAATAAAAGTGTATACACCCTATTATAATAATAGTGTCGCTGCATATGAGTTTATATTTAGTTTATCGGATACCGACGCCAGGTTCCATTTATGGCAGGAAATGCGAGTCATCTTTGATAGCTGCCAAACATTCATCCACAGACAAGCCAGAATAAATTTCAAGCCATTGCCCTGTGTGTCTCATGTACGAGAGATTAAAAAGACCATTCCCTGCATATTCAAGACGTGCAAACTTTGTTTCAAAAAATGGCGATATAGCATGAGGGCCGGGGGAGCGGTACCTGGCGCAGAAATGAAAGTAGTTGCGATAAGATAAGCATAGAATATAAATGTTAATCTACCATATCTGATATGCTGGAATAATATTTATATCGTCTGTATCATACTATTCAGTCATGGAGTTTCAAAATGCAGAAAAAATTGATCATATCCGATCCCAAAATAATGATGGGAAAACCTGTCATAGCAGGAACACGCATCACGGTTGAGATGATTCTTGAAAAACTTTCCGCTGGTGAAACCGTGGAACAGATACTTGAAGCTCATCCCCGCCTAACTAACGAAGCAATAAGGGCGTCACTTGCATTTGCTGCTCAGGCTTTGCGCGCTGACGTAGTTTATCCGATTGCTGAGGCGTTTTCTTGAATTTACTCGCAGACGAGAATGTGGATCGACAGATCGTTGAGCGGCTCCGTCATGAGGGTTTTGATGTCAGGTATATTGCTGAAACAGAATCAGGAGAAAAAACACAATGCGACTTGCCCCCGAAATCAAATCCAAAATAGACGCCCTCTGGGACAAATTCTGGAGCGGCGGCTTATCGAATCCCCTCTCATCCATCGAACAGATGTCATACCTGATTTTCATGAAGCGCTTTGAGGATATGGATGCTATGGAGCAGAAGAAGGCGCTGCATATCAGGGATAGCGCATGGGATTGAGGAAAGGGGCGGGCTGGAAAGCAGAAAGAACTTAACTTGTATCTTTTTAAGTTACTTTGAATGAATGTATCCCATAAAACCCCTATATTCTGGATAACATTCAACATAATGAGATTCTATTCCATTCCATGCTATCGTATCAAAGATATTCTTTACATCCTCTATTTGTGCGGATTGAGGCAATCTAAATGAATAAAAGTACTTTTTCGTTTCATCTTTGAAGTTTATTGCATGGGTTAATAGTTTATTACAATCTTTTCGGCATTCAGATTCAAATTTTGCCAGACTTTTTGGACTTAAACCAGTTTTCCAGTCTCTAACAAATTTTAGTTCAATGGCATAATCAATTTTCACATCTAGAAGAGAGAAATTATTTGAGCATTCATCAGTTATTGCTAAATCTAACATTCCAACCCAATTGCGTGGAGAGTGAGAAACAATAACCGGAAACTCTCTATGCAATCTGTTCTTGAGATTTGGCTCAAGAACTAATAATCGATGGTATAAGAAAGATTGCAAATCTTCTTCTTTCCAAATTACATTTGGTTGAATCGAGAAGTATTCAAATAATTCTTTTTTTGCTACTTCTATAATTTTAGAAATATCCAATGTTTTTCCTCTTTTTAAGATGATTTTTATTAAAAATATTTAATCTTTTAATGAGCACAAGAACTTCAATGCCCCGCCCCACCCTCAGCGTGCAGCGCCGCATACCTCTCACTTATCAGCGCCCGCTTGAGCTTGAAAATCACCCTCTGCTTATCGAAATTGAACTGCTCGGCCAGCATCTTTATGAGCCTCTTCTTTGATCCGCCCTTCAAGCCCATCTCTGTCATGATGCCATCCACGAATTCCTTGCTGGGGTCAGCTTCCTTCTTTACTTCTGCTTTTGATGCTTCTGTTTTTACTTCAGGTTCTGCCTTTACAGCTTCTGCTTTTGGAATCGCTGATTTTTCTGTTTCTGCTGGGGTCGGTTTTGTTGGTTCAACCTTTACAACTTCAGATTCAGGCGTCGCAAGTTTAGCTTCTGGTGCAGTTGTTTTTACAGGTTCTGCCTTTGCAGCATCAGGTTTTGGAATTGCTTTGACAGCCTTTTCCTCTGCTTTTTGCACGGGCTGGACTGCTGACGGCGCCTTGACTGCCGCTGCCTTCTGAGCATCAGTTTGAGCAAGCGCCTGCAATGTGGCCTTTGCGGCTTCTTTTGCTGCCTTGTCATCGATCTTTGGCTTTTCCTTTTTAACTGCTTTCTTTACTGCTTCTGCCATTCCCATCACCTCGATATCTCAACTGGCGTAATAATTCCCTTTTCTATCCCGAACCTTTTCCCTGTGAGCAAAACATTATCCTGCACTGGCGCCACTCTAAATTTCTTTTCAATAGCGCTGCCATTTGATTTTATCTTTAGCGTCCCGCCCTTAAAGAGCTTAAGCGCCCTCACAGTGTTCAAATTCAGTTCCACAAAATCATTGTCATCTGCTAAACTATTCCACATGAAAGGATTATACACATCAATAAGCACAGGTTTTGCCTCCAGTGGTTTTGGTGCTGCCTGTATCGTGCCATATGCGGGTCTATCGTATTTCGGTATCGTAAATTCATCGACTGCCGTAATGCCAATAGCCTTTTTCACTGATTCATGGAGTACATTAAAATCAAATTTGGCACCCGCAATGATCCCGAGCGCATCAAGCCCGTTCGTCCCTGCGCCGCCCAGTGCCTGAGCCCTTCCCTCGTTGTTAATAAGCGTACCTTTTTTCTTATACAGGGGCTCGTGGGCCAGAATTACGTTCGCTTTTGCAGAAACCTCCTGTCCTGTCTGGATTATCAGGTTCGTGAGCTTTGAAAGGGTCTCAGGCGGCATCAACACTGATGGATCGGATTCAAGGGCAAAAAGCGTCTTGATCGTTCCTTTATTGATATCATCAATAAGCTGTGCAAGGGATTTCTGTTTTGCATCCTTTGAAAGGATATACGCGCCAGTTGAATTCGCAAATGGTTTGAGGAACGTAACCTTTGCTTCTGCATTCCTGGCAAGTGAAAGGACACTTTTAACCTGTTCAATATCAGAGAGAGGATGGAAATCAGCAATAATCACTGAATCTTTTGTTAGCTGCAATTTTGAGACATCGTTCGGCCTGATGTTTTCATCTGCAAGAGGCAGGTCTTTCCACCAGACTGCTGTTATTTTTGCGCCTTTATTTTTTGCAAGAAGCAGGCGCCGTACGATCAGGGGGTACTGCTCATATGGGTCAATGAACAGCATGATGTGCTTTGCAGCCTCGATTTCGCTGTAAGGAATTCCCACGCTAACAGTTTGATAAGTATCTTTCGGAAGCGCCTCAAAATTCGCACCTGTGCATAAATATGATTCAGCTATCTTCTGGAATGCAAGAATCTCTTCACCTGTGGTATTGCCAGTTGAGAGAAATGCAACAGAACCCTTACTTCCTGAAATTCTCTTTGCAGCTTCCTTTGCAGCCTCATCAAGCGTTGTTTCCTTGCCGTCCACGATTGACTTTACCGGCTTATAGAACCGCGGAAGACTCATCCCGAACCTGCATAGTTTTCCAGCATTAGCAGGTGATGATTTCCTGAAATCAACTTTCAGGGCGTCATTTTCCCTAATATATAATCCGCATCCGAAATTGCATCCTGTGCATATTGTTGAATAAACATTATCGCTCATTCAATCACCCGTATTCTATTTATCTTGCTTCCAGGACGCAATGGAATCAATCCTGAAGAAGTTCTCCATGCCCTTTCTGCGGACGGAAATCCACGGCGCGCAAAATCACGATCCGGATTCATATCATGAATTTCAAATGGATGTAAAGTGTTTAATCCTGGCGAATTTTTCAATATCTCGCCAGTGAGAGGCACAGAAATTTCTGAAAAGCTTTTTTGTTCCTTGCTTCCATCTACGGCTGGAATTTCTTTAATTTCTTTATCAGCAAAATCATTTTTAATATGTTCATCCTGATTAATAATCTCATCCTGAATTTCATCAAAAAGAATTTCATTAACAAATCTCAGGGGATTTAATCCTGGAGCATTTTTTATAGCCTCTGTACTCAACATTCCTTCTCCCGATCGTGAATCCAGTCCACATCTATATTTATCAGGTTTTATTTGTGGCTTGTATTCAATAAATTGATTATATTCACTCATTTAACTTCACCTCGAAATAGGGGGGCTTTCTCATATCCATCCCCGGCTCATACTTTAACTGCTCCTGCACAGGATTTGCAAACCTCCTGTATAATCTTGTAAGCGGAATATCAACCGGGCATACGTCACTGCACTGGCCGCACCCGATGCATGCATCTGCAAGGTGCAAAAAGCGAACGAGGTGATACATCGACATCTTATAAGCATCGCCACGGGAATGGTATTCGGTACACTTTGAAGCATCACCGCAGGAACATGTTGGGCATACGGCCTTGCATGCGCCGCAGTCAATGCAGTTTTCAAGTTCTTTCCTGAAATACTCCAACCTGTTATTTTCGATCGGAACGAATATTTTATCTTTCCATTTCTGGCCAAGGCCTTCCATCACGCCTTTTATCTTGGCGCGCATAGCAACACCTTTCTCATCCGGCTTCTGCACCTGCACATATCCGGCATCAACCGCATTCTGCAAGAGTGTGGCGCCTTTTTCCGAGTTAATCTCAACAAATGTGGCTTTTCCTGCAAGGTCTCCGATAACACCCCAGTTGCCGCATGCAATATCAGAATTATTTGGGATCTTTATCGTGCAGTATCGGCAGTTTTCGCGTCTTCCATACCCTTTTTCTTCAAGTTCGTCAATGGTAATGGCGTTCTCTTTCCCGTCTTTTGTCTCAAAAATTAATTTTCCTTTCTCGATCTCTTCGCCATGGACATCTTCCGGCTTTATCTTGTACATTACTTCAAGCATCTCGCGGGTAACAACCGGATGCATTGATCCACCGCAGTTCAATCCTACGATAAAAGTATTATCAGGGTTAATAGCGTTGCGCTTTCCCTGCTCGATTATCCCCCTCACATCGCATCCTTTTGCCGGGAGTGCAACTTTCAGGTTCCTGTTAGCGATCAGCTTTGCAAAGTTGCTCGGGACTGAATGCAGTGAACCCGCTGAATTCAGTACTTCATTCACGTCAGAAGTGATGATAGGAACAGCCTCGAACTCATTTATTTTCTTTAATACAACAACAGCATCAACAAGCTTCTTTTCAAGCGCAGCTGCCAGCATTGAGGTTACAAGACCGCCTGAGCCTCCGCATTTTCTCACATCCTCTTTTGTTGACCATCCAACATACATTTCACCTTTTTGCATTACGCCACCCCCTCAGGTTTTAAGGGACTGGGCCCAAGCTTCTTTATCTGGGCAGTAACATCACGGATAAAATTTGCGAACTTTTCGCCTTCGCTTGCCGATATCCAGTTAAGCTGGAGTCTCTCTTTTTCAATACCAAGCTCATGCGCCACGTTTTCAAGATATTTGTATTTTATTTTTGTTTTATCATTACCGTTAACATAATGGCAATCGCCGATGTGGCATCCTGTCACAAGTACAGCGTCAGCGCCTTCCAGGAATGCATTGAACACATGCAGCGGGTCGATCCTGCCTGAACACATGACGCGTATGATCCTTGCTGAAGCCGGCTGCTGGAATCTTCCCATCCCTGCGCTGTCCGCGCCTCCGTATGAACACCAGTTGCAGCAGAAGGCCACGATTTTGGGTTCCCAGCCATCGGTCTTTGTAGTTGTGGCAGCTTCTGCGCTCATACCGCTACCTCCTGGAACTTGAATACATTCTTTACCTGGGCCAGTATCTGGTTATTCTTGAAGTGGCTCTGCTCAAGCGCACCTGTCGGGCATGCTGCCACACATGTTCCGCACCCTTTACAGAGCGCTTTAACAACATTTGCCTTTCCGGCTTTTTCATCAAACTTGATAGCCTGGAATGGGCACATCGGAATGCACACATTACAACCCACGCATACATCCGGGTTCACAACCGCGGTTATGCCTTCTGTTATGGCTTTCTTGTTCTTGAGAAGAATAGTGGCGCGGCCTGCGCATGCGCTGCCCTGGGATACTGCATATGGAATATCCTTGGGTCCTGAAGCGCAGCCAGCAAGGAATACGCCATCGATAGTGGTATCAACGGGTTTTAATTTCGGATGTGCTTCCATCAGAAGGCCGTCTGCTGCTTTTGATAATTTCAATAATTGCTGTATCTGGCCTATTCCTTCGTTCGGGACAATGCCAGTCGCAAGTACAAGAAGATCAAATTCAAGATTCCTCATTTCACCGGCAAGTGTATCCTCGACCCGCACCTTGATATTTTTGGTGACGGGGTCTTCCTTTACTTCCACAGGTCTTCCGCGCAGGAATTTAACACCAAGATTGCGTGACCTGTTGTATGATTCCTCATATGCCCTGAAGGGTGTCCTGATATCGATATACATTACAGTATGGTCTGTCTCAGGGCGCTTCTCTTTAAGGAGCTGCGCGTTCTTTATTGTGTACATACAGCACACACCTGAGCAGTAAATATTGGTAGCCTTATCACGCGAACCCACGCAGTTCACAAATCCAACCCGTATTGGCTCTTTGCAGTCCGATGGGCGCACAACATGACCCCCGGTCGGCCCGGCTGCATTAAGAAGCCTCTCAAATTCCATAGCAGTAATAATATTATCATACAACCCGTATCCGAAATCATGCCTTGGCTCCGGGTCGTATGTCTTGAAACCCACTGCTCCAATTATTACACCAACATTAAGGTCAGTATATGAAGTCTGCATATCATAGTTTATTGCCCCGCTCTGGCATGCTTTTGCGCATGCCTTGCAGTTGATGCAATTATCTTTGTCAATAAGGGCGCGAAGGGGTACAGCCTGCGGGAATGGGACGTATATCGCTTTGCGTGTGCCGAAGCCTTCATTGAAATCATAAGGCACTTCAACAGGGCATACTTCGCTGCATTTGGCGCATCCTGTACATTTCGCGACATCGAGATACCTGGGTTTATGCTCGATCTTTACATTGAAATTACCTACATACCCATCTACTGCTTTCACTTCTGAATAGCTCATTATCTTGATATTCTTATTACGCGCGACTTCTACCATCTTGGGACCAAGGATACATATTGAACAATCATTCGTTGGGAATACTTTGTCAAAGCGAGCCATCCTTCCGCCTATTGAAGGCTCCTTCTCCACAAGATATACCTGGAAACCCATATCAGCAAGGTCAAGAGCTGATTGCATTCCCGCAACACCTGCGCCGATGACAAGAGCCTTATCAGTTACAGGTACCTCGCTTGCCTGAAGGGGTTCAAGAAGCTTGGCACGTTCAGTTCCCATGCGGATAAGGTCTTTTGCCTTCTCAGTGGCTTTCTCCTTCTCCCACATGTGGATCCATGAGCAATGATCTCTGATATTTACGAATTCAAGGAAATACTGGTTCAAGCCCATCTCTTCAATACAGGCACGGAATGTTGGCTCATGTGTTTTTGGAGAGCACGCAGCCACAACAACACGATTAAGGTTGTGTTCTTTTATCTTCGACTGGATATCAGCCTGGCCTGAGTCAGAACATGTGAACTTGTTAACGGATGTTACTTTTACGCCAGGCAGTGTTCCGATATATTCGGCTACTGCTTTAGTATTTACAACACCTCCGATATTTACACCGCATTCACATACGAACACTCCAACCCGTTTTTCTTCCTGATCAACCTTTGATTCAACAGGTTTCTCATCGCCTTTATTATCACTCATTTAACTTCACTTCCTTGAACATTAGCAATAGAACGCATATTAACGCTGATATCCGATGTATCCAATCTGCGTTCATCTGCGTTTATCTGCGGTTTTTTCACTGGATTTTGTCCCAGTTTCTTTATTTCTTCTGTAAAATTTCGAATAACTTCTGAGAATCGCAATCCTTCGCTGGCAGATATCCACTCAAGCCGCAGCCTCTTATCGAATCCGAGTTTTTCCAGCGCTTTTTTTGTATTATTTATCCTGACCTCTGCATTCTTATTTCCATCAATATAATGGCAGTCCCCGATATGGCATCCAGCCACAAGAACGCCGTCAGCTCCGTCTTTCAATGCTTTTAAAATGAATGCCGGTTCAACCCTGCTCGAACACATAACACGCAGGACTTTAACAGTTGGCGGATACTGGAACCTGCTCACGCCTGCCAGATCTGCGCCTGCGTATGAACACCAGTTACAGCAAAAAGCAAGGATATTTGGTTCCCAACCCTCTGATTTTGGTGTTCCTGCTGCCGCTTCCGTGCTCATACCGTCACCTCCACGACGCCTTTTTCAATTGAAATGCTCTTAACGCCCTTATCGAAAGCATCAATCGCTTCGCCAATCTCTTTTGAGGAGAAATGCTGCGCAGTGATAGCTCCGGCCGGGCAGGCGGCTGCGCATGAACCGCAACCTTTGCAGGATGCTGCGTTTATTTTTGACTTCTTTGCGGTGTATGTGACTTCTTCTGCTTTAACAGTCGCATCATACAATGAAGGGGCATTATAGGGACAAACTGTAACACACGTGCCGCAGCCAATACATTTAGCTTCGTTCACGACTGATACCGCACCTTCTGTTTCAATGAATTTCCTCGAAAGAATCGTGCAAGCGCGGGATGCTGCGGCGCTTGCCTGCGATATGGCTTCATCCATAAGCTTTGGCGCCTGGGCGCTTCCGCAAAGGAATATGCCATCTGTTGCGAAATCTACCGGCCGCAGTTTGGGATGTGCTTCAAGGAAGAATTTGTTCTTGTCAAGCGGTATCTTGAAAAGCTGGTTTATTTCTTCGTTTTCCCCGGCCACAAGCGGCGTACTCAGTACCACAAGGTCTGATGCTAATTCGATATCCTCATTCAGCATCTGGTCATGTACTAAAACTGACCCGCCCTGTACTTTCGGCGGATTATCAGCTTCGTATTTAATAAATATTACGCCAAGGTCCCTGGCATCTTCATATAGTTTTTCCATCACGCCATACGTCCTCATGTCCCGATAAAGGACATAGACATTTGCTTTGCTATTTGCTTTCTTTATTCTTATTGCGTTCTTGACCGCATCCACACAGCACGTTCTACCGCAGTATTCCCGTTCTTTATTGCGGGCTCCGACACACTGTATCATTGTTATATTATTCGCGCTGACGCCGTTACCGAGCATTTTTTCAAATTGCGCCTGCGTAACCACATGGGGATCTTTGCCATAATTGAATAATCCCGATGGTTCAAGGTTCCGGGCTCCGGTAGCAACCACAGATGCGCCAAAATCAAGTGTTAGCTCCTTGCCGTTTGCAAGGACAACTCCTTTAAAGTTGCCAAGATAACCTTCGACCTTGAGGAGTTTTGCCTCATTTATTACGTTGATATTTTTATTTCCATTTACTTTACCTATAAGTTCTTTTAGCACATCAGCAGGCTTCTTACCATCATACAATTCCGTCATTTCACGAAGCATTCCGCCAAGTTCTTTTTCTTTTTCAATGATTGTAACAAAATAACCATTATTGGCAATATCAAGTGCAGCAGTCATGCCAGCAACACCGCCGCCAAGAACTATAGCCTTATTAATAAGCGATACTTGCTGTTTATAAAGCGGCTGGAATAAAGCAGCTTTTGCGACTGCCATCTGCACGATGCCTTTTGCCTTCTCTGTAGCTCTCTCTTTTTCCTTCGAGTGTACCCAGGAGCAATGTTCGCGGATGTTGGCAAGTTCGAATAAATATGGATTAAGTCCCGCCTCGCGGCATGTATTCTGGAATAAAGGCTCATGTGTGCGCGGCGTGCATGATGCAACTACCACGCGGTTCAGGTCATTTTTCGCGATCGCATCTTTTATTGCGGCCTGGGAATCGGAAGAGCATGCATACAGCATCTCCCTGGCATGCGTTACACCAGGCAGGGTTCTGGCATATTCCACAACACCGGGGACATTGACCACGCTTCCGATATTTATTCCGCAGTGGCACACGAATACACCTATGCGCGGCAGAGGTGAAAGCTGTTTTTCATCAGGGAATTTTCTCTCTTTGATGAGCGTTCCGCGCTCACCTGACAGGAGCGCTGCTGCCTTTGATGCGGCTGCACTTGCCTGTGCCACGGTATCAGGGATATCCTTTGGTCCCTGCGCCACGCCGCATACATATATGCCTGCGACGCTTGATTCAACAGGGCTCTCGATGCCTGTAGCGATATTCCCGAAATCATCAAGCGCGATACCCGACGATTGCGCAAGTGTGCGGGTTGAATCAGCAGGATCAAGCCCGATTGAGAGGACGATAAGATCAAAATCCTGTGTCACAAGGCCGCCTGTCTTGAAATCCTCATATTTCAGGGATAGGGCATTATTTGTGCCCACGATCACTTCGGGCGGGCGGGAGTTGATGTATTTGATACCATATTCTCTCTGTGCCCTGTTGTAGAATTCCTCGAAATTCTTGCCATATGCCCTTATATCGATATGGAAAATAGTAATATTAAGTTCGGGGTCATGCTCTTTTGCTATTATGGATTCTTTGGTTGCGTACATGCAGCACACTGAAGAGCAGTGCTTCCTGTCGATATGCGGATTTCGTGAACCCACGCACTGGATGAAAGCAACATTTTTCGGAACTTTGCCGTCAGATTGTTTCGTAACATGTCCCTGTGTCGGACCGCTTGCGCTGAGCAGGCGCTCGAACTGTAATGATGTGATCACATCAGGATGATCAAACCGATAATTCTTGAGAATGGAGGGGTCAAATGGTTTAAAACCTGTGGCAAGCACAACCGAGCCCACATCTAATTCGATCTCTTTATCTTTTTGTTCATAGTCCACAGCTTTTGGGCCGCAAACTTTCTTGCATACCCCGCATTTGCCTTTCGTCAGATATAAGCAATGTGCAGCATCTATCGTTGCAATCCTGGGTATCGCCTGTGCAAACGGGATATAGATGGATTTGCGCTTGCTCATCCCTGCATTATATTCGTCCTGGACTTTTGAGGGGCATTTTTCAGTGCATGATCCGCAGCCTGTGCATTTTGTTTCATCAACGTAGCGCGCTTTCTTTACTACTTTAACTTTGAAATCACCTGCTTTTCCGCTGATGGATTTAACATCGCTATACGAGAGTAATTCAATATTAGGGTGCCTTGCTGTTTCCACAAGTTTCGGAGATAAGATGCACATGGCGCAATCGTTCGTGGGGAACGTCTTATCAAGCTGTGACATTACTCCGCCAATGCTTGGCCTTGATTCTATGAGATACGTCTTAAAACCACTGTCAGCAAGGTCAAGAGCTGCCTGGATTCCGGCGATGCCCCCGCCCACTACAGCTACCGAGCCTTTCATTCTGCAGCCTCCGCTTCTTCTGGTTTAGCCACTTCTGTAGTTGCGCCTTTTACTTCCACTTTCATTTCTCCCCTGCCGATAGAGCCAATAAGTTTTGAGGTTGGCACCATATTCTTATCAAGCTCAAGCTCTTTTTCGCTAATACCCAGAGCCATCCCGATAAGCTGGGTAAAATAAAGGACAGGCATATCAATAACAGTATTATGCGCCTTTTCGATCATTGTCTGCTGGCCGTCAAGCAGCATGTGGCACATAGGACATGCCACAACAACGCAATTTGCGCCGGCTGCTTTTGCTTCATCGAATAACTTCTTCGTGAGGAGGAATGCGTAGTCCTGCTTGCTCATAAGGAGGTTCCCGCCGCAGCATTTTGTTTTCTGGGTGAAAGGAAGACAATCTGCGCCTGTTGATTTGATCAGGTTATCAAGAGACATGGGATTTTCAGGATTATCGAATTTTGAAACCTCAGAAGGCCGCACAAGAAGGCAGCCATAATAAGCAACAGCTTTTATGCCTTTTAATGATTTTGTGAATTTCCTGGATATCGCATCTGTTCCGATATCATTTACCATGACATCGAGCAGATGTTTTATCTTTACACCGTTGTATTTTTCACCAAGAGCTCTTTCGATCTTTGTCCTGAAGGCTTCATCATTTTTCATCGCTGTGTCTGCTCTTGAAAGATTATGTGAACATATGCTGCACGGGATCACAAGGTCAAGACCTGTTTTTTGTGCTTTGAAGTTGTTGCGTGCGGACAAACCCATCGATAGCTCCTTATCAAATATAGCTTCAAGGGCGCCGCAGCAGTTCCAGTCATCTATCTCGACAAGATCAACGCCTGCTGCCTTACAAACAGCTTTTGTGGAAGCATCGTATTCGCGAGCTGTGCCGTGAAGCGTGCATCCGGGATAATAAGCAAGCTTCATTTTTTCTCCACTTCCTCAAAAATGCGCTTTATTTCTTTTGTACCTTTGATCTTATGAGGCAGAATGCTCAATTTTCCCTTTTTGAATAATTCAAGCCCCATCGGAGCATAGCCAATAGCCCCCCCGATACCTTTTGTTTTTAGCATGAACGTGCCGCTGACCCCTGCTTCATACCATTTGCCATTACTTTTTACCGAATCAATGAAAAGATGATCGAACAGGGGTTTGTCATTTGTGATCTTAATTTTCCCGGCTTTTGCCTCGCGCTGTGCGATCGCCCGGATTGCCCCTATCACTTCGGTTATTTTAACATCCTGCGGGCAGCGCTCATAGCAGATATAACATGATGCGCAAAGCCATAATGAATCATCAGTCAGGACTTCTTTTCTCATACCAAGAAGGGCTTTTCGAAGTATAATCCTGGGATTATAGGATTTATCTATTTCCGCAAGCGGGCAGCCAACCGTACAACCTGTACAGTTAAAGCATTTCTTTATATTTTCACCGCCGGGTTCATTTGATATCTCATATTTGAAATTCGGATCAAGATCGCTTGATTTAATCATTTTCCCGCCTCCAATTGTCTTGCGAGGAATACGCTAAGGTCAACAACATCAAAATCATACTTCTTTACCGCATCTTTTTCATTCTTCAGGCAATTAAAATGAGCAAGGCATTTCGAACATGTGGTGATCAGGGTCTTTGCGCCTGTAGCTTCGGCTTCATTCATCCTTGCAATCCGAAGCGCTTTTGTCTGTTCATTGCAGTTCATGAAATTACTCACACCGCAGCACAGGGCCTTTTCCTTTGAATGCTCCATCTCTTTTAGTGTAACACCGTTCGCAGTGAGTGCTTTTCGCGGCGCATCATATTCTCCCATGTGCCTTCCCAGCCTGCACGGGTCATGGTAGGTCACATCCTGATTTATTTTCAAGCCCAGTTTATCCCATAACTGTGATGTATGAATAACTTTTATCCCCAGATCGTAATCCTTTGAAAAAGTGCGGTAGCATTCGGCACAGCTTGTTACAAGGGTATCTATACCGCTTTCCTGTATGTATTTTTTATTATATTCCTTAAGGCCATTGAAAACATCCTTTTTTCCCTGCCAGAGGACATCATGGCCGCAGCATTTCATATTTAAAACCTGGGGTTTCATACCCAGTTTATCAAGAAGCCTGACAGATGAGGTTGTTATTTCCCCAAAATTGGTTTTAACATCATGCAGGAATAAGTCAAGTGAGTCCACGCATCCGGGGAAGAAACCGATTTTTGAATCGCCGGACTTTTCAGCAATGTTCCCATTGAGCCTGGAACTCAATTCAGCAAGCTCTGTGAAAACACCAAGATGCGCAATAGCCAGAGGCTGTTTTCCCTGGCGTTCTTCCCTGATAAAGCTCAGGAAATCCACCTGCTGAGGACATTCCTGGGGGCATAACCCGCAGGTCAGGCATGTCCAGATATCCTGAGTCTCAAACCCATAGATATTAGCATTATAAATGGAGCTTCGAGGAGATGTTTTTGATACTCGGCGCATGGGGCATATGGATGTGCATTTGCCGCACTGATAACATGATTGTACGTTACTCATTTTGTACCCATCAGATTTAATTTGTTTGTAACGTTTTTTAATATTTAGAGGGATTGATTGCTTTTAAATCTTTCGTTTTTTAGCGATGCGTAGATGCATTATTATTAATATAACATCATTATTAATAATGGAGCATAATTATTAATCATGTTACTTTACCCTGTAACCCCTGTTGCCATAGGACAATATGAAATCATTAACTTCATGGCTCGTGGGTTCCCTGTGGTTTTGCATCTCAAATATATCAATAATTGCGCTGAACGTGCAATGCAGCCTGTCAGTTGTTTTTCTCCTGCTTTGTCGGGTCATATTTACAATTGATGTAAACGATATGCAATATAATAAAGATATTGGTTCGTATAAGTACGAATGAAATGATTGATTATGATGAATTATGAGTTTGCGGGAAGGCATCCAGAAAATATTAATACTTCTCAAAATCATATAATATATGAGAGATATAATATTTGACAGGTCAGCAAAAAAGGGTGTCATGGGTGTCAGTTAACTTAAAAATTCGGTATGCGAGTTGGAGGACGCAGTAGTAATAAAAGAAAAAGGAATGATGTACTGACTGGATATCTCAATCCCGGACAACTTGAACCATAAAAATGATAATGATAAACAGGTGACTATATGGCGATTCTGGATAATTTCAATATCAATATCACGGACATCCTGTGGATACTCGTATTTATTTCATTCTTTATACCTGTGATACAAAAGCGGATACTTTTGTCAAAGCGCCAGCTGATCATGCGTTCAATTGAGACAAAGCGCAATAGCAGGGTAATAAGCATGATACACAGGCAGGAAATCATGAGTTTCTTCGGGTTCCCACTTGCCAGATACATAGACATTGAGGATTCGGAGGCCATACTTCGGGCTATACGCATGACACCGCCTGATATGCAAATCGACCTTATTCTGCATACGCCAGGCGGACTTGTACTTGCTGCGGAACAAATTGCCTGCGCCCTTAAACGCCACAAGGGAAAAGTAACTGTTTTCATCCCTCATTATGCAATGTCCGGCGGTTCGCTAATAGCCATGGCAGCTGATGAGATTGTCATGGACCCAAACGCAGTCCTTGGCCCGGTCGACCCGCAGCTTGGCGGGCCTCAGGGGTACTATCCCGCGGTCTCCATACTTAAGGCACTGGAGCAGCCAAACCCTCACAGGGATGACCAGACCCTTATTCTTGGTGATGTGGCAAAAAAGGCTATTGACCAGGTATATGAAGCCGTATATTTTCTGCTGCTTGAACACAATACTCCTGAAAAAGCGTCAGAACTTGCAAGGATGCTCAGCGAAGGGCGTTGGACGCATGATTATCCGATTGATTTTGAGCAGGCAAAGGAACTGGGTTTGCCAGTAAATGACCAGATGCTCATGGAAGTCTACGAACTTATGGAACTATACCAGCAATCGGGTATGCGCCGGCCTTCTGTCGAGTTCATTCCCATCCCATATGTGCCACATGCTCCGCCTGGCAAGGGAAAGTGAACCATTGCAGGATTCACGATCCGCAGATGATCTTTATAACGTTGGGGTATAAGCGTAGAGAAAAACACTGGATCACTGAAAATTTACTCAACACAGCATATTCTCATCCACATGATATGCCCTCATACTCACAGCAAGCGGCAGCTTAAATCCACGCGATAGGAACTTTACAGCATCCCTGTTTGCCTGCTTAACATTTCCAAATAAAAATCGTTTATTTTCAGGATCGGCTCAACTTATCTGCGCCTCCAGCGCGAGGCGGCAAGCAAGGTCGCCAGCGTAAACATCACTGAAGGGAATGGCGTCTCTTTTGTCTGAGCGCCTGTTTCGGTTATTTCCGGCGCGGGAGTCGTGGCGGCGGCACCGGTGTACTGCTCGTCAAGGATGTAGGGGTTGGCGATGGTGATCTCTTCAAGGGTTAGAGCATAGTGTTAATCGTTTCAGTTTTCAAGATTATTCCCGTAATCTTGCGTCAACCTATAACCAGGAACCAGCGCTATGTCAGCAAAAAGTTGGGTTATATTTTATACAATATTTTAATCCTAACAGATCAGTTATAATATACGCTACCGACGCCAATCGCTAATTGAGCCTCTTAATTGCATGTTTAAATTCAAGAATTGCTCTTGAGTATGCTATAGACAGAGACCAAAAAAATTAACTGAAATAGACAATATTATTTTGATTTAAAGTTACTTACTCCATCTATCTAATGTCCCCATTGGTTTTTTAGGGTCCATCTTTTTATCTTCAGATACAATTCTAGCATTTATTCCCATATCTCCTAAAAAGGTCACTAAATCTTGTTTCACATCATTTTTACCAAACTTTTTGTTATCGTTATGAATAAAAATTTTTCCTTTAATATTTGTCAATTTATTACTAAATTCCGAAATTTCTGTATACAATTTTATCTTTTCATTTCTTTTAACAAATAGATTCTTTAATTCCTTTTCCCTTGGTAAATTGACTATAACAGGCTGTCCCAAAACTTCCTATTTTTAAAAAAAATCACTAGTTCTACATT